>DATNDR010000036.1:0-182395 GCA_035606945.1 Pseudonocardiaceae bacterium
TTTTTTGGCGCTCTTCGACTGCCACGGCGTAGCCAGCTTGCCCACCAGCGGGAACCCCATCTGCTCGGCGACGCGGGAGGCCTCACCGAGCGTTTCGGGCAGCGCGGCCGCCGCGCACGGCACGCCCAGCTCGCGGCACCGTTGGTAGAGCGTGTACTTGCCGGCCAGCTGGCGCGGCAGGTCGCGCGGCGGAGCGGAGAACAGAAAATACTGACGCAGGTCGCTGCCGTGCTCGGCGAGAAAGATGGCGCCGGCGTCGTCGGTGGGGATGAGCACCGACCGCCGGCCGATCCGCTCGGCCAGCGTGATCAGCCCGGCGCGCACCCGCTGCACATCGTCAGGCGCCGGCCGCCAGATCCACCGACCTTGCAGGTAGCGCGATCGCGCCGCGGGCGCCAGCGGGTCCTCGTGCACCCCGTACACCGGCACGCCCAGGCGTCCCAGGCTGCGGATCGCACCCAGCCCGCCGTGGTGCATCACATTGTGGTCGAGCTTGAGAATGACCGCCGGTGTGCTGGTGTCCAACCTGAGGGGAAAAGTCGGGGAAGTCGGGGAAGCCATCGCGTTCGGCCTCACACCACGCTGCGATGTGCGGCGGCGTCGAACAGATAGGTGGCGTCGAGCACCCGCGGGCAGTCCTGCACCCAGCTGTAGTCGGTGGCCGGGTGCACCACCTGGATGATCGCCAGTTCCCAACCGGCCCCGCTGGGTGCTGCGGCATTGCTCAGCACCCGGCCCTGGGCCGTCTGGATGGTCGGCACCAGCGGGTCGTGGTACGCGACCTCGGCGCCACGTTCAGCCAGCCCATCGATCAGCGGCAGCGCCGGGGACTCCCGCACATCACTGACCCCGGCCTTGTAGCTGACGCCGATCACGATCACTTTCGCGCCGTCCAGCGATCGGCCCTCGGCGGCGAGTATCTCGGCGGCCCGCTCGACGACCCGGGCCGGGCGGGCATGAATGGACTGCATCGCCTGCTCGATCAGCGGGGTGGGCCGGTGTGCGTCGCGCAGCTGCCACAGCAGGTAGTGCGGATCGCACGGGATGCAGTGCCCACCCACGCCCGGTCCGGGGAACGCGGCGAGGAAGCCGTAGGGCTTGGTGCCGGCCGCCAGGGTGACCTCGATCGGGTCCAGCCCCAGCGTGGCGCACACGTCGCTGAACTCGTTGGCCAGCGCCAGGCTGACCGCGCGGAAGATGTTCTCGTACAACTTGGTCAGCTCGGCCGCTTCCGGGGAGCTCACCAGGTACACCGAGTCGGTCAACGCCCCGATCACCCGAGCGGCCTGCACGCTGCAGCTGGTCGAGATCCCGCCCACCACGCGGGGAGTTTCGCGCTGGACGTGGTCGTGATTGCCCGGGTCGATGCGCTCCGGGCTGAAGGCAACGTAGACGTCGGTGCCCACGGTCAGGCCGCGCTGACCCAGCGGTTCGACCAGCAGCTGCCGGGTGGTGCCCACGAAGCTGGTCGAGGTCAGGATGATCGTCTGTTCCGGGTGGGCGTGCGCCACGACGGTCTGGCACGCACTGGTCAGGGCGGCGAGTTCCGGGACGTGGTGGGAGTCCACCGGGGTGGGCACACAGATGATCACCGCGTCGGCCTCGGCCAGCGCAGCGGCGTCGCTGGTCAGCCGGAAGCTGTCGTCGCTGCGTGCCTCGGCCAGCCGGGCCCGATCGAGCTCGCTGAGATCGACATCGCCGGACTCGATGGCGCGCAGCCGGTCGTCGCTGATGTCGTAACCGGTGATCTGGGATGCGCCTCCTACCAGCGCCAACGCCGTCGGCAGCCCGACGTAGCCGAGGCCCACGATCACCACCGAACCCAGCTTGGAGTGTCCGTTGCCGTTGCCCGGCCGTGGCTCTGGCATGGCGAAGGGCACTAAACGTCTTTCGAGGAGGCGCTCACGTCCGTTGATCGCCAGTGAAAGCCGCTGCTGCGCCACCGTGTCCCCCGACCTGTGCTCCGAGTGCCCTCCCGACGGTCGCATCAGGCGCGCGCACGGTCCTCCGCCATAGGCGGTAGGTCACCTACGCCGTTCGACGGATCACGGTGAGTCGCCACGGCACGTCACGGTGGCGGTGCGGCCGAAATCTCGTCCTTTTGAGTTCAAGGAGACAGCTGCGCTGTCACCGCGGGCACAGCGGACGTGGTCGTGTCTCGGCATTGTCTTTGACGGACCTGCTCGTCGGTTGTGGTGCGCTCAACGAGCGCGCCAACTTACCCAAGAGGCTGTGATTCCGATGACAAGCGCCACAGTCACTGACGTTTCCACTGAAACCATGAACGGCGGGGCTGACCTTCTGCTCGGCGTCAGCAAGGGGGACCCGACTTCGTGGAATGAAATTATTCGCCGATACGGCGCGCTCGTGTCCGCGACGGTGCGATCTTTTCGGCTGCAGGATGCCGATGCACGCGACGCGGTGCAGATGACCTGGTTGCGGCTGGCCGAAAACGCTCACCGGGTCCAATTCCCCGACCGGCTCGCCGGCTGGCTGGCGACCACCGCCCGCCGCGAATGCCTCCGTATCATGCGCCAGGCCAAGGCCGGCGCAAAGCTCATCGACCTCGAGACCGTTATTGTCGCCGACAGCTCGGCGGGTCCCGAGAAGCAAGTGATCGGCGCCGAAACAACGCGGATAGTGTGGGCTCTTGTCGACGAGTTGTCCCCGCGCCAGAGGACCGTACTGCGGACGCTGTTCACCGACCAAACCGTACGATACGCCGAAGTCGCCCGCGTCGCCGGAATTCCGCCTGGCGCGATTGGACCCACTCGCGCACGGGCCTTGCGACAGCTACGGGCCAAGCTCGACGCATACGGGCTGAATTGATCACCGTTTGGGGCGATTCAGCCGTGGAGGGCACGGCTGAATCTTCCCAAACGGTGATCCCCCCATGGCGATCCCACAATGGTGATCACTGTGCAGCTGGGCGGTGATGGTGGCGAGTTGCTCGTGGGTGCGCCGCACGTCGAAAGCGTGCGCGGCCCGGGCCGCGGCACGTCCTTCGGCAGCCCGCAGGTCGGGTTCGGTGAGCCGCCGGGCCAGAGCTTCCGCCAATGCGTGGGCGTCACCGGCCGGGACTCGCACGCCCACCCCGGCGGTGACCGCTTCGGCCAGGCCGGGGATGTCCGTGACCACCACGGGGCAACCGCTGGCCAGTGCCTCGAGCAGGGTCAGTGACAAGCCTTCCCAGCGCGACGGCAGGACCATCACGTCAGCCGCCGCGTACCAGCACCGCGGATCGGTGACCGGCGGCATGAAACGCACGCCGGGCGGCGCGCAGGCGCGCAGGGCAGGCAGCGCCTCACCGTCGCCGACGATGCACAGCTGCGCCGCCGGGCATCGAGGCCGCAGCCGGGGCCATGCCGCGAGCAGCACGTCCTGGCCCTTCTGCCGGGTGATCCGGCCGAGACACACCGCCAGCGGCGCCTCTCGATCGATGCCCAGCCGATCCCGGGCAGCGGCTCGGGCCGGCCCGTCGACCGGCCGGAAGCTGGCGAGATCGACGCCATTGCGGACGACGAGGTGGCGGGTGCCCACTCGCCGGCGGCGGGCCGCAGCGGCCTCGCCCTCGCCGACGCACACCAGCAGGTGCGTCCAGCGTGCGGCCAGGCGTTCCCAGGCCAGCGCGCCGCAGGCGGTCGCCCCTCGAGCGGCCAGCCATGACCAGCCGTGCGGTTGGAACAGGGTTGGGCGGCTGCCGCGCACTGCCAGCCGCCCCGCCAGGCCCGCCTTCGCCGAGTGCAGGTGCACCACGTCGGGCGCCACCGCGCTGATCAGCCGGCGCAGCCGCCCGGTCTCGGACACCGTGTGCAGGCTGGGCGAACGGGTCGCGGGCCAGTGCACGCGCGGTATCCCGCGCTCTGCCAAGGCAGTGGCGAGCTGCCCGCCGGCCGGGCAGGCGACGGTGACCCGCCATCCTCGGGACAACTGGTCGGCGGCCACCCCCGCGACGTACCCGGCGACCCCGGCCTCGGTGGGCTGGGCCGCGTGCAACACGCTCAGCGGGGTCATCGGCGGTGATAACGCTGCCGGTACCACTTGGCGCGCAACCGCAGCGCACCGTCCCGGTCCCCGATATAGGTGCGCGGCAGGGCGTGCAGGCCGGTCAGCGGTGAGCGCCAAATGGCGCAGCCGTAGTGGTAACCGGCCGCGCGTACGGCGTCCACGGCCAGCGCGTTGAGGTGCCCGTAGGGGTAACAGAAACCGGTGACCTGTTCCCCGGTCAGGTCCTCCAAAATGGTTCGGCTCTCGGATACCTCACCGATGAGGTCGCAGGGCGACGTCAGCGATACATGCCGCCTGGAGTGCGAGCCGATCTCCATTCCGAGCTGGGCCACCTGACGGATCTGGTCGATCGTCATCAGGGGCTTGCGGGGACCCGCCCCGTCCCAGGTGTTGGACCCGCCGAGCAGGTCGGTGATCACGAACACGGTCGCGGTGAAGCCGAAGCGGGCCAGCGCGGGTACCACGTGCTCGCCGAAGTCGACGTACCCATCGTCGAAGGTGAGCCCGACCAGGCCCCGGTCGGTGCCGGCCCGCCGGGCCGCCAGCAGCTCCCGCATCGAGGTGCCCCGCAGCCCGCGCCGGTGCAGCCAGCCCAGCTGCTGTTCGAACCGTGCGGGGTGCACCGTCACCAGGTACGGGTCCTGCTCGTAAGGCGCCACCGAGTGGTACATCAACACCGCCGGCAGGCGGCTGCCACCGAGCCGGTCAGCCCCCTTTTCTGGGCCCTCGTCGGGGAACCCACCAGAGCTGATGTCGTGGATTGCTTCACTCATGGTGTGAGCCGACGCTACGGTCCGGCGCGCAAGAGCGGCTCCTGCGCCGGGATGACGAGGGGTACGTCCAATGCAGGAGGCAGGCTGTTGCGCTCCTGGCGCAGCGCGTCGCGCGCCAGGGTGACCGCCTCGAGCCGGCTGTGCACGCCCAGCTTCGCGAAGATCTTGTTCGTGTGGGTCCGCACGGTGTGCGCCGAGACCCCGAGCTCATCGGCGATCTCCGCGGGCCCGCGGCCCCGCGCCAGGCACAGCAGCACGTCACGTTCCCGCGGGGTCAGCACCTCCAGCGGTCCGTCCCGGCGCTGCGCCCGCCCGACATCGGCCCGCAATTCTCCGAGCACATGACCCAGCTGGTCGGGGGGAAAGCAGGCGTGTCCCTGGCTGGCGCAGCGCAACGCGTGGGTGAGGACGTCGATGGAAGACTCTTTCGACACCCAACCATCGGCTCCCGCCCGCGCTGCCTGTACCACCTGAGCAGGGTCGTGGCTCGCGGTGAGCACCACGAATCGTGCGGCGGGCCAGGCGGTGCGGAACATCGCGAGCAGTGCGGCGGCGTCGTGCGCCATCTCCATGGTAATAACGTCCGGGCGCAGTAGGGCGGCCAGCCCGCCGGGGTCCGGATCGCGCATCGTGCAGTGCCCGACCACCACGATGTCTGGTTCCGTCGACAGCTTGGCTGCGAGCGCCTCGATCAGCAACTGCTGGTCGTCGACCAGCAGCACCCGGACCGGGATCACACCGCGAACCGTGCTCAGCGGTTTGGTCCCCGTCACGGCTAGCCCGTCCTCGTGCGGCTCTCCGCACCGCGCTGGTCGTGATCGACGAGGTCGTAGCGCACCGCGAAGGTCGCGGCCTCGAGCCGGGAGTGCACTCCGAGTTTGGTCAGCAGCGCCTGCACGTGACTTCGTACCGTGGTGGTCGACACGCCGAGCCGAAGCGTCATGGCTGGGGTGTCGAGTCCTTCGACGAGTAGCGCGAGGCATTCTCGTTCGCGAGCGGTCAGGTGAGCCGCCAGCCGGCGTGCCTCTGAGACATCGGATCGTGCCGTGCTCGCTCGCGGTGCATCCAGCACCACTGCGCCGTCGATGACCCGCTCCAGCGCGTTCACCAGCTTGCGGACACCGCTGGTCTTGTGCAGGTATCCGGCGGCACCTAATCGGACGGCCTGGCGCGTCGCCTCGGCATCACGGTCTGCTGCGAGGACGAGGATCCGCGTCGCCGGGCTCACCGCATTGATAAGGCCGATCGCGCTGACCCCGTCGCCATCGGAAAAACGCCGGGCCAGCAGGCAAATGTCGGGCTGGTGATGACGGATCGCCTCAATCGTCCCGGCGAGGCTGCGGGCCACCGCCGGGACTCGGAATCCCTGGCTGGTCAGCACCGACACCAGCGATTCCACGAACACCGCGTGATCGTCGCCAAGCACAATACTTTTTGTCTCGGATCTACCGGATTGTCCGAATCCGCCAGCCCCCCCAGCGGCCGTCAATATCCCCACCCCACAGTTTAAAGTATTTCTGGTCGGATAATCATCGCCACAAAATAAGCCGCACATTAACGATTACCGAATTCAGCATACAACGCGCCGTTGCTCCACGATTACCGATTTCGTCCGTCCCCGGCACGTAACCTGCTCTTCAAGGACTACCAACCCGCCCCGGCGCTGCCGCAAACCGCTACCAACCCTGCGTGATCGGACGAGGAGGCCGGTCGGTATCGTGGTGTGCACGACCCCTCTGCGCTCGGTCGGCGTCCCGGTAGGGGTCTGTTCTGCGTCAAGGACATCTGTGTCTGAAAGGTCCACCACGGTGCCTGTAGCGACCACGCTACCAACCACATCCGCTCTTCTGTCCGGCCTGCTCGAGGCCGTACTTCCGGAACCTTCACTGCGCGAACTGCTCGCCCGGGCCACCGCCCCCGAGCTTGAGCTGCAGGGCCCCACTGCCACTCGCCCGTTGGCCGTGGCTGCGCTGGCCAGCGCCGGGCACCCCGTGCTGGCCGTCACCGCCACCGACCGGGAAGCCGGCGAGCTGACCTCCGAACTGGCTGACATGCTCGGCGCCGGGGTGGTCGCCGAGCTGCCCTCATGGGAGACGCTGCCGCACGAGCGGCTCTCTCCCCGAGCCGACACGGTGGGCCGCCGGCTTGCGGTCCTGCGCCGGCTGGCCCATCCTCAAGAAGACCCTGCAGACGCTGCCCGTTTACGGGTGGTGGTCACCGGGGTGCGCTCGCTGATCCAGCCGATGCTGTCCGGGCTGGGCGACATCCCCCCGGTACGGCTTCGTGTTGGTCAGGAGCAGGACTTCGACGGCGTGCTGGCCCGGCTGGCCGATCTGGCCTACACCCGGGTGGACATGGTCGATCGGCGTGGCGAGTTCGCGGTCCGCGGCGGCATCATCGACGTCTTCCCGCCCACCGCTGACCACCCGCTGCGGGTGGAATTCTGGGGCGACGAGATTTCCGAGATCCGCTCGTTCGCCGTCGCCGACCAGCGCACCCTGGCACCCGCCGACGAGCTGCATGCCCCGCCGTGCCGGGAGCTGCTGCTCACCGACGCCGTCCGGGCCGCCGCGGCTGACCTCGTCGCGAAGGCCCCGCCCGGGCCGGTCGCGCAGCTGCTGGAGAAGGTCGCTTCCGGCGTACCGGCTGAAGGCATGGAATCGCTCATCCCGGTACTCGCCGGTCGAGAGCTGGCGCTGCTCACCGACGCGATGCCGGCGGGGACCCACGTGCTGCTCGCCGACCCGGAGCGGATCCGAACCCGCGCCGCCGACCTGGTCCGGACCGGGCAGGAGTTCCTGGAGGCGTCCTGGATGGTCGCCGCCGGTGGGGGAGCGGCTCCAGTCGACGTGGCGGCGCTGGATCTATCCGCTTCGGCATACCGCGACCTGGGCGAGGTCGGCGAGCACGCCCGCAGCGCCGGGCTGGCCTGGTGGACGCTGAGCCCGCTGACCACCGACGCCGATGACGCGCTGCGGCTGCGGATCATCCCCGCGCAGTCCTACCACGGTGACGTGGCGCGCGCGTTGGCCGACCTGCGGGCACATACCGCCACCGGCGGCGCCGCAGTCCTGGTGGTGCCCGGCACCGGCACCGCGCAGCGGGCCTGCGAGCAGTTACGCGACGCCGACGTGCCGGTGGTGCACGCCGCTGCCGGGTTGGGGGAGCCGCCTGCGGCCGGCACCGTCACCGTGGTGCGCGGCACCCTGGAGGACGGTTTCTCCGTTCCCGCGCTGGGGCTGGCGGTACTCACCGAGAGCGACATCACCGGTGCGCGGGGCGGCACCAGCAGCCGCGACATGTCGAAGATGCCGGTGCGCCGGCGCAACGCGGTGGACCCGCTGGCGCTACGCAGCGGCGATCACGTGGTGCACGAGCAGCACGGCATCGGCCGCTTCCTGGAGATGGTGGAGCGCACCGTGCATGGCGCCACCCGGGAGTACCTGCTGGTGGAGTACGCGCCCAGCAAGCGCGGCCAGCCAGGAGACCGGCTCTACATCCCCACCGACCAGCTCGACCAGGTCACCCGTTACGTCGGTGGTGAGCTGCCGACCTTGAACAAGCTGGGCGGTTCGGACTGGTCCAAGACCAAGGGCCGGGCTCGCAAGGCAGTCAAAGAGATCGCCGCCGAGCTGGTGCAGCTGTATGCGGCCCGGCAGTCCTCGCCGGGACATGCGTTCGGCCCGGACAGCCCGTGGCAGGCGGAGCTGGAAGACGCCTTCCCCTACACCGAGACGCCTGACCAGCTCGCCGCGATCAATGAGGTCAAGGCGGACATGCGCCGTGGTGTCCCGATGGACCGGGTGGTCTGCGGCGACGTCGGCTACGGCAAGACCGAGATAGCGGTGCGGGCTGCGTTCAAGGCGGTGCAGGACGGCAAGCAGGTGGCCGTGCTGGTGCCCACCACCCTGCTCGCCCAGCAGCACCTGCAGACCTTCTCCGACCGGATGCACTCCTACCCGGTGACCGTGCGCGGGCTGTCCCGGTTCAGCGACGCGACTGAGGCGTCCCGGGTGCTGCGGGGCCTGGCCGACGGCTCGGTGGACATCGTGATCGGCACCCACCGGCTGCTGCAGACCGGGGTGCGCTGGAAGGACCTCGGGCTGGTGGTGGTCGACGAGGAGCAGCGCTTCGGCGTCGAGCACAAGGAGCACATCAAGGCGCTGCGCACCGCCGTCGACGTGCTCACCATGTCGGCCACCCCGATCCCGCGGACGTTGGAGATGTCGCTGGCCGGCATCCGCGAGATGTCGACCATCCTCACCCCGCCCGAGGACCGCCACCCGGTGCTGACCTACGTCGGGGTCTACGACGACAAGCAGGTCGCCGCCGCGATCCGCCGCGAACTGCTGCGCGACGGGCAGGTCTTCTACGTGCACAACCGGGTGTCGTCGATCGACAAGGCCGCCCGGCGGATCCGTGAACTGGTACCCGAGGCGCGGATCGCGGTGGCGCACGGCCAGATGAACGAGGACCAGCTGGAGCGCACCGTCGCCGGGTTCTGGCACCGCGAGTACGACGTGCTGGTGTGCACCACGATCGTCGAGACCGGGCTGGACATCTCCAACGCCAACACCCTGATCGTGGAGCGCGGCGACCTGCTCGGGCTGGCCCAGCTGCACCAGCTGCGCGGGCGGGTCGGGCGGGCCCGGGAACGTGGCTACGCCTACTTCCTGTACCCGCCCGAGACGCCGTTGACCGAGACCGCGCACGATCGGCTGTCCACCATCGCGCAGCACGCCGAGCTGGGCGCGGGCATGGCCGTGGCGATGAAGGACCTGGAGATCCGCGGCGCGGGAAATATCCTTGGCGGTGAGCAGTCCGGGCACATCGCCGGCGTGGGATTCGATCTGTACATCCGGCTGGTCGGGGAGGCCGTCGAGGCGTTCCGCAGCGCGGCGGGCGCGGCCCCATCCGAGGGAGTGGCCGACCCCACGCCGGTGCGGGTGGAACTACCGGTGGACGCGCACCTGCCGCATGACTACATCCCCGGAGAGCGGCTGCGGCTGGAGGCCTACCGCAAGATCGCCGAGGCGGTGGACGCCGACGCGCTGACCGCCATCACCGACGAGCTGCGCGATCGCTACGGTGCGCTGCCGCCGCCGGTGGTCACCTTGCTCGACGTCGCCCGGTTCCGCCAGGTGTGCCGGGTGCACGGAGTATCGGAGGTGACCGTGCAGGGCTCCCGGCTGCGGTTCGCCCCCGTCACGCTGCGGGACTCGCAAGCCGTGCGGCTGGCCCGGCTCTACCCGCAAGCGACGTACAAGTCCACGGTGAAGACCTTGTCCGTGCCCCGACCCACCGAGGGCGCCGGCGGCATCGGCGCCCCGCCGCTGCGCGACCGCGAGCTGCTCGTCTGGTGCACCGCGCTGGTCACCAGCGTGCTGGACAGCGCCGGCTGAGGTTACTTTCCGACGACGTTGCCGGTGTTCTGTCTGCGGCGGTCATTCGCCCGCCTCGAGCAGGCTGGCAGCGGTTTTCGAACACAATGGGGACGGCTGGTTTCAGTGCGATGTATTGGGGTGGCGCTCGGATTGCTGGCGGCTGGCTGTGGTGCTACTGCTTCCCCCACAGTGATCGACTCCAGCCGGGTTGATATGTGCACCATTCTCTCCGATGCGGAGCTGAGCCAGCTCAGTATCACGCCGGACACCCGCACGAGGGTGGACCGTGAGGGTTCGGTCGGCTGCGAGTGGGCGGGTAAGCCATTCCTGTTGAGCTTGGAACGCGACAGGCAGCCCCTGGTCTCCTACCGCGCTCGCCCGCGTGGTCCGGCATTCATCAGCTATGCGGAGAATACGGTGAATGATCGGCCCGGAGCGCGGTTCAGAGCGGACCGCGACGGCACGGACTGCGAGCAGCTCATGGACGGCGGATCCGTCTCGCTGGTGGTGAGCGTGACGCCCACAGTCACCCACAACGGCCCGCCGGTCGATTCGTGCGCCGAAGCACTGCGGATTGCCCGCATGATCGAGCCTCGACTGCCTAAAACGGGCAACTGAACTGCTGCGACTTAGCTGGCGGCCCCGGACAGGGCTCGGGAGATGGGCGAAGCTCCGACCGAATGCTGCGCGTCCAGGGTGCCCTGGAGCATCTTGATGACCACACCGAGGTGGTGCACCAGCGGCAGCAGAGCGGTGATCGTCTTGTGCAGCTTGAGCAGCAGCTGCGCGATCTCGGCGGCCTGCTTCGCGATCGCCATGGTGGCCTGCTCGGCCACCACCGGCGTCGCGACTCCCACAGTGGCGGCCTCTTCGGTGAGCCAGGCGATCAGGTTACCGACGAGTTGGGCGATCCATTCCCGGATCTTGTCGCGGACCGCGTCGACGATCTGACCGCCCAGCGTGATGGCAGCTCCGATGGCGTCGGCCGCGGTGGCCATGGCCTCGAACAGGTAGCCGGTGTCGGTGGCGCGGCGCCGGTAGGCGTCGGCGGCCGGGCCCTGCCAGCTGGTGAGGTCGCCGGACACCGCGTGCACGTAGTCGCGCCGCGCGGCGGTGACCGCATCGGCGATGTTGCCCCACGTCTGCGCATGCGCGGTGATCACATCGGGGTTGCCGGCCAGCCAGTCCAGCGGCTTGGACAGCGCCTCGACATGTTCGAACAACCAGTCGACGCCCCAACCCAGCAGCGCCCCGGCCGGGTTGTCGAGGTAGTTGACGTAGCCCACGCCTACCGACAGCGCGTCGATCCCCGCATCGATCCACTCGCCGTCTTTGATCGCCTCGCCGCACCCGGACGCCGAGTCGAGGATCCCGATCCCGGCGTAGGAAGTGCTGTCGTGCTTCTCCTCGGCGATCAGTGGATTGTCCGGCACTTACCGCACCTCCCCGGCGCGCCGCAACGCCAGCTCGTTGGCTTCGTCGACGGCTGCGTAATCCCGCGCGGTCGCCCGGATCCCGCCTGCCGCGCTGCTGAGACGCTTCGCGCAGGCAGTCAGCGCGAACGCCGCTAGCTCCTGCAGCGGATTGATCATCACCGTCAGGTCCACGCAGAGCGCCCCGTAGGTGTTCGACGGCAAGCTCATCTGCTGTCCCGCGGTCGCCGCCTGCGCCACCTGGTCGGCGATGCGGTCGACTCTCCCGGCGTGCGCCGTCAGCGCCTCGGTGAGGACCTCGTACTCCTCGGTCATCAGCTCAGGTACCCCCGGTCGGCGAAGTACTCCTCATCTGCCTGCTCGGCTGGTGCTGGGCGGCGATGCCTGCTGGGACTGGGCGGCGGGTTGTCCTCGTCGATCGCCCCCAGGCCCAGCATCACCGGATCTGCCGCGCTGCTGGGCTGGCTGAAATCCTCGCCGAAGCGTTCCCGGTAACTCGACACCACGTTGTCCACCAGCTGCGGCTGGCCACCGACGGTGGCCAGCATCGCTTCCCGCACCTTCGGGGCCAGCTGTTGCTGGGCGCGCCGCAAGCAGGCCATCACCTGCGCGGCGAGCTCCGGCGGTCGCATCTCGCAGATCTTGTCGGTGAAGGCCAGATCGGTGAGTACACCGTGCGAGTCCACCGTCACCCGCACGGCGCCATCCGGTGACGTCGCCGCCGCCCGGATCTGCTCGACCTGCGCTCGCATGACCTTGGCTTGGGCGGCCTGGTCGGCGAATCCCTGCGCCCACTGCGTCACGCGGCGCTGCATCTCGTCGGGATCGGTGTCAAGCATGGGCCCTCCTGGAGATCGGCGCGCAGATAGTACGGTCACCCCCGGCCCGACGAGGAGGGTAGGCGATGGCGAGCAGCTTCGAGCAGACCGGTGCGCAGCTGGCGGACATCGCTGCGCAGCAGAACTCGCTGGCGGCCGCGGTGGCCTCCGGACAGCTGTGGATGGAGGCCGGCGTCGCCGAACGCGCCGCCGCCCGCTGCGATCAGGCCGTCGACCAGCTCGATGCCTCATTGAGACGTGCGCGCGAGCTCACCCGGCGGCGCAAGTTCGGAGACAACGAGGACGGCCGCGCCGCCGCGGAGCGGTTCGCTCAGGCCGGCCAGGACTACATCGACACGATGCGCCAAGCCCAGCACGTGTTCCGGACCATGGCGGCGACCTACCGGGCGGCCGGGCGCACGGTGGCCGAGACCGAGGCGGCCAACGAGCAGCTATTGCGTGGCCGGTCGCAGTGAGGCGCGTCATGGTGGTCGCACTCGCCTTACTCGCGGCCGGCTGCGGTGCTCAAACATCTGCGTCTGCCCCGTCGTCGGCAGTGGGGGATGCCAGCCGGGTGGACATGTGCACAATCCTCACCGATAACGAGCTGGCCGGGCTGGGCCTTAACCTGGCCAGCCGGGAGCCGAACCACCGGCTCGGTGAGGTCGGCTGTGGGTGGATAGGCAAGCCGTTCACCCTGGATCTGGAGCGGGGCAAGGACACCGTGGCTCAGTACCGGGCCCGCCGCAACGATCCGGCGTTCACCAGCTTCGCGGACAACACGGTCAACGGGCGAGCCGGGGCGCGGTTGTCGGTGGAGCGTGACCGCTCAGACTGCACGCAGTTGATTGATGGCGGGCCGGTGGGACTGGTGGTCAGCGTGGCACAGGCCGGCGCCTACACCGGGCCGCCGATCGATTCGTGCGCTGAGGCAATGCGAATCGCGCAGATGATAGAACCGCGGCTGCCGAAAGCGGGGAGCTGAGATGTCCGGAGCATGGGATGCGGTGGCCGGCCTGCTGGGCTTCGGCGGACCCAGTGGCAACGACCACGGATCGAGCAACTGGGCGGCCTGGGGGCATCAGGAGATCCGCGCCATGCTGGACCACTCGGTCGATCCCGGTGACATCGGCGAGGCTGCCCAGGCGTGGCGCGACCAGGCGCGCGGCGATGCCGACCTGGTGACCGGGCTGACCCGTGACCTGCAGCAGACTGTGTCCGCTGGCTGGCGGGGCGCGTCGGCCGATGCGGCACTCGCGCCGCTCGGCGCGATCGACCAGTGGTCGGCCGGCCACACCGACGTCGCGGATCAAACCTCACAGTTGATGGCGGATTCCGGGTCCTCCGCCGCGCAGGCTAAGGCCGGCGTGCCTCCGCCCCGCTCGCACAACTGGCGGGAGTCACTGCTCAGCTTCGCCACCGGCGGCGCGGCGGGCGCGCTGATCGATGCCGTCGCGCAGGAGCAGGCGCAGTCCGACGCGCACGCCGAAGCCGTGCGGATCATGACCAACGTGTACTCGGCGCCGATCAACGACAACCGCGTTGCCGTCCCGACGTACACGCAGCTGGCCGACCCGACGCAGCAACCACCGGAGCCGATTCCCTCCGACGGCCCAGTAATCGCACCCGGCTATGCCGGTGGCGGGCCAGCAAGCCCCAGCGCCGGCCCTTCGGCGACCGGGCACCGAGCGCACACCTTGGCCGCTCCCACCGCATTGCAGGCTGTCAGTGGCGCCGACTATCCGGCAGCGGTCGCGCCCGCTCAGGCCGCCCGAGGACCCCAGCACGGCGGTGGGCAGATCGCCGCCGCGGCCGCCGCCGCGGCAGTGGGCAGCGTCCCGATCCTGGCGCCGATCGCGGAGGACGTCGCGCGGCGGGCTCGAGCGGGTGCGAGCAGGGCGCGGTCCGGCGGTGGCCGATTCGTCGGCGGCCAGGTATCTGACGTCGGGCACGTGGCCGGTGGCGTACGGGCTGGAGCCACCCACGACTTCGGCCCTCGACCGTCCAGTGCTGCCGCCGAGATGGAGGGCCGGATGGGCACCGGCATGAGTCGTGGCGGCGGCGCCGCGACGGCCGGACGTGCCGGTCCGGGCGAGATGATGGCACCGATGGGCGCAGCAAGCGGCAAGGGCGGAGAAGACTCCGAGCACCGGCGCCCCTCGTATCTCATCGAGATGGACGACATCTTCACTGACGGCCGCAAGGTCGCCCCGGCGGTGATCGGCGAGGACTCGGCCGAGCAGGGCGGCTCATAGTGGTGCCCTTGGGATGGCGGTTGTCCGCCGCGCAATGGGACGTGCTCACTGAGACCCTGGAGCTGGAGCGCTACCCAGCTCCGATCCAGGTCCGTTCGCACGGGCGCACCACCGCCGAGCGCGGCCGCGTCCGGACGGACGTGGGGCAGCAGATGCGCCGGCTAGGGCTGATACGCGCCGGCCGGGTGGACGCCGATCTGGAGGCGGCCATGCGGCTGCTGCACCGCCCGGCCAGTTGGCTGGACTCGGTGTGGCTTACCGACCCGGCGGCTGATCAGCCCGTCCGGGTGCTTGCGGCCTGCGGCGGCACGGTGGGTGTCTGCGCGTTGCAGGATCCCGACCACGAAGGCGCCACCCTGCTGGACGTCATCCCGGTAGCGGACATGGCGGCCGCAGTAGTCAGCCGGCTGCCCTCATGCCCGCCCGGCCGCAGCCCAGCCGCAACCATCGCGCTGGCCAGGCCCGAGCCGCCTGCGCGAGGGTGCGGTGGGGTGTTGGTATCAGCCGCTCCGGTGCGTACTAGCAGCGAGCGCGAGCGCGCCGCAGCGTCCGCGATTCTGGATCAGCCCCACGCGCGGGCCGGCCAGATCGCCGCCAACGTGCGCGATGGCGGCCGGGTGCGCCGCTCGCCGGTGCTGCGCTGGTGCGACAACCCCGACGGCCGATACCAGATCACCGTCACCGCGCACCGCGACGACGCCCGATCCCTCACCGTCGCACCCTGCGAACCCCACCACATGATCGAAGCCATCCAGCACCTTCAAGGCATGACATGACCCGATATGTCTCCATGTCGGGTCGGTTGGTGGAAGGTGGGCGGGTGGTGGGAGGCCAGCGCACGTAGCGTGAGAAAGTAGCGTCCGTGCGAAGCGTGCTGCCTGCCGCTGGCGCGGTCCGCCGCGCCGCCTTGGGGATCGCTGGCGCCGTGGCTGCCGGGGTGCTCATCGGCGGCTGCGGTTCCAACCAGTTCGGCGTCGCCGCGTTCGTCGACGGCACCGAGATCCCGCAGGATCAGGTGCATGAGCAGCTCGTGACCGTGCTGGACAAAGAAGGACCACAGGCTCGCGCCCAGCTCGTGGCCGGCCATCAGCTCGACGACGTGTCGCGCAAGATCATCACGCTGCGGATCCGGCACCAGTTGCTGGACATCGCCGCGCGCAGGGCCGGCGTGACCGTCGACCAGGCTCAGGTGAGTCGTCTGATCAAAGAGGTCGGCGGCGCGCAAGCCGCATCCAAGGGCACCATCTTCGATGCCAACTCCTACCGGGAGCGCGCCAAGGACAAACTGCTCATGGTCGCACTGGGCCGCGCCGCCTTACGCAACAGCGCGGTCACCGTCGACTACACCACCGCGGACACCCGAACCGCGGCCAAGCAGCGCGTGGACGAGCTGTCGCAGGCCGGCTCCAAGGGGGCCCGGCAGTTGATCGACGCGGATGTCCGCGCCGGGAAGGACGCCGAGCTGGGCAAGCGGATCGTCGCCGCGGACGACCCGATCTTCGCCACCACCCCGGCTTTCGGCGTCGCGGAAGGCACAGTGGTCGCGTTCCAGCTCGTGGACACCAAGCCCTGGGTGGTCATGGTCGTCAAGAATCGCGCCGACCGTGGTGTCCAGGCCTCCGAACACGCGCCGGAGATCGATCAGATCGATCCCGCGGTGCTGGAGGCCATCGGCCTGCGCCAGCTGGCCAGAGTGGCCGATGAGGTGGGGGTGCGGCTCAATCCCCGCTACGGCGTATGGGACCCGGTGAACCTTCAAGTGGTATCCGACGAGAACGAGACCGGCGGCTTCGAGGCGCCGTTGCGCGCCGTGCCCCGCGCGTGAGCGCCCCTGCCGTCGTCACGCTGTCGCGTCGGCTCGGTGCGGTGCTCCCGGCGGCGGCTGTGTGCCTGCTGCGCGACGGGGCGCCCCTGCACGCCGATACCGATGTACCCCCCGAGCTGGCGCAGCTGTACGGGGCGCCTGCGGCAGGCGATGCGGTGCACGGGCTGCTGCTCACCATGGACCCCGGTACCGGTGCCGCGGCCCGCTGGGTCGCCGCCGGCGCCACGGTGCTGGTGACCCCGGAACCGGCCGGGGCCGCCTTGCTGGATGCGGCTGCGGTGATGGACCGGTTGCGTTCGCCGGGCGGCTGCCCGTGGGACGCCGAGCAGACCCACCGCTCATTGATGCCCTACCTCATCGAGGAGGCCTACGAGCTTTACCAGGCGCTGGAAGACAGCGACCTCGAGGCAGTCCGCGAAGAGCTCGGTGACGTGCTGCTGCAGGTGCTCTTTCACGCCCGGGTCGCGCAGGAGCGACCCGGGGGTTTCGACATTGACGCGGTGGCCGGCGACCTGGTCGCCAAGCTGGTCACCCGGCACCCGCACGTCTTCGCGGGCAGTGAACAGGTGCGCACCGCCGCGGAACAGGAAATCCGGTGGGAGCAACTCAAGCGCACCGAAAAGCGCCGCGAGTCCAGCCTGGACGGCGTGGCGATGGGCCAGCCGGCGGCGGCACTGGCAGCCAAGCTGGTGTCCCGGGCAACGAAGGCCGGCCTTCCTCGTGATCTGCTGCCCGGCGCTGCCGGTCCATTCGGTGCTGATTCACCCGGAGCCGGCGGCGGTACCGGCGCATCGTTGTTCGCATTGTCAGCCGCGGCCAAGCTGGCCGGCGAGGATCCCGAAGCGGCGCTGCGCTGCGTCGCCCGGCGTTTCGCCGACCACGTGCGCACCGCTGAGCGCTCCGCCCGAGCTGCGGGGTTGGACACCGCCCGGCTCACTGCCCGCCAATGGCGGCAGTACTGGCCAGGGTCGGGCCGCTAGCGGGGACGTATCCCCCAACCGTCATCGTCGTTGATCTGTGATATGAGTGGCGACGAGCGAGCCGGCGCGCGAACCGGGGGAATCGGGCAGATTGCAAAACTTCGGCCTGGCTACGCGTGGCTTCGCCGCGGAGTGCCGCGGGTTTCGCATTATCTGCTACGTGGTGTCCTGTCGAGTGGCGCGTTAGCCTGCGCCGGTCTGGTGCTGGTCGGTTTGGGCTCGGTGGCTGCGCCCTTGCCTGATCGCGGGCTCGCCGCTCCCGCGCCTGCTGCCCTCGCCGCACCCGCTGCCCTGCCCGACGTCGCGGAGCCGGTCGCGCAGCCTATTGCCGAGACGGCGCCCGCCCAGCAAGCCAACCAACCTGCCCGCCAGACCGTCACCGTCCCGGTGCAGATTCCCGCCACGCCGGATAAGCCGGTGGGTGGGCCTCAGGTGGCTTTCGCCGACTGGGCGCTGCGGATGTCGCGAGTTACCAACATTCCCCAGCGTGCACTGGAGTCCTACGCCAACGCGCACGCGATGATGGCCGCCGCGCATCCGAACTGCCGCATCACCTGGGTGACATTGGCCGCTATCGCTGCCGTCGAGTCCAAGCACGGCGGCTTCGAAGGCCGCACTCTGTTACCGGACGGCCGGCCGTCCGCGCCGATCATCGGAATTCCGCTCAACGGTGCCCCTGGAGTCAAGGCCATCGCGGACACCGACAGCGGCCTGCTGGACGGCGACAAGGTGTGGGATCACGCCGTCGGGCCTTTCCAATTCATTCCGTCCACCTGGGCGAAATGGCGGGCCGACGGGAATCGGGACGGGATCACCGATCCGCAGAATATCGACGACGCCTCACTGGCGGCTGCGCAGTATCTGTGCGCGGATAACCGCAATCTCAGCTCGGGTGACGGCTGGCTGCGAGCGATACTGTCCTACAACGACTCTCTCGACTACGCCCAAGAGGTATACGGCTTCGCCCAGGCCTATGCCCGCAACGCCAAAGGTGTTATCTGAGCCATCGGGATGACTAGCGGGTGGCTATCCGCATCCGCACCTCATTCAGCGCTTCCTGATAGTCTGGGGTGGGATTCATCGCTACCGCCATTGCAAGTTGCGCCCGAGCCTCCTCAAGCCGGCTCTGTCGTTGCAAGGTGCGGCCCAGGGCGAATCTCGCATAATGATCGGAAGGATTTTGCTCGAGGACCCGGAGAAAGGCCACCTCGGCCCGGCGCAGTTGGGCGGACTGGAGGTAGGCTCGTCCGGCCAGCAACTGCACGCTCGGCGCGTCGGGCTCGGCATCGAGAACCGGAGCCAGCTCCCGCAGGGCTTCCAGCGGGCGCCGTTGTAAGACCAGCGACTCGGCGAGCCGGAACTGCTCGACGACGTCCCGGGGTCGGTCGGCGGCTGTCATGGTCACACCAACGGTACGCGGATACGCGCTGTTACACGAGAGCTGACACTCGATAACAGCACTCGATCACCGGCGCGCGCCTCCGACCGGGGATGCGCAGGCGTGGTTACCCTATTGCTGCCCACTGTTGACGAGGAGTGTCTGTGGCTGTCATCGAGGAGGTTGGGGCCCGGGAGATCCTGGACTCGCGCGGGAACCCCACCGTCGAAGTTGAAATCGCGCTCGATGACGGCACGTTGGCTCGGGCCGCGGTGCCCTCGGGCGCATCCACCGGGCAGCATGAAGCGGTCGAGTTGCGCGATGGTGATCCCGAGCGCTTCGACGGCAAGGGCGTCGAGCGTGCGGTCGCGGCAGTGCTGGACGAGATCGGGCCCGACCTGATCGGCATCGAGGTGATCGAACAGCGGCTGGTGGATCAGAAGCTGGTCGATCTGGATGGCACGCCCGACAAGTCGCGGCTGGGAGTCAACGCGATCCTCGGGGTATCCCTGGCGGTGGCCAAGGCGGCCGCCGAGTCCAGCGGCCTGGAGCTGTTCCGCTACATCGGTGGCGTGAATGCGCACGTGTTGCCGGTGCCGATGTTCAACATCCTCAACGGTGGCGCGCACGCTGACACCGGAGTCGATGTGCAGGAGTTCATGATCGCTCCTATCGGCGCGGACTCGTTTCGCGAGGCCCTGCGCTGGGGTGCGGAGGTTTACCACGCGCTGAAGTCGGTACTCAAGGCCGACGGATTGCCGACCGGGCTCGGCGACGAGGGAGGATTCGCGCCTGATCTTCCCGCCGCTACGAAAGCGTTGGACCTCATCGCCACCGCGGTGGATAAGGCCGGTTACACCCTCGGCCGGGATATCGCCCTCGCGTTGGACGTGGCCGCCAACGAGTTCTGCACCAACGGCATCTATCGCTTCGAGCGCAGCGACCGCAACTCCGAGCAGATGATCGACTACTACGCTGATCTGCTCGGCGCTTACCCACTCGTGTCCATCGAAGACCCGCTGGCCGAGGACGACTGGGATGGCTGGGTCCGGTTGACCGCGGAGCTCGGCGATCGGGTACAGATCGTCGGTGACGACATCTTCGTAACCAATCCGGAGCGGCTGGAAGAGGGCATCAACCGTGGGGTGGCCAACGCGCTGCTGGTGAAGGTCAACCAGATCGGCACGCTGTCGGAAACGCTGGACGCGGTGGCACTCGCCCAGTCCAACGGGTACCGCTGCATGATCAGCCACCGTTCCGGCGAGACCGAGGACACCACGATCGCCGATCTGGCGGTGGCGTTGGGTTGTGGGCAGATCAAAAGCGGTGCCCCGGCGAGGTCGGAACGGGTGGCGAAGTACAACCAGCTGCTGCGCATCGAGGAAGCTCTGGGAGACGCCGCCCGCTACGCCGGGGACCTGGCGTTCGCCCGGTTCGCACCGGAGGGCTAGGCCGCGATGGGCGATGCCGCGGCGGCCAAGCACCATGGTGCGCCCGGTGACTGCGCGCCGATCCGTCCGCTGGGGGTACGGATCGGTTACGCGGTGGGTGTCACCTCCGGGCGCCGGGCCGCACTGCTCGCTGCGGTGGTCTGCGTGCTGATCCTGAGCGTGGCCGTGCCGTTGCGCAACTACGTGGGCCAGCGCGCCGAGCTGTCGGCGGTGCACGAACAGCAGCTCATCCTGACCGACAAGATCGCGGAGCTGGAGCGCCGCCGGGTGCTGCTGGCCGATCCGGAGCACATCGAGACGCAAGCCCGGGAACGGTTGCGGTACGTGCGTCCCGGCGAAGCCCCGTACCTGGTGCAGCTTTCGCCGGGGCAAGCCGCTGCCGTCGCCGGTGGTGTCCCGCCACCTGCGCCGTTGTGGTACACCCAACTGTGGAAGTCGATCAACAGTGAGTGAGGCGGTGGATCGCGCCGACCGACAGGCCGTCGCAGCGCAGCTGGGACGCCCGCCGCGGGCGCTGCGGTCGGTCGCGCATCGCTGCCCGTGTGGCCTGCCCAGCGTGGTGCAGACCTCTCCGCGGCTGGCCGACGGCACCCCGTTCCCCACGCTCTACTACCTGACCTGTAGACGGCTGACCGGGCTGGTAGGGCGGATCGAGGCCGGTGGGGCGATGCGTGAGATGACCGACCGTCTCGCCACCGATCCGCAGCTTGCCGCCGCATACCGGGCCGCGCACGAGTCCTACCTGGCCGAGCGCGACGCCGTGGAACCGCTGGGGACTCAGGTCAGCGCCGGTGGTATGCCCGGCCGGGTCAAATGCCTGCACGTCCACGTCGCCCACGCCCTGGCCCGCGGTCCAGGGGTGAACCCCTTCGGCGACGAAGTCCTCGCCCAGATCGGCCCCTGGTGGGCCCCCGGCCCCTGCGCTGACCCCGGCGCCTGACCCCTTAGCCCCCGCTGGCGTGTCGCGCCCCCACGCCCCCACGCCCCGCGTGTCGTGCCCTCCTGCCCCGCATGTCGCGCTCCTATGTCCGGTGTGTCGCGTCGTGGTGCCCGGTAACCGGCGCCGTGGGTTCACCCCAGCCGCGGCGTCACTCGCTCGACCAGCACGCGAGTATTTGTTCCCGCAGGCAGCACGCCCAGGGTGCGCCCGGTGATATCCCCGCCGAACCGCGACCCGAGAAACGTCTCAGCTACCGCCGCCGGCGAGTGGCGCAGCAGCACTGATCCCTGCAGGCACAGCGCGATCAGCTCAGCCAACCGGCGGCCCCGCTCCGGTGCTGGATCGTGAAGGGCAGTGCGCAGCAACGACATCGCACGATCCAGGCCGGGATGGGCGCCGGCGACGGGATCCAGCTCGGTCAGCAGCGCCTCTGCCGGACCTTCGTCCCGAGACAGCGCGCGCAGCACATCCAACGCGGTGACGTTGCCCGAACCCTCCCAGATGGAGTTCAGCGGAGCCTCCCGGTACAGCCGGGGCAGCCCGGAGTCCTCGACATAGCCGTTGCCGCCCAGACACTCCAGCGCCTCGGCCACCACCGTGGGCGCCCGCTTGCAGACGAAGTACTTGCTCGCCGGCAACGCAACACGCAACAGCGCCCGCTCGCCGGCATCCACCGCGGCGGCCAGCCGCATCGCCAGCGCGGTAGCGGCTTCGCTTTCCAGTGCGAGGTCGGCCACGACCGCCGCCATCAACGGTGCGTCAGCCAACCGAACACCGAACGCGCGGCGGTGGGCCACCTGGTGCGCAGCCTCCGACAGCGCCGCGCGCATGGTGGAGGCCGAGCCGAGTACGCAGTCCAGCCGGGTCATCGTCACCATCTCGATGATCGTGGGTACCCCACGGCCCTCCGCGCCGACCGCCCAACCCAGTGCACCGTCGTATTCGATCTCCGCGGAGGCATTGGCCCGGTTGCCCAGCTTGTTCTTCAGCCGCTGCAACCGGATGCCGTTGCGAGTGCCGTCGGGCAGCAGCCGCGGGACCGCGAAACACGTCAGGCCGCCGGGGGAGTAGGCGAGCGCGAGGAAGACGTCGTTCATCGGTGCTGAGGTGAACCACTTGTGGCCGACGAGCCGGTACGCGCCACCCTCGATCGGCGTCGCGGTCGTCGTGTTCGCGCGCACATCGGAGCCGCCCTGCTTTTCCGTCATCGACATCCCGGCGAGCAGACCGTGTTTGTCTGAAGGTGCTCGCGATCCCGGGTCGTACACGCGCGAGCACAGCCCCGGCTCCCATTGCGCGGACAGCTTCGGGCAGTGGCGCAACGCGGGTACCGCGGCGTAGGTCATCGACAGCGGGCAGCCGTGGCCGGCCTCCACCTGGGTCCAGAGATAGAAGCCTGCTGCGCGGACGAGGTGAGCCGCGCGCGCCGCGTCGGGCCCCCACGGGGCGGCATGCAGCCCGTGTGCCACCGCGCGGCGCATCAGCCAGTGCCAGGAGGGGTGGAATTCCACCTCGTCGATGCGATGGCCGTACCGATCATGGGTATGCAGCACCGGTTGGTGTAGGTCGGCCAGCCGCCCATGTTCGCGCGCCGTGCCCGACCCGGCTTCCATGGCGAGTTCATCGAGCGCAGGCACCGGACCGCAGTACCGCTCGAGCGCCTCACCGAGCGCCGGATCGCATCCCACTGGGTCGAACCCCACCAGCGGCGGCGGCTGGTTCGTCACGTCGCTAATCTCCCATTCAGCGGGCAAATCGTGGAGGTGTAGATGGTCAGGGTGGCCGCGATCGACTGCGGGACCAACTCGATCCGGCTGCTCGTGGCCGATCTGACCGATGACAAGCTCATCGATGTGCATCGGGAGATGCGCATTGTCCGGCTTGGGCAGGATGTCGACGCCACGGGGCGGCTGGCTCCGGACGCCGTGGAACGCACCCGCGTCGCGCTGGCCGACTACGCCGCCATCACGCGGCGCACCGATGCCCGGCGGGTCCGGATGGTGGCGACCTCGGCTACCCGAGATGCCGCCAACCGGGAGGACTTTTTCAGTATGGTCCGCCGAACCCTCGGTACCGACGCCGAGGTGATCACCGGAGACGAGGAGGCCCGACTGTCGTTCACCGGCGCGGTCGGCGACCTGGATCCGGCTGACGGGCCGTTCGTCGTCGTCGATGTGGGTGGCGGCTCCACCGAGGTGGTCCTCGGCGACTGGGACGGCACTAGCGCGGAGGTGACGGCGGCGCGCTCGGTAAACGTCGGCTGCGTCCGGATCACCGAGCGCCACCTGCGCTCGGATCCCCCGACGGCAGACGAAATCAGCGCGGCCCGGCAGTTCGCCGCGCAGACCTTGGACGAGGCGTTCGCCGATGTGCCGGTGGACAGGGCCTGCACCTGGGTCGGGGTGGCGGGCACCGTCACCACACTGTCCGCGGTGGCCCAGCAGCTGCCCGGATACGACGCTGAATGCACCCACTTGTCGCGCTTGTCGCAGAACCAGATACGTGGCACAGCGGAGAACCTGCTCGCGTCGACACATCAGCAGCGGGCTGCCAATCCCGTCATCCACCCGGGCAGGGTGGATGTGATCGCCGGCGGCGCGCTCATCGTTGCGGTGCTTGCCGAGGAGCTACACGCACGGGCCGGCATCTCGGAACTGGTCGTCAGCGAGCACGACATCCTTGACGGCATCGCGCTGGGTCTCGGCTGATGTCCACGCGTGCACGAGCACACGACACACCGGGCACTAGAGCGCGACACACCGGGCGTAAGGACGCGACACACCGTGCATGAGGACGCGACACGCGGGGGGTTGGGGGCGCGGGGGTTGGGGGCACTCGACGAGGCCGTCGCCCGGTGCCGGGAGTGCCCGCGACTGGTCGCCTGGAGAGAGAAAGTCGCCGCTGAGAAGCGAGCCGCTTACCGCGACCAGGACTACTGGGGGCGCCCGGTGCCGGGGTTCGGTCCGGCTGACGCGGCGCTGGCGATCGTTGGGCTCGCACCCGCCGCGCACGGCGCCAACCGGACCGGCCGGATGTTCACCGGGGACCGCTCCGGCGACGTGCTGTACGCGGCGCTGCACGCGGTGGGCCTGGCCAACCAGCCAATCGCCACGCACCGCGGTGACGGGTTGACGATGTACCGCACCCGGATCACCGCCCCGGTGCACTGCGCGCCGCCGGCGAACAAGCCCACCCCGATCGAACGCGACGCCTGCCGTCCCTGGCTGACCCGCGAACTGCAACTGCTACGCCCGACGCTGCGAGCGGTAGTGGTGCTCGGCGCGTTCGGCTGGCAGGCGCTGCTGCCCGCGCTGAACGTCGCCGGGTGGCCGGTGCCCATCCCACGGCCGCGCTTCGCGCACGGCACCGAGGTTGCCCTGGACGGGCTGCATCTGCTCGGCTGCTACCACGTCAGCCAGCAGAACACCTTCACCGGCCGGCTCACCCCGTCGATGCTGATCGACGTGCTGCGCCGGGCCGCGGAACTGGCCGGCATCGCGCCATAATCCCCGGCACGCCCGGCCTGCAATCGGGATACTGTCGATATGGCTGTGATGCCGAGGGAGTCGCCGCACATCCTCATCGTCGGCGGTGGTTATGTGGGGATGTACACCGCGCTGGGGCTGCAAGCCAAGCTCAGCCAGGGCGACGCAGCGATCACCGTGGTGGATCCGCAGACGCAGATGACCTACCAGCCTTTCCTGCCGGAGGCCGCGGCAGGGTCGATCGAACCCCGCCACGTCGTCGTGCCGCTGCGCCGGGTGCTCAAGCGCTGCCGCGTCGTGTGCGGCCGGGTCACCAAAGTTGAGCACGCCCACCACGTCGCCACTATCGAGAACTGTGCCGGGAACATCGAACAGCTCGGCTATGACGTGCTGGTGATGGCGCCCGGCTCGATCGCTCGTACGCTGCCCATCCCGGGGCTCGCCGAGCACGGTATCGCGTTCAAGACCATCGGCGAGGCGATCTACCTTCGCAACCATGTGCTGTCCCGGTTGGAAGCCGCCGACGCCTCGATCGACCCGCAGCTGCGCCGCAGGCTGCTGAGTTTTGTCGTGATCGGCGGGGGATACGCGGGCATCGAGGTGCTCGCCGAGCTTCAGGACATGGCCCGCTACGCCTGCCGCTACTACCAGACCCTTGAGCCGTCGGACATGCGCTGGGTACTGGTCGAGGCCACCGGCCGGATCATGCCCGAGGTCAGCCCGGCGCTGGGTCGTTACACCGCCAAGCGCCTGGCCCAACGCGGTATCCAGATCTTGCTCAACACCCGGGTCGACACGATGGAAGACGGTCATGTGGTGCTGGACAACGGCACCGAGTTCGACGCTGACACCATCGTCTGGACCGCTGGGGTCAAGGCCAACCCCGTGCTACGGCAAACCGACCTGCCGCTGGATGACCGCCAGCGGCTGCGGTGCAAGCCCACCTTGCAGGTGGTGGGCTGCCCGGACGCCTTCTCCGCCGGGGACTGCGCCGCCGTGCCCGATCTGACCTCCACCGACCCGAACGCCACCACCAGCCCGTCGGCCCAGCACGCCGTCCGCCAGGCAGCGGTGCTCGCCGATAACGTCATCGCCTATCTCCGCGGCCATCCGTTGCGGCACTACCAGCACCGCTACGCGGGATCGGTGGCCAGCCTGGGCTTGTACCGCGGAGTGGCGGAGATCTACGGGATCAAGCTCACCGGCCCGCTGGCCTGGTTCATGCACCGCACCTACCACCTGAGCCGGATGCCGACGTTCAACCGCAAGGTGCGCATCCTGACCGACTGGACCGCTGCCCTGCTGTTTCGCCGCGAGGTGGTGGCGCTGGGCCAGATCAACGACCCGAAAGCCGAGTTCGTCCGCGCCACCGCCGCGTCGTGATCTGACGCGGATACCCTTGGCGCGCGCCCCCGTAGCCCAAAGGCAGAGGCAAGCCCCTTAAAAGGGCCGCAGTGTGGGTTCGACTCCCACCGGGGGCACGCTGGCGCCGCGCTCAGGGCGTGTTCGGTGATGCGGCGCGGGCGTTGGCAGCAGACTACGGACTGCGAGCTGCACTGGATCCGGGGGCAAGGGGGACTGGTCGACGGCCCTGCAAGCGGGGCGCTGGCCTACCTTCGCCGATATGGAGAAGTGGGAGGAGTCGGCTCCGGGCGTGCTTCGTCTGCCGTCCGGGCGGCTGGTAAGGGGACGGGGGCTCAGGCAGCCACTACCTGCCGGACCCCTGCCGCACTTCGGCTTGTATCTGCACGGCAGACCTTCACCGTCCGTCGCGTGGGCATCACGGTGGTTGCGGTGGCCGGACTGGCGGCTCCCCGCTGATCCGGTTGAGGCGCGGCAAGCTCTCGTCGATCTGTGGCAGCGGTCCGCGACCGAGCGAGTCGAGGTGGCCTGCACCGGAGGACGAGGCCGCACCGGAACGGCGTTGGCCTGCCTGGCCGTCCTCGACGGTGTACCGGCCGCAGATGCCCTGGCGTATGTGCGCCGGCACTACCACCCGCGGGCGGTGGAGACGCCCTGGCAGCGCTGGTTCGTTGCACGCTTCCGGTGATGACGCCGTGCCTGCTACCCCTGCGTCCGACGACGCCGGTAAGGCGATCCAGGGCAGTGTCGAGCGAGTTGGTGAGGGCAAGCGGGTCGGTGTGACCGGCGACAGCGAGCCTGGTGGCCAAGTCCGCGCGCACCGCTCCGTAGTGCTCAGTGGCGCCCACGTCGGGGCGAAGCGCGATAACCGAGCGTCACCCGGGACTGCCGATGTCCTCATTCCAGAGCTCCGGGTGGGCCGCGATGAACTTCCGCATCAACCGCACGCAACGCTGATCGTCTAGCACGATGACTCGCACCCCGTGCTCGCCCAACCAGTCGTGCCCACCGACGAAGGTGCGCGCCTCACCGATAACGACCGTGCCGATACCGAACTGACGGACCAGCCCGCTGCAATACCAGCACGGCGACAGGGTGGTCACCATGATCGTGTGTCGGTAATCGCGCTGGCGCCCGGCCGCCCGGAATGCGGCCGTCTCGGCGTGCATCGACGGGTCGCCATCTTGCACCCTGCGGTTGTGGCCGCGGCCCAGCAGCACGCCGCCGGCGCCGAACAGCGCCGCCCCGATCGGGATGCCACCCTCGTCCAACCCTGCCATGGCCTCAGCCAGCGCCACCTCCAGCAGCGTCGACGGCGAGGGGATAGTTGATGTCACCGAGCTGATGGCCGCGCAGGCCAGGCCGCTGAGGCAGGTGTGGTGCCGAACCAGCGTCGCAGCGCCGGTTGCGGTGATGCGTGTGGGCCGGTGCCTGTCCAGCAGACATGGCCATCGGGTCGGACCAGTATTCGGTCGACGCCGGGCGATGCACCCAGTGCGGTGCCTACCGGTGAGTCGACGACCTGCGCGATGACTCGGTCGACACCATCAGGCAGCGATGCGGGGGGTGCGGCAGTGTCGCCTAGCTCGAGCAGCAGCCCGCGTCCCGGGCGCAGCAGCGTGCTGACCGTGGTCGGTCCGTGCTGCGCGTCCAGGGACAAGTCGACCATGCGCGCGCCGACCAGGGGGTCGGCCGCACCGAAGTCGTACCGCAGATCCAAGCCGCACATCAGTCCAGCCAGGTAGTGGTTGCCCTCCGGCAGCCGCGCCAGATCAATGACGATCTCGCGCAATGCCAATCGGTCATCGGCGTCCGGTGGTGGGCTCATCAGCACACCCTGCGCACGCGTGGTCGACAGAACCCGGGCGGCCACGGGGTGGCGTTCAGTGTGGTAGCTGTCCAGCAAACCGGCAGGGGCGCGTCCTTGGACGTGTGCAGCCAGTTTCCACCCGAGGTTCATCGCGTCCTGCACGCCCAGGTTCAAGCCCTGCCCGCCGATGGGTGAGTGGATGTGAGCGGCGTCCCCGGCGAACAGCGCCCGGCCATGCCGGTACTGGGTGAGCTGCCGGGTGGCATCGCTGAACCGGGACCCCCACCGCAGCCGCCGAAGCCGGGTGTCCGGGCCGTGCACCGCGCACAGTGCACGCGCCACCTCCTCCGGAGTGACCGGCGCTTGCCGGGGCAACGTTTTCTGTTCCGGCCCCCCGAACACCACCCGGTATAAACCCGTGCGCTCACCGGGCTTGTCCAGGGGTCCCATCAGCATCCAGTAGTCCCCGCTGACGCGGGTCATCGCGCTGATGTGCGCCACCGACCGCGGGACCGTCGCCGACACCGCCGCCAGCTCGACATCGGCACTGACTGCGGCAAGCGTTCCGGTACGCCCCGGGAAGGCCACCCCGGTCAGCTTGCGAACCGTGCTGTGCGCACCATCGCAGGCCACCAGGTAACGAGCCGTGAGCACATCCTCACCGGCCGGACTCGACACGACGGCGTGGACTCCCGTGTCGTCCTGGCGCACACCTGTCAGCTCGGTGCTGCGCCGCACACTGACCCCGCGGGTGTGGAGGTGGGTTTCCAGGCTCTGCTCCAGCCGGTGCTGCGGGACCAGGACACCATCCGGGTAGCGGGTGCGCCAGGGTCGAGCGTCCAGCGGCACCGGCAGCCCAGCGAAATGCCAACCAATCGAGTCCTTCGGAATCTCGTGCTTGGCGACCTCGTCCAGCAGTCCTCGCATTGCCAAGACTTCCGCCGTGCGCGGATTGCCCCCGCCGGCGCGGGACTGACCGCTCGGGGCGGCCTGCCGCTCGATCACCTCCAGGACCACCCCGGCCAAGGCCAACTCCGTGGCCAGCATCAGCCCAGTCGGACCTGCCCCCACGACCAGGACATCAACGTCTGCCCGCCGCTCCACGCTCAGACCATAAGCAGGCGCACTGCGCTGCGCAGCCGATTAACCTGCGTTACGGTCGGACGATCTCCCATAGCGCGCTCGCAGGGACGGCTCGCAGGCGGGGACCGAACGGTAGCGTCTGGGTGCCCGTGTAGAGGACGAGGCCGGCGACGAAGTCCGCACCGAGCCGATCCGCGAGGTGTCGCAGCCCGCGAAAGTCGTCGATGCGCACGGTCGAAGACGCTTTGACCTCGATGCCGACCACGCGGCCCTGCCGGTCTTCCAGCACTGCGTCGACCTCGGTGCCATCCTTGGTGCGGTAATGAAACAGCTCGGCGCGTCGGCGCGACCAGGTCAGCTGGCGGGCCAGCTCCATCAGGACGAAGCCCTCCAGCAGCGGCCCGAACGGGCCTCCGGGCCGCAGCAGGCTGCGGGCGTCGGCGTCGAGTAGGTTCCCCGCCACGCCGGAGTCAACGAAGGCGACTTTCGGCGTGCCGATCGCGCGGCTGGAGACATTCCGCGACCAGGCTGGAATCCGTTTGATCAAGAAGATCTCCTCGAGTAGGCTCAGGTAGCGGTGCACCGTCCGCGCGGAGACCTGGAGATCGCTGCTCAGCGCGTTGCCGACCAGCAGCTGCCCCGAGCGAGCCGCGAGCAGGTGCAACAAAGCGCGCAACTGCGCGGGGCGCTCGATCTCCGAGAGCTGGCTGACGTCGCGCGCTATGAGATCGCCGACATAAGAGTCGAAAAAGCGTTCCCGGCGAGCTGGGTTGGCACGGGCCACGGCCTCGGGGAAACCTCCTCGAAGGATCCGTTCAGCATATTCGCCACGGCTGACCGCGCTGGTGTGGTTCAGCGCCCCGGGGTCAGTGAACGCGGCATCGACGAAGCCCTCCGGCAGGCCGTCGATCTCGCCCTGGGAGAACGGCCAGAGCTCGATGGTCTCGGTACGGCCGGGGAGGGTGTCGGGTAGCGCTCGGAGTCCGAGTACCCGGGCTGAGCCGGTCAGCAGGTATCTCCCCGGCCGCGGGTCGGCGTCGACCTGCTCCTTGATCGCGAGCAGCAGTTCCGGCACCCGCTGGATCTCGTCGATCACCATGAGTTCGGCGAAGTCGACAAACCCGGTGGGGTCAGACGCTGCCGCTTGCCGGGTCACCGCCGAGTCGAGGTTGCGCCACTCTGCGCCGTGATCCTTGGCCAGCAGTCGGACCAGCGTGCTCTTGCCGCACTGCCGCGCGCCGGTGACCAGCACGACACGAGTGTCGGCCAGCGCGTCGGCCACGATGCTGCCAGCGCGTCGCGGCAGCACACGGCCCAGCGGGGTCGCGCCGATGCCTGTCACGGAGCCAGCATGGCATAAGGATGCCGCGAGTTGGCGCGGTGGACGCACCAACTATGACGCGTTAGTCGGACCCATGCTGGCGCGGTAGTCGGTACGCAGGGCTGCGGCGTCAGCCCGTCGCCGTGGACGTCACGACGATCCGTTCGGCCCCGGCGTAGACGTTCATCGTGGTGCCGCGCAGGAAGCCGACCAGGGTCAGCCCGGCCTCGTCAGCCAGTTCGACGGCCAGCGATGAGGGAGCGGAGACGGCCGCGAGGATCGGGACGCCCGCCATCACCGCCTTCTGGGCGAGCTCGAACGATGCCCGCCCGGACACCATGAGGATGCACCCACGCGCCGGGATGTGATCGTTGAGCAGCGCCCAGCCGAGCACCTTGTCCACCGCGTTGTGCCGGCCCACGTCTTCGCGCACGACGAGCGGGCGGCCCTCGGTGGTGAACAGCCCGGCCGCGTGCAGCCCACCGGTGGACTCGAACAGTCGCTGCCCGACGCGCAGCGCGTCGGGCAGCGCGAACAGGGTCTGCGGTGCGATCTGTGCGGAATCGTCGTTAACAGCGAACCGGCTGCGCAGGCGCACCGCGTCGAGCGAGGCCTTGCCACACACGCCGCAGGACGACGTGGTGTAGAAGTTGCGGTTGACCCCGCTGTCCGGGGCAGCGACGCCGGACGCGAGCGCCACATCGAGCACATTGTAGGTGTTGCGCCCGTTGCCATCGACGGAGTTGCAGTACCGGGCGGTGACGATGTCACTTGCCGACCCGATCACGCCCTCGGTCAGCAGGAACCCGTGCACCAGCTCCACATCGTGGCCCGGTGTCCGCATGGTGACTGCCAGCGCGCGGCCGTCCACCCGCAGCTCCATCGGTTCCTCGACGGCCAGCCGGTCAGGCCGCGCACTGGTGTGTTCAGCGGACAGGCGCAACACGGGATGGCGCACCGTCAGCCGCCCCATCGCCTAACCGCCGTCCCCGGCCAAGAGGATTACGCTTGAATCCGTTGATTGCAGTCTGGCACAGCTGGAGGAAGGCCGCTGATGAGGAAGTTCCGGCATGTGCGCCTGACCGAACCGCTGGTCCGCGACGCCGGGCGGCTACGACCGGCGAGCTGGGATGAGGCCCTGGACCGGGCCGCCGATGGATTCGCCGCACACCGTGGGAACGCCTTCGGCATGTTCAGCTGCTCGAAGGCCACCAACGAGATGAACTACACCGCGCAGAAGTTCACCCGGGTGGTGATGGGCAGCAACAACGTCGACAGCTGCAACCGCACTTGACACGCTCCCAGCGTCGTCGGTCTGACGACGGTCTTCGGTGCCGGTGGCGGCACGAGTAGCTACCTCGAGGCGCAGCACGCCGATCTCATTGTGTTATGGGGGTCCAACGCGCGCGAGACCCACCCGATCTTCTTCCACCACGTGCTGCAGGGCCTGCGCAACGGCGCTCGGTTGTACTCGGTGGATCCCCGGCGCACCAGCACGGCTCAGTGGGCCGATGGTTGGCTGGGTCTGGACGTCGGGACGGACATCGCGCTGGCCAACGCGATCGGTCGGGAGATCATCGCAGCCGGGCTGGAGAACCGGACATTCATCGACCGGGCGACCACCGGTTTCAGCGACTACCGGCGCGCCGTCGAGCCCTACACCCTGCAGCGTGCCGAGGAGATCACCAAGGTTCCCGCGGAGCTGATCAAGCAGCTGGCGCACGCCTACGCGCGAGCCGACCGGGCGCAGCTGTGCTGGACCCTCGGGATCACCGAGCACCACAACGCCGCCGACTACGTCTACGCACTGATCAATTTGGCGCTGCTCACCGGGCACGTCGGGCGTTACGGCTCGGGCCTGTGCCCATTGCGCGGGCAGAACAACGTCCAGGGCGGCGGCGACATGGGCGCCATCCCAGCCAAGCTGCCCGGCGGCTACGACCTCGGTGACGACGAGGCCCGGGCGCGCTACGAGCGGGCCTGGGGCACCAGGATCTCACCCAAGCCCGGGATGCACCTGTCGCAGATGTTCGAAGCGATGGACCGCGGCGAGCTGCGCGCGCTGTACTGCATCGGGGAGAACCCGGCCGAGTCGGAGGCCAACGCTGCGCACGCTCGCCGGCTTCTGAACGGTTTGAACGTGCTCGTCGTGCAGGACATCTTCCGGACCGCGACCGCCGAACTGGCCGACGTGGTGCTGCCCGCCGCGTCCGACTGGTGCGAGTACGAAGGCACCGTCACCAACAGCGAGCGGCGGGTGCAGCGGGTGCGCAAGGCGATCGACCCGCCCGGACAGGCACGGCCGGACACCCACATCCTCTGCGCGCTGGCCGATCGGCTGGGCCATGACTGGGGGCGCCCGAGCGCCGAGCAAGTGTGGGACGAGCTGCGCTCACTGTCGCTGAAATGGCACCACGGCATGTCCTACCAGCGCCTGGACGCGCTGGGCGGGCTGCAATGGCCCTGCCCGTCCGAGGATCACCCGGGCACCCCGCTCATGCACGCCCGGCTGTGGGAGACCGACCCGGAGCTGCGCGGACCCGCGGCGCCGTTCGTGCCGGTGGAGCACGTGCCACCGGTCGATGAGCTGACCGACGAGTTCCCGATCCGGCTGACCACCGTCCGGTTACTCGACGCCTACAACTCCGGGGTGCAGAGCGGCGGGTACGCCTCACCGATGCGCCGCCGGGAATCGCTACGGATGGATGCCACGGATGCCGCACAGCTGGGGATCGCCGACGGCGAGCGGGTGCGGGTCAGCTCACGCCGCGGCTCGGTGGAGGCTCCGGTGGCGTTCGACCCGTCGCTGCGGCCCGGGTTGGCGTCGTTCACCCCGCACTTCTCCGAGCAGGTGGACACCAATGTGATCACCAACGATGCGTGGGACCCGAAGTCGGGCACGTCGGAGTTCAAAGCCACTGCGATCCGGATCGAGAAGCTGACGCCGATGGCAGGCGGGTAAGGAGTGGTTTGTGGATCTGCGGCTGTCCTCGGCCGAGCCCACCGCGGCCGAGCGCGACGCGGTGGACACTGCCCTGCCGGGCGTGCCGGGCCGGCACCTGCTGCTGCCGGCGTTGCACGCGGCGTCCGATGCGGTGGGGTGGATCAGCCCGGGGGCGCTGAACCACATCGCGCGGCGGCTGTCCGTCGCACCTGCCGAGGTTTACGGCGTCGCCACGTTCTACGCCATGTTCTCCACCGAGTCGCGCTCCCCGCGGGTGGTGCACGTCTGCGACGACATCGCCTGCGGGGCGGCCGGGGGAGAGGCGATCGCCACTGCGCTGGCCACGGAGGATGTCTGCTGGGTACGCAGCCCGTGCCTGGGCCTGTGCGAGCGCGCCCCTGCCGTCCTGCACCAACTGGCCGGGGAACCGGACTTCAACCAGGCGCCGGCCTCTCCAGCACAGGTGCTGGCTGCAAGCGACGCGATCAGCGCGGATCAGGCTTTCGCTGATCCCCGGGTCAGCGCCCCACAAGCTGGGCAGCCCGGGCTTCGACTGCTGCGCCGGGTCGGCGTGGTGGATCCGACCAGCCTGGACGACTACCGCGCGCACGGCGGCTACGCCACATTGCGCCGGGCGATCGAGCTCGGGCCCAGCCGGGTGATCGCGGAAGTACGCGACTCCGGGCTGACCGGGCGAGGCGGCGCGGCGTTTCCCACCGGGGTGAAATGGGACGCCGTCGCCACCGCGCCGCAGCGACCGCACTATCTGATCTGCAACGCTGACGAGTCCGAACCCGGCACCTTCAAAGACCGGGTGCTCATGGAGTTCGATCCGTTCGGGCTGATCGAGGCGATGACCATCGGGGGATACGCGACCGGCTGCGAGGCCGGCTACCTTTACATCCGTGGCGAGTACCCGCTGGCGACCCGGCGCCTGCTGGCCGCGATCGAGGCGGCCCGCCGGCGTGGGTACCTCGGCCCGGACGTGATGGGGGAGGGCTTCACGTTCGACATCGAGCTGCGCCGCGGTGCCGGCGCCTACATCTGCGGTGAGGAGACCGCGCTGCTGAACTCCATCGAGGGCTACCGCGGCGAGCCGCGCAACAAGCCGCCGTTCCCGAGCATCTCTGGCCTGTTCGGCAAACCCACTGTGATCAACAATGTGGAGACCCTCTACAACGTGCTGGAGATCCTCACGGTCGGCGGACCGCGCTTCGCCGAGATCGGCACCGGTCGCAGCACCGGCACCAGGCTGTTCTGCGTCTCCGGGGCGATCGCGGCGCCGGGGGTGTACGAGGTGACGTTCGGTGCGACGCTGCGCGAGCTGCTGGAGCTGGCGGGCGGGGTGACCGGCGAGCTGCGCGCGGTCCTGCTCGGCGGTGCGGCCGGCGGATTCGTGCTGCCCTCCCAGCTCGACATGTCGCTGACGTTGGATGGCACTCGCGAGATCGGAGCGACGTTGGGTTCCGGTGTGGTCCTGGTCCTCGACACCGCCGCCGATGTTCCCGCGATCCTGCGTCGGATCGCGGCGTTCTTTCGGGACGAGTCCTGCGGCCAGTGCGTCCCGTGCCGGGTGGGGACGGTCCGGCAGGAAGAGGCGCTGGCCCGGTTGGCCGGCGGCACGCCCCGAGGATCCACAGAAACCGAACTGGTGCTGCTGTCCGACCTGGCCCGGGTGATGCGGGATGCGTCGATCTGCGGGTTGGGGCACACCGCGCCGGCCGCCGTGCAGTCGGCGATCGCGCTAGGCCTGCTGGCGGTACCGTGACGACCCCGGTGATGCTCGGCGCTATCCGCCGGCTGGTGACGATCACCCTCGACGGCCGCGAGATCCGCGTCCCCGAGGGCTCGACGATCCTGGAGGCGCTGCACGCTGCCGGCGACGCCGCTCAGGCTGACACCCCGACGCTGTGCTGGGCGCCGAACCTGGCCCCGATCAACGCCTGCCGGGTTTGCGTCGTCGAGCTCGAAGGCTCGCGGGTGCTCGTTCCGTCCTGCGCCCGCAAGGTTGACGACGGCATGCAGGTGCGCACGAACACCGAACGGGTGCGGCACAGCAGGCGAATGGTGCTGGAACTGCTCGCCTCATCGGTCGATCTGTCGCAGGCAGGCGACGACGTGCAGCGGTGGCTGGCCTCCTACGGTGTCGAGCCGCAGCGTTACGGCCCACCTGCCGCGGGTGGCCATGATCGGGACAGCCGCCACGCGGGGCACCACCGGCTTCCGGACGGCTCCACCGCGGAGACCGTCGCGCAACCCATCAAGATCGATAACGACCTCTACGTACGCGACTACGCCCGATGCATCATGTGCTACAAGTGCGTCAAGGCCTGCGGCACCGACGCTCAATTCACCTTCGCCATCGCTGCGGCGGGTCGCGGCTTCGACGCCCGGATCGCCACCGAGTACAACGTCGAGCTGCCCGACTCGGCCTGCGTCTACTGCGGCAACTGCATCGGCGTGTGCCCGACCGGCGCGCTCAAGTCGCTACGCGAACACCAGCTGCGGGAATCCGGGCAGTGGAATGCCGATGCCGAGACCGTCACTACCACGATCTGCTCATTCTGCGGCGTGGGATGCAACCTCGAACTCCACGTCCAGCACGGCCAGATCGTCAACGTGACGTCGCCGTCGGATCACAGCGTCACCCACGGTCACCTCTGCATCAAAGGCCGATTCGGATTCCAGCACGTCCAGAACGTCCCGCCGACGGACGGTTAGGCCGCGCGGTCGACGGGTACCTCTGCGTACATGACCGAGACCGAGACCAAGCCACTGGCTGTGGTGACCGGTGCCTCCAGCGGCATCGGTTTCGAACTCGCCAAGGTCTTCGCCGAAAACGGCTTCGACCTCCTGGTCAACGCTGAGGACGGGCGCCTCGGCGCCGCGGCTGAGCAGCTGCGCATCACCGGTGCCCAGGTCCAGCCGGTCCCGGCCGACCTCAGTAGCTACGACGGGGTCGAGCTCAAAGACATGGTCATGCGAGATGACGGTCGAATGCTCATCACGTCGTCGATCGCGTCGACCATGCCGGGCTCCTTCCAGGCGGTCTACAACGCCTCCAAGTCATTCCTTCAGTCGTTCGCCCAGGCGCTGCAAAACGAGCTCAAGGACACGAATATCACGATCACGTCACTGATGCCCGGGCCGACCGACACCAACTTCTTCCATCGCGCCGGTATGGAAGACACGCACGTCGGTCAAGCTCAGAAGGACGACCCGGCACAGGTCGCCAAACAGGGCTTCGACGCTCTCATGAGCGATGAAGGCAAGATCATCGCCGGCTCGGCGACGACAAAGGTGCAGGGCATCGCCAGCAAGGTTCTCCCCGACAAGCTCAAGGCCGCCACGCACCGCCAGATGGCGGAACCCGGTTCAGGGGAGTAGCAGGTATACCAATCACCGGACGGAGGGTGCAATGGAAGAGCGCGATCAAGAAACCGCGCAGGAGAAGGTCGAAAAGGCAAGGGGTGGTGCGTTTCCCGCTGGTGTTCCCGAGGATGCGGACAAAGGCACCGGACGGGAAAAGGGTACGGGCCTGCCACCGGGATCGGTGGGCAAGGACCAGGACACCCCGCAGACTCCCGCCACCTAACGCTTAATCTCATTTCACTACCATGATCGCTGTTTGGGTGTGGGGAACGACAAGATCTGTCGCCTTGGCACCCAAACAGCGATCATGGTGTGCGGCGGTCGGTATCGAACAAGCGGTCGACCCCGGTGATCTGCAGGGGAACAGCGACCGCGCGCCGGTGGGTGCCGCTGAGTTGTAGTGCGGTGCTCTGCTGGGAAGCTCGATGCCTCGCGCTGAGCAGCACGGACAGCGCGGTGGAGCCCATGAACGACACCTGGCTGAGATCGATGATCAGCTGTTCAGGCCGGGTGGCGAGGACCTTCTGGAGCTGATCCTGGAGGAAAGGTCCGGTGACCATATCCACCTCTCCGGCCACCTGGATCACCGACACCGCATTGTCGCGGCGTTGCACGACAACCGAGAGCAGCTCGCTGGCGTCCACAAAGCCATCGGACCCGGACTGAAACGAAGACGGAGGCGGCTGGCATGCGCCTTCTTGGGTCACGAGAGCCTCTTTCCTCAGACGGCAACTTCCCTCAGCGTCCGGGTGGGAGTCTCCACCTACTGTGCCGCAGACCTGCATCCATGACAACGATGAAGTACTGTACGGCGCTCAGGTCGGTTCCGGTTCACCTCCTCGGGCGCAGTCAGCTCGACCGCACCTCATCAGGTTGCGCGCTGCCATCGTCGTCCTCCATGAGCAGGATGGCACCCGCGGCCGAGCCGTCGGCGCCGCTCAGCGGGCTGCCCGCCACCCGAACCTGGATTGTGCGCCCGCGCCGGTTGACCGCGGGCAGAACCATCTCCTGCGGGCCGGTTTCACCGGCCAAGGTATCGCGGATCAGAGAGCGAAGCCGGCCCGTGGGCAGGCCGATATCCAGATTGAGGAAGTGCTGGCCGACGGTCTCCTCTTGCCGCAGCCCCCACATGTCCTCAGCGCGACGGTTCCACACGAGCACGCGCATGTCCGTATCGAGGACTGTTATCCCAGCACGCAGCCCGGTAAGGATCGTTTCCAGGAATCGATTGGCGTGGTCCAGTTCACCGGAGCGGTCACGCAGCTCATCATTGATGACTTGGAGCTCGTCGTTGGTGGACTGCAGTTCCTCATTCATGGTCTCCAGTTCTTCGTTGGTGGACTGGAGTTCCTCATTCGTGGTTTCCAGCTCCTCGACGGTGGACTGGAGTTCTTCGTTAGTTGTCTCCAGTTCCTCGTTCGTGGACTGCAGCTCTTCGTAAGCCGTCTCCAGCTGGCGGTTGGCCAGCTGCAACTCCTCGCGTAGCCGGCGTGGCTCGGTGACGTCACGAAAGCTCAGGATCACACCGATCAGGTTTGCCTCGGTATCGGTGAGCGGGGTGATCTGAATGTCTATGTACAACGTTTCGTCGGCGCGCAGGTACTCGATGGCAGGCACTCGGATGATTCGTCGCTCGACGTGTGCCCGGTCGATGTGGTGGCGCAGTTCCGCCGGGCGGTAGGAGAGTGTGACGTCGCTGAACGGCCGGCCCACGTCACGGTCGGACACGTCGAACAGTTCCTCGGCCTGCCGGTTGCACGACGCGATCAACCCGTCCGCGGTGACGACTACCTGTGCCAGCGGGCTAGCCAGCAGCGCGGCGTGGCGCAGCAGGTCCAAACCTGCCATCGGTGCGCGGGCGTGCGCCACTGGCACCTCGGCCAGGTACATGCCGTTGAGTGGTACCGGACTCGCCACCTTGCGGAACACCCGGCGCTTGAGATCGATCGGATTGAACAATTTGTTGTGGGAGAGCAACATTTCGGCTTTGCCCAGGAAGAGCACTCCGTTCGGAGCCAGCGCGAAATGCAGCCGGGATAGGATTCGGGACTGCGTCTCCGCGTTGAAATACATCAGCGCGTTGCGGCACACGAGTAGATCGATCTTGGAGATGGGGGCGTCCTGCACGAGATCGTTGCGCCCGAAGATAACTGAACGACGCAGGCTTTTGCGGAAAGCAAAACGCCCTCCAACCTGGTCGAAGTAGCGTTCCAGCAGCGGCGCCGGCACGGCGCGGACCTGCTGCTCGTCGTAGGTCGCGTGCCGGGCGTAGGTGAGTGCTTCCTCATCCACGTCGGTGGCGTACACCTTGACGCGCGTGCGAAACTCCTCTATTCCCAATGTCTCGGCCAGTATCATGGCCAATGTGTAAGCCTCTTCACCGGACGCGCAGCCGGCGCTCCACGCGCGTATTGTTTCGTCCGGCGCCTTGGCTGCTAACATAGTGGGCAGGATTTCGGCGCGGAGGTAGTTCCACGCTTCGGCGTTCCGGAAGAATCCGGTTACATTGATCAAGATCGTATTGAACAGCATGGTGAATTCTTCGGTGTGCATTTCGAGGTAGTCGATATACTCCGCGTAGCCGTCAACTCCGACCTGAGCCATCCTGCGGTCGACCCGGCGAATGAGGCTGGAGCGCTTATAGCCGGTGAAATCGAACCCGCGGTGCTCCTTCAGATGTAACAACAGCGCCTCGAAAGGCGCATCGGGCTCCGACAACTCTCGCCTCCACAGCAACGGGGATAGCCGACCACTTATTTGGGCGGGTTACTCGAAATGCTGGCACCTGGCTCGCGGATCATCATGACTCGTCTTCGGCTCCCGCGCTGCCCCGGCCGATGAGCTCCCGTAAGCGCATCGCCTCGGCTTTCCCCTTCTCGTAGCGTGCCCGGTAGAGGGCGGTGGCGCGAAGCCGCCCGCGTTGCCCGGCAACCGCGGCAAGCCGAAGGTTGATGGCCGCGTTCTCCTCCAGCGCCCGCAACGCAACCCACAGCGCCTCCTCCATCGTGAGGGTCTGCTCGGCGACCAAGGTTCCGGGTGACCAGGCGTGGCCGACCCGGCAGCGATAGCGCGGCGCCGGCTCGCCGTCGAGCTCGAACAGCGCACCCTGGCAACTCGGACACGAAAAACCCGAAGGGCGCGCCGACTGCACTTGATCTGTGGTGATCGGCGCCATGGCGGCAATATTGTTTTCCGCAGCGAGGATTGGATTCGGGTGGGAATTGTCGATCGGCGGCGCGCCCTCACCTACCAGCTCGCCGAGCAAGGTACCGATCTTCGCGGCCGGCAGTACGTGGGGTGTCGCAACATGTTCCAGGGCGCTGGCCGGCATCGAGCGATGCAATGCCTCGTTCGGGTCCTGCACGACCGCCTGCCCACCTCGCCTCACAATCTCCGCCAACCCGGCGGCGCCATCATCCCGGGCGCCGGACAGCACCACACCGATCGCGCCGGCACCGAATGCCACCGCGGCGGAGCGAAACAGCGGATCGATCGCCGGTCGGTGCCCGTTCTCCGTGGGGCCGACCGACAGCTCCAGGAGTCCATCGCAGATCAGCAGGTGGTGGTCGGCTGGTGCAACGTAAATCGTGCCGGCCCGCGCCGGCGTGCGATGCCTGGCTGCGACCGCTGGCAGTGGCCCGGCGCGATCCAAAATACCTGCCAGCGCACTGGGCGCCTGCCGGGGAATGTGCAACACGACCAGCACGGCGGCTGGCAGACCAATCGGCAGCCCGGCGACCAGCGCCTGGAGCGCCTCCACGCCTCCGGCCGAGGCGCCGACCGCGACGACGCCCGCACCCACGCGCCTGGATGCAACCAATCTGCTGCCGCTCGACACCGGGTCCGATCGGCCCTGGTCATGCTTACGATCCGGTGGTTGAGCCATGGGTTCCCCGCCTGCTTGATGGCAGCGACCGGCCGGTCGCTGCGACCAGCATTGTCTTCCTGGGCTCCGGGCACCAGCCGGGATCCGGCTGCGTCACCGCGCTGACGGAAAGCTTGCCGTGCTCGGATTATTCTCTTAATTTCAAGCGCCCACTGCGCATCTCGAGCTGGATCGTGCTTGACTGATCAAGCCATGTGCGCACACTCAGGCCCAGTGGTTTCGATGCTCCATGAGCTCGTCGTCGAAATTCGTGACGAACTCGACTACGCGGTGCTGCGGCTGCGTGGCCGGCTATCCCTGCGAAATAGTGCGCGGATCCGCGAACCGATCGTCAAGTCCCTGGTCAACAGTTGCCGTGTGCTGGTCGACGTGTCAGCCCTGCAATGCGCCCAGACCTCCTACCTCAGCGTTTTCCCGGCGGCGTCGGCCGCTGCCGGCGGTTGGCCGTCGGCGCGGCTGGTTCTTTTCGGCGCCGACGCCGCTTTGCGCTCGGCGCTTGCCGCTGCGCGAATTACCGAAACGGTGCCGCTCGCCGCGGATCTCGTTGCGGCCCGCGCGCTGGTGGAACACCGGCCGCCACTGGTACGACTGCACCGTGACCTGCCCATGCACTCCAGCGCTGCGGCAGCCGGCAGGCAGCTGGTGCGCGAGGCATGCGCGGCCTGGTCGCTGTCACAAGATATTTGCGAAACGGCTGAGCTGGTGGCGACCGAGCTGGTGAGCAATGCCGTCGAGCACGCCCACAGCTCCAGCCGGCTCACCGTCACCTACACCGAAGCGGTGTTCCGGGTCTCGGTTCGCGACTACTGCGCGGCGCGGCTCCCACGGCCACGACCGATAGACATCGGCGCGAGCCGCGGCCGCGGTTTGCATCTGGTGGCCGCGCTAGCGCAGACCTGGTGCGTCGACAAGCACCCGGACGGCAAGACCATCTGGGCGAATCTGCGACTTGATTTGTCCGAATAGCTAGGCTGAAACGACGGCTGCGTAGCCGCCCAGACCGATCAGCCGTTGCCCGGAGATGGTATCCGTCTTGGTGATCAGCGAGGTCACGGTACCCGTCTCCGGATCGAAGTCCACGTCGGTGACCGTGCCGAGCTCCGTGCCTTGCTCGGACAGTAGCCGCTTGCCCACAATCTCCAGGTCGTTGTCCTCGGCCCGCTGTTCCAGGACGTCGCGGGCCGGCCGGATGACGGCGTCGGTAGCGACCGTCACCGCGTCGGGGCCGAAGCCTTGCACGTCATCCCAGGACAGCAGGGTGCCGGCACCACTGACCTTGCCCAACCGCAGCAGCGCCACCCTGGCCGGTCCGGGCAGGACCACGAAACTGTCCACCCTGGCCACCCGGTTCGCGGTGGCAGTGTTCACCACTGGGCGCTTGCGTGCCTGGCTGAACAGCATCAGCTGGCCCCCTCCCGCAGCCGGCTGCGAAACGCATCCACCGCCGCGCCGAATCCAGCAAGATCGTCGGAGACGAATTCGCACGCCGCCGCGGGTACGATCAGGTGCTCGCCGGAGACCGCCACCGTGTCGGGCAAAGGAATCAGGACCCGTTGCCCGGCGGTGCCGAGCGCCTCGCTGGCCTCCACCTCGTAACCCACCACTTCCATACGGGTTCCGCCGTGCAGCACGACGTCGACCACGCGGCCGAGGTCCCGCCCGTTGTCAGTGAGCACGCGATCCTGCAGCACGTCTGCTTTACGGGCTTTCTTGCGCGGCGCGAGTTCCTTGGTCGCGACGAATACCGCCTCATCGGCCACTATCACGGCGTCCCGGCCTAACCCGTGCACTCCTGCCCAGGGCAGCGAATCCTTGCGGGACCGGCTGAACAGTCCGGGATTTCGCAGGGTGAAACCGGCGATACGACCACCGGTGCGCTCGAATACCACGTCTTTGACCTCGGCGACGAGTTCGCCACTGAGCGTGACCACTGGGCGCCCGATCACTTCGCTGGCCCGCAGCACGAGGGCCGGCATGGGTGTGGTCATCGCCGATCACCGCGGCCTGAGCCGCCCGAGCCTGAACCACCCAAACCGATCACACCACCACGCCGTCTCCGGCGCTGCACCAGCACGGCGAGCGTGATCAAGATGAGCAGCACGACGACCGCGAGGATCACCCAGCCCCACCAGTCCATCGCCACCTCCGCGCTCGATCTGGGTCCGGGTGCTTTCTCTCGCGCACAGTAACGCGCAACCGTTGTGCTCGCTTGCTGGCAGGTCATCTGGCGGAGGTAAAGTCCGGCTCACCTGACCGGGAACCAGATCTGCCGCAGGCGCGTTGAACCCGGTGACGGCTTGCACTGTCCACCAGGAGGCAAACGGTGCGCTCCACCAGTAACCCCGCATTCCGCAATCTCCCCGTAGGGGGCGGCGGTTATGCGGGCTTCAACTCGGCGCCCGCACGGTATGGCGGCGCCTTACCGACTACCAGCCGGCCGATGACGGTCGATGATGTGGTCACCAAGACCAGCATCACGCTGGCGGTCTTGCTCGCGACCGGCGCGGCCACCTACTTCAGCGGCCTGTGGGGGCTCACGCTGCCCGCCGCCCTGATCGGTTTCGTGCTCGCAATGGTGATCATCTTCAAGAAGGCGATCAGCCCACCCTTGATTCTCGCCTACGCCGCCGTTGAGGGAGTCTTTCTCGGCGGGATCAGCGGCGCCATCGGCACTTACGTGGCCGAGCGCACCGGCAGCAACTCCATCGTGTTGGAGGCCATCACGGGCACCGTGCTGGTCTTCGCTGGGATGCTGGTGGTGTACAAGACCGGCGCGGTGAAGGTCACCCCCCGATTCACCAAGTGGTTGACCGGCGCGCTGGTCGGCGTCGTCGGGCTGATGATCGTGAACCTCATCGCGAGTTTCTTCACCCACGGTGTCGGCCTCGGTCTGCGCAGCGGCGGCACGTTGGCGATTGTCTTCAGCCTGGTCTGCATCGGGATTGCGGCGTTCAGCTTCCTCATCGACTTCGACGCCGCCGACCAGGCGATCCGGGCCGGTGCGCCGGAGAAGACCGCGTGGTACATCGCCTTCGGCCTCACGGTCACCTTGGTCTGGCTGTACCTGGAGATCCTGCGGCTGCTGTCCTACTTCCAAAACGACTAGCGGTTCCCGACCCTGACGCGGGCCCGGTCCCCTCCATGGGTGACCGGGCCCGTCTGTTTGCTGCCCTTCAAGTACCGCCAACCCGGGTCTGCGCTGCTGCTAAGGGCTACCAACCCGCTTGTTCACTGCGTGGCGGCGGTCGGGATCAGGATGTCGCGGCGCGATCGGCTGGCGCCCACGTTGGCAGCGGTTACGGACCTTCAAACGCCGGGTTGGCGGTACTTGAAGGGCACCCAACGCGCAGGGCTGTGCACAGCACGGGGAGCAGGACCGTGCACGCGGCGGCGTAGCCGGCTGAGGACGGGTGGTAGTGATCCCGGCTGAACAGGGTTTCCGGCTGCGTGAGGAAATCGTGGGCGAGCAGCTGCGCCAGTGGCACGGTCAGACCACCGGCCCGGTCTACCGCCTCGCGCTGCAGGCGGGCCAGCGTCAGGCTGGACGTATGCGCGAGGGTGCGCAGCGGCTGCGGGATCGATCGGATCGTGCCCAGATCCGGGCAGGTGCCGACGATCACGGTGGCATCTGCGGCTCGCAGTCTCGATACTGCGTCGCCGAGCAGTTTCGCCGACTCCCAGGGCGGAATCCGCCGCGTCACGTCGTTGGCGCCGATCATGATGACGGCCACCTGCGGGGGGTTGAGCAGTACGGTGTCCACCTGCCCACCGAGCCGGCGGCTGGTGCAGCCGCACATCGCGAAGGTGTCCAGCTGGACCGGTCGACCGGAGTCCTGGGCGAGCCCTAGGGCCAGCACCGCCCCCGGTAGCTGCTCGGGCCCGTCCACACCGAGGCCGGCGGCCAGCGAGTCACCCAGCATTGCCATCCGGATCGCCCCGGCGAAGTCGGGGATAGCCGTCGGGTGCGGGCCGGTGCCGTCCGGGAGGTACACCCCATCCGCCAGAAACGGACGCCACCCCGGGATCACGATGTTGCGGCGCGCCCGCCGTCCCTGCTGGCTGAGCACGCCGTACACGGCGCCGGTGGCACCGACCACGACGGCGGCGTTACGCACCAGATGTTGCATCGCTGAAGACCTCCTCGACGCCACGCTGCGCTGAGCGACCTCCATACTCCTGATATACGCCTTGACGCTCGGCAGCGTGTGCGGACCGACGCGAGCAGCCCTATCCCCGCCAGGAGACCTCAGTGCACTACGCCGAGCACATCATCGATCTGGTCGGCAACACGCCGTTGGTCCGGCTCAGTGTTGTTGCCAGGGACGTCGCACCACTGGTTTTGGCGAAGGTGGAGTACCTCAACCCGGGCGGCAGCGTGAAGGACCGGATCGCACTGCGGATGGTTGAAGCAGCGGAGCGATCCGGTCAGCTGCGGCCCGGTGGTTTGATCGTCGAGCCCACCTCGGGAAATACCGGCATCGGGCTGGCGATGGTCGCCCAGCGCAAGGGTTACCGGTGCCTGTTCGTCTGCCCGGACAAGGTCGGAGAGGACAAGCGCGACGTACTCAAGGCCTTCGGGGCCGACGTCGTGGTGTGCCCCACCGCCGTCCCGGCCGACCATCCGGACTCGTATTACTCGGTGTCCGACCGGCTCGTCGGGGAGATCGACGGCGCCTGGAAGCCCGATCAGTACTCCAACCCGGAGAACCCGGCCAGTCATTACCACAGCACCGGTCCAGAACTATGGGCGCAGACGCAAGGCCGGATCACCCATTTCGTCGCCGGGATCGGCACCGGTGGGACCATCTCCGGGGCTGGGCGCTACCTCAAGGAGGTCAGCGACGGCCGGGTGCGGGTCGTCGGCGTCGATCCGGAGGGTTCGGTGTATTCCGGCGGCAGCGGCCGGCCTTACCTCGTGGAAGGCGTCGGAGAAGATTTTTGGCCCGGCACGTATGACCGCAACGTCTGCGATGAGGTCATCCCGATCTCGGACACCGACTCCTTCACCATGACCCGGCGGCTGGCCCGGGAGGAGGGATTGCTGCTGGGGGGATCCTGTGGGATGGCGGTGGTCGGCGCGCTGCGGCTGGCGGCCCGATCCGACCCCGACTCGGTGATCGTGGTGCTGCTGCCTGACGGCGGACGCGGCTATCTGGCCAAGGTCTTCAACGACTCTTGGATGGCCTCGCACGGTTTCCTGCCCCCGGACTCATCTGGTGCCACCGTCGCCGACGTGCTGATCGGCAAGGACGGCGCGATTCCCAAACTGGTGCACACGCATCCGAACGAGACGGTGGCAGAGGTCGTGATGATCTTGCGCGAGTTCGGGGTCTCGCAGCTGCCGGTGGTCGCGGCCGAGCCGCCGGTGATGGCGGCCGAGGTGATCGGCGCAGTCAACGAGCGTGCTCTACTGCAGGCCCTGTTCGCCGGCGACGCCCAACTCGCCGACCGGATCGAGGCACATATGGCCGCGCCGCTGCCAACGATCGGCGGGGGTGAGTCGATCGGATCCCTCATGCGAGCCCTGGCCGACGCCGACGGCGCGATGGTTCTCATCGATGGCAAACCGGCAGGGGTGGTCACCCGCCAAGACGTGCTGGGCTTCCTGGCCGGGCGCTGAACACAGAGTGAGCGGATCCGCTAGCGTGACCGCGCACAACTGCGCCAGGGCGCCTAGTAAGGGGTTCGAACCGATGACGACTTCCCGGCCGCAGGATCAGAATCCCTCCCCAAAGCTGCGATCCTTCACCGGTCGGTCTGCCGGCCCACAGTCATCCGACAGCTCATCGAGCAGGGCCCCGGCGCCCCCGCCGCTGCCCCCCGACTGGCCCCCTCTATGCCAGCAGCCGAAGCAGCTGCCGGCACCCCAGTACGGGCTGCTCGTGCCGCCACCGCAATTCGGACGATTCTCGCCTTCTCGTCAATTCTCTCAATATGATGGACCGGCGCGGCAGGGTTTTTCGACGCCGCCCGGCAATCCTCACGCGCTATCCGTCTCGCCATCCGCCTCACCGGCGATAATCGGAGCAGCTCGGATACCCGGACCGTTGGCGGGCTTCGGTACCAGGGCGCTCAGCTTTGTGATCGACTGCGTCGCGCCGGTCATCGCGCTGACTCTGCTGCTGCTTATCGATGCCGTCACCGCGGGTACGGCATGGCGCCTGTTGATCGATGCCATGGCGTACCTGGGGCTGCTGGGCTTCGGTATCTGGAACTGTGGCTATTTGCAAGGCGCCACGGGGTGCAGCCTCGGGCGCCGGATGACGGGTACCAAGCTGGTTTCGATCGAGACGGGTCAACCAGTGGGCTTCGGTCGGGCGCTGACTCGCCAGGTCTGTCATGTGCTGGATCTCGGCATCGGCTACCTGCGGCCGTTATGGAACAGCAAGCGGCAGACGTTCGCAGACAAGATCGTCGGGACCATCGTGGTCCACGTCGGCCAGCCGACCAATGATTTCAACATCATGAACCACCGTAGGCTGGGGGAGTGACAGGTTTCGCCACCCGCGCGATCCACGCTGGCCAGGATCCGGATCCCCATACCGGCTCGGTGATCGTGCCGATCCACGCCACCTCGACCTTCGCCCAGGACGGCGTGGGGGGCCTGCGCGACGGGTACGAGTACGCCCGTACCGGCAACCCCACCCGCACCGCACTGGAGACCTGTGTGGCCGCGCTGGAGGGAGGCCGTTACGGGCGCGCCTTCGCGTCCGGGATGGCCGCGACCGACGTGCTGTTGCGGGCGATCTGCCGCCCCGGTGACCACATCGTCATTCCCGACGACGCCTACGGCGGCACCTTCCGCCTGATCGACAAGGTGTTGCGGCACTGGGGCATCGAGCACACCGCCGTGTCGCAGTCCGATCTCGGCACCGTGCGGGCCGCGATACGCCCGACCACTCGGGTGGTGTGGTGCGAGACGCCGACCAACCCGCTGCTGTCCGTTGCGGACATCGCGGCGCTGGCCGGGCTGGCACACGAAGCCGGTGCCCGTCTGGTGGTGGACAACACCTTCGCCACCCCTTACCTGCAGGCGCCGCTGGGGCTGGGCGCCGACGTGGTGCTGCACTCGACCACCAAGTACCTCGGAGGCCATTCCGACGTGGTCGGCGGTGCACTGATCACCGACGACCCCACGCTGGACGAGCAGGTGGCCTTCCTGCAAAACGGTGCCGGCGCGGTGCCCGGACCCTTCGATGCCTGGCTGACCCTGCGAGGGATCAAGACCTTGGCGGTGCGCATGGAGCGACACAGCGACAACGCCGAGCGGGTTGTCGCGGCGCTGCAGGCCCACCCCGCGGTCGGTGGGGTGCGCTATCCGGGCTTGCAGACCCATCCCGGTCATGAGGTGGCCGCCAAGCAGATGCGCCGATTCGGCGGGATGGTTTCGTTCACCGTACGCGGCGGTGCAGCGGCGGCGTTGGCGGTGTGCGCACGAACCCGGCTGTTCACTCTGGCGGAATCGCTGGGTGGGGTGGAGTCGCTCATCGAGCACCCTGGACGGATGACGCACGCCTCCACGACGGGTACCCAGCTGGAGGTCCCCCCCGATCTGTTGCGCCTGTCGGTGGGTATCGAGGAGGCCGAGGACCTCATCGATGACCTGCTCACCGCCCTCGGCTAACGCACCGCCCCAGCACCCCGATGCCCCAGTACCCCGATATGTCTCCATATCGGGGTAGAAGGCTAGTCGCCTGTCGGGAGTGAGGGGTGGTGGATGGGCTGCGGCGGTGCCACGGGTAGGTCGGCGCTGTTGAGACACCCCCCGACGAGCTGCACGCCAGCGGGTGTCCGCACGTAACTACCCGGCTCGGCACAGCCCGCCCGATCGGCGGTGAACACGGCGGCGGCCGCAAGTAATGCAGCCACCCCGGCAGTGACCACGACAGGCAGCCAGCGGCGCTCCATTCCACCTCCTCGATGCTCGTCACGACCTTACCCCCGTGCTACCCGATGTGTGCAGCCGTCACTGCGTGAACAATTGTCACACCGCACCGACTAGCTGGCAGGATCGCCGTTCATGGAGCTGGTCGGCATCGACAAGATCAAAATCGCCCGGGAGACCCTGCACGGGATCGTCAGACAAACGCCGCTGTGCCGCTGCGAGGTGCTCGAGCAGCGCTGCGCCGTCGAAGTCCATCTTAAATGCGAAAACCTGCAGCGGACCGGCTCTTTCAAGATTCGCGGCGCCTACGTTCGGATCCATGGCTTGTCCGCGGCGCAACGAGCCCGTGGTGTGGTGGCGGCCAGCGCAGGCAACCACGGCCAGGGCGTGGCGCTGGCCGCCGCGATGCTGGGCACCGCCGCCACGGTGTACATGCCGGTCAGCGCGGCGATACCCAAGGTCGCCGCGACCCGAGGTTACGGCGCGCAGGTTCACCTCGTCGGGGATGTGGTGGAGGAGTCGCTGGCTGCTGCGCGCGCCTTCGCTCACGATACCGGGGCGGTGTTCATCCACCCCTTCGACCATCCCGACGTGCTGGCTGGTCAAGGCACGGTGGGTCTGGAGGTACTGGAGCAGCTACCCGACGTCGGGACCGTTTTGGTGCCCACCGGGGGCGGTGGCCTGGTCGGTGGAATCGCCGCCGCGGTAAAGGGCGTCAAACCCGAGGTTCGAGTGATCGGTGTGCAGGCCGAGGCAGCCGCCGTCTGGCCGGCGTCGCTGACCGCGGGGTCGCCGGTTCCGTTGCGCCGGCGGCACACGATGGCCGACGGGATCGCCGTCTCCGAGGTCGGGCCGGTGACCTTCGCGCATGTGTCCGCGCTGGTCGACGAGGTGATCACGGTGGGAGAGGAGGCGCTGTCCCAGGCGCTTCTGTTGTGCCTGGAGCGGACCAAGATGCTCGTCGAGCCGGCTGGTGCAGCTGCGGTGGCGGCGCTACTGGAGCCGGCACTGCGATTGTCCGGGCCGGTCTGCGCCGTGCTGTCCGGCGGCAATGTCGACCCGCTGCTGCTGATGCATATCATCCGGTACGGATTGGGCGTCGACGGCCGGTTCCTGACGCTGCGCGTGACCGTGCCTGATCGGCCCAGCGAGTTGGCCAGGCTGTTGGCGCGGGTAGGTGCATTGGGTGCCAACGTGGTCGACGTCGCGCATTCCCGCATCGCCGACCAGCTGGCGGTCGGCGATGCGGTGGTCGCATTGAGCTTGGAGATGCGCGGCCCGCAACACTGCGCACGCCTGATCGCCGACCTGGATGCGGCGGGTTACCAGGTCGCGCAGTGAGACGATGAAATTCAGCCTCTGAAAGGCTCGGCTTTGACGACGGCGACGGTCATCAGACCGCCATTCGGCAGCTCGTAATGGCGGTCCTCGCCCTCATGCGCACCGATGATCGCCTTACCCAATGGGGAGTTCGGCGAATAGACCTCGAGATCACCGTGTGCGACTTCCTCCAGCGAGCCGAGCAGGAAAGTCTCGGTCTCGTCGTCATCCTGAAACCGCACGGTGACGACCATCCCGGGCGCAGCGATCCCCGACTGCGAGGGGACCTTGCCGACCTTGGCGACTCGTAACAGTTCCTGCAGCTGGCGGATGCGCGCCTCGAGTTGGGCCTGCTCCTCGCGAGCGGCGTGGTAGCCGCCGTTCTCCTTGAGGTCACCTTCCTCGCGGGCGTCGTTGATCTTCGCGGCAATGACTGGGCGGTTCGCGACCAGCTCGTCGAGTTCGTGCTTGAGCCGGTCGTAGGCTTCCTGGGTCAGCCAGGTCACCTGGGTGTCGCTCACGGTCATCACTCCTCCTCAGATCCGACGTCCGCTACCGCGGGGCGGACCGATCCGAGCTGCTGGCATCACAGCCGGCGGCCGGAACGGAAAAACACGGCCCTGCCCCGGGGCCGTGCGCGTTCTCCACGGTAACACGATGTGTCCGGTTCGGCCTCAGCCTTCCGGGTGACGGGTGGGGGATAGTGCCTGCTCAGCTGGGTTATAGAAGTCAGTAATGGGGGCCGGGAACTAGGTAGGCGGGGACCTCGAACGAACATCCGTAGACGTCGGCAGTGACCGGTGGCCGGGACGTCTGTACCACGGTCGACAGCACGATCGGCCCGCCCGCCGGTGGCACGTAAACCTCTTTGCGCCCGGTTTCCTCGCCATCGCGCGAGCGGGCCCGCACTATGCACACCGCCGCGTGCGACGGGTTATCTCGGACTACGCTCAGTCGCAGTTGCACGGCATTGCCCGGCAGCAGGGTGAAGCTCACCGCTTGGCCCTGTATCGGTGTGGTGCCCAGGTTGCGGTAGCCGATCACCGCGACCGCCAGCCCTAGCAGCGCCGCGAACACCAGCCCGGCCGGGATGGCCCACCCGCTGCGGCCGTTCCTGGCGCGCCGCCCGTAGCGGCCTTCGGGAAGCTGGGCGGCGGTCACGGCGTTGCACCTCCTCGACGGCCACGTACTGGAAGGCAGCCACTCGATCGTCCACTTGAGGTCCCCACCTCAGGTCACTGTCGGTCCCTCCGGGAACAATGGTCCACCAACGGAGCATTCCATCGCCGGGGCACCGGCGAGGAGAAGGGATGAGCAGGCATCCATGGCTGAGCAGCTGCGAATGATGGCGGTGCACGCACATCCCGATGACGAGTCGAGCAAGGGCGCGGCGACGATGGCTCGATACGTCGCCGAGGGTCACGACGTGATGGTGGTGACTTGTACCGGCGGGGAACGCGGCAGCATCCTGAACCCATCCTTCGAGCCGGCCGACCTGGCGGAGCACCCGGCGCAGATGACCGCGACCCGGCAGCAGGAAATGGCCCGCGCCGCACAGATCCTGGGCGTGCAGCATCGATGGTTGGGCTACATCGACTCCGGGCTGCCCGATGGCGACCCGATGCCGCCGCTGCCCGAAGGATGCTTTGCGGTGGTACCGCTGGAGGGCCCAACCCGGGATCTCGTGCGGGTGATGCGCGAGTTTCGGCCGCACGTGGTGGTGACCTACGACGAGAAAGGCGGCTATCCGCATCCCGACCACATCCGCTGTCACGAAGTGTCGGTGGCCGCGTTCGACGCCGCGGGGGACCCCGAGCGCTTTCCGGAAGTAGGATCGCCGTGGCAGCCGCTGAAGCTGTATTACTCGCACGGCTTCACCCGCAAGCGGATGCAGCTGTTCCACGAGGCACTGCTGGCCGCTGGTGAGGAGTCACCGTTCGGTGAGTGGTTGGCGAAGTGGGACGCGTCGCGGCCGGATATCCTGGAACGAGTGACCACTCAAGTCGAGTGTGCCGAGTATTTCCCGGTGCGCGACGAGGCGCTGCGGGCCCACGCGACGCAAATCGACCCGGCGAGCCGGTGGTTCGTGCTGCCGCACGCGCAGCAGGCGCAGCTGTGGCCGACTGAGGAGTACGAGCTGGCCCGTTCGCTGGTTGACACCACGCTGCCCGAAGACGACCTGTTCTCCGGCGTCCGGGAGCGGGTGTTCGCGTGACCCTGCTGCTGCCAGCCGATTTCTCGCCGGTCACCGGAGTCGAGACGCTCGTGGCGCCGCCTCCCAAACCGGATCCCGGTGGGCAGGGCGAGGACTACGGCAAGGCCGCGCCCGAAGCTCTGGTGGTCTTGCTGTTGTTCTTCCTCGCCGTGGCGCTACTGGTGCGTTCGATGAACAAGCACCTGCGCCGGGTGCCGAAGTCTTTCGACAACCGGCCCGGCACTGGTACCCGCGATTTCGGCAGTGATGAGGACTGACAGTTCCGCCGTGGCGTCGAGCCAGGGAGGATAACCATATGGGGAATCGTCTCGCGAGCTCCACCAGCCCATACCTGCTCCAGCACGCCGCCAATCCGGTCGACTGGTGGCCGTGGTGCGATGAGGCGTTCGCCGAGGCGGCGAAGCGCGATGTGCCCGTGCTGCTGTCCATCGGTTACGCCGCCTGCCACTGGTGCCATGTGATGGCGCACGAGTCGTTCGAGGACAAGCAGATCGCGGCGGTGATGAACGCCAACTTCGTCAATATCAAGGTGGACCGCGAGGAACGCCCCGACGTCGACGCCGTCTACATGGAGGCGACCCAGGCCATGACCGGCCAAGGCGGATGGCCGATGACCTGCTTCCTGACTCCCACCGGGGAGCCGTTCCACTGCGGCACCTACTTCCCGCCCGCTCCGCGGCACGGCATGCCCGGATTCCCCGAACTGCTGATCGCCATCCGCCAGGCCTGGGCCAGCCGGGGGGACCAGGTACGTGAAGCGGCCAAGCGCATCGCCGGGCAGCTCGCCGAGCGGGCCGTTCCGCTGACCGAGTCCGCAGTGGACGAGGCAGTGCTGGCCGGCGCGGTCGACAAGCTGGCCGGGGAGTTCGACGACCGCCACGGCGGGTTCGGTACGGCCCCGAAGTTTCCTCCGTCGATGCTGCTGGAGTTCCTGCTTCGCCACTACGAGCGCACCGGTTCGCAACCCGCCTTGTCCATGGCGCAGCGCACGTGCGAGGCGATGGCCCGCGGCGGGATATACGACCAGCTAGCCGGCGGATTCGCGCGCTACTGCATTGACGCCGCCTGGGTAGTACCGCATTTCGAGAAAATGCTCTACGACAATGCCTTGCTGCTGCGCGTCTACACGCACCTGGCACGGCTGACCGGATCGGCCACCGCGCGCCGGGTGGCCGAGCACACTGCGGGCTTCCTGCTGGCCGGGCTGGGCACCGAGCAGGGTGGCTTTGCGGCGTCCCTGGATGCTGATACCGATGGCCACGAGGGCCTCACCTATGTGTGGACGCCGCAGCAGCTGGTCGACCTGCTCGGCAGCGATGACGGTCAGTGGGCCGCGAAGCTGCTGGTGGTGACGAAGGTCGGGACCTTCGAGCACGGCAAGTCGGTGTTGCAGCTGCCCGTCGAACCCGATGATGCCGATCGCTGGGAGCGGGTACGCGTCGCGCTGCTCGCCGCCCGGTCCGCCCGACCGCAACCGGGCCGGGACGACAAGGTAGTCACCGAGTGGAATGGGATGGCGATCACTGCCCTGGCCGAGGCCGGCGGCGTGTTCGACCGTCCGGAGTGGATTGCCGCCGCGGTCGCCGCGGCGGAGTTGATGCTGGGCACGCACCTGGTCGATGGCCGGCTGCGGCGCAGTTCCCGCGGCGGTGTGGTGGGCCGGGCGGCCGGCGTGCTGGCCGACCACGCTTGGCTGGTCGAAGGCCTGCTCGCGCTGCATCAGGTCACCGGCGCAGACGGCTGGTATGACGCGGCGCTTCCAGTGCTGGAGCTGGCGCGGCAGCACTTCAGCGATCCGGACCACAGCGGGGCCTGGTTCGACACCGCAAGCGATGCCGAGGTGCTGTTCCGCCGTCCCGCCAACCCGACCGACAGCGCCACCCCGGCCGGCGCGTCCGTGATCGCCGGCGCCTTGCTCACCGCCTCGGCGCTGAGCGGCTCGGAGGCGTATCGCTCGGCGGCCGAGGCCTCGGTGGAGCGAGCCGGCGTGGTGCCTGCCAAGGCACCGCAGGCTGCCGGCCATTGGCTGACCACTGCCGAGGCGCTGGCGCATGGACCAATCCAGATCGCAGTGATCGGCGCGGCCGGGGATGCGGCCCGCGCGGCGCTGGAGGCCAGGGCCCGGTGGACGGCACCTGGCGGAGCGGTTGTGCTGGCTGGCCAACCGGGTGCGAAGCACCCGATGCTCGCCGGCCGGGACCTGATCTCGGGTGTTGCGGCTGCCTACGTCTGCCACGGGTTCATCTGTGACCGGCCCGTGACCTCCCCCGACGACCTGCAAGCTCAGTTGCGCTCCGTGTAAACCAGTTTCGGCTGCCGCCGTTTGCTGCCAGTGCCGCTCCAGCGATCCAGGACAACCTGTTGATCTAAAGCAGGCGCCGCCGGGACTATGCCCGCCTCAGTTTTAACGGTCATGCCGCTTCTATTTCAGGGACCCACGATGGAGCGACCGTTCCAATCTCTTCGATCGTGTACGTACCGGCGGGCGGGCAGAATCATCGCCGCTACCGCAGCCACATTCTCGGCGAATGCTGCGTGAACCTTCGGTATCAGGCCAATAGTTCGGTCGGGCCATAGCTACAGTCGGTCGCGCCAATTCCCGCGCGGAGGCCGTCGATGACCTGGCTCGCCCGTCTCAGCCTGGCCAACCGGGCGATCATCGGTATGGTCACGGTGCTGCTCGTCGTGTTCGGCCTGATCAGTGTCACCGCGCTGCGCCAGGAGCTCTTGCCGTCCCTGGACGTGCCGGTGGCCACCGTGGTCACGGCCTATCCGGGTGTTTCGCCGGACGTAGTCGAACAGCAGGTGACGGCGCCGATTGAGGCCGCAATCGGCGGCATCACGGGCGTGACGGGCACCCATTCGACGAGCGCCGGCGGCTCCTCGATCGTGGTCGTCGACTTGGAGTACGGCTCTGACCTAGCTGAGCTGACCTCCCAGTTCCAGCGCGCCGTGCAAGGCGTGAGCCGGCCGGCCGGCGTCACCCCGAAGGTCGTCACCGGCAGTACCGACAGCCTTCCGGTCGCGCAGCTCGCAGTGTCGTCGAATCTCGACGCCGACCGGGTCGCGGCCGTGCTGCGTGATGAGGTCCGGCCGCTGCTCACTGGGCTCGACGGCGTCGCCGATGTGACGCTGTCGGGCATCCGTGATCCACAGATCACCATTGATGTCGACACCGCGGCCGCTGCCGCGCACGGGGTATCGCTGAACGGTGTCATGATCCTGCTGCAGGCCAACGGCGTACGGTTGCCAGCTGGTCAGCTCACCCCGGATACCAACCCCCTCACCGTCGAGGTCGGCAGCCCGATCACCTCGGTCGATGCGTTGAAAGACCTGTACCTGCCACCGGCGTTCGGGCCTGCCGGCAGCATCGCGGGCGCCCCGGCGACCGGGGGCGGGATCCACCCTTCGGCCATGCTGGTTCCGCTTCAGCCGCCGGGGATGGTCACCGCCATGTCGTCGGTGGCCACGGCCGCGCCCAACGGTGGCGCCCAGCCTGGCCCGACGGTGCCACCCAGCCCGTCACCCAGCGTCTCACCTCGCCCCTCCGCGACGCCCACCCCGACCAGTAGCGCCCCGCAGCGCCCGCCCGCCGCGCCCACCGGCCGGGCTCCTGCCCCGAAGGCCGCACCCCGCGCCGGCATCCCGCCCGGCGGGCGAGTCAAGCCCCGTGCCGTGGTGGCACCGCCCACCGGCGCGGCGAGCCCGATTCCTGTGCGGCTGGGGGACATCGCCACGATCACCGCCGCACCCGCTCCCGCCACCGGGTACACCCGGACCAACGGCGTGCCGAGCATCGGCATCGCGGTGACGAAAAAGGCGCTGGCCAACACCGTCGCGGTGTCCGATGAGATCCGTGGCGCGCTGCCGCGCATCACCGAGATGCTCGGAGGCGCCGCCCGCAGCGCCACCGTCACGGTGGTACTCGACCAGGCACCGTTCATCCGGCAGTCGGTCGACGATCTGACCCACGAGGGACTTCTCGGACTGGTCTTCGCCGTCCTGGTGATCCTGGGCTTCCTGCTGTCGGTGCGCGCGACGCTAGTGACGGCGGTGGCGATTCCGCTGTCGGTGCTCATCGCGATGGTGGTGCTCGACCTGGGCGGTTACACGCTCAATATGCTCACCCTCGGCGCGCTCACGGTGGCCATCGGGCGCGTCGTCGACGACTCGATCGTTGTCATCGAGAACATCAAGCGCCACCTCAGCTACGCCCGCCCGCGGCGGGTGGCGATCCTGGACGCCGTCGGCGAGGTGGCCGGCGCGGTCACGGCCTCAACGGTGACGACGGTGGCGGTGTTCGCGCCGATCGGTTTCGTCCGCGGGGAAGTCGGCGAACTGTTCCGTCCCTTCGCGGTGACCGTGACGGCCGCGTTGCTCGGTTCGCTACTGGTATCGCTGACCGTGGTGCCGGTGCTGTCTTCGGCGGTGCTGCGGCGGGAAGCCGGTCCGGGTCGTCGAGACCGCCCACACCTGCGGCGGCGCAGCCGGCGGCGGCGCGGTTACCGGCCGCTGCTGCACGCCGCGCTACGCCGGCCGGTTGTCTCGCTGCTGGTCGCCGTGGGGATCTTGGGTGGCACATTGGCGCTGGTGCCACGGCTGCACACGACCTTCCTCGGCGACGCGGGCGGCAACACGCTGACGGTCAGCCAGCAGCTTGCGCCCGGTACCGCGCTGCCCCAGGCCGACACCGCCGCCAAGCGGGTGGAGGGCGTTTTGGCTGCCACCCCCGGGGTGGTGAGCTACCAGGCCACCGTCGGGTCACCCGAGGGTGCCGCATTCGGGTTCGGCACCGATCGGAGCGGCGGCACCACCCGGTTTGCCGTCACCCTGAACGCCAACACGGATGCCACCGCGGTGCGCGACGACCTGCGCCGCCGGCTGGCCGCGCTGGGCGCGCCCGAACAGGTCGGCCGGTTCACCGTGCAGGGCGGGTTCGGTAAGGACACGCTGCAGGTCTCGGTGCGCGCTGCCGACCCGGCGGTGTTGGCGCAGGCCGCCGCGGCGGTGCAGCAGGTCGTCGCGGCGATCCCGGGTGCCACCGATGTGCGCAATAACCTCGCTGCCGCGCAACCGACCGTCGCAGTCGACGTCGACCGGCGCAAGGCCGCGCAGGCGGGGCTGACCGAAATGCAGATCGGGCAGTCGGTGACCACCGCGCTGCGCGGCAGTACCGCCGGCACCCTCACCATCGGCGGCGTCGCTCAGGCCGTGGTGGTACGCACCGGTGCCGCACCGGGTGACCTCGCCGCGCTGCGCGCCCTACCGCTGGCCGGTGCCCACGGCACCATCCCGCTGTCCGACGTCGCCACGGTGACACAGCGCAGCACCGCACCGAGCATCAGCCACACCGACGGTGCCCGCAGTGCCGAGATCACTGCGCGGGCCGAGGCCGATGACCTCGGCGCGGTCACCGCGGCGCTGCATGACAGGCTCACCGAACTGGTCCTCCCGGCGGGGGCGAGCGCGCAGATCGGTGGCATCAGCACTGCGCAAAGTGACGCGTTCACGCAGCTGGAGTGGTCCCTGCTGGTGGCGATCGCGGTGGTCTACCTGGTGATGGTCGTGACCTTCCGCAGCCTGTTACAGCCGCTGCTGCTGCTCGTCGCGATCCCGTTCGCCGCTACCGGCGCGATCGGTTTGCTACTGCTCACCGGCACCCCGCTCGGCGTTGCGGCGCTGATCGGCATGCTGATGCTGGTGGGGATCGTGGTGACCAACGCGATCGTGCTCATCGACCTGGTCAACCAGTACCGGCGTGACGGGCGGGAGCTGCTCGAGGCGGTCGTCGAGGGGGCGGCGCAGCGGCTGCTGCCGATCCTGATGACCGCGGTAGCGACGATCTTCGCGCTATTACCCATGGCGCTTGGGCTTACCGGCGGAGGGATCTTCATCTCCCAGCCGCTGGCGATCGTGGTGATCGGGGGCTTGATCAGCTCCACGCTGCTCACCCTGGTGCTGGTTCCGGTGCTCTACGTGCTCGCCGCGCGGATCCGAAGCCGCCCTGCCGTGCTCAGTGCCGAAAACGACGATCTGGCGCCCCGCGTCATGACCGCCGTGACCGTGCCCGCCATCGAGACCCCCATGCTGCGCGCTGAACGCAAGCCGGGGTGGCGTGGAGGGGTGTAATGGTGTAATGATGTAAGTGAGAGGTTGGGGATAGGAGGATGGAGTGATGGTGGGACGAGGGCGGCCGCACGGCATGCGCTCTGGCGGCGGGTGGCACGGGCGTGGCGGCTGGCAGCAGGCTGATCTTCCACCGGCCGATGATGCCAAGGGATGGTTCGCAGGGCGGTTGCCGGATGGCTGGTTCACCGGCGAGGTGGAGATCAGCGTGGACCGCGAGGAGATCATCGTGGTCGGCATGCTGCCTGCGCTGGGCGAGGAGTTCACCGACGACGCCGAGCGCGCGGCCGCTGAGGCCGGCCGGATCAGCCGCTTCCGCGAGGACTCCCGCGACGAGCGGATCGAGATCGCCCGGCAGGCCGAGCACCGCTACCGGCGCAAGGTGGCCTGGGGAGCGCGCCTCGGTAGCACCGAGGAGCTGTTCACCACGCTGTCGGTGCCGGTGATGACCCGGCTGCGGCAGCCGGAGCGCCTCGTCCTCGACACTCTGGTCGATGCCGGCGTGGCGCGGTCCCGGTCGGAGGCACTGGCCTGGGCTGTGCGGCTGGTCGGCGAGCACGCCCAGCAGTGGCTCGGTGAGCTCAAGCAGGCCATGGCCACTGTTGACGACCTGCGCGCCCGCGGCCCCGAGCTCTAGTCTGGGTTGCTATGAGCCAGCGTCAGTGGGTGGCGGTCGACGAGTACTTCAACGGCGCACTCGTCGAGGACGACGACGCGCTACACGCCGCGCTCGCCGCCAGTGATGCAGCCGGCCTGCCGGCTATCGCGGTGTCGCCCGCGCAGGGCAAGTTGCTCAACCTGCTCGCGACCATGATCAAGGCCCGCCGCATCCTGGAGATCGGCACGCTGGCGGGATACAGCACCATCTGGATGGCCCGGGCGCTGCCCCCGAACGGCTGCCTGATCACCTTGGAAAGCGAGCCGCGACACGCCGAGGTGGCGCGCGCCAACATCGCCAAGGCCGATCTCGCCGACCGCGTGGACGTGCGGATCGGCGCGGCGATGGACATCTTGCCGCAGCTGGCACAGGAACTCGACGGTGGCCGGGCCGAGCCCTTCGACCTGGTGTTTATCGATGCGGACAAGGAGCACAACGCCGATTACTTCGCCGCCTCGGTACGCCTGACCCGCCCCGGCGGTGTGATCATCGTCGATAACGTGGTGCGAGGTGGGGCGGTCCTCGACGCCGGCAGCGACAACTCCGCCGTTCAGGGCACCCGCCGCCTCGTCGAGACGATCTCCGCCGATCCCTCCGTCACCGCCACCGCAATCCAAACCGTCGGCGCCAAAGGCTACGACGGTTTCGCCATCGCGATCGTCGCGCCACTCCCTGCGCATTCAGCGGGCTCAGCGGGGTGATCGAGCGCCGAATAACCCCGCTGAGCCCGCTGAGTGCAGGTGCGGTGCCGGGCGTAGCCTTCCGGCCTTGTGAGGCTGCTCGACCTCGTCTATGCGGTCTACGAGCGGCGGCTGGGCCGCCAACTTGGGACCGCCAACCTTCCCCGTCACGTGGCGGTGATCATGGACGGCAACCGGCGCTGGGCCAAGGGTGCCGGGTTCACTGACGTCACTGACGGTCACCGGGTCGGCGCTGCGAAACTGATCGAGCTGCTCGACTGGTGCCGGGAAACCGGCGTCGAGATTGCCACGTTCTGGCTGCTGTCGCCGGACAATTTGCGCAACCGCCCGCCGGACGAGCTGGAGCCGTTGCTGGAGATCATCGCAGACGTCGTCGACGAGCTGTGCGCGCCGCACACGCCATGGCGGGTACGGGTGGTCGGTGCGCTGGACCTGTTGCCATCGGAGATGGCGCAGCGGCTGACCAGCGCAGCGGCCCGGACCCGGGATCGGCCGGGGCTGGCGGTCAACGTCGCGGTGGGCTACGGCGGTCGCCAGGAGATCGCCGACGCGCTGCGCAAGCTGCTGCTCAAACACGCCGAGGCCGGAACAACCATGGAAGAACTCGCCGAGGTGCTCGACGTCGAGCAGATCGCCGAGCACCTCTACACCTCCGGCCAGCCCGATCCCGACCTGGTCATCCGCACCTCGGGGGAGCAGCGGTTATCAGGCTTCCTGCTCTGGCAGTCGGCGCACTCGGAGTTCTGGTTCTGCGACGCGTACTGGCCGGCCTTCCGCAAGGTGGACTTCCTGCGCGCGTTGCGTGACTACACCGCCCGGCACCGCCGGTTCGGGTCGTGACCGACATGATCGACACGGCGCGCCGCCGACTAGCAGGGCCACTCACAGGACGAAATACTCCTGACCCATGGACGTGGTGTGCGAGTACCTACGCTTGGGGCTGCGATTCGACCGCCTGGTGGACGGTTTCGTCGACGCCTACACCGGCGATCCGGCGCTGCGCCGGGAAGTGGACAACGAGCCAGCCCCCGATCCGGCGGCGCTGGCCCGGCGGGCCACCGAGTTGCGTGCCGGGTTGCCCGCGTCCGGCCTGCCCGAGCCACGGACGCGGTTCCTGGCTGCGCATCTGACCGCATTGGAGTGCAGCGGGCGGGTCCTGGCCGGACAGCAGGTCGGTTTCGTGGCGGAAGTACAGGCGTACTTCGACGTCGTCATCGAGCCGGGCGATCCCGAGGTCTACCACCAGGCGCACGCCCAGATCGATCGACTGCTGCCGGGCAGCGAGCCACTGGCTGATCGGTTGGCCGCCTACCGAGCCCGCGACGAGGTCCCACCGCAGCGGCTGGAGGCCGCCGTGCAGGCGCTGTCCAGCGCCTTGCGGGACCGGGTACGGGCCGACTTCGGGCTGCCCCCGGAGGAGACCGTGCACTACGAGGTCGTCACTGACAAGCCGTGGAGCGGGTTCAACTACTACCTCGGCGACTTCCGCTCCCGGGTGGCGATCAACGCCGATCTCGGGCACCGGATGGGGCAGCTGCCACACCTGGTCGCGCACGAGTCCTATCCCGGCCACCACACCGAACACTGCCGCAAGGAAGCCGGCCTGGTGCGCAGCCGGCAGCAGGCCGAGCACACCATCTTCCTGGTGAACACGCCGCAGTGCCTGATGGCCGAGGGACTGGCCGACCTCGGATTGCCGGCCGCAGTCGGCTCCGGGTGGGGGCCCTGGGCTGCGGAAATCTTGGGCGATCTGGGACTGCGGATGGACGGCGAGCTCGCCGAGCGCCTCGAAGTGGCGGCGGCGGGCCTGCTCGGCGTCCGCCAGGACGCCGCGCTGATGCTGCACGATCGGGGTGCCGACCTGGCGGACGTGCAGACGTACCTGCAGCAGTGGCTGCTGGTTCCGGAGCCGCGGGCCAGGCAGATGGTGCGCTTTCTGGCCGACCCGCTGTGGCGCGCCTACACCACCACCTACGTCGAGGGATACCGGCTGCTGCGCGGCTGGCTGGATGCTCGCCCGCCGGCGCAGCCACTGAGCCGGCGCTACCTGCGGTTGCTCGATGAGCCGTTGATTCCCTCCGCGCTGCGTGCCGATGGGTAGCCGCTAGGTAACAGTCTTCTAACACTGTTACCCACCGGCGAGTCTTTCCCAAGACGGCCACGGACCGGTACCGTGCGGTGGCAGTGGGACGTGCTCGACGCGTTTCGCTACGGGAGGCCCTGGTCGTGGCTGATGTCGATCGGGCGGGTAAACCGCTCACGGCAAGCACGGGAGGGTCGGCACCCGGCCCTCGTGGTCGGTCCCGCTGAGCCGAACAAGGCGCTGCGGAAGCGACCAACTAGAGGCCGGCCGGCCCACCGAGACGCGGGCGCGGGTGCCGCGCACGCCAGGGAGCTGCCGTGATCGCCTCTCGCTCGCCACACTCCACCACCCTCGGTATCCGCACCTACGTGCTGGACACGTCGGTCCTGCTGTCTGACCCGTGGGCACTGCTTCGATTCGACGAGCACGAAGTGGTGTTGCCACTTGTGGTCATCGGGGAACTGGAAGGCAAGCGGCATCACTCGGAACTCGGCTGGTTCGCCAGGGAAGCGCTGCGGCTGCTGGACGACCTGCGGCGGACGCACGGTCGGCTGGACGCGCCGGTACCGATCGGTGAGTTCGGTGGCACCCTGTGCGTTGAGCTCAATCACTGTGACCCGGCGGTGTTGCCGTCCGGGTTCCGTACCGACAGCAACGACTCCCGCATCCTGGCCTGCGCGCTGAACCTGGTCGCCGACGGTCGCAACGTCACTCTGGTCACCAAGGATATGCCACTGCGCGTCAAGGCGGGGGCGGTCGGTTTGGCCGCCGACGAGTACCGCGCCCAGGACGTGGTGCCATCGGGGTGGACCGGAATCAGCGACGTCGAGGTCGGCGCAGCGGTGCTCGACGAGCTCTACAAAGCGGGAATTGCCGATCTCGCCGAGCACCCCGACATCGCCGGACTGCCGTGCAACACCGGTTTGCGGTTGTTCTCCGGGACGGCGACCGCGCTGGGCCGGATCAGCCCGGACAAGCGAGTCCGGCTCGTTCGCGGGGATCGCGAGGCTTTCGGCCTGCGGGGCCGTTCTGCTGAGCAGCGCATCGCGCTGGAGCTGCTGGCCGATCCCGACATCGGCATCGTCTCCCTCGGTGGCCGGGCCGGAACCGGCAAGTCGGCGCTCGCGCTGTGCGCGGGTCTGGAAGCCGTGATGGAGCGCGGCGCGCACCGCCGGGTCATCGTCTTCCGGCCGCTGTACGCCGTGGGCGGCCAGGAGCTGGGCTACTTGCCGGGCAGCGAGAACGAGAAGATGCAGCCCTGGGCGCAGGCGGTGTTCGACACTCTCGGCGCGATCGCGTCGCCGAACGTCATCGATGAGGTCATCGACCGCGGGATGCTCGAGGTGATGCCGTTGACCCACATTCGCGGCCGGTCCCTGCACGACTCCTTCGTGATCGTCGACGAGGCCCAGTCTCTGGAACGCAACGTGCTGCTTACGGTGCTGTCGAGGCTGGGTACCGGGTCCCGGGTGGTGCTCACCCACGACGTCGCGCAGCGGGACAATCTCCGGGTCGGCCGCCATGACGGGGTGGCCGCGGTGATCGAGAAGCTCAAGGGGCACCCGCTGTTCGCGCACGTCACGCTCACTCGATCGGAGCGCTCGCCGATCGCCGCGCTGGTCACCGAGATGCTGGAGGGCTACGCACACTGAGCGAGGTTGGCCGCTCTTGAAGAGCTACCAAGCCGCGTGCGGGGTGCCTTGAAGAGCGGCCAACCTGACGGCCCTGCCCCCACCGGAGCTGGATCCGGACGGCACCAAAGCCATCTCCGGACGGGGGTCGGACCAGACGTCGAGGGCCTCGAGCACCTGCTGGAAGCAGCGGGCCGCCTTCTCGTGACACCGTTGCAGGCGATGCACCGTGCGGATCCGGCGGACCGCGCAGGCAACAGTATGGCGATCGACCAATGCCCGCAGGTAGAGCAGGGAGTGCTCCAGGCGGGGCAGGGCTTCGTCGAAGCGGCTCGCATCGCGGCCGCCGGCGAGGCGGCCAGCCACGAGGGTGGCAACGGCACGATCACGCCCGGCTCCGCACGCCGTGAGCGTCTGGTCGAAACCGTCGAGTGCCTCATGCAGGCGGTGCAGGAGCCGGCGCAGCTCGCCTGCATCGGGCAGTGCCATGCTGCCCTGCCCGGCGTCGACCGTGCGCCGAGCCCCGGCGAGCATCAGCTCGCAGACTGCCCGCCAATCGTCGTAGTGTCCACGAGCGAGGAAAATTCCGGCTAGCCGCACGCCCAACGCCCACCCGAGCTGATCGGACCCGACCGCGTAGGCTTGGTCGATGGCGCCGATCAGGCCCGTGCATTCCGCGGTGAGCCAACCGGCGGGGTCGGTGACCACAGCCGCGACCACCGATTCGTCAGGACGCCAGCAGGTCGCGGTGTCGACAGGCCGGGCGAAGGCGGGGCCGGTCATGGACCGTCCAGCCTGCTCGGCCAGAGCCAGCCATCCCCCGAAGGCCCGATCCAGCGCGGCGAGCCGGCCGGCGTGGGACTCCTGAGTCGCGGCCATCTCGCGGGCGTAGGCACGCAGCAGGTCATGGAAGCGGTACCGCAACCGCCCGGTCGCATCGTGCCCCGCCACCTCGAGCAGGTGCTGGTCAACCAGGGCGTCCATCAGGTCCTCAGCCACCGGCTGCGAGACGTCGAGCAGCGCTGCGGTCACCCACGGCGCGAAGTCGGCTGCCTCGATCAGCCCGAGCAGACGCAAGGCGCGTCGAGCGATCACGTCCAGAGTGTCGTAGCTGCGCGCCAGGCTGGCGCGCACTTCCAGGTCTCCAAGCCGCAGGGTGTCCAAGCGAGTGCCCTCGTCGGTCAGATCGGCTTCGAGTCGCGACAGCGGCCAGTGCGGCCGGGCGCCCAGCCGGGCGCCGGCGACCCGGATCGCCAGCGGCAGGAAGCCGCAGAGCCGGACAATCTCCCGCGCCGAGACCGGCTCTGCGGCAACCCGTTGGGGGCCCGCAACTCGGGCGAGCAGTTCGATGGCCTGGTCGGGCGCGAAGACATCCAGATCGACCCGCTGGGCACCGCCCAGGCCGGATAGCCGGGCTCGGCTGGTGACCAGGACCGCGCAGCCAGGAGTGCCCGGCAGCAGCGGTCGCAGCTGGGCCTCGCACGCCGCATCGTCGAGCAGGATGAGCAGCCGGCGATCCGCCAGTCGGCTGCGATACAGGGCAGCCCGTTCCTCGGCGTCGTCCGGGATGGCCATCCGGTCCACCCCGAGCGCGCGCAGAAACCGGGCCAGCACGTCGGTGGCCGCCAGCGGCTGCGCCTGCGTACCTCGGAGGTCCACGAATAGCTGACCATCGGGGTAGTGGGCGCGTAACCGGTGCGCGGCGTGCACGGCCAGGGCCGTCTTACCGCTGCCAGCCTGGCCGGCGATGGTGATGAGCACCGTTGCCGATCGATCCGCCGCGCCGGCCAGGTGAGCGACCGTGGCGAGCTGGGTTTTGCGTCCGGTGAAGTCAGTGATGTCAGCGGGCAGCTGGGCCGGCGCGATGGACGGTGTCTTCGGGGCTTCCAGCAGCGGGTCGCCGGTCAGGATGGCGCGCTCCAGCCGTTGCAGCTCGTTACTCGGTTCCAGCCCGAGCTGGTCGACCAGGGCGGCTCGGGTGCGTTGGTAGACCTCCAGGGCCTCGGCTTGGCGACCTGCTTGGTACAGCGCGGTCATCAGCAATCCCTGGAGCTGTTCGCGCATCGGGTGCCGCGCCGCCAACTCGACGAGTTCCGCAACGATCGTGCCGGCGTGACCGCAGGCCAGCTCGGCGGTGTACAGCCGAGCCAGCCCGGCCAGCCGGCGCTCGGTCAAGCGGTCGGCCTCGGTGCGCAGCAGCGGCAGGTCGACCAGGTCGCTGAAGGCCTCCCCGCGCCACAGCTGTAGCGCGTTGCGCAGCAGACTCACCGCGCGGGCCGGCTGGGTGACGTCGGTACTTTCGGCAAGCGCGGACTCGAATCGCTCAGCGTCGAGTTCCCCGGGGTGTACTCGTAGCGTATAGCCGCCGTTGTCGTACTGGATCCGGTCTGGATCGCCCAGCGCCCGGCGCAATCGATGCACGTGAAGCTGCAGCTTTTTCCCCGCCCGCGGGTCCCGTTGGCCCGCCCACAAGGCGTCGACCAACACATCCACCGGCACCGGCGTGTTCGGGCGGGTGAGCAGCACACCCAGTAACATGCGGGGCATCGGGGCGGAGAGCTGGACCGGTGTGTCGCCGAGTCGCACTCGCAGCGGGCCGAGAACCTCGAAGTCCACTCCGCCACCTCCGCTCAGCCGCCACCTCGCTGGGTCAGCACCGAGTGTAGCCATACGATGCCAGCAGGTAACCGAGCTTTCCCCCAATCGGGACGAATGACAGCGTAGATTCCCAGGTTCGCTGCTCGCGGTCACGCGGCGAGACAGGTGATGCAATCGTGGGTGACGGCCGGCAAGCGCGCGGAAAGCGCCCGGAAAGCGGCGCGACCTAGCGTGGACGTCGCAACGTATCCCAGGAGACGGGGGCGGCGGGGGACCTGGGATGCCCATGACGACGAACAGAGAGAGGGGACTTTCTGATGTCTTGGACCTCCGCACGGGTGGCCGCTCCGGTGCTCGCCGCGGCCACCGCAACACTGGCCATCGCAGCGCCAGCCTATGCAGATGGCCATAAGCCTGGGGTGGGCGCCTCCACGATGGTGTCCTGCGGGTTGAGCTACCCGGCCAAAGACCACCGTCCATGGGTGAATTTCCCGCCCAACACGGTGACTTTGCGCAGTGGCCCCAGCAATTCCTGCATACAAAAGGGTCAGGGCGTGCACGACCAGAGTGCTCAATACTTCTGCTACACCCCTGGAGACGGCGGCACCTGGACCTACCTGCGCAATACATCCACTGCAGACGAGGGCTGGGTACGCGACGATCTACTGCCCGATTACGGCAGCACTATGCCATGTGAAGAGCACCCACCACCGGCGACCGTCAACCGAGGGTGATCAGTTAGCCGGGTTCCAGCTGGGCCATCTTGAGGACGTCGAGGGCAGCGTCGAGTTGGTCAGGGGTGAGGGTTCCGTTATCGAGGTGGCCGCGGGCGCGGACGACATCGCGAATCGTGCGCTTTTCCAGCAGCGCTTGTTTCACGATGGAGGCGGCCTCCTCATAACCGACATAGCCGTTGAGCGCGGTCACGATCGCCGGGGACGACTCGGCGTACTCGCGGCAACGCACGGCATCGGCCTGGGCACCTTCGACGACTCGGTCAGCGAGCAACCGGGCGGCCGCGGCGAGCAACCGGGCCGATTCCAGCACGTTGCGCGCCATCACCGGCATCATCACATTGATCTCCAGGTTGCCCTGGGAGCCGGCGAACGCGACGCACGCATCGTTACCGATCACTTGAGCGGCCACCATCATGGTGGCCTCGCAGATCACCGGGTTCACCTTGCCGGGCATGATCGACGACCCGGGCTGCAGATCGGGTAGCCGCAGCTCGGCCAGGCCGGCACGGGGACCCGAACCGAGCCACCGGAAGTCATTGGCGATCTTGAACAGGGACACGGCGACGGTGCGCAGCGCGCCGGAGCACTCGACCAGACCATCCCGCGCGGCCTGCGCCTCGATGTGGTCGCGCGCCTCGGTGAGCACGTCCAGGCCAGTCATCCGGCGCAACTGCTCGACGACGGCGGCACCGAAACCCGCCGGTGCGTTCAACCGGGTACCCACCGCGGTGCCCCCGATCGGCAGCTCCGCCAGCCGGGGCAGGCAGCTCGCCAGCCGTTCGACGCCGTAGCGAGCCTGTGCGGCCCACCCACCGGCTTCCTGGCCGAGCGTGATCGGCACCGCGTCCATCAGGTGCGTGCGGCCCGCCTTGACCACGTTGGCCCAGTCGCGGGAGCGGCGGGTCAATGCCGAAGCCAGGTGCACCAGCGCCGGCATCACGTCGTGCGCGACAGCCTCGGTGGCGGCCAGGTGGATAGTCGTCGGGAACACGTCGTTGGACGACTGAGATGCGTTGACGTGGTCGTTGGGGTGCACGTCGGCGCCGGTGGCCCGGCTGGCGACGGTGGCGATCACCTCGTTGGCGTTCATGTTGGAGCTGGTGCCCGAGCCGGTCTGGAATACATCGACGGGAAACTGGGCGTCATGCTCACCGGCCGCCACCTGATCGGCAGCAGCGGCAATCGCCCCGGCGAGCTGCTCGTCGAGCACCCCCAGTTGCGCATTCACCCGCGCGCAAGCGGCCTTGACCAGTCCTAACGCCCGAATCTGGGCTCGTTCCAGGCCCCGGCCGGAGATCGGGAAGTTGTCCACGGCGCGTTGGGTCTGGGCGCGGTACAGGGCGTCGACGGGCACCTGCACCTCGCCCATGGTGTCGCGTTCGGTCCGGTACTGCTGGGTCATACCCGGGGCATCTGGTCGAAGTCCACCGCGGCGTACTGGCGCAGCTTGTCCAGCCGGTGCACGCTGTCGATCATCCGCACGGTGCCGGACCTGGAGCGCATCACGATGGAATGAGTGCGGCAGCCTCCGGTGTGATACGTCACCCCGCGCAGCAGTTCCCCGTCGGTGATGCCGGTGGCGCAGAAGAACACGTTGTCGCCGCAGACCAGATCTTCGGTGGTGAGGATCCGGTCCAGGTCGTGGCCGGCATCGAGCGCCGCCTGACGCTCAGCGTCGTCCCGGGGCCACAACCGGCCTTGGATCGCGCCGCCCATGCAGCGCAGCGCGGCGGCGCTGATGATGCCCTCCGGGGTGCCGCCGATACCGATCAGCAGGTCCACGCCAGTGTCCGGCCGGGCCGCGGCGATCGCACCCGCGACGTCACCATCGGTGATGAACGTGATCCGGGACCCGGCCTCCCGAACCTGGCGTACCAGCTCGTTGTGCCGGGGCCGGTCCAGGATGCACACCGTGATGTCGGAGATGTCCATCCGCTTGGCCTGGGCGACGCGCTTGATGTTCTCCGCCACTGGTGCGGACAGATCGATGACCTCGGCCGCCTCCGGCCCGGTGGCGATTTTTTCCATGTAGAACACCGCAGAGGGATCGAACATCGTGCCTCGTTCAGAGACGGCGAGCACGGCCAGCGCGTTGGGCATGCCCTTGCTCATCAGCGTGGTGCCGTCGATCGGGTCGACCGCGACATCGCATTCCGGTCCCTGCCCGTTGCCGACCTCCTCGCCGTTGAACAGCATCGGTGCTTCGTCTTTTTCCCCCTCACCGATCACCACGACGCCGCGCATCGAGACGGTGCCGATCAGCTTGCGCATGGCGTCCACCGCGGCCTGGTCACCGCCATTCTTGTCACCGCGACCGACCCAGCGGCCAGCAGCCATCGCGGCGGCCTCGGTCACCCGCACCAGTTCCATGGCGAGGTTGCGGTCAGGCTCCTCGTGCGTCACGTTCTGGCGTGGAGCCGACAAAGTACTCATAAACCCTCCCGGAATGTGCGGCGCGCCAAATAGTCGAATAGGGAACCCTCGCAATCCTCCCAGATTCTTTACGTTGTGAGCGGGTGGGCGTCAGGGCAGCTGCTCGCGAGCGGCGATCACCGACTCGATCCGCTCCCGGGCGCCTGCAAGGTGCCGCTGGCACGCTTCGGCGAGCTGCTCTCCTCGCTCCCACAGCGTGAGGGACTCCTCAAGGCTCAGCCCACCGGTTTCCAGCCGACGCACCACTTCGGCTAACTCGTCGCGCGCTGCCTCGTAGCCCAGCGTTGCCGGGTCGGACCTGCCATTGTCTGCGCCCTTTCCGGCATCAGAGGCGCTGTTGCTGTCATCGTTCACCGGTCACCACCGCACCCAGGGCCCCATCGCATAGCCGTATGCGCAGCTCGGTGCCCTGCGGGGCCTCGGTCACCGATCGCAGCACCGGGGCGGGCCCGGTATCAGTAGTCGCACGCTGGACCACGGCGTACCCGCGGGCCAGAGTGGCTGCCGGTCCCAGCGTCGTCAAGCGTGCCGCCGTGTGCGTCAACCCGTCCTGTGCCGTCCGTAGCCTTCCCACCAGGGCCCGGTCGGCGCGGGTGCGCAGTTCGGTCACCATCCGGGCGTGCTCGGACAGCGGGCGCAGCGGGTTGGCCAGCACCGGACGGGTGCGCAGCGCGTCGAGCAGCCGCCGCTCCCGATCGACCCACCCGTGCAGGGCACGCCGGCAGCGGTTACGCAGTTGGTGCACCGCAGCAGTTTCTTCCGCGACGTCGGGCACCACGCATTTGCCGGCGTCGGTGGGAGTGGAGCAGCGCTTGTCCGCCACGTGGTCGACCAGCGGGGTGTCCGGCTCGTGGCCGATCGCTGAGAGCACCGGGGTGGTGCAGCGCGACACCGCGCGGCACAGCGCCTCATCGGAAAACGGCAACAGGTCCTCCACGCTGCCCCCGCCGCGGGCCAGCACGATCACCTCCACTGCGGGGTCTGTGTCCAGTGCGGCTAGTGCTTCAACGATCTGGCTCACCGCGAGCGGACCTTGCACCGCAACATTGCACACCCGGAAGTTCACCGCGGGCCAGCGGGCGGTGGCGTTGCTGAGCACGTCGCGTTCGGCTGCGCTGCCCCGGCCGGTGATCAGCCCAACGCAGCCGGGCAGCAACGGCAGCGCCCGCTTGCGCCGGGGGTCGAACAGGCCTTCGGCGTCCAGGACGCGCCGCAGCCGCTCGATGCGGGCCAGCAACTCGCCGATCCCCACCGCGCGGATCTCGTCGACGCGCAGGCTCAGCGTGCTGCGGCCCAGGTGCAACGACGGCTTGCCGTGTACCACCACCCGGCAGCCATCCACCAGTGGCGGCTGCCGATCCCGGACCAGCGCGGTCGCGCAGGTAAGCGTCACCGACACGTCGGCCACCGGGTCGCGCAGGGTGAGAAACGCGGTGCCGGTACCCGGTTTGGCGCTGATCTGGGTGATCTGCCCCTCGACCCAGACCGCACCCAACCGGTCGATCCACCCGGCGATCTTGCGGGCGACGGTGCGGACCGGCCAAGGCGTTTCCGGTGTCGTGGCGGCTGGAGTTTCGGTCCCCGAATTGTTGATCACTGCGAGCGGACTGTGGAGATCCGGTTGGACAGCAGCGTGACGAACGCCGGCCGATCCCGATGGGTGTGCTCGTACACCAGCAGCGTTTCGAGCTGGGGCAGCGACAACCCGCGAAGCTTGGTCCTCAACTCGGCCAAAGACATCTCGTCGTACCCGGCTAGCAGCTCCGACGGCCCGCCGGCGGCGGGCCGGATGCCGTCGCCGCTGGCGGGCGGAGGTGTCAGGGCTTGCGCGACGTCGGCTTCGTCGACTTCGCCGCCCCTTGCGACCTTGTTGTCGGTGCTGTCGGGGTGGGCTGGGCTGGTGCCGGCTGCCGGCGGTTCGTCGTCCTCGTCGAACCGGGCCCACGGCGGATTGTCCTCCACCGGCTGCAACAGCGAAAACACCTGGTCACCTTTGATCGCCAGCTCAGTGACCCGCTGCTGCACCCGCATCCCGACCTGCACAGCGCGGCTGGCGGCGGTGACCGGAAGATCGACGAGCTGCTCGGGCAGCTTGCGAGCCTGTTCCACGGCGGTAACCACCAGGCCCACGGCGACGCGGACAGGCAAGGGTACGTGGCTCATGGTCGTCAAGCCTGCCGCAGCTGCCCGGCTTCTGCCTATTCGGGACCGGTTCGGGACTAGGGGTAGGCGCACCGCAGGCCGTTGCCGCGGCGTTGCCGGGGCCGCCCGTAGGGTAGGGGCATGACCAAGCGCGTGCTGCTTGCCAGACCTCGCGGCTACTGTGCCGGGGTCGACCGTGCGGTGGCGACGGTCGAGAAGGCACTCGATGCGCACGGAGCCCCGGTGTACGTCCGCAAGCAAATCGTGCACAACCGGCATGTGGTGCAGACCCTGGAAAGCCGCGGTGTGGTCTTCGTCGACGATCCCGACGAGGTGCCCGCGGGCGCCGTCGTGGTGTTCTCCGCGCATGGCGTGTCGCCGCTGGTGCGCGACCAGGCCGCGGCGCGTGAGCTGCGCACCATCGACGCCACCTGCCCACTGGTCACCAAGGTGCACCAGGAGGTCAAGCGGTTCGCGCGGGACGGTTACGAGATCCTGCTCATCGGTCACCAAAATCACGAGGAGGTCGAGGGCACCGCGGGGGAGGCGCCCGAGCATGTCCAGCTCGTCGACGGGCCGCAGGCGGTGGATTCGGTTTCGGTACGCGACCCATCCCGCGTGGTGTGGCTGTCCCAAACCACGCTGTCGGTCGACGAGACGATGCATACCGTGGCGCGCCTGCGCGAAAGGTTTCCCGAGCTGGCCGACCCGCCCAGTGACGACATTTGCTACGCCACCCAGAACCGGCAGGTAGCCGTCAAGGCGATGGCCCCCGACTGCGATCTGGTGCTCGTCGTCGGGTCGCCGAATTCGTCCAATTCGGTGCGGCTGGTCGAGGTCGCGCTGAGCGCGGGCGCGCGTTGTGCCTACCTGGTGGACTGCCACACCGAGATCGATCCATGCTGGTTGGACGGGGTGCACACGGTCGGAGTCAGCAGCGGTGCATCGGTGCCCGAGCTGCTGGTGCAAGGGGTCCTGGACTATCTGGCCGAACGTGGGTTCGCCGAAGTCCAGGAGATCGTCACCGCGGACGAGTCGTTGGTGTTCTCATTACCGCGAGAACTCAAGCGCACGCCGGGTGGGTAGCGGTCATTCGGTGGTGTGCCGAGCGCTCGGCCGTCGCTGGACGACCATCCGGAACGCACCGATAGCCACGGTGAACCCGGTGGTGATCGCCATGGTGGGGAACCCGTTGATCAAAGGGGTGCCGACGGCGAGCGCGGTGGCGACCAACCCCCCACCGGTGGGCGTTGCACCGGTCGCCAGGACCACCCCCGGCACTGCCATCGCCAGGATCAGCGGAGGTGCCACCATCGGTGCGAACAGCCCCTTGCGCTGCACCACCACCACGGCGAACAGGCAGCCGAGGAAATAGCACGCCTGGAACACGACGCTCAGCCGGTTCAGTCGCTCGAGGTCGGCGAAAACTCCTGTCGAGGCAAGCGCGAGCGTGCACAGCATCGCAGCCCACCAGGGCATCCCCGGGCCGTCGGGCAACAGCGCGTACTCATCCCAAGACGCACGCGCGCCGGTGCTTCGGGCTCGGGTTCCCGTCACTCGTTCACACTAGACCGTTGCGGATCCTCGCCCGGCGCCTGGTGCAGCGCGTCGACGACCCACCCCCAGTTCTGATCGGAGTCCGGTTCGACATCGGACTCCGCGTCCACTGGTGCGCGCTGCCCAGCGTCCAGTGCCACGAGTGAGTCCGTTGCCGACGCCACCAGCTCCACCGCTTGCACGGTGCGCGGACTTCGCTCCACCTGCTCGGGCGTGTCGAGGTGTTCGGTGACGACACCGAGCTCGCCGAACCGGCGGGCGGTGACCAGGACCCGCGACTCCAGCGAGCTGACGGTGCGGTTGTAGGCGTCGACGGCACCACCGAGCTGCTTGCCGAGTTTGGCCACGTGGCTGCCCATCGTGGCCAGCCGGGAGTGCAGCTCACGGCCCAGCTCGTGCACCCGCGCCGCGTTGCTGGCCAGCGCCTCCTGCCGCCAGGTGTACGCCACCGTTCGCAACAGCGCGATCAACGTGGTCGGGGTCGAAATCACGATGTTGCGCTCGAAGGCGTGCTCGAGCAGCGCCGGGTCGGCCTGTAACGCCGCCTCGAGGAAGGGGTCGCCGGGGACGAACAGGACGACGAACTCCGGGGTGGTGTCGAAGCGCTGCCAGTAGGACTTGTGCGCCAGCGCATCGACGTGCGCGCGCAGATGGCGGGCGTGCGCGGCCAACCGGTCGGCGCGGCGGTCCGGGTCGGTGGCTTCGACCGCCTCCAGGTAGGCGCCGAAGGGCACCTTGGCGTCCAGCACGATGTGCTTGCCGCCGGCAAGGTGCACCACCAGGTCGGGACGGACGATCGCGTCGTCGTCGCCGCTGCCGTCGGTCGCGGTGACCTGGCGGGAGAAGTCACAGTGTTCGACCATGCCGGCCAGCTCCACGATCCGTTCCAGCTGCAGCTCACCCCAGCGGCCGCGGACCTGAGGGGCCCGCAGCGCGGTGACCAGCTGGCGGGTTTCGCTTTGTAACTGTTCCGAGGTGCGATGCATCGCGCCGACCTGCTCACGCAACCCCGCATAGGCGGCCTCCCGCTCCTTTTCCACGGTGCGCAGTTGGCCGTCGAGCCGGTGCAGACTCTGCGTGATCGGCGCCAGCAGTGCCTCGATGGCCTGCTGGCGCTGGGTGGCGTCGCCGTCTGATTTGGCTGAGATCGCCGCGGTGACCTTGGCCAGCCGGGCCTCGGCGAGCTGGACGAAAGCCTCGTTATTGCGCGACAGCGCTTCTGCCGACAGTGCTTGGAAGCTGTCCCGCAGCTCGGCCTCGCGCTGGGTGAGCAAGCGCTCCCGGTCGGCCGCGGCGGTCCGCTCCGCGTCGAGCGCGGCGCGGACACCCGCCACCTCGGCCTGCGCCGCCGCGGCCCGGGCGCTGGCCTCCTCGGTTCGGGCACTGGCCTGCTCGGCGCGCCGGTTGCACTGCTCGACGCGGGCTGCTTCGGTGTCCCTGGCTGTGCGGGCACGCTCAGCTTCCTGGCGGGCCGCGGCCAGTTCGGCTTCGACGGCGACCCGGGCCGCGTCCGCCGTTCGCCCGGCCTCCGCCACCGCCGCCCGCCGGAACGCAGCCCCCACCATCCAGCTGATCAGGCCGCCAACCACAAGCCCCGCCACCATCGCGATGAGCACTAAGTAATCCACACGTCACACCCTGCAACACCCCCCCGACAGTTTCGGCGAGGCGCGCCGCCTCCCGCGCGCCGCTGGATGCACCGGCGCCGGCGGGTGGCGCCTAGACTTGACGTTTCGTGAGCCTCACCCTCGGGATCGTCGGGTTGCCCAACGTCGGTAAGTCGACCTTGTTCAATGCCCTGACCAGGAACAACGTGCTTGCGGCGAACTACGCTTTCGCCACCATCGAGCCCAACGTCGGCGTGGTGCCGTTACCTGATGATCGTCTCGGCCGGTTGGCGGAACTGTTCGGCAGCGCGAAGGTGGTGCCGGCGACGGTGTCGTTCGTCGACATCGCAGGAATCGTCGCCGGTGCTTCGGAAGGCGCCGGGCTGGGTAACAAATTCCTGGCCAACATCCGTGAAGCCAACGCAATCTGCCAAGTGGTGCGGGTTTTCGACGATCCGGATGTGCTGCACGTCGAGGGCCGGGTCGACCCGGCCGACGACATCACCACCGTCGAGACCGAGCTGGTGCTCGCCGATCTGCAGACCGTGGACCGTGCGCTACCCCGGCTGGAGAAGGAGGCGCGCACCCACCCGGCACAACGCCGCGCCGCGCTGGCCGCTGCCCAGGCCGCCCGGCAGGTGCTCGACACCGGGCGCACCTTGTTCGCCGCCCGCACGCAGCTGGACGCCGCCGCGCTGGCTGAACTCAGCCTGCTGACCAGCAAGCCGTTCTTGTATGTCTTCAACGCTGATGAGGGGGTGCTCACCGACCCGGAGCGGCAAGCCGAGCTGCGCAAGCTGGTCGATCCCGCCGATGCGGTGTTCTTGGACGCCAAGGTCGAATCCGAGCTGCTCGAACTGGACCCGGCATCGGCTCGCGAGTTGCTGGACTCGATCGGCCAGCCAGAGCCGGGTCTGCACGCGCTGGCCCGCGCCGGGTTTCACACCCTGGGGTTGCAGACCTTCCTCACAGCCGGGCCCAAGGAGGCCAGGGCGTGGACGATCCGGGCCGGCGCCACCGCGCCTGAAGCTGCCGGCGTGATTCACAGCGATTTCCAGCGGGGTTTCATCAAGGCCGAAATCGTGTCGTACCACGATCTGGTCGCCGCCGGCTCCATGGCGGCGGCCCGGGCCGCCGGGAAGATCCGGATGGAGGGCAAGGATTACGTGATGGCCGATGGTGACATCGTCGAATTCCGCACCGGACTAACCTCTCATTCCAACAAGTAGCCGTGCCCCTGGGATGCTGGAAGGGTTTTGGCGAAGTTCTCACTGCTGACGCTGGTCGAGCCGCGCAACCGGGAACCGTGCGACATCCTGATCTGCTGCTGTGATGGGCTGTCCGGGGCTCCTAGAGGCGATCACAACGGCCTTCCCTCCCCGTCTCTAAGTACTCCAGTTGTAGTTTGTGATCTTGCGGCGTGGCGGTCCCGGACATGGGGACGGCCACCGCGCGGTGTGCCCGTCGCCGCTGACCGTCACCGCGCGCACCGGGTCGGTGTGATCTTGAGGTGGTGGTTAGTCGGTCTACCTCGGCGAGCAGTTCGGAGACTTGGCTGACAACGCTGAAGTTGTCCTTGGCATAGGCCTCGGCGGTGGGGCCTTTGGTCTGTTTCCAGCCCTCGTCCAGAGCCCGGTTGACGGCGGCGGCGAGTGACTGGGCGAGGGCGGCGTGATCGTCGGTTTCCGGCACTAGCATCCCGACTTCGGGGGTCACGAAGTCGCGCGGACCGCCGGAGTCAGCGCCGATCACTGGCGTGCCGCAGGCCATGCATTCGATGAACACCAGACCGAAGGGTTCCCGGTAGGACGGGAAGCAGCCCACGTCGGCGCAGTTGAACAGCACCGCTAACTCGTCCTGCGGCCTGGGCCCGAGGAAGTAGGTCCGGCGCAGGCCGAGCCGCGCGGCCAGGTCGTGCATTTCAACCTGCGCCTCGTGTGGTCCGGAACCGATCACCAGGGTGAGGATCCGGCGCTTTTGCTGCTCGTAGATGGCCGCCGCGCGCAGTAGGGCATCCAACCGTTTCCAGTCGGCGAACTTGCCGCAGAACGCCACCACCGCGTCGAACCCATCCGCCGGGGCGGTCGGCTCGGGCTGCCGGCCGCTGCCCTCGGGTACCTGTGTCATAAACCCGGCCAGCACCGTCGCCCGATCAGCATAGAGGTCGGTCGGGTCGGTCAGCCTGTGGAAGACGTCCTGGTTGTAGCCGTTCTGGGAGAGCACCACCCGCTCACGGGGGAACTCCGGGAAGAGGTCCAGCAGCGCCTCGATCTGCTCGGCGGAGATCGACGCGACGACCTCCACGGCATGCTGCGGGGCGTTGTAGTCGAAGATCTTCTCGCGCTGCATGAACGGCAGGAAGCGCAGCGGGAACTCCGCCGGCTGATCGGCTCGTCGCTCGTGGGCGTACATCTTCAGCTCGGTTCCATGCACGAAGCACAGCAACGGCATCGAGCCGCGCCCGGCGGCGGCCCTGCGGCGGATCACGTCGCGCATCACCACCGTGTTCATGAAGCCGTGATGGGCGATCGCTAGGCTGAACCGGTCCTCGGAGTTGGCCTCGATCTCGTCGAGCCACTGCGCGACCTCGTTGGTCAGCCGCTGCCGGTAGGCGTTGACCTCGTCCTCGCTCATGCTGTGCCAGCGATAGTTGCTGACCGGGGAGATCGACTCGCAGATCGGGATGTCGTGCTCCAACGGGAAAACCCGCACGTTTTCGTCGCGGAACCGCTGCCGCCGGGAGGGATACATCGAGTAAGCGCGCACTCCCGGCAAAGCGTTGTAAGCATGGTGGTGCGCCTCATGCAAGATCCCCGAACCCGGCGCGAACTCCCCGCCGCGCTGCCAGTTGTTGGTGCCCAGCTGAAAGATCAGCCGATCAGACATCCTCGCCTCCGCGCTCGAACCTTGACTGCTCTCGCGAGCCGCGATCATGGCTGGGTTCGACGGAAAAGGAAAGCCAGACGCCCAGAGAGCCGCTCGACCGGACCATCCGAGCATGATCGGGCCCTGGGCTTGATTGCGCGAGGTGACCAGGCGGTGCCGGTGACGGTGCAGGCGCGCACCCCGGTAGCTCCCGGTGCCGGGTTCGACGCGGTAGCAGTCCCCGCTGGCGTTGGACGGTGGGATGCTCACTAATCGCGTCACGGCCTTGCCGCAGCTAGATCGCGCAACGTGTCGTATGTTGGGCCACGCACGATGGATTGCACGACGATGTCGTCGATTTCCGCTTCAACGCATAGCGCGTCACCGGGCTCGAGTTGACGTGCCCGACGTCCAGCCGGAGATGATGGCGAGCGCGAGCCCCGCGATCGCCATACCCTAATTCGTGGCTTCGCCATGGTCTGCCCTGGTTAGTCAATGCTCCAACGATGCCCTACACCATGCCGTAGTCCCTAGACCATTGGCGGGTGCAAGAAGGTGTGTGGCGTGGGTGAATTGGCCGACGCGTCACACTCGTCCGCGGGTTGAGTGCTCATCACGGCAGTCTCTGACCTACTTCAGTATGGGAATCAGCGGCGTTGTTGAAAACGGTGGTCGCGATCGCGGTGGGGGGTCGGTTACCGGTCCGTGACCGTCCCGGCCCGGGGTCGGCGGTCAGCACGGTCTGTGCGTGTTGGCCGCGGGAAGGTTTCCAGGTCGGGCTGGCACGGATACACTCTGTGCACGACTACACTCTGTGCACGACGAGGGAGGGTCGCGCTGGAGGTGGATCGGGGCCGATCAAAGGGAAATCCCGATGCCCGGTACAAGATGTTCATGCCGTACTTCCTGAACCCGCCGAGGGTCTCAGATATGGAGGAGAAGACATGCACGAATACGGCGTTTCATTATTCGGCATCTTGTACTTACTCATCGGCGTGGTGGTAGCGCTGACTAATGGATATGCGATCCATACCATCGGCGAGCTGCTGTCGTTCGTCTTGGCGATCCTGCTCTGGCCTCTCGTACTTCTGAACGTAAATCTCCACGTCGCGGTGTGACATGCTGATTGCGCCAGCGCGCCGAGTTCGACCACACGGCTGTCCGGGACGCGACTGACAGCTGTAGCCGTCAGGTCGAACTCGGCTACAGGGTGGCGGCAGGGTGGCGGCACTCAGTCCGTTGCGGCGGCCAGCACGCGGTCGATCTGCTCGGCAAGTTCGATGTCGAGGTTGGTGATACCGCCCTGGGAGTGGGTGCTGCAGCGGAACGTCACGGTGCGCCAGCGGATATCGATGTCGGGGTGGTGATCGTGCGCCTCAGCGATCTCAGCCACTTCGCGGACCGCCTCGATGGCTGCGGGGAAGCTCGGTAACTTCGCGGTGCGGACAATCGTGTCACCGTCGCGCTGCCAGCCGGTGAGCTTGTCCAGGGCAGCAGCCACCCCCTCGCCATCCAACAACGTCGCCATGCCACTCTCCTCACGGTCTCATGGACGTTTGAGCACCTTCTGGATGCCCATGAAGGGTCTCATGGACGCTTGTGCACCTTGCCGAGCACAAGCGGCACGGTAGGAGTCACGCTTCACGGGTGGCCGTCCGGGCCAGTGTCAGCGCGACCCCGATCACCAGGTAGCACCCTGCGCGGACAGTGCTGGAAACCAGCCCGGCCAGCGGCATCGGGTCGCGCAGCACGTCGGTGATGGCAAACCAGCCCCGGGTGAGCAGCAGGGGCTGCAGCCAGTCCAGGGCCGGGATCGCGGAAAGCACTCCGAATCCGATCAGCCCGCCCAGCACGGCCGCGAGTACCACCAGCGGATGATCGGTGGCCGAGGACACCGCCAGCGCCACCGCACCGACTGCGGCGAGCTGTCCCACCGTCCAGACCGCCGCCAGCGCCACTCGCATCAGCGCCGATCCCGGCCCGACTTCGGTGCCCGACAGGGTGAGCATGCCGTGGGTGCTGCTGGCAGGTCCGACCAGGATCAAGCCAGTGACGATGCCGAGCACGGCCACCGAAGCGACCGCGGCGACCGCGACGGCCAGCACGCCGATCGACTTGACCAGGACCAGCCGGCTGCGGCTGATCGGCGCCAGCAGCAGTCCGCGCAGCGTCGCATGCGCGGACTCGCCGGCCAGGGCGTCGGCGGCGGCCATCGCCACGGCGAGCGGGAACAGCAGCGTCAGGCATATCGACAACGCCACCACCGGCAACACCAGCCCGTTACCGGCGACTTGGGTGAGCAGGCCGGCACTGGCTGGTGAGCCGGCAGCCGCGATGCCGAGCCCGGTCACCACCGGGACCAGTGCCAGCAGGACCAAAGCGACCTGGGTGCGCGGCCGGCGCAGCACCCAGCGCAGCTCGCTGCGCAGCAGCCGACCCAGTGGGGCGCGCAGCCAAGTTGTCACTGCCCGCTTCCCTCGGTCAACGTGGCGAACAGTTCGTCCAATCCGGTCCGCCGGCGCCGGACTTCATGTACCGCGACCCCCGCGCCGACGAGCAACGCCACCACCGTGGGCGCCTCGGTGGTGGCCAACTCGACGCGGACTCCCTGCGAAGACGTGACGGCGCTGATCTCGGCCGCGTGCAGGGCCCGCATCGCGGCGGCGGCATCCGGGGTGCGCACGTCCAGCGTGGGTTTCTCGCCGTCGAGCAGGGCGGCCAACGATCCCGCGACGATCAAGGAGCCGCGGTCGAGCACCGCCACATGGGTGCAGGTGGACTCCACTTCGGCGAGCAGGTGCGAGGACACCAGCACGGTGGCCCCTTCGGAGCGCAGTTCGGCGATGATTCGCCGGACATCCCGGGTGCCGGCGGGGTCCAGCCCATTCGTCGGCTCGTCGAGCACCACCAGCCGGCGCGGCACCAGCAGCACCGCGGCCAGTCCCAGCCGCTGTTTCATGCCCAGCGAGTACGCACGGTAACGGCGCTCTGCCGCACCCGCCAGACCCACGCGGTGCAGCGCCCGCTCCACGGCATCCGGGATCGCCCGGGAAGCCAGCAGCGGCTCGGCTGCCGCGCACCGCCGAAGGTTGTCCCGACCGGACATAAACGGGTGAAAACCGGGGCCCTCCACGAGCGCGCCCACCTGCGGCAGCACCCGCCCGGCGGCGGCCGGTACCGGTGCACCGAGTAATTCCACGGTGCCCGCGGTAGGCCTGGACAACGCCAGCAACAGGCGGATCAACGTGGTCTTGCCCGAGCCGTTGGGACCGAGCACGCCCATCACCGCGCCCGCCGGGACGTCGAGGTCCACGCCGCAGACCGCAACGGTGGCACCGAACACCTTGCGCAGACCTCGGACCCGGATCGCCGCTTCCGTCACCAGGTGTATCCCTGGGTCATGTGTGCCTTACGGGCACGATTGCCGGCGGAATCATGGTGAGCAAGCCGACATCATCGGCACCGTCCTGGAGGAAGCACATGGGCGGTGCCAGTGTGCCATGAGTTCCCTACTGCTCCGGATGAAATCTGGTACGGCTAGCCTGCTCTACTTACCGCGCGTGCTTCTCCAGACCAAGCTGCTCGCGGAGCCGGTACGGGCTCATCAGGGCCGCCGCGGGCTGCCCCGCCCGCTGAGTTTGCAGCAGGATCGCTTCGATGTCGTCGATCATGCTGCGCAGCTCGGCGCGGGCCGCGGGATCCGTGGAACCGGCCGCTTGCCGCGGGCTCAGATCACCGATGATTCCGGGAGTGTCCAGCCAGCTTGTTTCGGAATCGCGGCTCAGTTGCTCGGCAGCGTCGGCTTCGCCGGCAGCGCTCTCCTCGACGAAGTAGCTGTCCACGATGAGAGTTCGGGCTTCGCGGTCGCCGGGATCCTGGCTGAGACGCTCGGCGTGCCGGTCCTGTTCGCGGGCATCAGGAGCGACCTCGCGCAACTGATCTTCCAGACCGGTGAGCCGAGCCGGTGAGTTCGCAGCGAGGGTGAACTGCTCGCCGGTGCGTGCGATCACGCCGAGGTTCAGCACCCGCCCATCAGGTTCATGCCGGTGCCAGCCGAGCATGTCCTCACCGGTGCGGGCCAGCCGTTCGCTGAGGTGGTCGAAGGCCTGCTGTGGGTGGGGCACGCGGTACGTGACGCGGCATTCGTAGACCTCGTCGCCGTCACTGTTGCGGAACTGGATGGGCGGTTCCGGGCCGAGGAAATCGGCGATCTTCTCCGGAGGTGGATCTGACGCGAGCAGATCGGCCAGCTCCCGGCGGCGCTGCCGGGGAACCCCCACGGGTACTGCGAACAGGCGGGGCTGGGAGCGGTCGTGCAAGATCCGCCCGCAGAACAAGTCCAGCCGCTGGGCGGACTCCGAGAACAGCTTGTCGGTCAGCTGGATCTGCTCCCCGTCCGGCAGCACCCGCAGCGTGACGCCGCCGTCGGGCTGGACCTCGACGGCCTCGTAGAGGGCCACCGGGACCTGCCGCCAGTCGTCGATGAGTTCGCGTTCGTCCTCGTGCAGCCAGTGGCCCCGGGCGGCGAGGAATCTGTCTACCAGGCCGCCCCGGAACAGGGCCAGATCCAGCAGGAACATCGCATGCTCTGCGGCGTTGCCGGCGCGCTCGATCAGCGATGTGATCACCTCGAGCCCCGGAGCGCGCTCGGCGTAGGTGCCCAGCAGTGCGTAGACGAGCTGGGCTCGGGCGCTCAGTGGCGGCAACGCGTCGCGCAGGCAGCAGGCCTTGAACTTGCGGCCTGACCCGCACGGGCAGGCGCTGTTGCGCCCCACGTCGCTGGCATGGTCAGTGGCGGCCATGGCCTCGCTGAGCCCCGGCCGCAGCGGGCCGGGTTGCTCGGCGCGCCGCAGGTACCGGTCCGCGACGGCGTAGTCGCCGCGGACCGCAGCGTACTGGGCGCCGTCATGCAGCGCCGGCTCCAGGCCGGGGCGCAGCGTCAACGCCTCGTTGATCAGGTCGCGGGCGGTGGTGGAATCACCGGAGCCTTCAGCGGCGCGTGCCGTGACGAGCGCGACGGCCGCCTTCTCCTCCCGGCTGCGAGCCTGCGAGCGCAGCGCGGCCAGCTGTACCTCGATCACGCCGCCGCGGGCGGTGTGGCATTCGATCCGGCCGGACAGAAAGCCCAGCGCGCTATCGGTCGCCGACGCCAGCGCATCAAGCACGAACCGGACGCCATCCGGCTCCAGCCCGTTCGGATCGATCACCGTCCGCACGACGGTCTCGACGTCGATCAGCACCTCATCCTCAGCAGCCACGCCCAGCACCCTACTGCCGGAACGTTCGCCACTCCCGACATGGAGACATATCGGGGTACCGGGACGGCCGAAAACCCCGATATGTCTCCATGTCGCGGAGGGGACAGGCAGGGGAGGGAGGATGGGGTCATGCGGCAGGTGGTGGCAGCAGCTCTGGTGCGGGATGGCCGGGTGCTCGCCCAGCAGCGGGCGTACCCGCCGGAGGCTGCGGGCCGCTGGGAGCTGCCGGGCGGCCGGGTCGAGCCGGGGGAGAGTGCCGTGGATGCGCTGATCCGGGAGTGCCGCGAGGAACTCGCGGTCGACGTCGTCCCCGGCGAACAGGTCGGGCCCGACGTGCCGTTGCCCGGCGGTTACACGCTGCGAGTACATGTTGCGCGCCTGGCCCAGCCAGCGGCTATCCCGAGCCCGGTGGAGCATGCGGCGCTGCGGTGGGTGAGCCGAACTGAGCTGGCCGAGCTGGACTGGCTGGACGCCGACCGTGCCGTCCTGCCCGATCTCCAAACACTACTGAAGGCCCAGGACAACGGACGCTCCGGTGGCTGCGGGTAACCTTGAGGTTTCCCGGCTTTCATTGAGGAGTTCCCGCGTGCCCACTGCCGCCCCTGCCCGCATGCGCACCGACCTGCGCAATGTGGCCATCGTCGCGCACGTCGATCATGGTAAGACGACGCTGGTGGACGCCATGCTGCGGCAATCCGGCGCCGTCGCCGGGCGAACCGAGCTGGACCGGGTACTGGATTCCGGTGACCTGGAGCGGGAGAAGGGCATCACGATTCTGGCCAAGAACACCGCGGTCACCTGGTCCACCCCGGACGGTCCCGTCACGATCAACGTGGTGGACACGCCGGGGCATGCCGACTTCGGTGGCGAGGTAGAGCGCGGGCTGTCCATGGTGGACGGTGTGTTGCTGCTCGTCGACGCCAGCGAGGGTCCCCTGCCGCAGACGCGCTTCGTACTGCGCAAGGCGCTGGCCGCGCAGTTGCCGGTCGTGCTGGTGGTGAACAAGGTGGACCGGCCGGACGCCCGGATCGAAGCGGTGGTCGAGGAGACCCACGATCTGCTGCTGGATCTCGCTGCCGACCTGGAAACGGCCGCGGCGGAGCACGTGCTGGACATGCCGGTGCTCTACGCCAGCGCCCGCGCCGGCCGGGCTAGCCGCACCCGACCGCGCGACGGCGACATGCCCGACGCCGAGGACCTCACCCCACTGTTCGAGGCCATCCTCACCCACGTGCCGCCGCCCGCCGGTGATGCGCAGGCGCCGCTGCAGGCGCACGTCACCAACCTCGACGCATCGAGTTTCCTGGGCCGGATCGCGCTGTGCCGCGTCCGCGCCGGCCGGCTGCGCAAAGGCCAGATGGTCGCGTGGTGCCGGGAGGACGGATCGATCCGGCCGGTCAAGATCACCGAGCTGCTGCGCACCGAGGGGCTCGACCGGGTCCCGGCGGCCAGCGCCAAAGCGGGTGACCTCATCGCCATTGCCGGCATCGCGGAGATCACCATCGGGGACACCCTGGCCGAGCTCGACGATCCGCACCCGCTGCCCAGGATCACCGTGGATGAGCCGGTGATCGCGATGACGATCGGGATCAACACCAGCCCGCTGGCCGGTCGCGGTGGCGGCCGCAAGCTCACCGCCCGCCTGGTACGCAGCCGGCTGGACGCCGAGCTGGTCGGCAACGTGAGCGTCCGGGTCTCACCCACTGAGTCGCCCGATACCTGGGAAGTGCAGGGTCGCGGTGAGCTGGCGCTGGCCGTGTTGGTGGAGACCATGCGGCGGGAGGGCTTCGAGCTCACCGTGGGCAAGCCCCAGGTCGTGACTCGTATGGTGGACGGCGCCCGGCATGAACCGTATGAGTTCCTCACCATCGACGTCCCCGAGGAGCACGTCGGGGCCGTGACCCAGTTGCTGGCTGCGCGTAAGGGCCGGCTGGAGCAGTTGGGCGCGGTATCCGGAGACGGTTGGGTGCGGCTGGAGTTCTCCGTGCCGTCCCGGGGGCTGATCGGCTTTCGCACCGAGTTCCTCACCATAACCCGAGGCACCGGCATCGCCCACCATGTCTTCGATGGCTACCGCCCGTGGGCCGGTGAGCTGCGCACCCGCCGCTCCGGATCGTTGGTCGCCGACCGGCCGGGAGCGGTCACCGGCTACGCGTTGGCGCAACTGGCTGACCGGGGGACCTTCTTCATGGAGCCGGGCGCGGCTGTCTACGCCGGGATGGTGGTCGGCGAGAACCCCCGTGCTGAGGACCTGGATCTCAACGTGTGCCGGGAACGCAAGCTCACCAACATGCGCTCGTCCACCGGCGAGGAACTCGAACGGCTGGCCCGGCCGCGGATCCTCGGGCTGGAGGAGGCATTGGAATTCTGTGCCGCCGACGAGTGCGTCGAGGTCGCACCCGATGTGGTGCGGGTGCGCAAGGTGGTCCTGGATCCCAACCAGCGCGCCCGCCAGCGGTCCCGCGAGCGGGCGGCACGGGTTTAGCGCGGTTGCCACCACACCCCGGTCGCTGCCTGGGAGATCGGCCTGCGGCAGCATGTCGCCTCGTGAGAATGCCCGGCGGTGCGCGCAGGGCGGTGACGGCGCTGATCTTCAGCGCTGCGGTCGCCGCGATCGTGGCGTGCGCCCCGCAGCCGCCACCGCTGGGCGCGCCCCGGGCCACGATCTCCTCGGTCTCGCCGCCGCTGGTCAAGGAAGTGGTGCTCGGCGTCGATCGGTTGACCAGCGGTTTCAACCCGCACACCCTGGCCGACCTGACGCCGGTCTCGGAGGCGGTTGCAGGGCTGCTGCTGCCCTCGGCTTTTCACCAGGCACCGGCCGGCCAGTGGGTGGTCGATCACACGCTGCTGACGTCCGCGGAGGTCACGAGCACAGCGCCGTTCACGGTCACCTACCGGATCCGGCGTAATGCGCAGTGGTCGGACAGCACCCCCATCGGAGCCGACGACTTCGAGTATCTCGCTGCGCAGATGCGCAGCCAGCCCGGCGTGGTGGATTCGGCCGGTTACCAGCTGATCGACCAGGTGATCTCCCGGGATGGTGGCAAGACCGTCGAGGTGGTTTTCAACCGCCCGTACGCCGGCTGGCGCACTCTTTTTCGCCACCTGCTACCCGCTCATCTGCTCAAGGACGCGCCCGGCGGTTGGAGCAAGGCGCTCGACGCCGGGGTGCCGGTCTCCGGTGGCCCGTTCGCGCTGACCTCGGTCGACCGGTCCCGCGGCGAGATCGTGCTGGAGCGCAACGACCGGTACTGGGACGCCCCGACGCAGGTGGGCCGGATCCGGTTGCGGCAGGGCAGCGAAGCGGCCCTGATCGAGGCGTTGCGCACCGGTGGGGTGCAAGGTGCCCTGTTCGGACGCCCCAATGCCATCACCGTGTCGCTGCTGCGCTCGGCCAACCTGGGGGTGAGCCCGACTGTCGTGCCGCAGCCGGTGCTCGTCTCCGTGCTGCTGCGACCGGCCAGCCGGGTGTTGAGCGATCAACGGATGCGCACCGCGGTGGCCGCGGTGCTCGACCGGGCGTCGCTGATCGCCACCGGGGTGGGCAGCGGCCCCTCCGCGGCGCTGCGGGCCGATTCGGCGGTCCTCGCCCCCTCTGCCCCGGATTACCACCCCACCGCACCGGTCGCCGGAGTACCGGTGGCGCCGGATCCGGACGCCACCCGCCGGTTGCTCACCGATGCCGGGTACACCCGTGGACCAGCTGGCTGGCAACGCGCCGGGCAGCCGCTGCGGCTGGTGGTGGCCGCGCCGGCGAACCGCGAGCCGTACGGCACCCTCGCCGCCCGGGTGGTGGATCAGCTACGGACCGCCGGGATCGACGCCGAGCTGCGCGAAGTCGACGCAGATGAGCTTTTCGGCACCCTGCTCGGCCCGAGCTCGGACGCCGGAGTCGCAGTATCGCCACGCGGCGCCACCGCCCAGACGTTCCCCGCTTCAGTGGCCACGCCGGATGTCGACATCGTGGTGCTGCCGCAGCCCGCGGCCGGGCACCCCGCCACTGAGCTGGAATCGTGGTACGGCTGTCCGCTGGTGGTGCCGGCCAGGCTGGCGCCGGCGCCGCCCAACCCGGCTCAGTTCTGCGATCTGACCCTGCAGCCGATGATCGAGCAGGCGCTGACCCAGGACGACCCGGCAGGCCCGGTGCCTGCCACCCTGGAAGCGGCGCTGTGGGAGCGCGCTGTGACGATCCCGCTGTATCAGCCGGCGTCATTGCTCATCACCACCACTGCGCTGCCCGACGTGGCCCCGGGCACGCCGCTGGAAGGTCCCCTCGACGGCGCTGCTCGCTGGCAGCTGCGCTCGTGATACCGGGAGGTAACCAGTTGCTGGAAACGCCGAGACGCGTCCGGCTCCTGACCAGGCTTCTGCTGATGATCGTCTGCCTTGCTGTGCCGGTGGCCGGTTGTGTGGCCGCCCGGGAGATCGATCGCCCCGACGGCGGCGGCCCCGCCAATACTCAAGCGCGTGGTGACAGTGGAGACGGGACATATCGGGCCCCGAAGGTGCCGCCTGGTCATGCGGTCGTCATCGCACACGGTGCGCCGATTTCCGCCTATAACAACACGACGGCTCAAATGGGGAACAATCCAGACAATGAGCTGGTGCTCAACCAGGTGCTTGCCAAACCGTTCATCGTCGATGGGAGCGGAAAGCTTCTACTCAATTCTGACGTGCTCGCCTCAGCTGAGCTGACGTCGAAAGATCCGCAAGTCGTCACGTACAAAATCAAACCGAACGTCCGATGGTCCGATGGGCGGCCGTGGGACTGCCGCGATTTTTATCTAGCCTGGTTCGCGGGTAGTGGTTCCACGCCGTATTTCACGCCGGCGACTACCCGCGGATTGGATCGTGTCACCGCCGAGTGTCGTGATAACAACACCTTCGTCGAGACCTACCGGTCTCCGTACGCCGATTGGCGCCGCAATTATCTCCAACACGCTATCCTGCCCGCGCATATACTGGAGCAGGCGACCGGCATCTCCGACGTCACCACGCTGCGCCCGACCTCCGCGCCGGAGCAGCTGCGCAGGGCCGGTGAATTCTGGAACAACGGATGGACCGGTTTCGACCTCAAGACGATGCCGGCGTCGGGCCCGTATCAATTCGGCAGCTCGACCTCGACCACCCAAACCGTGCTGATCCGGAACAACGCTTGGCTGGGCAATCCGGGAGGTCCAGCGATGCTCGTGTTCACGGCTGTGGCGGACGGGGCTGCCGCGGTGGCGGGTCTGGCGAACCGGCAGTTCGCCGTCGTCCAACTGCCGGCCGATCCGCTGCTGGCCGATCGGCTGCGAGAACTGTCATCGCGGGGGGTGATATTCGAAACGCGAGACGGCGCCACCGTCGAACACCTGGATCTCAATCTGGCCAGCCCGTTGCTCAAGGATCCGGTCGTCCGGACCGCCTTTGCCCAGTGCATCGACCGCAACAAGCTCGTCGACGAACTCGTTCGCGGAGTGCGCCCGGAGGCTCAACCGCTGGGTAGCCTCATATTCCTTCCGGGTGATGCGAGGTATGAGGATCTTTACTCGGACAAGATGGTCGCTGATGCGCAGAAAGCGCAGGTGACGTTGGAGCGTGGTGGCTGGGTGCTGGGTTCCGATGGTGTCTACTCGCGGGCCGGTCAGCGACTTTCCTTCGCGATCAGTCACGACGGTTCGCCGGCGCACTCTCAAGAGGTTGACCTGATCAGGGCGCAATGCCGGCAGGCCGGAATGGAGATCACCAATAGTGCCCGGCCGAATGACCTGGACGATGTGGTGTCCCACGGGCGGTTCGATGTGGTTCTCATGGCGAGCTCCCGCACACCCCGCGCATGGTCCGCGGCCGACCACTATGAGACCACGGGTGCGCTCAATCACCAGCATTACAGCAATCCGGCCCTCGACACCGCGTTGGGTATCGCAGAGACGGAATACTCCGAGTCGACCCAGACGGATGCCCTGGCGAAGGCCGATCGGCTGCTCGCCGATGATCTGGTGTCACTTCCGCTATTCCAACTCCCCATTATGTGGGCCTACACCAACAACATCGACAGCGTCTACCGGGAAGCGTCGGATGGCGTCACCTGGAATGCGAACGAATGGAATGTGAGTAGCTGATGTCTACCTTCGGTGGAATTACAGCTCAGTGACCGATTGTGTGACTGTGCGTCCGGCCCGTCGTGAAGAACTGGAGGAGGTCGGTCAGCTTACCCTGGCCTCCTATCTCGCTGACGGCATGGTGAACCCGGAGGGTTCCTACGCGAGGGAGCTGGCCGACGCGCCCCGCCGCGCCAGGGACGCTGAGTTGCTGGTCGCGGTCGATTCCGAAGGCACCTTGGTGGGCACGGTGACGATCTGCTGGCCGGGCAGCCCGCTGGGGCAGCTATCCCGCTCCGATGATCTCGAGTTCCGGATGCTGGCGGTAACTCCCGGCGCTCGCCGTCGCGGGGTGGGCGAGTTGCTGGTCAAAGCCGTGCTGGCCAGGGCCGCCGAGATCGGCGCACGCCGGGTTGTGCTGTGCAGCGCCGCGGAGATGCGCGTTGCGCACCGGCTCTATGCCCGGTTGGGATTCACCCGGCTTGCTCACCTGGATTGGTGCCCACTGCCTGGCGTCACCCTGCTGGCTTTCGGCAGAACGATGTCCACCTAGTGGGTACCTCAGCGCGCTCATTTGCGTAGCACCACCGCGACGATCCCGGCCAGGTGTTCCAGACGGGCCACTTCAGCTGCTCGGAACATCGGCCCGCCCGGGCGGCCGATCAGCAGCACCCGATCCGGGCCGCCCAGCGGAGTGGCCGCCAGCTCCGTGCCCAGCTCCCGCCACGGCAGCGGAACCCACGGCTCTTCACCGTCCAAGATCGTGGCCCGGCGCAACGGCCACCAGGGCAGAGTCCCGGCCACGGTCTCCGGCGCGGCGAAAGAGGCGGCGACGCGCTGCGGTCCGCCCTCCGTGCTGGCGAACACCACAGCCCAACCCGCACGAATGATCTTAGGCACGCCGTCGGTGAAGACCTGCAGGCCGTGATCCGGGTCGGCGGCGATGCGCTCCACCAACTCCAGCTCCCGGTGGGTGTCGAGGACCCCCGCCCACGGGCGGACCGCATCGACCTCCACACCCTGGACCGACTCCGCCGCGGTGATCAACACATCCGGCAGCCGGCCGGAAGGGAGTTCCACGACGAGGTCGTCGATGGCCACGCCGGATCTGCGCTCGACGACGTCGAGGCTGAGGATGTCGACCCCCACCTTGCCCAGCGCGGTGGCCACCGCGCCGAGCGCGCCAGGGCGGTCCGGCAGCTGGACCCGGATCAGAAAGGACATCCGCCGCCGTGCCTGTTCACCCGCCGCGCCAACTCCATACAAATCCTCCATTACGACGCGCTGATTCCGATAGCCCGAGCGCTCGCCGGCCGTCGATTGTGGCAGAGCGACGCAGCCGGTCGCGTCCCCCAGCTCGCGACCGGGTACCCGGCTGCAAAAAGATCCGAGGCTAGACTCGCCGGATCAGCAATCCCACGAGCATTCAGGAGTCTGCGTGCCCAGCATCTCCCGTGACGAGGTCGCGCATCTCGCCCGGCTCGCCCGGCTGGCCGTCACCGAGGAGGAGTTGGACCTGTTCGCCGGCCAGCTCGACGTGATCTTGACTTCGGTCGCCCGGGTCAGCGAGGTGGCGGCCGAGGACATCACTCCCACATCGCACGCGATCGGCCTGGAGGATGTGTTCCGCGACGACGTGCCGCGCCCCGGACTGACCCAGCAGCAGGCACTCTCAGGTGCCTACGCCACCGAGGACGGCCGGTTCCGGGTGCCGCGCATCCTGGATGAGTCATGACCGAGTTGACTTGGCTTTCGGCCGTTGAGCTGGCCGGGCGGATTCGTCGCCGGGAGACCTCGGCGGTCGAGGTGACCCAGGCGCACCTGGACCGCATCGGCGCGGTGGACCCTGCGGTGCGCGCCTTCCTGCACCTGGATGCCGACGGTGCGCTGGCCGCCGCTGCCGCTGTGGACCAGAGCTTGCAGCGCGGGGACGCTCCGGTGTCCCCGCTGGCCGGCGTGCCGCTGGCGCTCAAGGACGTGTTCACCACCATTGACATGCCGACCACGTGCGGCTCACGGATCCTGCAAGGCTGGCGCCCACCGTATGACGCCACGGTCACCCGCAGGCTGCGGGAGGCGGGTGTGGTCATCCTCGGCAAGACGAACATGGACGAGTTCGCCATGGGTTCCTCGACGGAGAACTCCGCCTACGGGCCCACCCGCAACCCGTGGAACCTCGACCGCGTGCCGGGCGGGTCCGGTGGCGGGTCGGCGGCGGCGGTGGCCGGGTTCGAGGCGCCGCTGGCGGTCGGCACCGACACCGGTGGCTCGATCCGCCAGCCCAGTGCCGTGACAGGGACCGTGGGGGTCAAACCGACCTACGGCGGGGTCTCCCGCTACGGCCTGGTGGCCTTCTCCTCCAGCCTGGACCAGGGTGGCCCGGTGGCCCGCACGGTGCTCGACGCCGCGCTGCTGCACGAGGTGATCGGCGGGCACGACCCGCTGGATTCCACCTCGATCGACGCGCCGGTGCCGCCGGTGGTGGCGGCGGCTCGCGCCGGCGCTACCGGTGAGTTGGCCGGTGTCCGGGTCGGAGTGGTCAGCCAATTCCGTGGTGAGGGCTACCAGCCGGGGGTGCTGCGCGCTTTCGAGACCGCGGTGAGCCGGCTGCGCGACCTGGGTGCTGCGGTTGTCGAGGTGTCCTGCCCGGCTTTCGACCATGCGCTGCCAGCCTACTATCTCATCGCGCCTAGCGAGTGCTCCTCGAATCTGGCCCGCTTCGACGGCATGCGCTACGGGCTGCGCTGTGGCGATGACGGCACCCGCAGCGCCGAGGAGGTGATGTCGCTGACCCGTGAGGCCGGTTTCGGCCCCGAGGTTAAACGGCGGATCATGCTCGGCACCTACGCCCTGTCCGCCGGGTACTACGACGCCTACTACGGTCAGGCGCAGAAGGTCCGCACCTTGATCATCAGTGACTTCGCGGCGGCATTCGAGCAGGCCGACGTCCTGATCTCGCCGACCACCCCGACCACCGCGTTTCGTCTTGGCGAGCGGGTGGATGATCCATTGGCGATGTACCTGTCGGATCTGTGCACCATCCCGTCGAACCTGGCCGGCAATGCGGCGCTTTCCGTCCCGGCCGGGCTGGCCGATGACGACGGTCTGCCCGTCGGCCTGCAAGTGATGGCGCCCGCGCTGGCCGACGACCGGGCTTACCGGGTCGCGGCGGCCTACGAGGCGGCGCGTGACGCCGCCGACGGGGGCCCGCTGTGGTGCCGGGTGCCAGAGCTGACCGAGGACCGCTTGTCGGGTCCGAGCATTGTTGAGGTCGCGACCTGATGACGACTGCGCTGATGGATTACGACGAGGTGCTGGCGCACTTCGACCCGGTGCTCGGGCTCGAGGTGCACGTCGAGCTGTCCACCGCGACGAAGATGTTCTGCGGCTGCGCCAACGTGTTCGGGGCGCCACCCAACACCCACGTGTGCCCCACCTGCCTGGGCCTGCCGGGGTCGCTGCCGGTGCTCAACCGCGCCGCGGTGGAGTCGGTGATCCGGATCGGGCTGGCGTTGAACTGCTCGATTGCACCGTGGTGCCGGTTCGCCCGCAAGAACTACTTCTACCCCGACATGCCCAAGAACTTCCAGATCTCGCAATACGATGAGCCGATCGCGGTGCACGGCTCGCTGGAGGTGCAGCTGGGCGACGGTTCGACGTTCACCGTCGGCATCGAGCGCGCGCACATGGAAGAGGACACCGGTAAGTCGCTGCACGTCGGCGGTGCGACTGGCCGCATTCACGGCGCGAGCCATTCGCTGCTGGACTACAACCGCGCCGGCGTCCCGCTGATCGAGATCGTCACCAAGCCGATCCCCGGCACGGGAGCTCGCGCGCCCGAGATCGCCCGGGCCTACGTCAGCGCGCTGCGGGATCTACTTCGCGCGTTGGGTGTGTCCGATGTGCGGATGGATCAAGGATCCCTGCGTTGCGACGCCAACGTCTCACTGATGCCGCGTGGTGCTGCGGTGTTCGGTACCCGGACCGAGACCAAGAACGTGAACTCGCTGCGTTCGGTGGAGCGCGCGGTGCGTCACGAGATGTGCCGGCAGGCCGCGGTGTTGGCCTCCGGTGGTGAGATCGTGCAGGAGACGCGGCACTTCGATGAGGCCAGCGGCACCACGTCGGCCGGGCGGCGCAAGGAGACCTCGGAGGACTACCGGTATTTCCCCGAGCCCGACCTGGTGCCGATCACGCCCAGCGACGAGTGGGTGCACAAGCTCCGCGCGACCCTTCCCGAGCTCCCCCGGCAGCGCCGGGCCCGGGTACAAGCCGAGTGGGGCTTGTCCGATCTGGAGTTGCGCGACCTGGTCAACGCCGGCGCGCTGGACCTGATCGCGGCCACCGTCGATGCGGGGGCGCCGCCCGCCGAGGCCCGGTCATGGTGGGTGGCTTATCTCACCCAGCAGGCCAACTCCCGCGGTTTGGAGCTTGCCGAGCTGGCCATCACCCCGAAACAGGTAGCCCGGGTGATCTCGCTGGTCGAAGGCGGTGCGTTGACCAACAACCTGGCCCGCCAGGTCGTCGACGGCGTGCTCGCCGGCGAGGGGGAGCCCGATGATGTCGTCGCGGCCCGTGGTCTCGCCGTGGTCTCCGACGACTCCGCGCTGACCGTCGCCGTCGAGCAGGCCCTGGCCGCCCAGCCCGATATCGCGGCCAAGATCCGCGGTGGGAAGGTAGCTGCGGCCGGCGCCATCGTCGGCGCCGTGATGAAAGCCACCGGTGGCCAAGCCAACGCCCAACGGGTGCGCGAGCTGGTGCTGGCGCGCTGCGCCCCCTGAGTCAGCGGCTCGCCTCGACGTGCCGCTTGTGAACCCGCGACATACCGAACACGAGAGCGCGACACGCGGGGTACGGAGGCGCGACACGCCGGGGGAGGGAGCGCGGGGAGAGGGCTCAGTCGTGGCCCGCTCCAGGGCCGACCAGGTCAGGGAGGATGAAGACGCGGTCGTCGCTGGAGACCCGCTTGGCGCCGGTTTTGTTGACCGTACCCAACCACAGCGCCCGGCCGTCTGGGCTCAGAGCGGCCGCGGAAACCCGGCCGTAGCGCTCCAGCGGGATCTGCAGGGGCGGGCCGATGAAGGTGTTATCCGGTCCGATCCCCAGCGCGAACATCGGCGCTGCGCTGGTGAACGCAACCTGGATACGGCCCAGCATGACCACGCAGCCTGCGGCGCCGCTACCTCCGGGCCAGGTCCACGAGGCTCGGCCCAACTGCCGTCCCGGCTGCACCCGGTACAGCAGGTCGTGGTCGGGCACCCGATCTGTGATCCATAGCTCCTTGCTCACTGGGTCGACGCACAACCCCCCCGGTGAGTGCAATCCGCTGATCAACACCATGGATCCGGCGGGGTTGCCCGGCGCAGGGTGTCCGAAGGTGTCGATCCGCAAGACCTTGCCGGCCAACGAGTGCGGGTCGGCGGCCAATGCTGGGTTTCCGGTGTCGCCGGTGGCGACCAGCAGCATCCCGTGTGAGTCGACCGCGAGTGCCCCTGCATTGCCGGTGGACCCCCGCGGTATGCCCGCCAGGACCGGCTTGGGCATGTCGCCGGGGGCAATCCGGACCACCCGGTTGTCGACGGGGGTAGTGATGTAGGCGTAGATCAGTTCGTCCTCGGTATAGCTGGGGGACAGCGCGAGCCCAGTGAGGCCACCGTCACCTGCGGGCTCCACCGCCAGCGCGGCGACCTCCTGGTTCGGTCGTTGCCGCTGCACCTGCAGGATTCGGCCGGTGGTGCGCTCCGCGGCCAGGCCCACCGGCCCGGAGCCAGGCAGGACCACCAGCGCAGAGATCGGTTCCAGACATGTCGCGACCACCGCGGGGTCGGGGTCCGTGCAGCCCTGCGGCGGGCCCGGCGGTGCCTGCCCGGGTGCGCCCGGGCTCTGGCTCTGGAACGGCCCTGGGATCAGCGGCCTCGGTCCGGTCTCCGCGCCGCCCTCCAGCTTCGGGTGGAACGGTCCGGCGTCGCGGTCGGAGAAGGTCGGCGTCACCGAGCATGCGCACAGCAGCGCCACCGACATCATCAGTATGCGGGGCACGCGTCGGCGGGCGCCGGCTGGATGCGGCACGAGGATGCGCACGATGGGCCAGATTAAATGCAAGCCTGTATGCCGCTGGTGAGCGGTTACCGAGGCCGGTGTGGCGCTAACCGACAGTGACCGTGTCGCTTTGACCTGATGATTCAACTGTGCGCTACGGTCGCTCGTCGGGTCCTGCGAGGCTAGCCGGCAGCCGGCCCCCGCTGATCGCCGCCAGGATGGGAAGGTGGCGGGCGCGCACCGCAGGTAGCCCCACTTCATCACCTGCGTGCAACACCGCCCATATCCTGGACTGACTATCCACCCGTAAACCTGCGAGGTCAGACCAGGCCATTCGCTGCGAGCCCCACATTCGATGCGCGACCACGGTCTCGGGGCCGACCACGGTGCGGGTTGTTACCAGCCACCATCCCAGTATCAGCGGGACCGCGTACAGCACCTGCAGTCCCGGTGCGCCGAAAGCTACCGGAGTCATACACACGATCAATCCGAATATCCCGAGCAGCGCGGTCAGTGGCAGCCGGAAGGTCACCATGGTGGGGTCGGTCACAGTCACATAGTGACGGGGCTATAGCGGAGACCCAAATAGGCGTACAGTAGGCGCATGCCACGGGTCCAGATCTACCTCCCAGATGACCTCCATCAGGCCGTCAAGGAGTTGCAGCTGCCGATCTCCGAGCTCGCTCAGCACGCTGTCCGCGTCGAGCTTCGCCGGCGGGAACTGGCAGCTGTAGCAGATCAGTACCTCGCACAGCTCGCGGTGGAGCTCGGTGGCCCGCCCACTGCAGACGAGCTGGCAGCGGCGGATGCCTGGATCGACGCGGCGAACGTACCGGCTGCGCGACGCCCCAGATGACCAGAATGGCCCAATAAGCCCAATAAGACGGTCGGATGACACATCGCCGATGAGCCTTGTCCTGGACTCGGGTGCGGCCAGCGCGCTGGGCCGCCGGGACCGGCAGACCGCCGCTCGCATCGCGGCGCTGCGGCAACGCGGGTTGTGGCCACCAATTCTGCCCGCGGTTGTGCTCATCGACTCGCTGACCGGCAACCGGGTGCGCGACGCGCTGGTGAACCGCACGGTGGCGTTGTCCGTGGTCCATCCGCTGGAGGGATCACTGGCCCGGCGCGCCGCGCAGCTTCGCGGCCGGGCGCGCGCGGGTTCTGCGGTGGAGGCTTGCGTGGTGGCCACCGCGGAGCTGCTCGGCGCACTCGTGATCACCGGCAATCCCGGTGAACTCGCCCGCCTCTCCCACCACGCCGATGGGGTCTCGCTGCTACCGACCTGACGTTGCCGCCCTCGTCGTCAGGAGTCGTCACGAGAGGAGATCCTGGTGCCAGCAGAGCACGAGCCTCGGATTGAGACGCTCGCCGTGCATGCCGGTGAGCGCCGACCCGGACCCGACGGCTCGGTGGTGTTTCCGATTTACCAGTCCACGGTTTTCTCCGTGGAGCCAGGCACCAGCTACCACGACCTCAGATACCTCCGGCTGAGCTCGACGCCATCGCAGACCTACCTGCACGACAAGCTGGCGACGCTGGAATCCGCTGAGGCTGCGGTGGCGACCTGCTCCGGCATGGCGGCGGTGACGGCGACGCTGCACACCCTGCTGCGCGCCGGAGACCATCTACTGGCCGGCGACTGCCTGTACGGCGGCACCCATGATTTCCTCACCCACCACGCCGCCGATCTCGGCTGGAGTTACACGTTCCTCGATCCGAGCCGGCCCGAGACGTGGGAGGCGGCCCGCACTCCCCGCAGCCGGGCAATTCTGGTGGAGACGATCACGAATCCGCTGATGCGAGTGGGGCGGTTGCGGGAGATGGTCGCCTTCGCCCGGCGCCACAAGCTGGTGACCGTGATCGACAATACTTTCGCGACCCCGGTGAACCTCCGGCCTGTTTCGATCGGGTTCGATCTGTGCTTCAACAGCGCGACGAAGTACCTCAACGGCCACTCCGACATCGTCGCGGGTAGCGTCGCGGGCAGCACGAACCTGATCAACCGGGTTCGGCGCACCCTGAACCATTACGGCGCCAGCCTGGATCCGCATGCCGGCTTCCTGCTGGCCCGGGGCCTGAAGACGTTGGCCCTACGGGTCCGTGCGTGCAACGACAACGCCGCCGTGCTGGCTCATTTTCTCAGCGAGCACCCGACGGTGGCCGCAGTCAACTACCCGGGGCTGCGTTCCCATCCTGATCACGCACACGCGGCACAGCTGCTCGCAGGCTTCGGTGGCATGCTCAGCATACGCCTTGCAGGTGGTAGGGACGCTGCCGAGAGCCTGTTGGAGGCATTGCGAATCCCGTATGTAGCGCCGAGCCTCGGCGGCGTCGAGACGCTCATCACCCGGCCGGCAGCCACCTCGCATGCGGGCATGAATCGGGAAGACCGGGAACGCATCGGTATCACCGACGAGCTGATCCGGGTGAGCTGCGGCGTCGAGGCTTGCGACGATCTCATCGCCGACTTCGCCCAGGCGCTGGCGCAGGTGTGACCAGTGATGCCCGCCAGGGCCTGCTCCCAACATGCGGGAGCGAGTTTTACTAAGTTGACGGTGCCTGGGTGCGCCGGTTACGGTCGGCGACATGCTTATCCCCACCGTCCTCGTACGTCGAAGGCGCGTCGTCTGAAGAATCACAGACGTCGACGCGCCAACCCTCGCTTGAGCCCGACCGGGCGGCGAGGGTTTTTTGATGCCCGGGGCTGTGTAAGCGAGACAGCAAGCGATGAAAATAAGGCAGGACCATGACAACCGCGACTCCCAGAGACGTGTCCATACCGATGCCGACCCCGACGCAACCGCCCAGACCAGCTCCGCCGGTAGGCGCACCGGTGCGAGTCAGCGGCGCGCAGTCTCTCGTGCGCTCGTTGGAAGCGCTCGGGTGCGAAGCCGTGTTCGGCATCCCGGGCGGCACGATCCTGCCTGCCTATGACCCGTTGCTCGACTCCACGAAGGTCCGCCACGTGCTGGTCCGCCACGAGCAGGGCGCCGGGCACGCCGCGACAGGTTATGCCCAAGCCACCGGGCGGGTCGGGGTGTGCATGGCGACGTCCGGCCCCGGTGCCACGAACCTGGTCACCCCACTGGCCGACGCGCACATGGACTCGGTGCCGGTGGTAGCCATCACCGGCCAGCAAACCAGAGCACTGATCGGTACGGACGCCTTCCAGGAAGCGGACATCACCGGCATCACCATGCCGGTCACCAAGCACAATATGCTGGTGAAGGATCCGGCGGAGATCCCGAGGGCGATCGCGGAAGCCTTCCACCTGGCCGCTACCGGCCGCCCGGGCCCCGTGCTGGTGGACATTCCCAAGGACGTGCTGCAGGAGCAGACCTATTTCCTGTGGCCGCCGGAGCTGCAGCTGCCCGGATACCGGCCGACCACCCGGCCGCACGGCAAGCAGATCCGCGAGGCGGCCCGGCTCCTGGCGAACGCCCGACGCCCGGTGCTCTACGTCGGGGGTGGTGTGATCAAGGCGCGGGCCACCGCGGCGTTGCGGGAGTTGGCCGAGCTCACCGGGGCGCCGGTGGTGACCACGTTGATGGCGCGCGGCGCCTTCCCGGATTCGCACCCGCAGCACGTGGGGATGCCGGGTATGCACGGCACGGTGGCCGCGGTCGCGGCGATGCAGCGCTCAGACCTGCTGGTGGCGCTCGGTGCCCGGTTCGATGACCGGGTCACCGGGCAGTTGTCGTCGTTCGCGCCGGGCGCCGCAGTGGTGCACGCCGACATCGACCCAGCGGAGATCTCGAAGAACCGCCGGGCGGACGTACCCATCGTCGGCGACTGTGCCGAGGTGATCGGCGAGCTGATCGAGGCGGTGCGCGCCGAATTTCAGACCACCAGTCCGGATCTGGGTGCTTGGTGGCGGCAGCTGCGCAAGTGGCAGCAGACGTTCCCGCTGGGCTATGACCGTCCCACCGACGGGATGCTGGCTCCGCAATACGCGATCGAGCGGATCGGTGCGCTGGTCGGCCCCGATGCGATCTACACCGCCGGAGTGGGCCAGCACCAGATGTGGGCGGCGCAGTTCATCAAGTACGAAAATCCCGGCAGCTGGATCAACTCCGGTGGGCTGGGCACGATGGGTTTCGCGGTGCCTGCTGCGATGGGCGCCAAGCTGGGTAGGCCCGATGTCGTGGTGTGGGCCATCGACGGCGACGGCAGCTTCCAGATGACCAACCAGGAGCTGGCCACCTGCGCGATCGAGCATATTCCGATCAAAGTCGCTGTGATCAATAACGGCAGCCTGGGCATGGTCCGCCAGTGGCAGACTCTGTTCTACTCCGAGCGCTACTCGCAGACCGACCTCGGCACCCACTCCCGTATTCCGGATTTCGTCAAGCTCGCCGAGGCATTGGGCTGCGTGGGCCTGCGCTGTGAGGCAGAGCCGGACGTCGACAGCGTGATCGGACAGGCCATGGAGATCGACGACCGCCCGGTCGTGATCGACTTTGTGGTGGGCAAAGACGCCCAGGTGTGGCCGATGGTCGCGGCCGGCACCGGAAACAACCACATCATGGCGGCCCGCGACATCCGCCCCCTGTTCGACGAGGACGGGTCATGACCACGCACACCATGTCGGTGCTGGTGGAGAACAAGCCGGGCGTGCTGGCCAGGGTGGCCGGGCTGTTCAGCCGCCGCGGGTTCAACATCCACTCGCTGGCGGTCGGGCCCACCGAGAATCCGGACATCTCCCGGATGACCATCGTGGTGGCAGTCGACGAGTTGCCCTTGGAGCAGGTGACCAAGCAGCTCAACAAGCTGATCAACGTCATCAAGATCGTGGAGCTGGATCCGGTGATGGCGGTGCAGCGCGAACTGCTGCTGGTCAAGGTCCGGGCCGACACCACGGTGCGTTCCCAGGTGCTCGAGACGGTCACGTTGTTCCGTGCCAAGGTGGTCGACGTCTCCCCGGAGGCGCTGACCATCGAGGCCACCGGCACCGCCGACAAGCTCGACGCGCTGCTGCGGATGCTCGACCCCTACGGCATCCGGGAAATAGCCCAATCCGGCATGGTCGCCCTCGGCCGTGGTCCCCGCGCCATCACCGCCGGTTCCCTGCGCTAACCCGTCCGCTGCCCCAGACCGCGTTCTGGATGCAGAACGCTGTTTTGTGGCCCCGAATCACCGCATTCTGCATCCAGAACGCGGAATCTTTTCAGCTCAGAGCAAGGAGCGAGTAGATGAGTGCACAGGTGTTCTACGACCAGGATGCTGATCTGGCGGTGATCAGCGGGCGGAAGGTCGCCGTGATCGGGTACGGCAGCCAGGGACATGCGCACGCGCTGAGCCTGCGCGATTCCGGAGTCGACGTCCGGGTCGGCCTGCCCGAGGGCTCGAAGTCACGTCCGAAAGCAGCCGACGAGGGTCTGTCGGTGGTCACGCCGGCGCAAGCGGCCGCCGAGGCCGATGTCATCATGATCCTCGCGCCGGACACCAAGCAGCGCACCATCTACGCCCAGGACATCGCACCGAACTTGAATTCGGGCGATGCGCTGATGTTCGGGCACGGCTTCAACATCCGGTACCGACTGATCGAGGCACCGTCCGATGTGGACGTCGCCATGGTGGCACCGAAGGGACCGGGGCACCTGGTCCGTCGGCAATTCGTCGACGGCAAGGGGGTGCCCTGCCTGATCGCGGTCGAGCAGGATCCCAGCGGAGGTGCCCAGGCGTTGGCGCTGTCGTATGCCAAGGCGATCGGTGGCACTCGCGCCGGGGTGATCAAGACAACATTCACCGAGGAGACCGAGACCGACTTGTTCGGTGAGCAGACGGTGCTCTGCGGCGGGCTCACCGCGCTGGTCCAGGCCGGCTTCGAGGTGCTCACCGAAGCCGGGTATGCACCCGAGGTCGCGTATTTCGAATGCCTGCACGAGGTCAAGCTGATCGTCGATCTGATGTACGAGGGCGGTATCTCCCGGATGCGTTACTCGATCTCCGACACCGCCGAGTACGGCGACCTCACCCGTGGACCGCGGATCATCACGCCGCAGGTCAAAGACGAGATGCGCCGGATCCTCGCCGAGATCCAGGACGGTAGCTTCGCCCAGGAGTGGGTTACCGAGGACGACAACGGCCGGCCGAACTTCACCAAGCTGCGCGCAGAGGGAGAGCGCCACCCCGTCGAGCAGGTCGGCGCGCGGTTGCGGGGATTGATGTCCTGGATCGACCGCCCGCTCACCGACACCGCCTGAGCTACCGCATGGCGCTATCGCTATCAGATAGTCCGAGCTGCGCAATAACAATGCGGAGATCATGCGGCGAGTAGCCGCTGGGGAGTCCTTCACGGTAACGGTGCACGGCCAACCGGTCGCCGACTTGGTACCCCACCAGCGGCTCGGCCACCGGCAGCGCCGAACTCGGCGGCTGGTTCCAGCGGCAGAGTTCGACGCGACCGACCCCTGGAATGAGGCTCGCACCAGATGACCGGGCGCAAAGCGCTCCTCGACACTTCGGTCCTTGTCGATCCGCCGGCACAGGGAATTGCCTCGTTCGCCGACGAAGAGAGCATCAGTGCTGTCACGGTGGCGGAACTGCATTACGGCGTCGGCGCGAGCACCGATGCGGTGGAGTAGCTGCATCGGCGGCAGCGTCAAGCTGGATGAAATCCCCGCCCACGCCGAAGGGATCTGCTGATCGCCGCCACCGCGCTACGCCTGGAAGGCGTGCTCACCGTCATCGACGTGCGCTGATTCGACGTCTCCGCGCCACGCATCGAGCGGTGCCGGCGCCTCAGTAGAGTGGATAGTCGTGAGCGCACTGAGCCGACCCGTAGTTTTGATTGCTGAGAAGCTTGCACCGTCGGTGCTGGATGTCTTCGGTGATGAGTTCGACGTCCAGCACGTCGATGGCACCGACCGTCAAGCCCTGTTCGAGGCGCTGGCGGTGGCCGAGGCGCTGCTGGTGCGCTCGGCTACCCGAGTGGATGCCGAGGCGCTCGGGCGCGCCCCTCGGCTCAAGGTCGTGGCCAGGGCCGGGGTGGGGCTGGACAACATCGACGTGCCGGCGGCCACCGACCGCGGTGTGATGGTGGTCAACGCACCTATCTCCAACATCGTCTCGGCGGCTGAACACGCGGTCGCATTGCTGCTGGCGGTGGCTCGCCGGATCCCGGCCGCCGATGCCAGCCTGCGCAGCGGGCAATGGCGGCGCAGTTCGTTCAGCGGCGTCGAGCTGGCCGGCAAGACCATCGGCGTGGTGGGCCTGGGCAAGATCGGTCAGCTGGTGGCGCAGCGGCTGGCGGCGTTCGGAACCGATCTGATCGCTTATGACCCCTATGTGTCCCCGGCGCGAGCCACCCAGCTGGGAATCGAACTGGTCGATCTGGACGAATTGCTGTCCCGTGCGGATGCCATCTCCATCCACTTGCCCAAGACTGCCGAGACGCTCGGGCTGATCGGTGCTGACCAGCTCGTCAAGACCAAACCGGGCGTGTTGATCATCAATGCCGCTCGCGGTGGCTTGGTCGACGAGCAGGCGCTAGCCGACGCGGTGCGCAGCGGCCAGGTCGGCGGGGCCGGCATCGACGTGTTCAGCATCGAGCCGTGCACCGCCAGCCCGTTGTTCGAGCTGCCCCAGGTGGTGGTCACCCCACACCTGGGAGCCTCCACCGCCGAGGCGCAGGATCGGGCGGGTACCGATGTGGCGCGCAGCGTAGTGCTGGCGTTGCGCGGCGAGTTCGTGCCGGACGCCGTCAACGTGATCAGCGGCGGGGTGGTGGGCGAGGAGATCAGGCCCTGGCTGCCGTTGACCCAGAAGCTGGGCACCGTGCTGGCGACCCTGACCGCGCGCTCGCCTGACTCGGTGACCGTCGACGTTCGCGGTGAGCTGGCCGCCGAGGACGTCTCCGTCCTCCGGCTTGCGGCATTGCGCGGCATCTTTACCGGCGTGGTGGACGAACAGGTCACGTTCGTCAACGCGCCGCGGCTGGCCCAGGAACGCGGGGTCGCCATCGCCGTGTCCAGCGCGCCGGAAAGCCCCACCCACCGCAGCGTGGTCAGCGTGCGGGGAACCTTCGCCGACGGCACCGGCTACTCCGTCTCGGGAACGCTGGCCGGACCCGCACAGGTCCCCAAACTGGTCGAGGTCAACGGTCGCAACTTCGACTTACGGGCTCAAGGCGAGGCGGTTCTGCTGGAATACCCGGACCGCCCCGGCGTAATGGGAATCGTCGGCACGCTGCTGGGTAAGGCGGGGATCAACATCGAGGCGGCCCAGATCAGCCAGACCACCGCGGGCAGCGATGCGATCATGATGCTGCGAGTGGACCGAGCCGTTCCCGCCGAAGTGCTGGCGGCGATCGGACCGTCGGTGGGCGCTCGCACCGCTCGCCCGATCACCTTTGGTTAGCGCGGGCGTAACAGCGTTATAGAACTATTATGCCCGCCCAAGGCGCCTGCGCCGCTAGCGGGTTGCGTCTCGGCGGTCCATGATGGCGGCAGGCATACCCGTTCGAGTGTCCCCGTTTGGAGTATCCGCCGTGCGGTGCTCTGTGTAGCTGCGAGTAACCTGCCCGCTGCGGAGGGTCCCCATGGCGGGGGCCGGGCACTGGAGGTGGCTCATGCGGCTCGCGGTGATCCCCGGTGACGGGATTGGTCCGGAGGTGATCGGCGAAGCGCTCAAGGTTCTGGACGAGGTCGCTCCCGATGCCGAGACCACGCCCTTCGATCTCGGCGCCGCGCGCTGGCACGCCACCGGGGAGTTACTCCCGGAGTCGGTGCTGGGTGATCTGCGCCAACACGATGCCATCCTGCTCGGCGCCGTCGGAGATCCCTCGGTGCCCAGCGGCATCCTCGAGCGCGGATTGCTGCTGCGGTTGCGTTTCGAGCTGGATCACCACGTGAACCTGCGCCCGGCGCGGCTGTACCCCGGGGTGCGCAGCCCCATCGCGGACCCGGGAAGCATCGACATGATCATGGTCCGGGAGGGCACCGAGGGTCCCTATGCAGGCAATGGTGGGTTGCTGCGCAAGGACACCCCGCATGAGATCGCCACCGAGGTCAGCATCAACACCGCCTTCGGCGTGGAACGGGTGGTGCGCGACGCCTTCGCCAGGGCGGCCGCCCGCCCCCGCCGGCACCTGACCCTGGTGCACAAGACCAACGTGCTCACCCACGCCGGATCGCTGTGGTCGCGCATCGTGGAGGAGGTGTCGCTGCAACATCCTGATGTGACGGTGTCCTACCAGCACGTCGATGCGGCCACCATCCACCTGGTCACCGATCCCGGCCGGTTCGACGTGATTGTCACCGACAACCTGTTCGGCGATATCCTGACCGACCTCGCGGCCGCCGTCACCGGCGGGATCGGCTTGGCCGCCAGCGGTAACCTCGATGTCACTCGCCGCAATCCCAGCATGTTCGAGCCGGTGCACGGCTCTGCCCCGGACATCGCCGGCCAGGGCATTGCCGATCCGACGGCTGCGGTGCTGTCGATCGGGCTCATGCTCGCGCATCTGGGTATGGATGAGGCTGCCCGCCGGGTGGAGGCTGCGGTGGCCTTCGACCTCGCCACCCGTGATCACACCCATCCCGGCGGCACCCACGCCATCGGTGACCGCCTAGCAGCCCTGGTCTCCTCCAGCCAGCGCGTCGAGCGGGCCGGCCTCTAGCTGGCTCCTATCCATATCGGCGCGTGTCAGAGCACGTCGAATTCGCCATCCTTGGCGCCGAGCACGAACGCCTCCCACTCAGCCGGCGTGAAGATCAGTGTCTCGGAGTCCACCGGATTCTCCGAGCTGCGCATCGCGACGTAGCCGTCCTGCACGAACGCAATCTCCAGATGCGGGCCCTCGAGCGCCTCGGAGCCTGCGGCGCGCTGCCACACTGCGTTCGACAGATCGATTGTGCCGCGGATGTGCTTCTTGTCGTCGACGATGTCGCTCATGGCATCAACGGTAGCGAGCCGGCGCCGGAATCAGCTGCCGCACCCCACAGCCGCGGCGCAGTCAACACGGCCAGCACGTCAGCAGCGCTGGGCATGGCGTCGATCTCGGCCTGGATACCGGCCGCGGCGTGCCGGAACGCTGGCTCGGTGAGCAAGCGCTCGGCGGCGGTGGCCACCGCGTCGGCGGACAGTTCGTCGGGTCGCAGTGCCAACGCTGCTCCGGCGGACTGGCAGGTCGTCGCGTTCGTGAATTGGTCAGCGCCCTGCGGCAGGATCAGTTGCGGCAGCCTGTGGGAGAGCGCGCTGAGCATGATGCCCGCGCCGCCATGCGACACCACCAGGCGGCAGTGCGGCAACAGCAGGCTGTGCGGAATGTACGGTTCGATCAGCACGTGCGGGGGCTGGGTGCCGAATCGCGCCGGGTCCGTACCTGGTCCGCTGGTGACGACCAGGTTCAGCGGCAGCTGCCGCAGACCGGCGATCGCGGTTTCGAGGACGCCCGGTGCCTCGTTGAAGACCGTGCCCAGAGTCAGGTGAATGGTCTGCAGCCGCGGGAGCGCGGCCAGCGCGTCGGGCAGTCGCTCGCCGGGCGCCGGCTCGCCCGCGGCCGGGCGCAGCGGCTGGATCCGTGGCCCCTCCAGGGCGTCTTCGGTGCGCAGGCTCGGCGGGCAGATGTCCAGGTAGGTGCTGGCCCTGCGGCCGTCAGCGACCTCGGGCACCCGCCATTCCTCGCACAGCCGCTCGAACCCCGGTGCCAGCAGGTCGCGTAGCCGGACTGACATCAGCCCTAGGCCATGGACGACGTGGCAGGCTCCGGTATGCGCAGCGGCGAGCGCGCCGGCCAGCTCGCTTTCCTCGTGCACGACGATGTCGGGTTCCCACTGCTGCGCCCGCGGGATCAGCTCGACTGCGCGCTTGGCCGCGGACTCGACGAACAGCACCTGTGCCGCTGCGCGCGTCCGCTGCTCGACGGGCAGCTCCTCCAGGTTCGGGTGAGCGGCGTGGACCCATGCTTCGACCTCGGTTCGGCTGGGCCCGGCCAGCCAGGTGTCGAAGCCGCGGCGCTCGAGCTCCGGCACCAATTCGGCGCCGGTCGCAAAGGCCACCTCATGGCCGGCGCTGCGGGCTTGACGCGCCAGCGGCAGCATCGTGTTGACGTGCCCGTAGGCCGGGTGGCTGGTGAACAGAATTCGCATGATGTGCTCCATTTCCGGCGGTCGACCACTCCCGCCCCCTCACACCATCGACCAAGCGAGTTGGTCGATGCTTGGCGCACGCTTGGCGCGCCCATCCCCGGTCGGCGAGCGTGGGTCGCTGTTCGACCCGGCGGGATTATGACCGGTTTGACTGGTATTGTTGATCAATCCTGAGGGCGCGTGTCTTTTCTTCGTATGTCCACCGGAGGCAATGCCGATGAGCAGCACACGCCGTGCGATCCCCGTCACATGCACGACCCACAGCAGCGGAATGAACTTCTGCAACCTGCTGATGACCAAGGAGACCGACGGCACCATCGTGTTCGACCCGCATGTCGCCCGTTGCTGCGTGCTCAGGCTCGATGAGCGCGCCGCGACCGCGGTCTTCGACACCCTCGGGGAGTGGCTGGGATGGCCGGGAGCCGACGTAGTGCACACGCCGTGACCGCCCTGCGGGTGGTGTTCCACCGCCGGCTATGCCACACTGCGCTTGTGACACGCACTGTGATGGAAACTCCCGTGACGATGGAAGCTTCCGTGACGATCAGTTGTGGCGTCATTATTGCTGAGCGCGTCGGGTAGCCAAGCACCATCGCCCGGCGCGCAGACCTCTCGCATCCCGCGGGGGGTCTTTTTTGTTGGCCAGCCAGCACACCTTTGGAGCCTCGACGATGTCCCGCACCAGCCCCGCCGGCACCCCCCTCGGTGACGAGTTCCACCTCTACGACACCACGCTGCGCGACGGCGCGCAGCGAGAGGGGATTTCCTACTCGGTGGCCGACAAGCTCGCCGTTGCACGGCTGCTGGACACCTTGGGCGTGGGCTTCATCGAAGGGGGCTGGCCCGGCGCGCTGCCCAAAGATACCGAGTTCTTCCACCGGGCGGCCGCCGGCGAGCTGGATTTGCAGCACGCCGTCCTGGTGGCCTTCGGCTCGACCCGCCGCGCGACGCTGACAGCTGCACAGGACCCACAGGTGCAGGCACTGCTGGCATCCCGGGCTCCGGTGGTGACGGTGGTCGCAAAGTCCGACCGGCGGCACGTGGAGCGGGCGTTGCGGGTGGATGTCGCGCAGGCTTGCGCGATGGTCGCCGATACCGTGGCGCTACTGGTGGCCGAGGGCCGGCGGGTCTTCCTCGACGCCGAGCATTTCTTCGACGGCTACGCGTTCGACGCCGACTGCGCGCTGCGGGTACTGGAAGCAGGCGTCACCGCGGGTGCTGATGTCGTCGTGCTCTGCGACACCAACGGCGGGCAGCTGCCGCTGCAACTCGCCGAGACCGTCGCCGAGGTGGTGGCCCGCACCGGCTTCCGGGTAGGGATCCACTGCCAGGACGACACCGCCTGCGCGGTGGCCAACTCGGTTGCAGCGGTACAGGCCGGGGCGACTCACGTGCAGTGCACCGCCAACGGGTACGGCGAGCGGACGGGTAATGCGGACCTGTTCGCCGTCATCGGCAACCTCGCCACCAAGCTGGGGATGCCGGTCCTTCCCGAACACGGGATGGCCGAGCTGACCCGTGCCTCGCACGCGCTGGCCGAGATCGCCAACCTCGCTCCCGACACCCACCAGGCCTACGTCGGGAGGTCGGCCTTCGCTCACAAGGCGGGGCTGCATGCGAGTGCGATCAAGGTGGATCCGGAGTTGTACAACCACCTGGACCCTGCGGTGGTCGGCAACTCGCAGCGCGTGCTGGTGACCGAGATGGCCGGCCGGGCCAGCATCGAGCTCAAGGCAGGCGAGCTCGGCCTGGACCTGGCCGGCCGCTCGGCCGAAGTCGGCGTGATCACGGCCCGGGTCAAGGATCTCGAGTCGCGGGGCTGGTCGTTCGAAGCCGCCGACGCTTCCTTCGAGCTCCTGTTGCGCCACGAGGTCGATGAGGTGCCGCCCGCGCCGCCGTTCGCGCTGGAGTGCTACCGAGTGATCGTCGACCACACCACGGACGGCACGGTGGTCGCCCAGGCGACGGTGACGGTGCGCGTGGCGGGGGAGCGGGTGATCGCCACCGCGGAAGGCAACGGCCCGGTCAACGCGCTGGACGGCGCGCTGCGCCAGGCGCTGGGTGCGCACGTGGCGTGGCTGGACACCGTGGAGCTATCCGACTACAAGGTCCGCATCGTCCCGGGTACCTCCGGCACCGATGCGGTGACCCGGGTGCTGGTGGACAGCAGTGACGGGACCGGATCCTGGACGACCGTCGGCGTGCACGGCAACGTGGTGGAAGCGTCCTGGCTGGCTCTGCTGGATGCGATGACCTACGCGGCACTGCGTCACCACGGGGTCGCCAGCACTGCCTGAGGGCGCAGTTTAGGTCGGCCTGCCTGCGGGAAACCGGTGTGCGCAGACAGCTGCCGCTGCAGGCGAGGCGCCGGTGCAGCCGTGTCGCCGAGCTGGCCCTGCTCCATCCGCAATGAGTGCGACGACGGGAACGCCGACCGATGCCCAACCAACGCGAGCGCGAGATCAAACGCCCCGACCTACCCGAGGATGCCGAAGTGTTCGGTCTGGGTCTTGAGGACGACAGCAACTTGGGCCGAGCAAAGCTCATCGCCGGCGTGGTATCGGCGGTGGCGCTGATCGGGATGCTCATCACCTCGCTGTTCCGGGCGCCCAACGACGAGTGGACCGCCTTGCTTGGGGTTGTCACCGGTGTGCTCATCGTGGTGATGAGCGCTCAGTTGGTCCGCCGGCGCGCCGATCGGCGGCGGCACATCAACCGATGAACACAGCGCGGGCGCGATCTGCCCGCCGCGCGGAGGACGCGAAACGCCACTCCGGCGGCGGGGAGAGCACCCTGACCGTCGTCGTCGCGTTGATGGTCAACGCGACGATCGCCGTGATGAAAGCTGTCGCGGGGATACTGACCGGATCGGCCGCCATGCTCGCCGAGGCGGCGCACTCAGTGGCAGACACCACCACGGAGGGGTTGCTGCTGGCCGCGCTGCGGCACTCGGAGCGGCCAGCCGACCGGCGCCACCCGTTCGGTTACGGCAAGGTGCGGTTCTTCTGGTCGCTCATCGCCGCGGTATCGATATTCGTGACGGGTGCCTTGTTCTCTGGATTTGAGGGCGTGCACACCATCCTCGGTTCGAGTGAGGACCAGAGTCTGGCCTGGGTGGCGTTTCTCGTCTTGGGGCTGTCGTTCCTTATGGAGGGCACATCCTGGACGCGGGCAGTACGCCAGATCCGCCGCGAGCAAGCCTACGAGGGCCAGCGCTTGCTCGAGTACCTTCGCCGCACCGATGATCCCACCGTCAAGACGGTGTTTCTCGAAGACACCGCGGCACTGATCGGCCTGCTGCTCGCCTTCGCCGGGGTCGGGCTGCACCTGCTCACCGGTTCAGCTTTGTGGGACGGGCTGGCCTCGCTGCTGATCGGCGTCCTCCTGGCGACGGTGGCCTACCTGCTGGGCCGGACGAACATGCAACTGCTCATCGGGCAGCAGGCCGACCGGCGGCTGGTCCGCGCGGTATACGTTCGGCTCAGCGCCGCTCCAGAGGTCGAGCAGGTGGTCGATCTCCTTACCATGTTGACGGGCACGGACAAAGTGTTGCTCTGCGCCCGGGTGGACTTCACCGATCCACTGTCTGCCGACGAAGTGGAACGTGCGTGCGTACGCATCGACGACGAACTGCGGCGCGAGTTCGCCGACCTCGACGAGATCTTCATCGAGCCGGTACCGCGGACCGATACCGCGTTGCGGGAACGGGTGATCAACCGGTACGGCTCCGTGCTGCGCGACCTTCGCGCGGATCCGGCTCCACCCGTGCCGCCAAAGGCGGCGATATGACAGTGACCCGGCCAACCGAAGCTCTCCACCTACGGCGCAACGGCAATCCCCGAGGCCGAGCACCACGTGGTGAGAGCACATCGGTCATCCCGCGCAGCCTGGTCGTCGCTGCTGACTGGTCGTGGCGGCTGCTGCTGGTGGGGATCGTGGCCTACGCCGCGGTGCGCGTGCTCGCGCTGCTGTCGCTGGTTGTCGTCCCGCTGCTGGCAGCGGTGTTTCTGTCGGCGTTGCTGCGACCGGTCGCGGGATTGTTGCGCCGCCGGCTGCCCGGACCGCTGTCTGCGCTGCTGACGCTATTTCTCGCCGCCGTCGTGCTGGGTGGGCTGGGGTATCTGGTCGGCATCCGCTTCGCCCAGCAACTACCGTCGTTGATCCAGCAAGTGGTCGGCACCGTCCATCAGCTCCGGGCGGAATTCACGGGTGTCGGGGTGGGCCAGCTCCAGCTCGATCAGATCGAGAACTCCGTGATCGGTTGGATACAGCGTAATCGCAGCGAGGCCGTTGGCTACCTGACCACCGGAGCAGGTTATTTCATCGAGTTCTTCACCCTCCTCGTCCTCGCCCTGTTCATCACCTTTTTCCTGCTTTACGACGGCGAGCGGATCTGGCGCTGGCTGATCAGCCCACTGCCGCCTCGGGAGGCACGTCGAGTAGATGCGGCTGGGCGGGCGGCCTGGGCCACCACGACGGGTTACGTGCGCGGCACCGCGGTCATTGCCACCATCCACGGCATCGTGATCGGCGCGGCGATGTTCCTCCTAGGCGCGCCGTTGGCGCTGCCGTTGGGCGTGCTGGTATTCCTGGGCAGCTTCATTCCCTTCGTCGGCGCGCTGGTCGCGGGCGGCCTGGCCGTGCTGATCACCTTCACCGCCCAAGGGTGGGTGATCGCACTGATCCTGCTCGGCATCCTGATCGTCGAAAGCCAGCTTGAGGCCCACCTGTTCCAGCCGTTGATCGTCGGACGTTACGTGCGGCTGCACCCGCTTGCGGTTGGCCTGTCCTTCGCCGTCGGTACCGTGCTCGCTGGAATCGTGGGAGCCATCATCGCGGTGCCTACTGCGGCCGTGATCAACCAGGTATGGCCCGCCCTTCGAGGCCACCCGTCGCGGTCCGGGCACAAACCGCACTGAGCCGAGCCTTGCGAGCCACCGGCGTCCGGGAATGCAGGCTGTTGATCATCGGATGATGGTGAAGGCGAGTGCTCCACCGAGGCAGGCCAGACCGATAACCATCCAGGTCACGTAGTCGTTGACCACGCCGCTTTGGAACCTGCGGATCGGCCCTACCAGGCCGGTTCCGGGCTCGTATCCTCGGCGCAGGACGGGCAGGCGACGCCAGTAGAGGGAGATCAGCGCCAGGACGAGGCTGGCAGCGACGGTGCCCAGGCCCGTGATCACATCGGTGAGAGTCGGAGCGGCGTCTTCGGTGGGCATGATGGCCACCGGGTGGGCGAGTTGGGCGCCAGCGAGCACGGTGGCGTTGTAGGCGGCTTGGTCCTGGAAGCGGACGGCGCCGGACTGCACCAGGGATCCAAGATGCGGCAGCAGCCCGGCAGCGATCGCCAGTCCCACCAGCACCGCCGGTGGGACGATCATGGAGAGTGGGGTGCGGCCTTTGGCTTCGTCGGTCTCTGAGGTTTCTTCGGAGGCCTCCTCGGCCATGTGGGGATCCTCCGAGGGCGGATCGCCGATGCCGTAGAACACACCGCCGGCGACTCGGAGCACGGCTGCTCCCACCAGCGCGGAAGTGAGCATGACAACCGCGGTGATCCAGTGCATCCCCAGGGAGTCGCCGCTGTGTCCGATCCATCCGGCACCGAGGTACAGCGCGAAGGGGGGCAGGTCGGCCAGGCCGAGCGCGGCCAGCAGGAACACCGCCCCGGTGAGCGGCAGCCGCCTGCCCCGACCGTGCAAAGAGGTCTCGTTGATCGATCCCAGTCGGTGCAAGACGATCCCCACGCACAGGAACAGGGCGGCTTTGACCAGTCCGTGGCCGAGGACGTAGACGGCGGCACCGGCCAGGCCCAGCGGGGTGAGCAGGGCGATGCCGATCAGGAACAGCCCGGCGTGGTTGATCGTGGAGAAGGCCAACAGGCGTTTGAGGTGACGCTGACGGAAGCAGAACAGTGCGCCCACGACGGCCGTGAGGACCCCAAGGCTCAGCAGGATGGCCGTGATGCTGGCCTGGTGGCCGAGGCCAGCAGCGAACATGGACCAGTAGACCCGGGCGATGCCGTAGAGCCCGAGTTCGACCATCACGCCGGAGAACAGCACGCATACGGGGGTGGGGGCCACGGCGTGGGCGTCGGCCAGCCAGAAGTGGAAGGGCACGACGGAGGCCTTGGTGAGCAGGCCCATGAGGATGAGCAGGAAGGCCACCACGACCAGCCCGTCGGGGGGGTGCCCGGCGATGGCTTGACCGATCTGGGCCATGTTCAACGCGCCGGTGCGGCCGTAGATGAGTGCGATACCGGACAGCGACAGGTAAGCGCCCACGCTGTTGGTGATGGCGAAGTTGAGCGCTCCTTGGATGGGGCCGCGCTCTTCGATGCGGTAGGCGGTCAGGGCGTAGGCGGCCACCCCCATGACCTCGAACCACACGAACAGATCGAAGATGTCGCCGGTCAGGCAGAAGCCCACCATTCCCGCCAGGAAGACCAGCATGAGGGCGTGGTAGTAGGTCGCCACCCGCTCGAAATAGCGCCAGGAAAAGACCAGGGCGGCGGTGACGAGTAGGGCGGTCAAGGCCGCCAGACCCGCGTTGAGCTGGTCGACGGCGAAGTCGATGCCCAGCGCCACCCCGTGGACCGGCGGGAAACCGGCGAACCAGTACACCCGCTGGCCGTCCACCGTGCCGAGCATGATGGTCACGAGCATGCCGGTGACCGCGGCGGCGACGAGAATGGCCACGGCGTCGAGCAGCCACCGTCGGTGACCGAACAGCGGGTTGGCGGTGGAGATCCCGGCAGCCCCCAGCAGCGGAACCACCACGGCCAGCGGTAGAAGGGAATCCACGACAGTACGACGCTCAGCCCTGGAACTGCCGGAGCTCTTCGGGATCGAGAGTCCCGAACCGCTTGTGCGCTTGCACCGCGAAAGCAAGCAGAAGGGCGGTCACGGCGGCTTCCACCACGACGTCGGTGAGTGCGAGCGCCTGCACGACCGGATCCACGGCTGGCGTGTTCGGGGGGATGTCGTAGAAGTAGGGCGCGACCGCGCCGGTCTTGTAACCGACGCCGAGCAGCAGCACGTAGGTGGAGGACTGGACCACGATCAAGCAGACGATCTGGTGGATCAGGTGCCGGCTGGTGATGATGCCGTACAGACCCACGATCAAGATCCAGGCCACCACCACAAATGGGAAGACGTGCACCTATCTGTCCCCTTCTCGGATGATGAGGGTCTGCTCGAGCAACTCACCAGCGATGAGCACGAACGCTGCGGCGACTTCAATGCCCACACAGAAACTGATCAGTGCGATAGTGCCGGCGGAGTTCACCGCACCCGGCGAACTGCCCAGCGGCAGGAAGTTGGCCAGGTAGGCGGCACCCGTCCCGAGCGCGGCCACCCCGATCACAGCGAAGCTCCCGGCGCCGATGGCGTCTACTGCGTCGGTGAGGTCGACGGGGCTGAGCCGTTTGAACACGATGAACTGACCCGCCAGGTACACCAAAACGAAGGCGGTGGCCAGGACCACACCGCCCTGGAATCCGCCCGAGGGGCTGGTTTGGGCATGGGTGGCCAGATACCAGCCGACCACCAGCGTTGGCCCGATGAAAGCCAGGGTCACCATGCGGACGGCATCGCTGGTGACCGGAACCTGCCGGTCGCTGTTCTCGTCTTCCGCGGCGGTGTCCCGCTCCTCGCGCAGGTGACGTAGCACGGTCGCCACCCCGGTGGCCGCGGTGAAGAGGATGAACTCCTCGCCGAGGGTGTCAAAGCCGCGGTACTCGAAGTTCACCGCCGACACCACACCGGTGGCGTGGGTCTGGCCCACGGCGACAGCGTTGATGATGTCCCCATACGGTCCTGGGTAATGACCGAACCCGGGCAGGCCGACCAGGCCCCACAGATAGAAAACCAGCATTCCGGCCGCGGCGACGAGGAAGATCCAGCGGCGCTGGCGTGGTGTCATTCCTCGTTCCTTCGGACCTTGGCCAGCGCCAGCAACAGCAGCAAGGGAAGGGCCACTGCGCCCACGGTCAGCTCGGACAGGGTGACGTCAGGCGCCTGAAAGACCATGAACAGCAGCGCCAGAAGGACCCCGTAGATGCTGACCATGATGACCTGGCGGGTCGGGTCGCGGGCCAGCACGACCGCTGTTGCGCCCGCGGCGACCAGTATCAGAAGGCTCGCTTGCAGAGCTGCCATCAGCCACAGTGGCGTGACCGTATAGGGACTGATCACCAAGGCGCCGTCGGTCATGACTTTTCCTCACCCTTTCCCACCGCTGTTGCCCCCGCGCCAGTCCCCGGTGTCCCGGATCCGGGCGGCCCTGATGGTGGCATGGCTTACCAACGGGCTGGCGACGGCGAGGAAGAACAGGGTAAGCCAGGTCTGCACGGTCTTCTCGGAATAGCCTTCCTGCACCAGCACGGCGAGCGCCACCAAGACTGGAGCGACGATCGCCATCGGGGTCAAGAAATGCAGCTTCTGGTAGATGTCCCGCATCAGCAACACACCCAGCGACGAGGCCAGGACTAGCAGCACGGCCAAAGCGAGTAACACATCAACGAAGGCCTCCCTGATAATCACAGCCAACGCTCCAGAGCCCGCACGAAAACCAGCCCGCTGCCCAACAGCAGCACGGCCAGCAACACGGGTAACTCGAACTCAGCGGAACGCCCGAAGCCCTGGCACAACAGCACCAACACCATGACCACGACGGAGCTGGTAGCTTCGTAGGCCACCACCGCCTCCATCAAACTGCCCCGCCAGGCGACGATCCCCAGGGGAATCACTGCCACGAGCATGCCGATGGCAGCAGCCACGAAAGCGCTCACCGGCGTGCCTTCGGTGGCTGCTCGACGACCAACTGGTGGGCCACCAGGACATCACGCTCGGGGTCGATACCCAGCGCCAGGGTGTTGGGCGCCACCGACGCCGCTGCCACCAACAGCGCGCGCCGAGTTGTACCCAACGCAGACTCATCCCCCCACGCGTTGTGCATTTCCACAAATCCGCTAGCTGGCTGCTGCCCCGAGATCACTCGCCGCCACAGAACGACCAGCACGGTGACCGTGTCACGGAGCACCTGGCGCGGCAAACGGAAGGCGTGCCCTACCCATTTGATGCGGATACGGAATTCAGAGGCGGCCTGGTATTGGACCAGTTCGACGACGAAGGCGCTCAGGGCAGCGACCCCAGCCCCGACCAACAATTCTGCCAAACTAAACGAGTAATCCAGAACTACCCAGAAGGCCAGGAGGAACATCGACCACGCCAGCCATGACCGCACTCGCTCAGCCAATGCGGCCTCTTGCTGCCGCCGGCGGGGACTGCCAACTCCGGCGACCGGGCCGCTCATCTCGGGTACCGGCTGATCAGCGCCTGGCTCATGACCTCTTTACCTCCTGCCGCCCGGGTGCCCGTCGGGGTGCCGATCGTCATCGAGTTGCCTGATCTTGTATAGCGGCCCCCGACACTGAACCGCTACTTCTGCCGCGGAAGGTTAATCCGGTGCGGTGCCGGCTGCAGGGCCATGGATGGATGGGCGAGTCGCCGGCCCGCCGAGGCGGATACCACGACCGGGTGCAACTCCGCTTCAAAACCTCGCCGCTGGGTACACCGCTGGCGACAATCGAGCAAGGAGCACTTGGGTGATGACCAGGGGAATTGCCGGTATGCGGCACACGTGTCGGTCGGGACCCGGGGTGGACACGGTCCCTCCGCCCCCGGAGCCCGTACCGGATCCCCAGCCTGTACCGCCACCGCCCCCAGACCCCGTCCATCCGGAGCCGGAACCGTTCCCCGTGCCACCCCTCGAACCCCCGCCACCCCCACAACTTGACGTTGTCGTGCGGGGGTTGTAGCGCGCCGGTTTGGGGTATGCGGCCGGCGTCACTCGGGTCAGGACCCGCGGGGAGGACGCGCGATGAAGGCTGTGGTGTGGCAGGCGCCCGGACAGATCGATCTGGAAGAGGTACCCGATGCGCGAATCGAGCAGCCCGGCGACGCCGTGGTGCGGCTGACGATGAGCGCGATCTGCGGCACCGACCTACATATGGTGCGCGGCACGATGCCTGGCATGGTGCCCGGGACCGTGCTGGGCCACGAAGGCGTCGGCGTGGTCGAGGCGGTAGGCGACAATGTCCGCGGATTTGTACCCGGGGACCGGGTGGTGATCCCCTCGACGATCTGCTGCGGGAACTGTGTCTACTGCCGCGCGGGGTACACCTCGCAGTGCGACAACGCCAACCCCAACGGGCCGGAGGCGGGCACCTCCTTCTTCGGTGGGCCGGAGTCGACGGGACCGGTCAACGGGCTGCAGGCGAGCTTCGCGCGGATCCCGTTCGCGGCGGCGAATCTCATCCCGCTGCCCGACGAGGTGACCGACGAGCAGGCGATCGTACTGTCCGACATCTATCCCACCGCCTGGTTCGGCGCGGAGTGTGCCGAGGTGTCCGGCGGTGACACCGTGGCGGTCTTCGGCTGCGGCCCGGTAGGCCAGTTGGCGATCGCCTCGGCATGGCGGATGGGCGCGGGCCGAGTGATCGCGGTGGACAACGTGGCTGCCCGGCTGGAGTCGGCCCGATCTCAGCACGCCGAACCAGTCCATTTCGGCAATGAGGATCCCGTCGCGGTGATCCGCGAGCTCACCGGGGGTACCGGCGCTGACCGGGTGATCGACGCAGTGGGCATAGATGCCCACTCCGGCAGCGGCGAGCAACGCACAGACGAGATCAGCGAGGCTTCGGGCGGGGCAGGCACGGCGTGGGGACACGGCAGCGCTCCCTCGCAAGCCGCGCAATGGGCTGTCGAGTCAGTGGCCAAGGCCGGCACCATCGGCATCATCGGTGTCTACCCGCCGACGATGCGGACGTGGCCGATCGGCGCCGCGATGAACAAGAACCTCACGGTGAAGATGGGCAACTGCCCGCACCGAGCGATCATCCCGCAGCTGGTGAACCTGGTGGCCAGTGGCGTTGCCGACCCGGCGCGGCTGCTGACCCAGATCGAGCCGATCGACGATGTGGTCGGCGCCTACCGCACGTTCGACACCCGTGAGCCCGGGTGGGTGAAGGTGGCGTTGGCTCCCGTGGCGTGACCGAAGCCCCAATCGTGACTGCGTAGGGAGGTTTCCCGTGGCAGCTGTGCTACCTCTGCCCACTAAGCCCTTACCAAGCCCTAGCCATGCGCCGCTCGGCTCGCAGCTGCTGGCCTACCTGCGCACCACCGATCACAAGCAGATCGGCAAGCTCTATATCGTCACCACGTTCGGCTTTTTCTTGGCCGCCGGCGCGATGGCGATGCTGATGCGCGCCGAGCTGGCGCGGCCAGGGCTGCAGTTTCTGACCACTGAACAGTACAACCAGTTGTTCACCATTCACGGCACGATCATGTTACTGCTGTATGCGACACCGACAGTGTTCGCGTTCGCGAACCTGATTATGCCGCTGCAGATCGGTTCGCCGGACGTGGCGTTTCCCCGGCTGAACGCCTTTTCCTACTGGTTATTCCTGTTCGGCGGTGTCATGGTGGTGTCCGGATTCCTCACCCCGGGCGGCGCGGCGGATTTCGGCTGGTACGCGTATAGCCCACTGACCAGCGCCGCACACTCCCCAGCTGTCGGTGGGGACCTATGGATCATGGGATTGGTGGTGTCCGGCCTGGGCACCATCCTGGCCGCGGTCAACATGGTCACCACGATCATCTGCCTGCGGGCTCCGGGCATGACCATGTGGCGAATGCCGATCTTTACCTGGAATATTCTGTTCACGTCCCTGCTGGTATTGCTTGCCTTCCCGATCCTGACCGCGGCGTTGCTGGGCTTGGAGGCTGATCGGCAACTGGGGGCGCACGTGTTCGATGCGGCCAACGGTGGGGCCGTGCTCTGGCAACACCTGTTCTGGTTCTTCGGGCACCCGGAGGTCTACATCGTCGCGCTGCCGTTCTTCGGCATTGTGACGGAGATCTTCCCGGTATTCAGTCGCAAACCACTCTTCGGTTACAAGACCATGGTCTACGCCACCATTTCGATCACAATTTTGTCGATGCTGGTGTGGGCGCACCACATGTTCGCCACCGGTGCCGTGCTGCTGCCGTTCTTCTCGTTTACCACGTTCCTCATCGCCATACCTACCGGCATCAAGTTCTTCAACTGGATCGGCACGATGTGGCGAGGGCAGCTTACCTTCGAGAGTCCCATGCTGTTCTCGATCGGCTTTTTGATCACATTCCTGATCGGCGGCCTGACCGGGGTGCTACTGGCCTCACCGGCGCTCGACTTCAACCTGGAGGACACCTATTTCGTAGTGGCGCACTTCCACTATGTGCTCTACGGCACCATCGTGTTCGCAACCTTCGCCGGGCTCTACTTCTGGTTCCCGAAAATCACCGGCCGGATGCTCGACGAGGCGTGGGGCAAGTTCCACTTCTGGACCACGTTCATCGGGTTCCACCTCACGTTTCTGGTGATGCACTGGTTGGGCGCCGAGGGGATGCCCCGCCGGTACGCCGACTACCTGCCCACAGATGGCTTCACCACGCTGCACATGGTGTCCTCGGCTGGCGCATTCCTGCTGGGCGCTTCCACGCTGCCGTTCTTGTGGAATGTGTTCCGTAGCCTGCGCTACGGCGAGCAGGTCACGGTCGACGACCCGTGGGGATATGGCAACTCGCTGGAATGGGCCACCTCCTGCCCGCCGCCGCGGCACAACTTCACCGAACTACCCCGCATCCGCTCCGAGCGACCCGCGTTCGAACTGCACTACCCCGAGATGTCGCGTCGGATGCGCAAGGAGGCCTACGTCAACCCGTCAATCGGTCAGAAGGTGTACGGCACCCCCTCGGTGGTCGACAAGCGGCAGCGGACACACCGCGGCAGCGGTGCCGACACCGGGATGACCGACGACCCACGCGGTCAGTGACGGAAATATCGAACGCCGGCCTCAGTGATCTCGGCGCGCCAATCCGTTGCCTCCGCCGCTGTCGCGGGCGTCTTGCATAGTTACTCCGCTGCCGTCCCGGGCGGCCTCCGAGGCTGCCGTCTCCTCCGGTGGGTCGGGGCGGTACAACGAACCTGGCAGCGGTTTGCCGGCTAGCCCCAGCTGGTTCATCCGCTGGGGCACCGGGGCTCCCTGATAATGCAGCGGGATCGGGTGATTGTGCTCGTCTAGGCCACCAAGCGGTTGGTGTACCTCAATGAACTCGCCGTGCGGCAGCCGCTTGATGATGCCCGTCTCAATCCCATGGTCGAGCAGTTCCCGGTCGTAGCGCTGCAGGCCGATGCAGATCCGGTAGGTCACGTAGTAGGCCAGCGGTGGTAGCAGTAACAGCGCGATGCGCGCCAGCCAGATGAACGCGTTGATCGACAGATGCAAGACGAACGCTATGACATCGTTGCCGCCGGAAATGAGCAGCACCAGGAAGAAGGTGATGGCCATCATGCCCAGCGAGGTACGAACCGGAGCGTCGCGAGGGCGCTGGAGCAAGTTGTGAGTGGCCTCGCTGTGGGTGAGCTTGCGTTCCAGCGCCGGATAGAACACCAACAGCATGCTCATGATCCCGGGAATCAGCACCACGGCCCAGAACACCGGCGGGATGTCGTACCTGCCGAAAATGAAGATCTCCCACGGTGGGAACAGCCGCAGCAGGCCCTCGGTGAACCCCATGTACCAGTCCGGCTGCGACCCGGCCGAGACCTGCGCAGGATTGTAAGGCCCGTAGTTCCAGATCGGGTTGATCTGGAACAGCCCGGACATGATGGCAATCACCCCGACGTTGGTGATGAAGAAACCGGTGGACTTCAACGCGAACGTGGGAAGGATGCGGACTCCGATGACGTTTCGCTCGGTCTTGCCGGGGCCGGGAAACTGGGTGTGCTTCTGGTACCACACCAGGGCCAGGTGCACGCCGATCAGCGCCGCCAGAAGCCCCGGGATCAGCAGCACGTGGGCGATGTACAGGCGCGGGCTGATCACACCGGTGCCGGGATACTCGCCGCCCCACAACAGCCACTGCAGCCAGGTGCCGATCACCGGGATGGACATTACGATGCCGGATCCGATCCGCAGGCCGGTGCCGGACAGCAAGTCGTCGGGCAGGGAATAGCCGATGAAGCCCTCCAGGATGCCCAGGATGAGCAACCCCACGCCCAGCGCCCAGGTGGTCTCCCGGGGTTTGCGGAAGGCTCCGGTGAAAAATGTGCGGAACATGTGCACCGTCATCGCCGAGACGAAGATCAGTGCCGCCCAGTGGTGGATCTGGCGGATGAACAGGCCGCCGCGCACGTCGAAGGACAGGTCCAGGGTGCTCTCGTATGCCTTGGACATCTCGATCCCGCGCAACGGGACGAATGAGCCCTGGTATCTGACTTCCGCCAACGACGGGTCGAAGTACAGCGCCAGGTAGGTGCCCGACAGCAGGAGCACGATGAAGCTGTAGAGGGCGATCTCCCCGAGCATGAACGACCAGTGGTTAGGGAAGACCTTGTTGATCTGGCGCCGCAGCCCGGACGCAAGATGGAACCGCTGGTCCAGCTCGTCGGCCGCCTCGGCCGCCCTGGCGGGCAGGTCTGGCTTGCCCATGATCTCTCCCCACCGCTCCCGCACCGTTGCCACACGCCCGTCGAGCCCCGCCTCACGCGGCCCGGGATTACCCAGGCGCGGCCAGAACCAATCAGCATCTTCGAGGAAGGCTGCAGCGGTTCACCGTGACCTCGGTGCGGTCGCTGAGCACGCGCAACACGTCTAAGACACCCGGCACTGGGAGGTGGCTGCGGTAGCGCGCAAGCGCGGTCACCGCTGGGCGCAGTGCCTGCGCGTCGGGTATCCGCACCCGGTACAGCGGATGTCCGTGTGCGACGCACCAGCGTGCCACGTCGGCATCAAGGTCTGGGTCGAAACCGAACTCCGCATCTGGCGACAAGCCGTCCGGTATCACGACGTCCCTCCACTGCGCTGGCAGCGGGCTGTGCCGCGAGCCGATGTGCAGCACGTGCCGCTGGCCCAACCGGGTGGTCGGCCACACGGACTCGTCGTGCAACAAGATCACTACTGTGCCGGTGGCCAGTGACGAATCGAGGAACCTGACGTAGGCAGCGGGGAGCAGGCGCAGCTTCGCACGCATCCGGGGCGCACCGGACACCGCGGCGGGACCAGACCACTCATCATGGCTCTGGTGCAGCGCGACCTCCGGGTTGCGGCCGTGGAAGGCGTCAGCTGCCTGGATGCCCAGGGCGCCCGCGGCGGGCAGCGACGACCAGCAACGCGGCTCCCACTGCAGCGGCAGCATGACCGTCTGGGGCAGCCAGGGCATCCGGGTGAGCGTGCATATCTGTGCCAGCGCAGCGTTCGTCGAGCCGATCACGACGCCGGGGTAGGCAACGCCCGGTCCGTGCCCGTAGTGCGCCGTGAACCAGCGGGCGAGGTCATCGACGTCGAGATTGGCAAGGTCCTGGACGGTCAGAGTTCGACGAGCATTGGCGCTCCCGGCCCGCCGGCGCTGTCGTGAGCGGCCCGGGATGGTCTCGGTAGCCGGTGGTGCGTTGTTGAGCCCGGCGGCGATGCGGCGCACTCAATCGTCAGCATTGGCATCCACGTTTGCGCCGGTATCGACGAGGGCACCCGGTATCGCGCACCGCACCGGAAGGAGTCAGCAGATGGCCGACACCGCGTTGCACGACGACGAACTGTGGGCCGAGTTCCACCGCGTGGTGAACATGTCGTCGCGCGAACTCGCTGATTGGCTGCGCACCCGGTCGGCAGGCCCGGAGGCCGAACGCGTCCCCGAGCGGGCCGGCACCCCGACCGGGCAGCAGGTGCTCCACATCCTCGGCAAGCGCCGGACCGACCTCAACGCCCACGACTTACAGGTGATGCGCCGGGTGGTCCGGCGGGTGCACACCGAACGCCGGGGCGATCGCGAGGCGATCGCAGGTTCGACGGGTTGGCGGCACCGGCTGATGTCGCTGGGCCACGACCCCCTCAAGCCAGCCTGAAGCTGATCATGACGGCCGCTGCCCTTATTACGGCTGCTCGCCGCGATCTACCATCGGTTGGCGGGTGTTGAGCTCAGGGTCGTCGTCGGCCGGCGGCTCTGGGTCCTTCCACTCCTCGGCGTGGGTCGGGCCGGTACCGCGGATCATGCCCTCGACGTCTTTTGCCAGCGCGTCGTCCCGGCGCGCCCCGTGCTTGTCGCTGCCTCGCTGCACTGAGTTCTCCTTCGGCTATGAGGGGGTAGTGAACCGGAGCAGCGCGGCTGTGCCGTCGGCGAACTCAGGCTGCCCGCCAGGCGGTTGCGCACCGCCTGCCGCACTGCCCGCCCGGTCCGGCTCGGTATCGGCGGCGGGGTGCCGCAGCAGCACCAACTCGGCACCGGTGCCGGCGATCGCGCGGACCAGCGCGGCATCCGCCCGGTCTAGCCCGAGCACCGGTGCGCCGATCTCGCGCAGCTCCTCCTCGGTGAGCGCGAGTTGCGCCGGCTCGGGACCGATCCAGATCTGGAGTTCCGAAGACGGGTCATCACGCAGCAGCACTGCGCTGACCTGGTTGCGCTGCAGCGCCCGGATCACCGACCCCAGGCCTTCCACAGCCAGCCCCCCGGTGCGCCCGCGTTCCTGCTCGAAGCGCGCCGTGACGTCCCGGGTTCGTTCGGCGGCGCGCACGGCTGCGAGGCGGCGTACCTCCTCGTCGACGGGGTGATCGGTCGTGCGGTCGTCAGGACTGGGACCCGCCAGCTCCTCGGTGATCGTGCGGCTGCGTTCCCCGAGCGCGTGGCGCACCAGGCTGCGGGCGCGGACATCGCCGGTGAGCACGATGAGTTCGGCGTGCAGCGTGGTGACCGCACGCTCGACGTCTGCCGCGAAGGCGCGAGCGTTTCGGGTCCACACCTCCTCGGTCCGGTGCTGCATGCTGTAGTGCGCCGCACCACCCGCGCCGGCTTTGTGCGCCGGGTGGTTTTCGCCTTCCTCGATCCCGCAACTCACTTGCCTACCGGTGCGGTCGAAACCCGTGATGGTCGCCGTCGTGCGGCCCAGCCGAACCACCACGTGCGGCACGTACTCGGGCAGCTGCGCCAGCAGCGGCAACAGATGCGGCAACGTCGCCCAGCGGGCTAGCTCGCGCCGCGGCGGGCCGGGCAGCTCGGCCTCGTAGAGCACTTGCCCGTCGCCGGCGAAAACGGCCCGCCCCGCGCCGCCGGATTGGGCATGGTGCTGCAACGCGGCATCACCCGCCGCGTCGACGGTCTTGTCATCGGCTCCCTGCTCGCGTAGCTGCTCCGCCAGCGCTTCCCACCGCAGCCGCACCTCATGGGGCGCCGCACCGCGGTTACGGCTGACGTCCAGGTAGACCGAGGCGACCGAGCCCTGATGGGTGGCCAGTTCACGCGGAATCTCAGGTAGCACGAAGGTCCTCCTCGCCTGTCCCCTCCCCTGCGGCCCCCTCTCCCGACATGGAGACGTATCGGGGTCCATCGAGGGTCGACTACCCCGATATGTCTCCATGTCGGGGTAGTCGAGCGCGGATCCGCACCGGCGAGCCGGTGCGGTGTTCTTCGGTGCTGTGCTGATCGTGCCCGCGATCAGACTGCGCGTGTCATCATCCGACCCAGTGCGATCCCCGCCAGCGCCGTGACCACGGCACCCAGGCCGTAGAAATACCCGAGTTGTTCGGCCACCTGCAGCGCCTGCGCGCCCGCCGGTGTGCCGATTGGTGCCCCTAGGCCACCCACTTGCCACAGTTGGCTGATCACCGGCCCGACGATGAACCAGATCCCGCCGATAAGCGCCAGCCACGCGCCGAGGCCTCCACTGGCGCGATTGGCGCTTGGCCCGAGAATCAGGCCACCGAGAAATACCGCTATGCCGGGCAGGACGCTCAGCCACAGCCGATCGTAAGTGAAGAACCAAGGGGTCGTCACGCCGAAGGCGTAGCCGAAGTACGGCCCGATGAAGGGGATGATGGCACCCCAGATACCGAGCAGTACGAGTAAGAAGCCGCTCGTGGCGCCACGGCTGCGCTGCATCGCCAGGCCTGACCCATTGCGGGCGTACGCGCTACCACCTACTGAAGGTTTTGTCGTCGACATGGCACTCTCCTCATCAGGCCCTGGAGAGAACGATTCGGTAAGTTCCTTCCGCCAGGCCCTCTTGCTTATCCGAATCAATCAGTATCAATCGGTTACCCACCCCCTCGCGAGCCAAACTCACCGATACCACCAGATCGGAGCTACCGCTGCCGGCTAGCTACCCCTCGGTGAGGACCACCACTGCGTCCGGCTCGTTGACGCGGAAGCTGAAGCTTTCTTCCAGGTAAAGTGTCACCAGCTCGGCATCGTGGCGGATATAGCCGATCGAGAAATCCTGGCCTACGTCCAGGACGAAGTCGCCGCCGCGCTTGCTCACCACCAACGCTCCGTCCAGTCCTGGAGCCCAGACGATGTCTCCGCCGACGATCCGGCTCAGGTGCTGCTGGAGGGGGTAGCCACCGCGCTCGGTCGACTCCAGGATGCGGATGTACCCGTCCGGGCCGATGGCCAGTGCATACGGGCCCTCGATGCCTGCTTGGCGCAGCACATCGGTTGCTTTGGCCACGGCATGCGGGTACGCGTTGACGTCCTGCCCCAAGGCCAACGAGGGATGCGCGCTGGACTCGGTGAGCCCGCTGATCCCGGCATCCGGCCAGCCGTGAAAAACGGCCCGGTTCTCGATCAACGCGGCGTCGTAGGCGGCGCGGTCGAGATCGGCGTAGTCCACATCGGCGGCGCCGCGTTCGGCATCCTGTAGCCCGGAGCATTCCACCGTGAAGCTCACCCGGAATTCGCTCAGCGGCAGAACCCGCCGCTGCCGGGCGATGACCGTTTCGGACTTCGTCCCCGGTGGTGTGGTCTCCAAGAGCGCGGTCCGGCCCAGATTAGTGGCCGAATGCGTCCACCCGTGCGGCCCGGACCAGTCGACCATCCGCCGCGCTGCCAGGCGGGGAGTCAGGCGTGATTTCGCTTCATCGTCGATCTGCCGCCAACCGGCGGCCGGTATCGGTGCATATGAACGTAGGAGATGATCCGTCATCGTCAACGTCCCTTCAAACTGCCGATACCCAGCGAGCTGGCTTTGCCCTGAGAAATCTCCGCCTGCACTTCGCTGACGTACCCCTCTGGGTCCTTGTCGTCGGTGTCGATGCCCTGGGCACCGGCATGGTCGGTCTTGAACTCGTTGAATTGGCGCCCCAGGTCCTCGCGCACACTCATCGGGGTGTTTCGCCGGAAGTCGGCGAGGGCGTCGTCTTCCTCTTCCGCCATGTGATCGCTGTTGGCCCGGCGGGCCTGCCATACGCCGTCCCACCACTTCGGGCTGCCGATCGGGTGGCGGTCTGCTTCCCGCACGCCATCCCGGATGTCGTTGTGGTCACCGATCGCGTCGACGGTTTCATCCTCGGCATCGTCGCCGCGGTGCAGCAACTGCGGGTAGAAGATCGTTTCTTCGGCAGCTGCGTGCACCTCGAGGAGATCCGCCAGGGGTGTCCAAATCGCGCGTAGCGCATCAGGACCGTCCGCATCGTCGAGTGCGGCGAACTGCCGCCGGAAGGTGTCGTGGTCGTCCAGGATCAGCTGGGTGATGTCCGGCATTGAGTCCGCTCCTCCGTACGCGGTAGCAAGATCGCGTGTGCCAAGGCCACGCTCGACGACGGACGAGTACCCGCCCGCGTTCGCGCTACACCTCGGACCAGCGCAAGTACGGTGCCCTAGCTGGTGGATCCGCCGAGCACGTCGGCCTCGCTCAAGCTGTGCATGACAGCGTTAGGGCCGTCGAAAGAGTCCTTGCGCAAACCGCGCAACGCCGCTACCAGATCGTCGCCGGCGCCGTGGTCCTCGGCATGGCGAGCCAGCTGGTCCGACGACCCTGGATAATTAAAACCCTTGAGGCACTTCTGTACCTCGGTTACCTGGAATCCCATGCGCGAAATCCCCCTTCCGTGCATCCTTTTAGTGCCCGTCCATTTGCACGTCCCAGTCCCATCCTCAGCCCGACATGGAGACATGTCGGGCTCGTGAGTGGCCCGCGCGGTCCGATATGTCTCCATGTCGGGCAGATGGTCTGTCAGATTGGGCTACCCGGCGTGGTGGGGTGTGAAACGCGGTTGTGCGGTGTGGGATGCGGGTGGTCAGCGGTTATGCACCGGATTGCGGCCCAGGCCTGATCGAGCGCTGGTGAACTGGGGCGTCGACACGATTTCCGATTCCCGGCGATGGCATCAACGGCATCATGGAAGGCTACGGCGGTGCCAGGACCGGTGCGGTTAGTCCTCGCCGTATCACGATGACCCGGCGCGGCGTGATGCACCTGTGCATGCCCCACGACATCCAGATCGCCAGTGCCGACGCCGATCCCGACGCGCAGCCCGCGCTGCCTGGTGGGGCGGCCCCTTGCCCGACATGGAGACATATCGGGCTCGCTGAGGCCAGCTATACGCCGATATGTCTCCATGTCGGGACGGGGGGGGGTGCACACTCGGGGGGTGACGGGTGTTGGGGTGCGGGGCCGGGTGAGCGCGTGGCGCTACGCGCTGCTCACCACCAACCCGCCGGATGGTCCGATTGACGTGGTGACCCGCTGGATCGTGGTGTCCCGCGCCGCTGTGCTGCCCATGACGCTGGTCGCCGGATTGGTGGCGGGGCTGCTCGCGGCTCGCGCGCCTGGTGTCGACTGGCGCTTGCTCGTCCTGGCCGTCATCGGGATCACCCTGGCGCATGTGGCGAACAACCTGATGAACGACCTGTACGACACCACTGCCGGCTCGGACACCGCGAACTACCCGAGGGCGCTGTATGCCCCGCACCCGATCCTGTCCGGTCTGGTCACCCGCCGCGCGTTGATCGCCTCGGTACTGCTGGTCAACGCCGTCGACCTGGTCATCCTCGTGGTGCTCGCGTTGGCGCGGGGCTGGCCCGTGGTGGTATTCGCGGTGGCTGGCTTCATCCTGTCGGTGGCGTACACCGCGCCGCCGTTGCGGCTGAAAAAGCACGGCCTGGGGGAGCTGGACGTGCTCGTGGTGTGGGGACCGCTGATGGTCGGCGGCACGTATTACGCGGCAGTCGGATCGATCAGCTGGCAAGTGTTGCTGGCGTCGTTGCCCTATGCGCTGTTGTGCACCTCGGTGCTGATGGGCAAGCACACCGACAAGATTGCCTACGACGGGCCGCTGGGAATCCATACCCTGCCGGTGCTGCTGGGCGAGCGGCGGGCCCGGGCCGTCACGCTGGCCCTGATGGCGGGCTTCTATCTGCTGATCGTGGTCTGCGTGCTCGTCGGCGCGTTGCCCTGGCCGGCGCTGCTGGCGCTGGGTGGGCTCTACCGGCTGGTCACGGTGTGGTCGTGGTTCCGCCGACCCCGCCCGCATGAGCCACCGCAGCCGGTGCCGGTGTGGCCGCTGTGGTTCGCCGCGCTGGCGTTTGTCCACCTGCGGGTTGCCGGCCCGCTGCTTGTGCTGGGTCTCGCTCTCGCCGCCGTCGCGGGGATCTGACCAGTCTGAGGGCTGCAGGGGAGCGGGAGCCCGGGATGACACGGTGGGTACACGCCATCAGACATGGCTGGGTGGTCACGAATCGTGTACCCGGACCTGACGTCGATGAGTTCGCCGACGCGGCCGAGGTGGTGGCGGCGCTGGCCCAATCACCGTCGGGCGACACGTTGCTCGCCGTGCAGCATCCGCATCGCACGCCGGCAGCGCTGGCCGGCGGGCAGTCGTTGGTCGATGCGCTGCCTGCGGCCCGGCAAGCCCTGGACCGGCTGCGCGCCAGCGCGTACCGCCCGGTGGCCGATGTGGTGGCGCCATACCGGGTGGAGGGCCCCGACGGCATGGTGGTCGGGGTGTTGTGTCTGGTCGATCCGGCGGCTGTGGACCCCCGCGGGATGTCCTTCGTCCGGCACAGCGAGGAGATCTATCCGCAGGTGGTGGCCGAACGCGTCGCGGTGCTCGCCGGCCTCGGCTGCGCAACCAGCGCAGCGATGCTCGTCCCGGTCAGCGGGGGTGAACGGCTGACCGCAGCCGTGGTGGGCAGCATCCGCGGCGTAGGAGCACCGGCCGTGTCGACCACCGACTCCGGTGGCCGGACGCACCAGTTGTGGTTGCTGGGCCCCGGGACCGAGCAGGACGCGGTACTCGCCGCGGTAGCCGGCAGCCCGCTGCTGGTCGCCGACGGGAATCACCGGGTGGCCGCTGCGGCGGCCAGCGATCGGTCCGCGCTGCTCGCCCTGGTCACCGCGGGACCTGCGCTGCGCATCGGCGCGATCCACCGGACCCTGGTCGGTACCGGCCTGCGGTGCGACGATCTGGCTACCGCCTGGCGCCGGGTCGGCTTGGCGGTGCGCGAGGCCCGTGGGTTGGGTCCACCGACGCAGCCTGGCTGCGTGGTGGTCCGGGCCCGCGGCGGCGACTTGCTCGTCGCCCTGCCCGAACCCGGGCCCGGCGAACCCACGCCCCGCATCGATCACGCGCTGGTGGAGCGGTTGCTCATCGCCGATGCGTTGGGCATCGACCCGGAGGGCCCCCGGGTGCGTGCCCTACCAGCGGGGCATCCGGCGGGGCCGCACGTCGACGTCGTGGTGCAGTTGGCCGCGGTGCCGCTCGCCGACGTGCTCGCCGTACATGAACAAGGTCGGCGGATGCCGCGCAAGAGCACCTATTTCACTCCCAAGCCGCGCAGTGGACTACTGCTGGCCGATCTACCAGCTAGCCGGGCTTGAGTCGATCATGCGCCGACCGGCTCACGTCGGTGCAACTGTACCCGGTCCAGGCGTCCGTCGTTGATCTCCGCGGTCATCCAGCTGCAGGTCGGCTGGCGCCGCCGGTCGGTGGGGGATCCCGGGTTCAGCAGCCGCAAGCCGGTGGGCGCGGCGGTGTCCCACGGGATGTGGCTGTGCCCGAAGACCACTACGTCGAAGTCGGGAAAGCGGGCGGCGCAGCGCTGCTCCCGGCCGCGTGCCGCTCCGGTCTCGTGCACGACCGCCAATCGCACGCCGTCCAAGTCGGCCGTCGCCACCTCGGGTAACCGGGCGCGTAGTGACGGCCCATCGTTGTTGCCGAACACGCCGATCAACCGGCGGGTTCGCGCCAGCAGGGCATCGAGCAACTCGACGCACACCCAGTCTCCGGCGTGTATGACGACGTCAGTTTCGCCGACGGCCCGCCACAGCTGCTCGGGCAGGTCCCGGGCGCGGCGCGGAACGTGGGTGTCGGCCATCATCAGCAGCTTCATGCAGGCTTGTTCAATCGCGCGGCAAGGACACGCATCACCGACCGCGGACTAGCGCGCAGCGATTGGAGAGACAGCTTCATGGTGATCCCCGGAACCGCGACCGTCTTGCCGGCCAGCATCGCGCGGTAGCCGTACCGGGCGACCGTCGCGGCGTCTGCTGCAGTCTTGAACATCGCCGCGCTGATGGCGCCTGCTACCTGCGCGAACTCGGTCTCCGTCGGACCAGGGCACAGCACGGTGGCCGTGACGCCCGTGCCACGCAGTTCGTAGCTGAGTGCCTCGGTGAAGCTCACCACGAACGCCTTCGAGGCGTAGTACGTCGCCATGAAAGGTCCTGGCAGGAAGCCTGCGCCCGAGCCGACGTTGAGAATGCGGCCGCTCCGGCGCGCGATCATGGCTGGCAGGACCAGACCTGTCAGGTGCACGAGCGCCTTGACGTTGAGCTCCACCATGTCGAGTTGGCGTGCGAGCTCGAGTTCGGCAAAAGCTCCGTTGGTTCCGAAACCGGCATTGTTCACGAGGAACTCCACCTCGATCCCGGCCCGCAGGAGTTCCTCGTGCAGATGCAGCGGCGCCTTCGGATCAGTCAGATCAGCGGCGATGACGGTGGCCTGAATGCCGTGCGCCTGCCGTAATTCGGTGGCCAGCTGATCGAGCTTGTCACGGCGCCGGGCGACCAGGACCAGGTCGTGATGATCCTGAGCAAACAGCCGTGCGAAGCCTGCCCCCAACCCGGCTGAGGCGCCGGTGACCAACGCTGTCTTCCCGGTGCGTCCCACGTCGCAACAATAACACTGTTACGGTATACCTCTGCCGGTTTAGCCGCGCTCGTCGGGCAGCCGGCCCTGGAGGTAGTCGTCATACGCCGACAGGTCGAGCAACCCGTGGCCGCAATAGTTGAACAGGATGACTTTCTCCTCGCCGGTCTCCTTGGCGGCGAGCGCCTCGTCGATGACGGCGCGGATCGCGTGCGCAGCCTCGGGCGCGGCTAACTTCCCCTCGATGCGGGCGAACTGCACCGCCGCCTCGAAAACTTTCCCCTGCGGGTATGCTGCCGCTTCCATCCGGCCGTCGCGGACCAGCGCCGAGATTAACGGGCTATCCCCGTGGTAGCGCAACCCCCCGGCGTGGATGCTCGGCGGCACGAAGTCATGGCCCAGCGTGTACATCGGCAACAGCGGCGTGTACCCGGCGGCGTCTCCGAAGTCGTAGTCGAACCGACCCTGGGTCAGCGTGGGGCAGGACAGCGGCTCGACGGCGAGCAGCCGTACCCCCGCGTCGGGCACGAACGGCAACGTGATGCCCCCGAGATTGGATCCGCCACCGCACGGCGCGATCACCACATCAGGCAGCAGCTCTCCGGCCAAGGTGAGTTGTTCACGGGCCTCGAGCCCGATCAGCGTCTGGTGCAGCAGCACGTGATTGAGCACCGAACCGAGCGAGTAGTGCGTGTCCGGCCGGCTTGCGGCGTCGCGCACTGCGTCGGAGATCGCAGTGCCGAGCGAGCCGGGATGGTCGGGGTGGTCGATGGGGGAGGGCACCACCGAGCTGCCCCACGTCTCCATGATCACCCGCCGGTACGGCTTCTGCTCGAAGCTGACCCGGACCATGTACACCATGCATTCCAGATCGAACTGGGCGCAGGCGAAGGCCAGTGCGGTACCCCATTGGCCGGCGCCGGTCTCGGTGGTCAGCCTGCGCACGCCGTCTCGGGCGTTGTAATACGCCTGCGGTACAGCTGTGTTCGGCTTGTGGCTGCCCGCCGGGGAGCCGGACTCGTCCTTGAAGTAGATCCGGGCCGGAGTGCCCAGGGCGCGCTCCAGCCGGATCGCGCGCACCAACGGGGTGGGGCGCCACAGCCGCAGAATGTCGAGCACCTCACCTGGCACGTCGATCCAGGGCGCAGCTGTCATCTCCTGCTCGATGAGCGCGGCCGGGAACAGTGGCGCCAGGTCATCGGGGCCTAGCGGCTGCCGGGTCGCCGGATGTAACGGCGGCTGGAGCGGAGCCGGCAGGTGTGGGACGACGTTGAACCAGGCCGACGGGATTTCCCCGGGTGGCAGGTTCCAGCGGGCCATCTCTGGTGCTCCTCGTGGCCACGGAACTAGGGGGTTCAGAGCCTAACAGCCGTCGGCGGGCTCCGGCCTCTTCAGAGTGGACGCGCACGCCGATCAAAACGGGGGTACGGCGGCTGCGTCGGCTCATAAGTGGGTACTTCATGAGGGAATTCACGACCATTGACCTTCGCGAAGAGGAGTCTCATGAAGATCGACAGTGTTATCCCGGCTTCGGCGCTGCCCGACACCCCGGTGCTCATCAAGGGCGACGGTTTGGACGCGGCGCAGACGCTGTACTTCGGCGACCAGTCAGTGCCATTCAAGATCAACAGTACCGGGACTATCGAGGCGAGCGTCCCGAGCGGTTCCGGCACGGTCGACGTGACGGTCGAGGAGAAGGGCGACAAGAGCAATAGCGTCAGCTTCACCTACCTCAAGGTGTACTGACGAGCGGTTCCGGGTTGCCCCGCGGTGCCGGCAGCTGCCGGCGACTCTGACTGTGGTGATGTTGACAGCTCGCCGAGCCGGGTCGCAGCGCGCAATGCGGCGCTTGGCACACTGCGCCGGTGGACGAATTCGGCCCCCGGCGGCTGGTGTACGGGATGGTGATCGCGCTCGGCTTGGCCGGTGGCGCGGGCACCGAGGCGCCGTCCGCCGTTGCCAGGTCGGTCGCCCACGCGGCTAGCGCCGCGGCAGCGGGCTCCGGCCTTCCGCCGGGTGTTCCGGTTCCCCCGACCGAGGTCACCCAGCTGGTCACCGTGTTGGTGCCCAGCGCCAGCAGTACCTCCGGTGTGCTGCGTGGCTGGCGGCGCGAGTCGGGCGGCCAGTGGGCCGGTGTGCTAGGTCCGGTCACCGTCCGGGTGGGCACCGATGGTGTCGGCGCCGCCGATGAGACGGTCAACCGTACCCCGCGAGGAACGTTTGACTTGCCGTCCGCGTTCGGCCGCCAGCCCAACCCGGGTACCCGGATGCCGTATCGTCAGGTCGGTACCAGCGACTGGTGGGTCAGCGATCCACGCAGCGCCAGCTACAACACCTACCGGCACTGCGTGCCGGGAACCTGCGACTTCAACGAGAGCGCCGGGGAGAACCTGGGCCGGGCCGGCCCGAGCTACGACTACGCGGTGGTGATCGGGTACAACACCGCGCCGGTGCGTCCGGGAGCGGGATCGGCGTTCTTCGTGCACGTCGACGCCGGGGTGCCCTCGCAGGGCTGCGTGGAGGTGCCCCGAGCCTCTGAGCTCGCCCTGCTGCGCTGGCTGGACCCCGACCAGCATCCCCGGATCACCATCGGCCTGGGCTGACGGGCAGGTCACAGTGTTCAGCGGACCACCGGGTGGGTCGGATCGATCCACGGCACGTGTTCGGGCTTGGTTACCCCGTCGATGTCCAGGTTCACCACGATCGGCTCCTGTCCGCTGCGAGTCACCACGCACTCCAGCGGCTCGTCGTCGAGGGCGTTGATCTCTTGGTGCGGCACGAACGGCGGTACGAAGATGAACCCGCCGGGGCCGGCTTCGGCGGTGAATTCCAGGTTGGAGCCCCATCGCATCCGGGCCAGGCCGCGGATCACGTAAATCACGCTCTCCAGCTCGCCGTGATGGTGCGCCTCGGTCTTCGCGCCCGGGTGGATCGTGGCGGTCCCAGCCCACAGCTTCTGGGAGCCGGTCCGGGCATGGGTGACCGCGGCAGCGCGAGTCATCCCGGGTGTCTGCGGGGTGTTGGTATCCAACGCGTCGCCGGGGATGACCCGCACCCCATCGGTGCGCCAGTTCGGCGTTGCTCCTGGCTGGATCGTGCTCATGCGCCGAGGCTAGTCCGCCGCCACGGGGGCCAGTATCGATCAGACCCATTGCGGGGAGGCGCCGGCGCGTCCGTCGCAGTGGCCTACCGGCGGTGTGCTCGCGGAACAGTGTCCGTTGATGCAGCTAGCGCCCCCGGCAGGACTCGAACCTGCGGCCTAGCGATTAGAAGTCGCTTGCTCTATCCGGCTGAGCTACGGGGGCGTGCGCTGCTGGGCGCTCGTGAGCAGACTAGCGAGCAGTGGCACCGACCTCGCATTCAGCGGCTCAACCGGGTTCGACTATTCCCCACCCGAGCCGGTGTTGCACAGCGTCGACCTGACCATCGGCGCAGGCGAAGCGCTGGCGGTGGTCGGCCAGCCGGCAGCAAGTACCCGGCGGACCACGTCAGCTGGCGATCGATTTGGCTGTCACGGAGTTCGATCCCACGGCTGCTTAAGACCGCATTGCAATCATCGCTGTCGAACTCTGCGACACGATGGTCGGTGCTCGAAGGTTGACTCGGCGAGCGACGGCACCGGCTGCCCGGATCGCGTCACTGACCGCGCAGAATGCGGCAGAGACTGGCCGTGTCGGTGAACAGGGCGTCGCCGGCGTACTTCAGGCTGCTGATCGAGCGGCGGCCGGCTTCCTCGTCACCGGCACCGCAGGCGTCGGTGACCACGACGGGGATGTAACCGAGATCAGCGCCGTGGCGCACCGTCGGTTCGATGCCGACCTCGGTAGCGACACCCACGATGGCGAAAGCATTCACGCCGCAATCCCGCAGCACGATGTCGACCGGTGTGCCCTCGAATGCCGACATCGTGACCTTATCGAAGACGGCCTCGGTAGCATGAGGCACCAGCTCGGGAATGAGGTTGAAACCTGGCGAGTCGCGCAGGAACCACGGGTTGACCGCCGCCACCGAGTCGACGCGCTGCCATGCCATCGCCATCCGCAGCTGAAAGACCCCCATCAGCTCTTTGGGCATCGACAGGTGCCGGAGGAAGATCACTCGCACGCCGGCCGAGCGGGCGGCATCGAGAACCTCCACGACACGCTTGGCGATCACATCCGCGTCCTTGATCTGCCCGAGTACGCCGATCTGCATGTCGTAGACGATCAGGGCGAGACGGCGCGGATCGCAGACCTCCTCCAGGGTGCGGGGAATCTGCAAACCGAAGGCTGTCTCCATGGCGCCAAGCCTAGCCACGAGGCGCGGCGGCAACGCCCGCCCGAATAGCACCGACCACCGACATTCTGGCCGCTCGATCGGGCGGCGTCGGCTCAGTTGTGCACATCAATCCCCGCCATCCACATATCGATCATGGGTGGCTACCGGTGCGAGCCTTGGTCGCGCAGCCTGGTCCTACCGGCCGACGGGGTCGGCTCTCCGCCTGGAGCGGGGATAGCTACGCAGGAGGGTTGGTGAAATGAGAGAGACACCGGTGACCGTGGTGGGAACGCTGGTCAGCGACATGCGACCGCGCCGGGTCGGTCCAGACGGGACGCTCGTGCTCAACTTCAGGGTTGCATGCAATGAGCGTCGGTTCGATAGCTCATCCGAATCGTGGGTCGATGGCGAGAGTCTGTATCTATCGGCGAGCTGCTGGCGCAGGCTCGCCGAGAACGCCGCCTCCCTGGTCAAAGGTGACCCGGTGATCGTCAGAGGCAAGCTGCGCACCCGGGAGTGGATCACTGAGCAAGGCGAGCGGCGATCGGTCGTCGAACTGGAGGCGAGCGCGATCGGACCAGATCTGGCTCGTTGCGCTGCCACCGTGCGTAAGCCGCGCCGGGAGGAGCGTCCTCGCTCCGGAGACGACAGCTGCCCCGAGTCACCCGCCGAGATCGGGTCGGAGCTGCTCGACGATGGGGGCCTGCCGGAGGAGCTGAGCCAGCGCAACTTGACCGACGTGGCTCGCCCGTTGGTTGCGGTGTCCACCTGAGGGGTACCTGCCGGGGCACAGCGGCGGTCGGCCGCGCTGCCCTGCCCCGGCGCCGCCCTCTACGATCGCGCCCGTGGCGGAGTTCATCTACACCATGAAGCAAGTGCGCAAAGCGCACGGCGACAAGGTCATCCTCGACGGTGTCACCCTCGCGTTCATTCCCGGCGCGAAGATCGGCGTGGTCGGGCCCAACGGAGCCGGCAAGTCCAGCGTTCTGAGGATCATGGCTGGGCTCGATCAACCGAACAACGGCGAGGCCTTCCTGGCGCCCGGTGCGACGGTGGGCATCCTGGAGCAAGAGCCCCCGTTGAACGAGGGCAAGTCGGTCCTGGGCAACGTTGAGGAGGGCTTGGGCGAGATCAAGGCCAAGCTGGACCGGTTCAACGAGATAGCCGAGAAGATGGCCACCGACTACTCCGATGAGCTCATGGAGGAGATGGGACGACTACAAGAGGAACTCGATTACGCCGACGCGTGGGATCTGGATTCCCAGCTGGAGCAGGCCATGGATGCGCTGCGATGCCCGCCGCCCGACGAGCCGGTGAGTCACCTCTCTGGTGGAGAACGGCGCCGGGTCGCGCTGTGCAGGCTGCTGCTGTCCAAACCCGATCTGCTGCTGCTCGACGAACCCACCAACCACCTGGACGCTGAGAGCGTGCTGTGGCTGGAGCAGTTCCTGGCCGGCTACCCGGGTGCGGTCCTGGCTGTGACCCACGACCGGTACTTCCTGGACAACGTCGCCCAGTGGATCCTTGAGCTCGATCGTGGCCGGGCCTACCCCTACGAGGGCAACTACTCCACCTACTTGGAGAAGAAGGCCGACCGCCTCGATGTCCAGGGCCGGAAGGACCAGAAGCTGCAGAAACGCCTGCGCGACGAGCTCGCCTGGGTGCGATCGGGGGCAAAAGCTCGGCAAGCCAAATCCCGAGCCCGGCTCCAGCGTTATGAAGAGATGGCAGTCGAAGCCGAGCGCAGTCGCAAGCTGGACTTCGAGGAGATCCAGATCCCAGCGGGACCCAGGCTAGGCAACGTCGTGGTGGAGGTGTCGCACCTGGACAAGGGTTACGACCACCGGATGCTGATCAAGGATCTGTCTTTCACCCTGCCCCGTAACGGCATCGTGGGGGTCATCGGTCCCAACGGCGTCGGCAAGACGACCTTGTTCAAGACCATCGTCGGCTTGGAAGAGCCCGACTCCGGGACGGTCCGGGTTGGTGAGACGGTGAAGCTGTCCTACGTCGATCAGGAACGTGCGGGCATTGATCCCACCAAGACGGTCTTCGAGGTAGTCTCCGACGGCTTGGACCACATCCAGGTCGGTAACACCGAGATGCCCTCGCGGGCGTATGTCAGCTCCTTCGGCTTCAAGGGCCCCGATCAGCAGAAACCGGCCGGGATTCTCTCCGGCGGCGAACGCAACCGGCTCAACCTCGCACTGACCCTCAAGCAAGGCGGCAACCTGATCTTGCTCGATGAGCCTACCAACGACCTCGATGTCGAGACGTTGAGCTCATTGGAAAACGCGCTGGAACGGTTCCCCGGTTGTGCTGTCGTGATCTCCCACGACCGGTGGTTTCTGGACCGGGTGGTGACCCACATTCTCAGTTGGGAGGGCACGGAGGAGAATCCCGCCTCCTGGTTCTGGTTCGAGGGCAACTTTGAGGCCTACGAGCAGCACAAGATCGAAAGACTCGGAGCGGAGGCGGCGCGACCACACCGCGTGACCTACCGCAGATTGACCCGGGACTGACCGGGATGCGGCGGTCGATGATCGGCAACTGCGATGGGGGTGGGAGGTGAGTAGCACGGCGCGTGAGGTCCGGGCCGGCATGGCGCCCAACGGAGGCCCCAATGGGGGCGAGGCCGCATCGCTGGTGGAATCGGCGATGCTGCTGCGTTGGCGAGCGCCCGAGCTGGCGCTCTTGCTGGCCGATCGGGCGGTGACTGCCGCGCAGGACGACTCGATGGCAGTGCTGCGCGCAGATTACATCGCCGTGTTCGCACTCAACCGGCTCGGTCGGTACGGGGAAGCGGCCCATCGTCTGTTCCCGGCGGTCCGAGACGGTGACACTCCGCAAGCGTTACGACATGAGCTGCACGTCGAGTTAGCGCATTGCGCGGCCGCGCTGGGGGAGCCGGTCACCGCGCTCGGCGCGGTGCGGGCGGTGCTGGCCGCTGGTGATGACGTTGCTCCGGTGCTGCGGGGCGGGGCGCTCGTGGCGGTGGCCGAGGCATCCGCGGCACTCGGTCGTGACGACCTTGTCACATCGGCGCTTGATGAAGCTGACGAGCTGTACCGCGAGGACCCGGCTCTCGATCACGACACTGCACTGCTGCTGCGGGCCGCGGTGCGAGCCACCGACGCGGCCTACCAGCGGAGCCGGGGCGAGGCGGCAGCGGCCGAGGCCAAGGCGCGGCAGGGTCGCGACCTGCTGGCTGGTCTGGCCGACCCTGATCACGACAGCGGCGAGGTGAGCGCACGCTTGATGCTCGAGCTGACGCTCAGCTTGCTCGCCCGCGGCTCCGGTGAGACCGCCTTGCAGGAAGTGCGGCCGCTGCTGCGGCGGCCGGTGCGGGCCGCCGCTGCCGGCGCGGTCGGCAGGCTGCGGCTAGCCCTGGCTACCCAGGTACATCTGGCCGAAGGCCGCCACGAGCCGGCGCTGACGCTGCTCGCTGATGCAGTGGAAGGCGCTCAACGCTACGGCGTGGACGCGGTCCTGGCCGAATGCCTAGAGGGCCTGTCCCACGTCCATGAGGCCAGGGATGAGTTCGCCGATGCCCTGCACTGCATGCGCGCAGCCCGAGCCGCTGAGACTCGCCATCGCCGTGACGTCGAGGCCGCGCGAGCCACCCTGCTGGACAACTGCGGATCCGCTCGGCGTGAGCAAGCGCACTTGATCGGCCAGGTCGCCGGGCTGTTGGGTAATGCTGGGACATGCAGTCCCGGATTTGACGCGGATACCGGCCCGTTGCCTATCGGGATCATGGCTGAATCGCCGGCGCATCAGGTCGCCGAGGTGGGGATTGCCCAGGTGAAATTGCCTGAAGCAGACGTCGCTGAGCCAGCCGTCGTCCAAACGCAAGCTACCGAGGTGCAGGCCGCTGGGGCGGACGTTGCCGAGACCGTCGACGCGGCGGAAGTGGCTGTCGCGCACCGCGTCCAGCTGCAGGCGCCTGCGGCGGTGGACATCTCCCTGGTGGCGTCCACCGCGACCCCGGCGGAGCCGGTCGAGCCCAAGGCGGTGGCGCAGCCGGTGATCAAAACGACGGATGCGGCGCTGGATGCCGAGTCGTCGGGCGGACGTGATCCGTGGCAGTCCAGAGCACGGCATCGCCGCGGTGCGGCGGGAACTGTGTTATCCGTGAGTGACCTGCTCCCCGCATCGGCGTTGTCCGCGGGACGGTCCGGCCGGCGGCGCGCCGAGGAAGCCGCCAGGGTTCGCACGGTGGAAACGGTGGAACTGGATGCCGTCGAGGCGCCCGCCGCCGAGGCGCGCCAGGGCGCCGATCGTGGTTCCGAGCAGGCCAGTGCAGTTCACCGCCAGGAAGCGGACACTCCGGACAGATCGTCCGCTTCAACGCTGACCTACCCGATGCTGGTGCCACCGCCAGCAGGCTCGTCGGAGGCCGTCGAGGATGACGTCACCGGCGAGACCCCGAAACAGACCCCGCAACAGGACTCAGAAGACGACCCACCACGGGGTCCAGAAGACACCGAGGGCGTTTCGGCGATTCAGCGAGAGGTCCAGGTGTTCGGACCACCACCGGCCCCGACGCCCCGAGCGCTGGATTGGGAGCCGGTGAGCGGGCAACCGGCAGAACAGGCCGAGGCCAGCCAGATGGGATTGGGTGACCTGCTCGCCGAGGCACTGGCTGCTTACCAGGAAAGCCGTGATGTTTACGCTGACGCCCGGTCTACGGCGACGCCGCGTACTGACGATCGTGGCCCCACCGAGGAGACCAACCGTGATCTTGCTGGTTACGGGGCGGGAGCCACCCGCTGGACGGCTGGCCTGGCACTGGCATCGAACGCCGGTGACCCGAGCCCCGCTGACTCGGGCGCTGGCGAACCCAGCCAGAGGCAACCAGACCAAGCAGAAGCATCCGTGGCGATCACGAATCCTTTGCTGCGGCTACCAGATCTCACCGCGGAACCGCGATGGGCTCCGCCTGAGACGCGTCATCGGTCCGCCGCCGGAGATTAGTGTTGGCTGCGGCCAGATCCCGGCGCTGATTCACGCCGACTGGGGGCGGGTAGTTGGCGGTATTCATCACGGACGTGGCGGTGCGCTGGTCGGACATGGACGTCTACGGCCATGTCAACAATGCCTGTGTCGTCACGCTTTTGGAGGAGGCGCGTACCGAGCTGCTCTTCGGTGAGGGTGCTCAACGGGGCGCCCAGACTCTGGCCAGTGGCGTGGTCGTGGTCGAATTGCTGGTCCGCTACCGGCAGCCGTTGGTGTACTCCGCCAGCCCGGTGCGGGTGCAGCTGTGGGTCAGCGAGCTGCGCGCTGCTTCGTTCACGCTGGACTACACCGTTGCGGGCACCGACGGCAACGCAGTCGTCGCCCGGACCCAGCTGGCCCCTTACGACACCGCAGAGCGCCGGCCGCGGCGGCTGATGCCTGCCGAACATGAATTTCTAGCCGCATTCCAGGACGGCGGTGATGATGGCTGAGCTGCGCATCCCTGACCCCATCGACCGGGTCGATCTCGGTGTCTTCGTATCCCGTGCGGTCCGGCTGGACAGCGAGGGGCTCGTACGGCTACGAGCCGCACGCGGTCGGCTGCACGCGTGGGTGGATACCCCGTTCGACGCGCTGGTGACTCGTTCGATGCCTGGCTTGCTGCGGCCCGATGACCTCACCATCAAGGGAACAGACCTGCTTGCGGCGGTGACGGCGGTCGGCGCCACGGTGGTCGACCCCGGCAGGGCGCAGGATGCCCTGTGGCGCTGCGCGCTACCGCCCGAACGGGGCTGGCGTGCGGTGGATCAGGTACCCGCTGAGGTGATCGCCGACCTCGTCCGCCAAGGCGCCGAAGTCGCCGAAATCAACCCTGGTCCGCGCGGCAGCCCGGCTTCCCACTTGCTGGATCAGAAGGTGCTCACGGTCAGTGGCGCCGGGTTGGACGTCGGAGTGCCACTGCGCTGCCTGTTCGCCTTGTCCGGCATGGGCTTCGTGGGTAACCCCACCTCGGCTGAGACCGTCCGGGTCTGGGCGACCGATTCGTGGCTGCGGCTCGACGCCCGCTACGGCGCCGTGCTGCGGCGCCGCCACGCTTTGCTTCCGCTGCTCGTCTGACGAGCTTCGACTCGGTCGCAACGGGCTCAGATCAGCCAGACAGCGGTATCCGGGGGTAAAGCCTCGCGGCTCTGCGGTAGTGGCCCGCTGGCGAGCAGCACCTCTCCCGGTGGTAGCGCCACCGGCGTGGCGGAGGCATTCAGACCGCAGATCAGCCCGCCGCCCTTGCGCCGAAACGCGAAACAACCAGGGGGCGCGCCATACCACTCCAACTCCGAGCCGCTGAACGCCTTGTTTCCCTTTCGCAGCTCCAACGCCTGTCGGCACAACGACAATATCGAACCCGGGTCTTCCAGCTGGGCTTCCACGGTGTACCCGGCCCAGTCTCCCGGCATTGGTAGCCAGGTGCCGGGTGTTGCGCTGAACCCGTACGGCGGGGTGATGCCTTCCCACGGCAGCGGCACCCGACAGCCGTCGCGCCCCCGGATGGTGAACCCGGAGCGACGCCACACCGGATCCTGCAGCGTCCAATCCGGCAGTTCGACGTTCGGCAGACCCAGCTCGTCGCCGTTGTACAGGTAGACCGGCCCAGGCAGGGCCAGCTGCACCAGTGCCATCGCCCGCGCCCGCGCCAATCCCACCTCGCCACCGCCGTAGCGGGTCACCGGACGGACCGCGTCGTGGTTGGAGATAGTCCAGGTCGCCGGGGCAGGGGTGCCCTGGACAGCCAGCAGTGAATGCTCGATGGCCTCGCGCAGCTGCTCGGCGTCGAAATCCGCCTCCAGGAGCCGGAAGTTGAAGCCCAGGTGCAGCTCGTCGGGGCGCACGTAGCGGGCGAAGGCGGCGTCGTCGCTGACCCAGATCTCGCCGACCGTTACGCGGGCCGGATACGCGTCGAGCACCTTGCGGATCATCCGATGGATGTCGTGCACCCCGTCGGCGTCGAAGCGCGGATCTCGGATGTCGGCGTCGAGCAGACCCGAGCCGGTCGCGATCGGGCGCGGCATGTCCGGCAGACCAGCCGGTTTGGCCATCCCATGGGCCACGTCGATACGGAACCCGTCCACCCCGCGATCCAGCCAAAACCGCAGGGTGCGCTCAAAATCGGCGGCCACCTCCGGGTTGTCCCAGTTCAGGTCCGGCTGCTCGGGCGCGAACAGATGGAGGTACCACTGGCCCCCTTCGCCCAGCGGAGGGCGTAGCCGAGTCCAGGCAGGTCCACCGAAGGTGCTGGTCCAGTTGTTCGGCGGCGTTGTCCCGCCGTAGTCAGAGCCGTCCCGGAAGATGTATCGGGCTCGTTCGCGGCTGCCCGGCGCTGCCGCCACCGCTGCCTGAAACCACAAGTGCCGGTCGGAGGTGTGGTTGGGCACCACGTCGATGATGATTCGCAAGCCACGCTGATGAGCGTCGGTGAGCAGCCGGTCGAAGGTGTCCAGATTACCGAACAGGGGATCGACATCCCGCGGATCGCTGACGTCATAACCATGGTCGACCATCGGGGAGCGGAAAAACGGGGTCAGCCACAGCGCGTCCACGCCGAGTAGCTCAAGGTAGCCCAACCTGCTGCACACGCCCTCGAGATCACCTACGCCATCACCGTCGGAGTCAGCGAAGGAACGGATGTAGACCTGGTAGAACACGGCATCGCGCCACCAGGCCTCGTCTTCGGCAGCGAGGCGGCGGTGGTTTGCGCGTCGCACGGTAGCTAATCCTGCCAGGGCAAGTGCGGCGATCCTCGGCAATCAGCTCAGTGAGTTCACCAGGCTGTTCGCGGCCATCTCCAGGTAGTTCCACAGCACCGCGCGGTGCGCCTCGTCGAGTTCGGCTTCCTCCACCGCGACGCGCATGCAGCGCAACCAGGCATCGCGCTCAGTCGGCCGGATCCGGAACGGGACGTGTCGCATCCGCAGCCGCGGGTGTCCGCGTGTCTCGGAATAGGTGCGCGGCCCGCCCCAGTACTGCATGAGGAACAGCCGCAGGTGCTCCTCGGCGGGGCCCAGATCCTCTTCCGGGTACAGCGGGCGCAAGACCTCGTCCTTGGCCACCAGCTCGTAGAAACGCCCGACGATCCGGCGAAACGTCGGCTCGCCGCCGACGGCCTGATAGAAATTCTCCGGTGTAGCCACCTGTCCATCCTGCCCTGCGGACCTGGCGGCGGGGGGCAGAGGTGTTAGGACGGCGGAGCGGGGTGACTGGCCGGCGTAGGTGGCGGGATCCCGGCGTCGGCGAATGCTTCCTTGATTCCCGCCAGGAGTGCGCGCTGGACCGTCCACTGCCGTCCGGCCTGCACCTTGGTGGTGATCCGCAGCGTCACGCCGTCCGAATTGATCGACTCGACTCCCAGCACCTCGGGGGGTTCCAGCACGTCGGCGGCCAGTGCGCTGCCGTCGCCGGTGAGCTCGGTTGCCGTGCGGCTGGCCAGCTCGGTGGTTGCCGGGATGTCCGCCTCATGTCCGACGGGCACGTCAACGACGGCCACGGAGTAGTCCTGGCTGGAGTTGCCCACTCGCAGCACCTCGCCGTTGCGGACGTACCAGACGGTGCCCTTGGTATCCCGCAAAGTGGTCACCCGCAGGCCAACCGCTTCCACCTTGCCGGTGGCCTCCCCGAGATCGACCACGTCGCCGACCCCGTACTGGTCCTCCACCAGCATGAACATCCCCGACAGGAAGTCCTTGACCAGATTCTGCGCGCCGAAGCCCAGCGCGATACCCAGAATGCCGGCCGAAGCGATGATCGGTCCGAGGTTGATCCCCAACTCACCCAGGACCAGGGTGCAGGCCACGCCGTAGACCACGAAGGTGATCCCCGAGCGCAGCACCGAGCCGATCGTGCGCGCTCGCTGCGATCGCCGCCTCGACAGCAGGCCCGTGCTACGCCAGGATTCCGGAGCCCGCTCGCGCAGCGGTCGCAGCAATCCGGGTGGCGCTCCCTCCGCTGTCACCTGGCTCAACCGGTTGATCGCCCGGTGTGCCATCAGGCGGATCACGATGGCCAGCACGATGATCAACACGATGTGCAGTCCCGCACCCACTACCGTGTCGGCATAGCGAGATACCAGGTCGTTGTGGGTGATCTGGTAAATACGCGCGCACCACGAGCCCTTGTCGCGGGAGCAGTCTGGCTGCTTTATCAGCTCGGCGATCATCTGATGGGTACCTCCGGTCACCCGCCGGACTGTATCCGTGCCCCGATCCGAGCACACCGCGTGGCCGGTTCGCGCTGTCGTCACCGACGCACGGCACTATCCGATACGTGCGCAAGGGCGGGTTTCTATGGTGGACTAGTCGCGCGAACTGGCGGAGGTGGTCGCGTGCACGACCGACAACCCAGCCCGGAGGGTCACCCAGCGGGGGCGGACCAGCAGATCGCCTCGCGCTCCGGAACCTCAACCGGGCTTCTCGAAACCACCGTCCTCGTCGCGGACCGCGCCCCGCCCACCGGTGCACCGGCCTGGGGACGTCGCCGGGTATTACTGCTCAACGCCAGTTTTGAGCCGCTGACCGCGCTGCCGCTGCGTCGGGCCATCGTTTTGGTCGTGTGCGGTAAGGCGGATGTGGTGCACGGCGACGCGGCGGGCCTCGTACTGCACTCCGCGACCGCCAGCCTCCTGGCTCCCTCGGTGATCAAACTGTGCACCTACGTGCGGGTGCCCTACCGGGCGCGGGTCCCGATGACGCGCGCCGCATTGATGCACCGGGATCGTTACCGCTGCGGCTACTGCGGTGCCCGCGCGGAGACCATCGACCACGTAGTACCGCGCAGCCGTGGTGGCGAGCACTGCTGGGAGAACTGCGTGGCCTGCTGCTCTTTGTGCAACCACCGCAAGGCCGATCGCCTGCTCACCGAGCTGGGGTGGAAGCTGCGGGTGGTGCCACGCGCGCCGCGCGGGCAGCACTGGCGGCTGCTGGCCACGGTGCCCGATGCCGACCCGCTGTGGTTGCCCTACCTCGACGAGGTCGCCTAAGTCGTGGGCTCTTCAAGAGCTACCAACCCCGGCCGAAGCTGTCGGTAACCGCTACCAACCCCCACCGCGCCCGTAGGGTGGGGCCCGTGGCAGACCTGCACGAGTTGACCGCCCTGGAGCAGGCCGCCGCGGTGCGCCGGCGCGAGGTGAGGCCCAGCGAGCTCGTCGAGCACTACCTGCGGCGCGTGCAGGACAGAGACGACCAGCTGGGCGCATTCGTCACGGTCACCGCTGATCGGGCGATGGACGCAGCCCGAGCCGCCGATGCGCTGGTGACCCGGACCGATCCGGCCGCACTACCGCCGCTTTTCGGTGTGCCGACCGCGATCAAAGACCTCACCGCGACCGCCGGCGTGCGCACCACGTTCGGATCCACCGTCTACGCCAAGTACCTGCCGCCCGTCGACGACGATGTGGTGCGGTTCCTGGCCGCCGCGGGCACGATCAGCCTGGGCAAGACGAGCACTCCCGAGTTCGGCCTGACCTGCTACACCGAGCCGGCTGGCCGGCCGCCCGCGGTGACGCCCTGGGACACCAGCAGGTCGGCTGGCGGCTCCTCCGGCGGGGCGGCTGCCGCAGTCGCGGCTGGGCTGGTGCCCTTCGCGCAGGGCAGCGACGGCGGCGGATCGATCCGCGGGCCGGCGGCGGTCTGCGGGTTGGTGGGACTCAAACCCAGCCGGGGACGGGTATCCCGCGGCCCGGCGGCCGGCGATGTGACTTTGCTCTCAGTGATAGGTCCACTGGCCCGTTCGGTGGGCGATGCCGCGGCGTTGCTAGACGCCATGGCGGTGCCATGCCCGGCCGAACCAGTAAGCGCGCCGCCACTGCCACCGGGTCAGAGTTTCCTGCAGCTGTCGCGCATGGACCCCGGACGGCTGCGCATCGGACGTTACGCCGACTCGCCGATAGCGGGTGTCGCGCTGGCGCCGGAGTGCCGCCGGGCCTGGGAAGACACGGCCGTCCTGCTCGCTGATCTCGGTCATGAGGTGGTCGATACCACTTCGCCGTTCGATGGTGAGCTATTGCTGCCGGCCTTTGAAAAGCTGTGGGCGGTGGGGGCGACGTCGGTGCCGGTGCCCGAGGAGGCCCACGGTGCGCTTCTGCCGTTCACCCAGTGGCTGCGCGCGCGGGGAGCTGCGGTCAGTGGACCGGAGTTGCTGCAGGTCATGGGCCGCGTCCAGGGCGCCGGCCGGGCCGCCGTCTCGGCGCACCAGGAATTCGACGCGGTACTGGCGCCCATCCTGGCCCAGTTGCCCCGGCCGGTCGGGTGGTTCAGCTCAGTACCTCCACCGGAGAATTTCGAACGGCAGAAGCATTTCATTCCCTATGCCGCGCTGTATAACGTGACGGGCCAGCCCGCCATTTGCCTCCCGATGCACTGGACTGACGATGAACTCCCGGTGGCGGTTCAGTTGGTCGGCCGACCGGCCGGGGAAGCCCAGCTGCTCGCGCTGGCCGGCCAGCTGGAGCGCGCCCGCCCGTGGGCACACCGCCGACCGCCTACCTGGTGAGGCACCGGTTGGCGTCGGTCAGCTACCGTGATCTCGTGACATCGCTGGATATCATTTTGATCCTGGCGGGCGTGCCGCTGGCCATCATGGTCGTGTTGGGGCTGCTGACGCTGCGCACCAGTTTCGCGCGGCCGCGCCGCTACCGTTCCGGCGATGAGTGGAGGTATCCCCCGGTGCTGTGGACGGCGTATCCGGAGGCCTGGCGTGACGGCGTAGCCGCCCGCCGCCACCGTGGGGGATCCGGGGGAGCGCGTGGAGGTGCCCGTGGCAACTGGTAAGGAGGGGCACGCGGATCCCGTGCGGCGTCCCCATTCTCAGGACGACGGGCACCAACCAGAACTCGCGCACGGTGAGGCGGTCGTCGGCACCGGACGGATATCTGCCGCCCGGCAGGTCCGCCCGGTGCTGCGCACGCTGCCGTTCAGCCGTTCGCAACTGGCAACTCTCGACGACATGTTGGTGCGGGCCAGCCGTACCGCGAGCCTGCACTTCGGGATCTATCTCGGCGACCTAGGGCCTGACACCCGGACCCGAGCCGAGGAACTGCACGATTCGCTGGGGGAGCGGGCCGATGATGCTGTGCTGGTAGCCGTGTCGCCTGGGCAGCGAGTCGTCGAGGTGGTCACCGGTCGCAAGGCCGCGAACCGGCTCGCCGATCGTGGCTGCAAGCTTGCAGTGGAGAGCATGATCTCCTCGTTCAAGGAGGGGGACCTCGCGGGTGGTCTGAGCTCCGGCCTGCGATTGCTGGCGGATCACACCGACTCGTGAGCATGGCCCGCGTCGCAGACTCGGGCAGCTAACGCCCGGACGACCCCCGCCCGCCCCTCAGAAACGAGCCGGCGCAGCGCAGGCGGCTGCTCACCGGTCTCAAGCCAGGCGCTCGCAGCATCGACACAGCGCTGCTCGATGACCCAGGACGGAAACAGCCCTAGGACGCAGGACTGCGCGCGCTCCGAGGTCCGCCGGCTCCACACCTCGTCGATCTCGGCGAAATACCGCTCCAGGTAGGGCGCCAGAAGCTGCTTTTGTGTGGGGTGGTTGAAACCCCCGATGATCGCCTCGCTGATGGCATTGGGTAGCTCGTCGTCGCGCATCGCCCGCTCCCAGGCGCGTTCCTTGCCAGCGGGGGTGGGCAGCAGGGCCCGGGCCCGCTCGGCTTGCCGGCGCCCGGTCGCGGTGGGATCGCGATCCTGCTCGGCGCTGATCTCTTGCTCCGTCACGACGCCGTGCGCGACAAGAGCCTGCAGCAACCGCCAGCGCAGGTCGGTGTCCACCGCCAGCCCTTCGGGGACGCCGTCCCCGGCCAACCAGCCGGCCAGCGCATCCAGTTCCGGTTTGCCCAGCAGTGCCACGGTCAGTGCGTTGACCAAGGTGAGCTGCTGGTCGGAGCCGGGCGGTGCGGTGCCGATGAGGCTCATCAGGGTGCTGGTGAAGGCGGGCCAGCCGTCCTCGCTGGCCCAGGTGGGATCGGCGTAGGAGGACAGCGCCAGCTGGGCCTGCGCCAGCAACCGCTGCACGACGCCCACCTCCGTCTCGGCAGGCAATCCGGCCAGTACCACCGCGACGAAATCCCTGGCCCTGAACTCGGCTTCGCGAGTCATCTCCCAGGCCGCCGACCAGCACAGTGAGCGCGGCAGTGACTCAGTGATGTCGCCGATCCGGTCGACCAGCGTCGCCAGCGAGGTCTCGTCAAGGCGCATTGCGCAGTAGGTGAAGTCGTCGTCGTTGACCAGCACCAGCTGACCCGCTGGCACGCCGACCAGCTCGGGGACTGCCGTGCGGGCGCCGCTGACGTCGAGTTCCACCCGGTGGGTGCGGACCAGGGCACCACCCGCGGGGCCGTCGTAGACACCCACCGCGAGGCGGTGGGTGCGCAACTCCCCGGCCCCGGGGCGGGCGCCGTCTTGGAGCACCGCGAAGGATGCGAATGATCCGTCACTGCCGACGGTGAACTCCGGTCGCAGGGTGTTGATCCCGGTGGTCTCCAACCATTGCGCGCTCCAGCCGGACAGATCGCGACCAGACGCCTGCTCCAGCGCGGCCAGCAGATCGGCGAGTGTGGCGTTGCCCCAGGCGTGCCGGGTGAAGTAGATCCGCAGGCCGGCGAGAAACTCGTTGAGCCCCACGTAGGCGACCAGCTGGCGCAGCACGCTGGCGCCCTTGGCGTAGGTGATGCCGTCGAAGTTGACCTCGACGGCCTGCACATCGGGGATCTCGCAGGCGATCGGGTGGGTCGAGGGCAGCTGGTCCTGCCGGTAGGCCCAGGCCTTCTCCACGGTGGCGAACGTGGTCCAGGCGCCGGTGTACTCAGTGACCTGTGCCTGGCACAGCACCGAAGCCCAGGTGGCGAACGACTCGTTGAGCCACAGGTCGTCCCACCACCGCATGGTCACCAGGTCGCCGAACCACATGTGCGCCATCTCGTGCAGCACCGTCTCGCAGCGCCGCTCGTAGAGGTAGCGGGTGACCCGGCTGCGGAAGACGTAGTCCTCCAGGAAGGTCACGCACCCGGCGTTCTCCATGGCGCCGGCGTTGAACTCGGGCACGAAACACTGGTCGTACTTCTCGAACGGGTAGCGCATTCCGAAGGCATCGTGGTAGTAGCCGAAACCCTGCTTGGTCTCGGTGAACAACCGCTCGGCGTCCATGTGCTCGGCCAACGAGGCACGGCAGTAGATGCCCAGCGGGATCGTCCCGTGCTGGTCGGTGTACTCATCAGTCCAGCGCGCGTAGCGGCCGGCGACCAGCGCCACGATGTAGGGGCTGATCCGGGCACTATCGGCGAACACGTGGCGAAGGCCCCCGCCGTCGATCTGTTCGGTGCGCTGGCACGGCGCGTTGGAGATCACTGCCCAACCGGCGGGTGCCACCACCCGAAGCCGGTGCACCGCCTTGAGATCTGGCTGGTCGAAACAGGCGTACATCCGCTTGGCGTCGGCGGTCTCGAACTGGCTGTAGAGGTACACGCCGCCGTCGACGGGGTCGGTGAAGCGGTGCAGCCCCTCGCCGGTGTTCATATACCGGCCGTCCGCCTCGATGACCAGCTCATTGGTGGCGGCCAACGCGGGCAGCGCGATCCCGTTCGCCTCGTCGTAGCCGGTGACGTCCAGGGCGGACCCGTTGAGCGTCGCTGTGCCGACTCGGGCGGCCACCAGATCGATCCAGCTGGATGCCCCGGGAGTACGGCAGGAGAACCGGACGGTGGTGGTGGTACGGAACGTGACGTCGCTCGGTGCGCCGGCACCATCGGTGAGATCAAGCTCGACGGTGTAGGAGTCGACGTCGAGCAGCGCGGCACGCTCGACGGCCAGCTCCTGCGTGAGGTTGGGGACGGCCACTGATCACCTCTGGTGTCGGATAAGGAGTCCTGGGCATCCAATCATGGGTGCCCGTCACCCTGCAGGCGAGTTAACGCCGGGGAAGAGGTGACCACCCGGACGGGTTGTACGACATGACAGGAACGGAGAGTGTGATGACGGTGACCGTCGGCGACAGGACCACCCAAGACCACATCCCGCCCGCGCGGGTGGACTTCTACTTCGACCCCCGGTGCCCGTGGGCATGGATCACCTCCCGGTGGATCCTCGAAGTCGCCGCGGTGCGAGACATCGACGTGCACTTCCGGGTGATGAGCTTGTCGGTGCTCAACGAGGGACGCGAGGTCAGTGAGAGCTACCGGATAAGGAACGTCAAGGGCTGGGGACCGGTTCGGGTGTGTATCGCCGCCGCACGCGACCACGGCGAAAAAGTGCTCGAATCGCTCTACACCGCGATGGGCAGGCGCATCCACGACCACGGCAACAAAAATTTCGACGAGGTGATCGTGGCCGCGCTGGCCGAAGTCGGGCTGCCGCCCGAACTCGCTGAGGCAGCGCAACGCACCGACTACGACGAGGAGTTGCGGGCCAGCCACGAGGCGGGCATGGGACCGGTCGGGCTGGACGTCGGAACCCCGACGATCCATGTGGACGGGGTGGCGTTCTTCGGTCCGGTGCTATCCCGGATTCCGCGCGGCGAGGAAGCCGGAAAGATCTTCGACGGCGCGTTGCTGCTGGCCAGCTATCCCCATTTCTTCGAACTCAAGCGTACCCGCCACGAAAAGCCGGACTTCTCCTGAAAATGCGTCCGCTTATGGCGACGCTGTCGAACCGCGCGTGTATCCAGGCTCGCGTCGCCTCCCGGTACTCGCCGGTGTTCCTATGCAACGCTAGGTTGTGACGCCACGCACGCCGGCACCGCGCATCTCAGCGCCGGCAGCACCCGCACGAGAAACCGTTCACCCCGACATGGAGACATATCGGGTGAATGAGCCTTGCTCAGGCCCGATATGTCTCCATGTCGGGGTGGAACCTGGAGAGGGCGGCGCGGGTGGTGGGGGGAGTGAAGGGAGAGGCGGCCAGGGCGCTCGGGCGGTCGAGGTCGCCGGCCTGGACAGCTCGACACAGATCGGCCAACGCTGTCAGATCGTCGCGTTGAGCGGTGACGAATTGGGTGTCGACCGGGTTCCCGTGCCCGGGCACGACGATGCGCGGGCCCAGCTGTAGCAGCGCGGTCACCGCGGTGGGCCAGTCCAGCGGGTAGCCATCGGTGAAGTCCGGGTCAGCGCCCTGCTCGACGAGGTCGCCGGCGAACAGCACTCCAGTATCGGGCGACCACACCGCGAGGTCGTGGTCGGTGTGCCCACGGCCGGGATGGGTCAGCAGTAGCCGCCGATCGCCCAGGTCCAATTCGACGTCGTCGAGGACCGGGTGATCGGGCACCACCGGACGCACCAGCCGCGGGTCCGGTAGTCCCCGCGCGCGCGACCACATCAATGCCTCGGCGTACTGCGCTGCGCCACCCCTCGCCAGATCATCCCGGCAGCGGTGATGCCCCCACACCGCAGCCGGGAGGAAGGCCGCCGTGCCCAGGCAGTGGTCGAAGTGCGCGTGGGTGAGCACCACCGTGCACGGTCGCCGCGTGATCTCACGCACCGCGGCAGACAGCTCAGCGCCCTGATCGGGATCACCGCGAGTGTCCACCACAACGCAGCTGCGGCTTCCGATCACCAGCCCGACCGACAGGTCCAGCTCGTCGTAGCGCCGTACCAGCACTCCATCGGCCACCTCCATCCACCGCGCCATGCTGTCCCCTTCTTCTCCATGTCGGGGAGGGGAACCCTGACGGTGCCGCGCGATGTGGCAATGTTGCGCACTGTGCGCGTCTACCTCGGTTCGGATCATGCCGGCTTCGAGCTCAAGGCCTTCTTGGTGCAGCACCTGACCAGTCTGGGGCACGACGTGGTCGACGTCGGCCCCGACGTCTTCGACCCTGACGACGACTACCCACCGTTTTGCATCGAGACCGCCCGCAGGGTGGTGGCCGACCAGGGAAGCCTCGGTGTGGTGATCGGTGGGTCGGGCAACGGCGAGCAGATCTCCGCCAACAAGGTCGCCGGCTGCCGGGCCGCGTTGGCGTGGAGCACCGAGACTGCCCAGCTCGCCCGGGAGCACAACGATGCTCAGGTAGTCGGAATCGGCGCCCGGATGCACCCACCGGATGACGCCGCCCAGATCGTCGATACGTTTCTCGCCACACCGTTCTCCGGCGGTGAGCGCCACGCCCGCCGGATCAAGCTGATCGCAGACTTCGAGGCCACCGGGGAGCCGCCCCCGATCTCGGCAGGCTGAACCGGCGATGCCGGCGGGTCATACGACGCACCGGCTGCCGGATCGAACCGTCCGGCCGGAACACCACCCGGTTCGCATGGGCCGCGCGCTCCCGCCTCTCAGCTGCCATGGAGAGCCGTAACAAATCGGGCGTTCAGGGCCAGCTGCTTGACTTCCGGGTTTGCCGGATAGGACCAGGTCCGATGGCCCGATCGCCTGATGCAACAGGGCCGCTCACATCCCGTGGCGGACGCGAGCGCCGGGCGAAGACCTCGTCGGCCCGCGCATCACCGCCTGCATTTCCCACGGCCTCGCGGGCTTCGCGATGGCCCAGGATCAAACTTCCGGCACGGTCTTGTGCTTAGCTCGACGGCTGCAGAAGAAAAGGTGTTCTCATCGCCGATTATCGGCGCTGTGAGGTCATGCGTCTTGGATGGCGGTGATGATTTGTGATGCCCAGGCTGACGGTGGGTGATCTCCTAGTAGGTCGGCAAGTCGTCGAAGACGTGTTTGTCGTTCCTTCTTCGAGAGCATCAAAGCCAGTCTCAGTTTGTCGATGAGGTCTTTACGTGAGTGGGGGTCGGTGAGCAGCGCTGCCGTGCCGAGTTGTTCGGCAGCGCCGGTGTGGTGGGATAGCACGAGCACACCGAATCCGGCTACGGCTGCTTGTGCGGCGATGAACTCCTTGGCGGTCAGGTTCATGCCGTCCTGATAAGAGGTGACCCAGAAAACGTCTGCTGCAAGATAGTTGTCGATCACTTCGGTGAAAGATAAGGTGTGGGGCGAGTATTCAATGGGTTGCCAACCGGCAACGCTCCAAGTCTGGTTGATCTGTGCGATACGCCGTTCGAGTTGCTGTTTGGTCGGATCATAGGCGGTAATGCCAGGCTCCGGTGGCGCACACACGAGCCGGAACCGCAGCTGCCGCCGCAGTTCAGGCTGCCCGGAGAGCAACCCTGCAATGGCCTCTACCTTCTCTAACGGGGCTTTGACGTAGTCAAGACGTTCGATGGACACCACCAACGGCCCGGTCCGCGGTTGTCTGTGGGGAGCGCGGGTCCGAGCTAGTGTCTCAATGGCCTTGCGGTCGATGCCCAGAGGATGGACGCCGATGCGCGGTGGGCGTGGCGTCTTGGCGACAACGTGACGGAAGCGTTGAGCGAACGTGGAGGTATGAAATCCTGCCCAATCCAGACAGCCCAGTGAGGTGCGAATTTCCGCGGCGGTGGGTAAGGCGGTGAAGGCGTCTGGTGGCGGGAATGGTGTGTGATGGAAAAGACCTATTTTCAGATCTGGGCGGGTGGTGCGCAGCAGGCCAGGTACAAGCCAAAGGTTGTAGTCATGCAGCCACACGGTTGCCCTTGGGCCTGCCGTGTTGGCGATATGGCGGGCGAAACGCTCATTGACCGAGCGGTAGTGCACCCACGCAGCCGGGTCGAAACGCATTCGCTCGGGTTGGGACATCAGTATGGGCCATAGGGTTTCTTTGCAGGCGCGGTGGAAATACCCACTCCACAGGTGAGGTGCAAGCGGCACGAACGATAGCGGTATCCCAGTGTCATGCTCGTTGAGGTGAGCGAGGTGTTCTTCAGTGTCAATGATTCCCCCGGTGACCCAGATCGCGTCCAGATTGCTGGTAAAAAGGTGATTGAGGGTTGGAAGGATGCCGTTGGGACTCTGCGGTTTGTGCCAGCCAAGTCTGGGCTTCCAGCTCACCGGCGGGCGGTGGTAACCGACCACCAGCGGGTAGCGAGTTTGCACCCAGCCCAGACTTTCTAATGCCTGCAACACACCGGCGGCACCCGGTTGTGGGGGCCGGTACACCGCCTCCCGGGTTGGTACCGCCGAGGACAACGCAGGCTCGGCGTTGCCGACGATCACGCCACGCGCGCCGAGCGTAAACAGCGACAGGTCATTGAGGCTATCCCCGGCAACCAGGATCGCGTCCATCGACCAGCCCTGCTGTCGGGCTAGGTTCAACAAGGCACTGCCTTTCGAGGCGCCGGGTGGCAACACGTCGAAGTAGCGGTCTGCCGAGTAGATCCATCGGCACCCCAGCGCCGCCACAGCATCAGTGATGTCCGTGGTGAGTTGGTCGCGGGGCAAATAAAACGAGCAGCGTCCGTCTTGGTCGACATCGTCTTGATATTTCAGCGCCGGGAAGCGGCCTAGCGCAGCGCGTACCCGCTCGGTCCCGGGCCAACCGGTGCGTAGCTGGGTTTGCAGCGGCTCGACCGGGGACAGATCGCTGCCGTCGAGGACGGTGGCCCCGATGTCGGCGATAATCCAGCGGGGCCGCGGCAGCAGCCGGTCACGCAGTGCCTCGCGCACTGCTGACAGTCCGCGGCCCGTCGCGAAGACGACCGTCACCTCCGGATAGCGGGCTAGGGCGGCGTGGAGGCGCCATCGGTCCGTCACATCTCCGCCAAGCAGCGTGCCATCAAGGTCAGCAGCCAGGATCTTCGCGCAGGAGCCTTCCCCGGTGAATGCGGGTGTGTCTGGTGACCGCGCTGCAGCTTCTGTCATCGATCCCGGAAGGCTTCGACATCGACTGCCCCGAGATACCCCGAAACGCTCAACCAGGCCGTGGCTCCCCCCATGGCTCCCCCCACGCCTCCCACCAGATCAGATATACCTCATCAAGCTCTGTTCCGTAACCCACCAGTCGCTGACCGTTCAGCCGCTTGTCCACATCAACATCACAGTCATCACTCCGGCGACATCACACCGCGGCTAACGAGGGGCCGGCATCGTCACGGCTAGCTAGATCGTCGGCCACTACGTCGACAGCACCGTTGGTGTTGAGATTCATCAGCGGTAGCGCACAATCAATGACGACTCCATGTCAGCCGAGGGCAATGGCGCGGCAGTCGAGCTGAGACCGGCAATAAAGATGATTCCTTAGTGACGAGACGAGGAGCACGCTCTGGGTGGACGGCCATGGTTTCGTGCATGGGTCAGCACCTGACGCAGCTGCGCAGTGGAATCTGGCGGGCTCGTCATTATTGATCAAATCCCGACGTATTCGCATACTATAGGGTTATGAGCCACGGGCAGTACAAGTCGCAGCTGTTGCCGGAGAGGCCATGCTGATCAGCAGCTGGCACGACCAGGGCTACCAGGCTGTCCGGCGGGAATCGGACGCTGGCAGCCGATTTGTGGAGTGCCTAGGCCTAGCACTCGAAGTGCCCGCCGAGGTACTCGCGCCCGCAACAGGAGTGGCGGAGGTGTTGGGCAACGCCGCGCAAGCAGCGGCTCAGGGCGGCGAGCGGGTGCTCGACGTGGGCACCGGGTTCGGGATCAACGGCATCCTCGCGGCACGGCAGAGCTGCGCCGTGGTGGCCGTCGACATCAACGAGCACGCCGGGGCCGCGGCGCGGGCCAACCTGGTGCGCAATGGTGTCGGCGAACGGTTCGCCGCATTTTACAGCGTCGTTTTCAGTGCGGAAGGCCTGCGGCGTAAGGTCGTGGCGCGGACGGAAAAGGATGAGGGCGGTCGGCGGGTGGGGTATCTCACCTACAGGCTGAGCCGGTGAAACCGTTAGTTGGACAGGGAAAGGGCGCTCTGGTGCTGGTAGCCGGGGCGTATTCGGTCGACCTAGTGTTCCGGGATCTGGCAGGGCCGGTCGCATTCGGCTCCGAGGTATGGGCTCAAGCGCTGGAAATGGTTCCCGGTGGAGCGTTCACTTTGGCGATGGGGCTGCGCCGACTGGGGCGAAAGGTAGTGTGGGTGGCAGACTTCGGCACCGATGTCTTCAGCCGCGAGACTCTCGCCGCGGCGCGCGCCGAAGACTTGGACGAGCGGGGTTTTCGCCATCACGCGTGCCCTATGCGGAATGTGACAGTCGTGGTGACGAACCCACAGGACCGGGCGATGATCACGTACCAGGACCCAGTCACTCCACGCCTCCTCGAGGAGCTGATTGCAACCTACCGGCCGGCCGTGTTGATGCTGCCGTACCTGCAGTACGGGCCCGAGGTGTCCGCGGCGCTCGACATGGCCGCCCGGCACGAAACGCAGGTATTCATGGACTGCCAGGACTATGTCGGCCATCTTGGCATGCCCGAAGTCCAGAAGGTTCTTTCCCAAGTGCAGGTATTCGCTCCCAATGAGACAGAAGCCTTGAGAATCACCAGGACAGCCAGTGTGGAAGAAGCACTCGATGTACTGGCCGACTTGGTAGCGACGGTGGTCATCAAGCGGGGCAGCAACGGTGCCGTCGCCGCCGAAAACGGTCAGCGTGCCGTTCAGGCGTCGCCGCCGGTGCGGGTGGTGGACACCACCGGAGCCGGTGATTGCTTCAACGTGGGTTTTCTACACCGTCGGTTGGAGGGCGGATCACTCACTGAGTGCCTAGCCGCAGGCGTGGCATGCGGGGCGGCAGCGGTCACCGGCGTCGGCTCCAGCGCCGCTCTGCACGAAGCCGGCCTGAAGATGTGGCTATCGCGCTTAGCCCTATGACCGCGCGACAGTGCATCCACAACGAGGGAGCGAGACGGCATTAAGGAGGCACGGGAAGACAACGCGGAGGCGCCGACCTGGTGGTTGACGCGCTGGAGATGGCGATCTGGGCCCGCGGACGCCAGGGTGTCCTCGACTTGTCCGGGCTGGTGCATCACAGCGATGCCCGATCGCAGTACACCTAACGTCCGGCCGAGGTTGGTGTCGCACCCAGCGTCGGCTCCGTGGACGATGCGTTGGACAACGCGCTGGCGGAAAGCGAGATCGGCCTGTTCAAAACCGAACTCATCCACCACCGCGGCCGCTGGAAAGGGTTCGACGGCGTCGAACTGGCCACCCTGGAATGGGTCCGAGTGGCACAACCACCGCCCCCACAGCGCCTGCCACGACCTCACACCCGCGGAATACGAACTGATCCACTACGGTCAACACCCAGCGCTCACCGAGACTGGCGTCTCAACAACCCGAGTCTCCGGACATGCCGGGGGGATTCACGGTTGAATCATCATGGGTTTGAGCTTAAGGGCATTGGGTGGGTCACTTGACTAGCTTCGGGCACGGTGTGGCGGACGTCAGTCCTGACGTCTTCGATGTCGGCGCTGACTACCCATCGGCGGGCATCGAGACCGCCCGTCGGTTAGTGGCCGATCCGGCCAGTATCGGCGTGGTGATCGGCGGGTCGGGCAACGGCGAGCAGATCTCCGCCAATGAGGTCGCGGGCTATTGGGCGGCGCTGGCGTGGAGCACCGAGAGCGCCCGGCTCGTGCGGGCACACCACGACGCTCAGGTGATCGGGGTCGGTGCCCGGATGCACGGGCCCGACGGGGTCGCGCAGATCGGGGAGGCGTTTCTCGCGCTGCCGCTCTCCGGCGGTGAGCGGCACGCCCGCCAGACCCGGATGATCTCGGACTTCGAGGCCACCGGGGACGCACCGCTGATCTTTGCGGGCTGACCCTCCGATGCCTGAGGGTCACACGACACACCGACTGGCAGGTGCGCACCAGCGGCGTTACGCAGGGTCGCCAGTTGCGGTGTCCAGCCCGCAGGGTCGTTTCGCGGTGGCTGCTGCGAAGCTCGACGGCCGGGTGTTGCAGCGTGCCGAAGCGCATGGCAAGCACCTGTTCCACGTCTACAGCCCTGATCTGGTGGTGCACGTGCACCTTGGCCTTTACGGTTCCTTCACCGACGCGATGTTGCCCGTGCAGCCGCCGCGGGGGCAGGTGCGCATGCGGCTGGTCGGCTCCACGCACTGGACCGATCTGCGCGGGCCGGCAGCCTGTGAACTGCTCACGGGGACCGAGGTGGAGGCGGTGCGCGCCCGGCTGGGGCCAGATCCGCTGCGCCGCGACGCCGACCCGGACCGGGCCTGGGCCCGCATCTTCCGGTCCCGGGCGCCGCTGGCCACGTTGCTCATGGATCAGGCGGTGGTCTCGGGGATCGGCAATATCTATCGAGCTGAGCTGTTGTTCCGCCACCGGCTGGATCCGCTGCTGCCCGGGTGTGAGCTTCGTGAAGATCAGTGGTCGCTACTGTGGTCAGATCTCGTCGGGTTGATGCACGACGGGGTGCGTCGTGGCCGGATCGATACGGTCCGTCCGGAGCATGACCCGGTTGCGATGGACCGTGCTCCGCGTCAGGATCGGCACGGCGGCGAGGTCTACGTCTACCGTCGCGCCGGAGAACCGTGCCTGGTGTGTGGCACAGCGGTGCGCACTGCGCGGCACGTGGGGCGCAACCTCTACTGGTGCCCTCGTTGCCAGCAGCGGCCTGCGATCTAACGTCGATCGACGCGAGTTGGACGGGCACGTCGGGCGTAGCGTTTGCGGTGACGGCAAAGATCACCAGCGGGCTTTTGCGTTCTCAGCGTCGAACTAGCCTACTCAGCTTTCCCGCTTGCTCGGCACCGACCACTGGAAGTCCATCAGGGTCGAGTAAGCCCACCTGGACGAGCACCGAAGCCTGATCCCAGTGGATGTGCTCACTGGCGATTTTGGCGTCCGCGAAGGTGACCACGACGACATGCGGAACTTCGACCCACTTCCCGGTGGGCGGGATCCCCGGCGGCAGGATATAGACCATTTCGACATCGTGGGTAAAACTTATGATGAACTCCTCCACGAGTCGATCTTCTCCGACGGTACGGGATACTACCGATATCTTCCAGTCCGCTGGTCACTTGTTGCTGCCAATAAAGTGATGCGTATAGAAGTTCGATACGCCGTGGTGACCCGATGCCCCGGTGCATGTCGGAGCGAAGTAAGTATGCGGCTCCGCCACCATTGTCGCCATGGTGGCCTCAAGATCCAGGTCGACGAATTCACGTCTGTCGCATACACGCTGGCAACGCGCGGCCTCTTGAATGTGATCTCTTGTTGGGGCCAGACCCGCCAGGCAGTTCCACTGGTCAACCCTCTGCTCAGGACGAGCCAACCCCTTGGCACATTACCTGCTCAACTATTGAGCGATAGCCGGATCATCTGCGCAACGACCGACGAAAAGTTTTTCACGTGGAGCGGTCGCAGCGCACTGACGGTGATCACCTCCGGCCGAAATCCGAACCCAGCGAACGTCGAAGGCGCGCCGAAAGAGCGACACAGCGAGCGGCAGTCATTAATTAAGCATGAAACCGCTGCTCGCATCCCCGACGCAATCTCCTCGGATCGACACAGCAGCACAAATGAGGCGAGCAGGCATCACCAGAAAGCTGTGCCGAACATTCCGGCACCACGCCCACGGCCACATGCATGTGCTTGCCTCGCGGCCATTATGCCCACACCGCGGGTGAGGGACTACATGGCGATCGCGATCTGAGGAATAGTCGCTTTAGAAGTCACCACCGCCGAAATCGCCGCCGCCCCAGTCGCCACCACCCCAGTCGCCACCGCCGAAATCGCCGCTGCCCCAGTCGCCGCCGTAGTCCGCGTTGCTGTAGTCGCCACCGCTGTAGTCCGCGTTGCTGTTGTCGCTGTAGTTGCTGTTGTCGCCGCCCCAATCCCCGCCGAAGGCGTCGGTTTGCCCACCGTCATAGCCCTGTTCCCATGCCTGCGCCGACGCGATCCCGCCCATCCCCGAGAACAATGAGCTGAACAGCAGCGCCGAGCCCAAGCCCCAGGCGCCACCAACCAGTGCCGGTTTCCACCAAGGTTCGCTGTACCAGCCCTGCGGCACTGGTCGTCCAGCTACCCGGCCGCCTGGGTAATAGTGTGGTGTGCGATCGCTGGGACGCGGTGAGGCCGCGTATTCGTGACCGTCAACGTTGACATCACGGTCCTCGGAGACCGCACCCGCGCCGCCCTGGCCGGGTACCGCCGGTAGCTCCGGACCCGGGTCCATCCCCATCGCGACTCGAGCTGCCCGCACGTAGTAAAGCCCCTCTAGCGCCGTCTGGGTCGCCAGACGGCTCTGCGCCGCAGTTCGCGCAGAATCCAGCTGGGAGCCGGCAGCCGTGTAGCGCTCTCCCGCGTCGGCCAGCGCCTGCTTGGACGGCTCGTCGGTGCCGATCAGATTGAGCACCTGCCCGCCGAGCCGCTCCACCCAGCGGCGGGCTTCCGCCTTGGCGTCTTCGAGACCACGCTGCTCGGCGGCTTGCCGGGAGCGGAAGTAGTACGCGGCGCCACCACCGATCAGCAGCACAAGGATCACCACCGATATCAGCGTGCCCACGACGACCTCCTCCTTCGACCGGACCTGGTCAGTGCCGAGATTACCCGCGCCCGCGCAGCATTTCCGGCCGCACACCAGTGTGCCCGGAGTGACCGTTGATCGCGTCCAGTGCACCGCTCACCGTCTCGCCTGCCACGGGTGGATGATCAGGTGTTGACACGGGGCCAGCTGGTCACGACCCTCGCCTGGACAAGGGAAGGACCGCAATGATGTCAGCCACACCAATCTTCGAGCAGCTGTGCCGGGAGATTCGCGATGCGGGTACGCCCGCCTGGCCGGCGGATGCCGCCCAGCCGACGATCGCTAGCCAGCGCAAGGGCCCGGCGCACGCACTCGAGGAGACCGGCCGCGGTCTGGGGTACGAGCGAGGCGACTACCTGCCACGTGCGCTCGCCGAATGGGCCTGCCCGACCGGTTAATCCCCCGGACATTAAAGTCGGGGGCCGTGCGGTCGTTGCGACCCACGGCCCCCGCCCCCCTTGGGACGGCGCCTCATCGATAGATGGCTCATCGGTAGATGGCTCGGAGGCGCCTTATAACGTTGTGATGTCCACTGCGCACTGTTGGTCTCTGCACCTACGGTCGCTCCCGATGTGCAGGTGGCGCAACCCCGTGTCAAGATTTCTTGATCTCCACGGTTGCCACTCTGGGTGATCGAGCCCGATGAGTTGAAGCGACCCGCGATCATGGTGGTCGCGGCCGACAGCAAGATGCGTTGTCCGGGGACCGCTGCTCGCGACTGGCCAAACCACCAGATCACCCGCCCGAGCCCGGCCAGCCAGCGGTACGTCGACGAACACCCGGTCAACGTGTGTGAAATTAATCATTTGCGGGTGTGAAATGCCCACTCCCACTGAAACGTGGTTGGGCTAGCCTAGAGGCAGGTCGGGGGAACAGTAGCATCCACAGTTCTTGGTTCCCGCCGTTCTCATGCGCGCGTCCGTGGCGGTGGCCAGAACGTGACGCGACTGGAGTCGGCTCACCTGGCCTAACCCTGCAGAAGTGAATTCGGGGATGGCCCACAACGACAAGAAAGGGGCCCCGATGCAGCCTCGCGTAAGCATCCGGAATGCGGGATGGGCGGGAACCTGCCTGGCCTTCGCCTCGTCGATCCTGGTGCTCGCTCCGCCAGCTTCGGCTGCGGCGCAGGACTCTGACCCAGTGCACCAAGACGGCTATCGCCACTTCGCCGTCTTCTTGACGGGTGATGAACTGAAAGATGGCGGAGACCATAACGGGTGGGGCATGGCTCGACTCGATCTCGACCCAGCAAGAGAGACGGCCTGTTACTTCCTCACGTGGCACCACCTCGACGGTGTCGTGACCGCATTCCATGTCCACGCCGCCCCTCGGGGCCACGACGGCCCGCATTGGTTCGATTTCTTCAACGAGCAGCACTTCGACGGGAAGCGCCACGAGACATCGGGCTGCGTGCATAGCCCACGCGGGAAGATTCTGGAAGTCATTAACAATCCGTCCGATTACTATTTCGCGGTCCACACAACCGCGCACAAAGATGGTGCGCTCCGGGGCCAATTGTACTAGTAATCCCCGTGTTCGATAGAGCACGCGAAGCGCTTTACCGCCCGTGGGTCTGCTCCACAGTCGATCGCCGGCCCACGGGCAGGGATTGAGCGCGGCGTCCGGGTAGCCCCAGCGGCGCGGCACAGCATCATGGACGTGGCTCGTCGGCGCGTATTCGGCCGACCGCAAACGGGGCTCACTGGGCGCCGATCGGCGCCCAGTGACGTGACCCGGGGAATTGTGCGCCTCCGGTTGATCGGCCCGAGGATTTGATGCAGCTGGCGGCTGATCGTGGTGCCCAGCTCAACGCTGATCCGTATGTGGCTGCTCGCGCAGCACGGTATGGCACGTGGACGTGGTGTGCCGCGAACCGTTGAGCCCTACATCACACTCGATCGAGGATGTTCCAGGGACCCACCCGCGAGACCGCATCGGCTACGCGGTGGGTCGGCGAACGGTCAGCGCTCCCGCCGCTGGACGGACACGGTTGCACCTGCGGTCGTCAACAGCGCGCGGCTGCGGCTGCCTTGAGCCGGTCGTGGTCAATGACGTTGACTGCCTAGCGGCTTCCGACCGATCATCTGCGGGCGGCATGTCTATCACCAGGAAATACCCTGATCCGGGTCGGCGTTGACGTAGCCGGCTAGCGGAGGGTGACGCCGTCAGCCGTCTTACGACGTGGACCTGCCCGGATACCCGTCGCCGGGGCATCGCGGAAGGGCGCAATGATCAACGCGGCAGCTGTGGGGTCAACCACGGCGTATCGTCGCCATCTAGCAAACCCGCTCGATCTGCCGACCCGCGAGAACCGAACAACCAGAGCACGGCCAACTTGCTGTCCGCGGCCTAGCTGACGCCGTGAGTCCGCGCCGCCCAGGGCGGCGGTGCCGGATGCGAACCACTGGAGGGAGCGATGGACGGGCTTGATCTTCATAACTCATGGATGCGTGACATTGCCGATAATGCTCTCGTGACATCATTGAGCATCCCTGGCACACATAATTCTTGTAGCATCGGCGGCATTCTTGGATTTACCAAGACCCAAGGTCTGGATTTGTCTGACCAGCTTAACGCGGGGATACGTTTCCTCGACATCAGATTATCGCACTATCAGGACAACCTTTTTGTCCATCACGATGTTGTACATATGGGTAAATGCTATGCAGATGTTCTGTCCGTTTGCTCCACCTTCCTCGAGCAGCACCCTTCCGAGACTATTTTGATGTCGATCAAAGACGAGGGCCGCTGCGACAGCCTCCTGGGCAGGTTTGCCCCCTCCAGGGTGTTCGGAAAGTCCAGGGGGGATCCGATGAGCTGGGTGGTTCGGTCCAACTCGTTCGAAGACGCTTTCAAGGCGAGAACCTGGGAGTATGTGGAGGATCCGTCACTGTTTTATAATCTCCCATCTCCTCTCCCTGGTGATGGTTCCGCGAACACGAATCTTACGGCGAGGACGACTCTCGGGGAAGTCCGCGGAAAGATCATCTTGCTACGCAGATTCGAAGCAAGCCCGGACGTTGGATTCGATCTCACTTATTGGCCGGAGAATATGCGCTTCAGGGGTGCCGCGAATCCGGTCTATGCTGTCGAAGACCATTGGTGGGACCCTGGGGAAGGCGATAAGTACAACTTCATGATAACACATATCGAAGAAGCGAGGCGCCGTAGCCCTAAAGATCTATACATTACTTTTGCCAGTGCCGTGCACATGAATGCACGGGCCTACTCCAAGGCGATAAATCCACGTCTCAACGACTATCTTGCGAAATCTCCACCAGGACGTGTCGGAATCATTGCGATGGACTATTTCGAAGAGCCTCGGGAATTGGTTTCAAACGTAATCCAAATGAACTCGATGGCTGAGATGGCCGCCGGCCACGGCGGTGAACACGGAAGCCATGGTCGGCGTGCCGCTTGGTGACCACGTTGCACCGGCGCCGACAGAAGTCAACAGCCCGCCTGGTGACTCCCCCGTATCCCTGCACATCCCGGACGCCGTCCCGGAGCGAGGTCAGGCGGAGGAACCTGTTAAAGCCTCGCCCGGACCCGAAGCATCGGGAACTCGATGCCTTCGCCCAGCCAGGCCGGCCACGCTGCGTGCTCTCCCCGGCCGAACATGAGGTCGAGGGCCGATATCTGATTCTTGATTGATTCAAGAAACTGCGGCAGGCTTCGGAGGGTGCCAACGACTTCCGACTTCGAACGCATGTTGCGCGGGGTTGCGCTGCGTGTGACGCGCCCTCGGGTAGCGGTGCTGTCCGCGGTGCACGACCATCCGCACGCCGACACGGACTCGATCATCGGTGCCGTGCGTGAGGATCTCGGGGAGGTGTCCCACCAGGCCGTCTATGACGTGCTGCGCGCGCTGACTGCCGCGGGTCTGGTGCGGCGCATCCAGCCGCCGGGCTCCGTGACACGCTACGAGTCGAGGGTCGGGGACAACCACCACCACGTCGTGTGTCGGTCGTGCGGTGCCATCGCCGATGTCGACTGCGCGGTCGGCTACACCCCCTGCCTGACGGCCGCCGACGACTCGGGCTACGAGATCGACGAGGCCGAGGTCATCTACTGGGGCCGATGTCCCGAGTGTGTCGCGGCAGGTTCTGCCGCGTCCGGCGGCTGATCGCAGACCCGCAGCGCTCGACACCAGCAGAGCAAGACAGCCTTGGATCCGCCAGCAACCAACGTCAAGAACAACCAGTCATCAGAGGGAAACAGCGAGACAGGAGAAGGACCGACGTGTCTGACCGCGGCAGCGAAAGCGAAAACCCAGTAATCTCATCTCCCACTCCCAAGCCGCATCGGCCGAGGACGAACCGGGACTGGTGGCCGAATCAGCCGAACCTGCAGGTTCTCCACCAGCACTCGCCCTTGTCTAATCCGTTGGGCGAGGACTTCAACTACGCAAAAGAGTTTGAGACCCTCGACGTCGACGCGCTGAGGCGCGACGTCGTCGAGATGATGACAACATCGCAGGACTGGTGGCCGGCCGACTGGGGCCATTACGGGCCGCTGTTCATCCGGATGAGCTGGCATGCCGCCGGGACGTACCGCATCGCCGATGGGCGGGGCGGTGGCGGCTCCGGCGCTCAGCGCTTTGCCCCCCTCAACAGCTGGCCCGACAACGCTAGCCTCGATAAGGCGCGCCGGTTGCTCTGGCCGATCAAGCAGAAGTATGGCCGGAAGCTCTCCTGGGGCGACCTGATCATCTTCACCGGCAACTGTGCTATGGAATCGATGGGGTTCAAGACGTTCGGCTTCGGTTTCGGGCGAGAGGACATCTGGGAGCCCGAGGAGATCTTCTGGGGCCCCGAGGACACCTGGCTCGGCGATGAGCGCTACAGCGGCGACAGGGAGCTCTCCGGTCCTCTGGGCGCCGTGCAGATGGGTCTGATCTACGTCAACCCAGAGGGGCCCAACGGTAACCCGGATCCGCTGGCCGCCGCCAAGGACATTCGGGAGACCTTCCGCCGGATGGCGATGAACGACGAGGAGACGGCGGCGCTCATCGTCGGCGGCCACACGTTCGGCAAATGTCATGGCGCAGTCAGTCCGGACTGCGTCGGTCCGGAACCCGAGGGTGCCCCCATCGAGCAGCAGGGCCTCGGCTGGAGGAACACCTGCGGCAGCGGCAAGGGCGCCGACGCGCTCACCAGCGGGCTTGAGGGCGCCTGGACCAACGAGCCGACGAAGTGGGACAACGGGTTCCTCGACAACCTTTACAAGTACGACTGGGAGCTCACGGAAAGCCCCGCCGGTGCGAAGCAGTGGACTCCGAAGAATCCCGAGGCGCAGGGCACCGTGCCCGATGCTCATACTCCGGGGAAGCGGAACGCCCCCATGATGCTGACGACGGACCTGGCGCTGAAGCTGGATCCGATCTACGGACCGATCACGAAGCGCTTTTGGGAGAATCCGGACCAGCTTGCCGACGCGTTCGCCCGGGCGTGGTACAAGCTGATCCACCGCGACATGGGACCCGTCTCGCGCCTGCTCGGGCCGTGGGTTGCGGAGCCGCAGGTGTGGCAGGACCCCGTCCCCAAGGTCGATCACGAGCTGATCGGGGAGCAGGACATAGCCGCTCTCAAGGGCAAGATCCTCGACTCAGGGCTGTCCATCTCGCAACTGGTCACGACGGCTTGGGCGTCGGCGGCCAGCTTCCGTGGCACCGACAAGCGAGGCGGAGCCAACGGGGCGCGCATCCGCCTCGCGCCGCAACGCGACTGGGAGGTCAACGACCCGACCGAACTGGCCAAGGTGCTCCAGGCCCTCCAGCAGATCCAGCAGGACTTCAACAGCTCGCAGTCCGGCGGAACAAGGGTTTCGCTCGCTGACCTGATCGTTCTGGGCGGGTGCGCGGCGGTCGAGCAAGCGGCGCGCAACGCCGGGTACGACGTCACGGTCCCGTTCGTGCCCGGGCGCACGGACGCCTCGCAGGAGCAGACCGACGTGGAGTCGTTCGCGGTGCTCGAACCGACCGCCGATGGGTTCCGCAACTATCTCCGGGCCGGAGAGAAGCTGTCGCCAGAGACCCTGGTGGTGGACAGGGCCAACCTGTTGACGCTGACCGCTCCCGAGATGACCGTTCTCATCGGCGGTATGCGTGCGCTCAACGCCAACTTCGGCCAATCCGAACACGGCGTCTTCACCGACCGGCCCGAGACGTTGACCAACGACTTCTTCGTGAACCTGCTCGACATGAGCACGGAGTGGAAGCCGTCCGCCTCGGCTGAGAACGTGTACGAGGGTCGCGATCGCGCCACGGGCGAGCCCAAGTGGACCGCCACCGCCGTTGACCTCGTCTTCGGTTCGAACTCCCAGCTGCGAGCCATCTCTGAGGTTTATGCCTGTGACGACTCGAAGGAGAAGTTCGTGGGTGACTTCGTGGCTGCGTGGGACAAGGTCATGAACCTCGATCGGTTCGACCTTACCTGATCCCGATGTCCAGGTCGGCCGCTCATCGGCCGACCTGGACATCCTCTCCTCGTGCTGCCTCACCTTCCATCCCATTCGCCGGGCGAACCCCTGCGGGCAGACACCGACGGCGATGGGCGCAGGACCCATCGCGAGATCAGGGTCGGCAGGAACCCAGTTCGCCGAGACTGACTCGCTCTGTCGGCCCGCAGGAATCGGCTGGCCGCTACCGCTGAGCCGGTTCCTGGCAGGCCCGACTATCCACCCCAGAGACCACCCCCGCGAGCACCACCGCCGACAAACCATGCCCTGGCCGCGACCGATCCGATGGTGTCCGCTGGGTGGCTAGCACTCCGGAACAAGCCCCCGGCGTTCTCGGCGCCCGCCGAGGTTTGCCTTATCGGCGGCCCAGGGTGCGATCAGACCGACGACTACTGCCGCGTCGGTCTCGGCGTGCTCCTGCTCGCGGGGGCGGCCAGGCATGCTGGGCAACACCGCCCGGCTCGACCGTGGGCAGCACGCACAGCAGTCCGAGGCCGAACATGTTCGGCTGCGGGCGGAACCGCATCCCACAACGCGCCTCCACGACCCCTGGCCGCGCAAGGTGCGGATCGACCCGTCGGATCGCCACCATGAGCGGGCGGGCGGACTTCGATGCCAGGGTGGTCGGCGTGTTCGAGGGATTCTTGGACGAGCGGGTAGATGTCGGAAATGTAGTTCTGCGCGTACGGCACGGCGGCTCCGGCGATCCGCCGGTTTTGTTGCTGCATGGTCCGCGTACGTCGACGACCTGGCACCGAGTGGCGCCGCAACTGCTCACCGCCGGGTACACGGTGGTGTGCCCCGACCTGCGCGGCTACGGAGAATCACAAGGCCGCCGGCGACCGCCGACCATCTGTGTCTCACAGCTAGGCCCGGATCAGGGGACAGCACGTCTGACCTGGGCCTTAGTCTGTGGAGCGGGCGACCGGGATCGAACCGGCATGGCCAGCTTGGAAGGCTGCGCCCACTGCGTCGTCAGAGGCCTCGGTCTGCGGTCAGGCCGAGTCACGGTTACCCGCTATTGACCGTGGTTTACCGCGGCTAATAGCACGCCAACAGCACGCCGACTAGTCATATTGGTTTTGCTGGCTCCGCGCTGATGATCAGGTAATGGTGGGCTGTGGGTCTGTGCAGGCTGTCATACCGATGGGTGATTGAGTCATTGATCGTGTATCAGCGCCGCGACCGGCGGCTCCTCACAGGTGGATGCCTGTGCTGGCCTACGCCCGGTTGACGGTGTCGCGGCCCACCCAGGTGGGCTGAGCTGCGGATCGGTGCAGTGGCGCTGTGAGGGTATGGAGGGGTGATGACGCAGAAGACGGGGTCGGAGGTCGTTCGGATCGAACGTCCAGACGAAGCTCCTAGGGTATGCCAGGATGCATTCAATGTGGGCGATCTTGACGGATTGGTCAACCTATTCGAGTCCGAAGCGGTAGTATCTTTAGGTCCCAATCAGGTGATTACCGGTTCTGACAGAATTCGCGAAACGTTTGCTGGGGTTTCTAGAGGCAGGATGGCGGTGGGAAATCAAGCTAGTCAGTCATCATCGCGTCGGGGATATTGCCCTGAACACCGTTGAGCACACCCTACGGAAGACCAGTTCTGGCGGCGCCACGGATACGTTGAGACTTCGCGCTGCGGTTGTTTTTCGCCAAGAGGAGGATGGATCCTGGCGTTTCCTCATCGACAATGCAGCTCCCTTCGGGTAATTGGACCGTGACGGTAACCGTTCTCAAGATCGAGAGAAGCCGCCGTGTCGGTTGGTAGATGCGGTGGAGCAGGCGATGGGAACCGCTGGTGAACCTGAGAACGGGCACGCGGGGGGCACGCGATCGGTCAAGGAGGTAGGTTTTGGCCCGGTCCACCGGGATGGTCTTGGGCCGTTAACGATCTAGTGCTCAGGGAGTTGTGTGGCGTCCGGTGGGCCTGCGTAGTCCGCCACGCGCTGCTCCGAGGCAACATCGCCGGTCAAGCGTGCTTGATGTTGCTGTCCATCGATACGACAGTCCCATTCGCTCTGACGTCAGGCCACGAACCTATTCGCATGTATCAGCGTCGCCCTTCGGCGGCTCTACTAGGTCGTAAAAGCCAAAGCCTACCTGTCGAGGACCTTCACAACCGCCAAGACTGGACCGACAAGATGGGGGATGTCATGACAGATCTTAAAGAGCCCAACCGCTACGAACTGAGCCGCGACGACATCGAGCTGACCTACTCGACGACTAGCATCGATGGGTCTGCACGTTTCAGCTTCCGCGACGCCGGGCGAAAGTTCGACTTTTCGGGCGAGCAGATACGGACCCGCGCCACGGACCTCGGCACAGAAATGACGGTTACTCTGGAGAATATACCCGACGCCCAAACGGTCACGTTGACGCTTCTCGTGCCCGCTATCAACCTCGGCCAGAAAAGAGAGAGCCAGTTTGACACGGCGGCGATTGAGACGACTAACCACACGACTATCGCCGGACCGAAACTGGTCACCGGACCGTTGCAGACCTACCGGGTCATCGAGCTACACGGCACCGCGAAAATCGTCCAGTCCTGACCTCACCAAGACCGGCCGCGCACACGACATCGGCGCGGCGTGTTCGTGACGGACGCCTACTGCTAGGAAGGTTGTCCCGCTGCCGTAGAAGTTGAGGTGGCGGTCCCCTGCTCGAGGCCTGCCTGAGTGGTAGGTGTTGGCGGTTGCCAAGTCATACCGACGAAAAAGGGGACCGCCGTCACCAATAACCATCACCGCGGAGTGTCAATTCGGGTGCCGACGTTCGTCTGGTGCTATGGCACGGCCACGAGAAAGGTTGGTCAGCGCGATGAGCAGCACAAGCAGAGGAGCTGCTCTCGGCAGAAGTGTTGCTATGAGGTTTATGCATAAACCCAGCACACGTCTAAAGCTTGGGAACTACATGACCTGCCCAGGACACCGCCGTTGAGCAGCGGGTTTCGACTGACTGTGAGTAGCCGTGAAAGATTGTGATTGTCTGCCCTGTGTGGCACGTGGAGGGCACGGGCTTCCTGTTCGTTCGTTTGTCGAGTTCGACCCTGCTCCTGCCCCGTTCCCTGGTCCTGGCCGCGGCGCTCGTCGTGGTGACGGGGGCAAGGGCGGCTTGCGCCATCGCATCGCGACGCCGTAGGCGCCCTTGTGACCGGCACCACGACATCGATACTGAGCGGCCGAGGGAACGTGGCTGCTGACCATTTGACCATTCGATTTGTGCTCAGAAGCGACAGCCTTTCGCCACGTGTGCAATTTGTCCGTTGGCGTGCCTTACCTTGGAGTTCCCGCCCCAGGGTGTCCATAGCCGTTGATGTACCAACTGATGTAGATCAGGAGGCTCTTCAGTCGTGGCCTCTGGCTGGCCGTCTGTCTGCTGCAAACACCTGATTCGGTATCAGGTGTTTCCCGACTCTCCACCAGGGCCAATAGGTAGGGCGTGGGGGAAGGTGGAGTGGCTGGGATGGTGTGGGTGCCCTACGCTGGCTGATCATGTTCAGTCCGGGTTAGGCGGGCAGTATGCAAGGCGCTGACGAGCGATTGCGTCGGATCGAGTGGGTGACCGATGCCGCGCTGGCGCATCTGAACGTTGAGGATCTATTGGCTGCGCTGCTGGAGCGGGTGCAGTCGCTACTGCAGGTCGATACCGTCGCGGTGCTGTTGCTGGACGCTGCTGCTGAGCAGCTGGTGGCGACGGCTGCGAGGGGGATTGAGGCAGAAGTTCGCCAAGGGGTTCGGATCCCGTTGGGGCGGGGCTTTGCCGGTCGCGTCGCGGCGGGGAAGAAACCGGTGATCCTTCCGCAGGTTGATCACACCACGGTGCTGAATCCGATCCTGTGGGAACACGGGATTCGCTCGCTGCTGGGGGTACCGCTGCTGGCCACCGGCAGCGTGATTGGTGTGCTGCACGTGGGCACACTCGGTGCCCGCCAGTTCACCGCGGATGATGTCCGGTTGCTGGAGATTGTGGCCGATCGGGTCGCGTCCGCGATCAAAGCTCGCCAGGCCCAGGCACAACAAACCGCAGCAGGGCTGCTGCAGCGCAGCCTGCTGCCCGCGCGACTGCCGGTGGTGCCTGGGCTGAAAATGGCCGCTCGCTACGTGCCGGCCGAGCGCGGTGGGGTGAGCGGCGATTGGTATGACGTGTTCGTCCTTCCCTCTGGTGGGTTGTGTGTCGTGGTGGGCGATGTGGTGGGGGGCGGGTTTGCTGCTGCGGAGGAAATGGCGCGGCTGCGCACCACGCTGCGCGCCCATGCCTTTTTCAGCAGTGATCCCGCCGAGGCCCTCACTAGGCTCAACCAGCAGGTTCAGCATTTTGACCGACCGCGGATGATGGCTACGGCGCAGTTGGCGATGCTGGAGCCCTCATTTGAGCGCCTGCATGTGTCGTCGGCGGGCCATCTTCCGCCGGTGCTGGCCCTTGCTGGTGGGCACGCGAGCATCGTTGATGTGCTCAATGATCCTCCGGTGGGCGTGTCCAATGGACGGCCCCGCCGGTCGACGACGATCACCGTGCCGGAAGGTGCGTTGTTGTGCTTTTATACCGATGGGTTGGTGGAGCGGCGCGGGATTTCGTTGGACGTTGGTCTTAAAGACTTATGCGCGGCGGTGGTGGCTGGCCCGGTGGAGTCGGTGTGTACCCGCATCATGGGCCGGCTCGTTGGCGACGACCCACCTGCTGATGATATTGCGGTGCTGGTGTTGCGTCGTCAACCGCTCGATGAGATCGAGACGTTGGAGTTAGCGCGGCCGGCGCAGCTGGTCGAAGAAGGCTCTCGATGACCGTGGCGGTGGCGGATGGGGATCTTCGCTCCGCTGCTGTGACGGGTTGAGCTACGCCGTGTACTGACTTCTTGCTGACTGGGTGTTGGTGAGGCCCGAGACGGTCCGTATCGTTGGTATATCTCGGTGTGTAGCGTGGGGCAGGCCGACGAGCAGGACAACAGTGGATGACGGCGTGTGCCGAGCAGCCGGGCCTTCTGCTGACCGCGGTGTGAAGCCCGCTTCCAGTCGTTGGGCAATACCGAGCAACGTTGCTGTGTTTGCCGTCATCTGGGCGTATGTGTCAGGCAGGACGGCCTGATGCTGGAGATTGTTGGCGAGTTTGTTCCCTCTGTGTTCCTTCAGGGAAAGTGAATCCTATGCTCGTCGAGGATCCTCCTACGGTAAGGGATCCTCGTTATCAAAGAGGTTGGGCTGTTGCTGACGGTAACGGGCGCGATCACCGACTTGAGTTGTTCAAATTCAGGCGGCCGGAATAGCCCGCGCAAGCTACAGTGGGAAGCGGTCGAGCCAGCGGCGTCGAGGAGGGCATTGACGGCCTGGCGAGCTCCCTCGTTCGCTCCTTCCATCGTCGCGAGGTTGATGTTGGTACGTACCCAGTCGCCGGCAAGGAACAGATTCCGGATAGCTATAGCCGATTTGGGTCTGTTGGCCCATGAGCCTGCGTTCTGGATGAACAGTGGCTCGTCGTTGGCCACGGTGGGAGTGCCGGACCCGGTGATCGCCGGGTCAAGAAACCACGAATGGAGCAGATCGTCGGTCAGCGTATTGGCACCGGTATCGTTGAGGTGCGCCTTGATCTGCGCCCAGACCTCTCGGGCGATCTCGTCGGGGGCGCAATTCTTGGCGGGCTTATTGTTGACGCTGCCGGCAGTGTTCCAATCCGAGATTATCGTCGAGAAGCAGTCCAGGACGGCGCCATCGCCGTAGTCGCGGAAGTCGCGCCGCCAGAACTGAGCCTGACTGATTGGGGTAAGCGCCCACGGTGAATCGATACAATTGACATGTCCTGGCGTCAACGGCAGCCTGCGCCGTAGATAGAACATCAATCCGTTCATCCACTCGGTACGAAGTTGGCGTGTCCTTCGCAGGCTAGGGTCTGCGGCAAGCACTTCGGGACTAAGCAGCTGCACAAAACGTTCGACCAGGATCGCCGACACGAACCAATCCGCGGCAATGGCCCGCGTTTGTCCTGAGGGATCGCGTACCGTAACCGCGGATATCCTATCCTTCGCCATGTGAAGTCGCTCGACTTTTTGACCTACGCAGAACTCAACCCCGAGGGCGCGCAAATGTGCTACCCACGGATCGATTAAACGCTCACTGGTGGAGCCATTGAGCAACCGGTCCACACTGCCCCCAGGCTCATTGCCTCGGCCCAGGGAACTCCATATAATGGCCTCACCGACCAACCCGACAGTATGTGCGCTTGCCTCCCGCGCCTTGGTGGCCACCAGATTCTGGGTAGCGCCGTATGCAAACAGCCGACGGTACTCCTGTGACATTGTGTCAGCACGAATAAAGTCACTCCAGGTGACATGCTCCCACTGACCGAATCGACGCTCGTCGCAGCTCGTCACGTACACAAGGATGCTGCGTGCGAAGTAAACAGCCTCCTGTGCGGGCAGCCGGAAAGCTTCACGCAGTCCCGCCGCGATAGTCTCAACTAAACTTTCCGGCGTATAGGGCACCGGATTAGGCGAAGCCGAGAACGGTAAGGGAGCCGTTAAGTCGGGGCCTCCCGAACGGGAGAGCCGGTATGCGCTTGTCTGGACCAGGTTACCCCAGGTGCCTTGTTGATTTCCGCGAATGGGATGCGGCGCGTGGTCTCACCAAGGTTCCAATAAAAACCAGGAAAACCCGAAATCCATGCTCGCCAGACACCGGTCGACGCCCACCAGTCGCACTCTGCGGCACCGGGATACTCCGCGCCTTCCCGCCCAGCGCCTTGCGCTCATAGACCGTACCCGGAAGTTCCGCTCGGCCAATTCGAGCGCCGCGGACAGTCCAGCCACCCCGCCACCGAGTACGGCCACTCGCGAACCAGACGGTGCTGCCTCAGCCGATGCTGATACGCCCACCAACCCGGACATGGTCGCCACACCCGCTAACGCCGTGTCGCGGAGGAACTGCCTGCGCGACCGACCTGTATGCTCCGGATCCTGGCGCATGCCAGCTGCTCACCCCGCTCGACAGTTTGATACACCCTTCTGGGCAGCAAGACTGACCGCCCTGGGCGTAGCCGACACACCGATTCCCCTGCGGGAACTATCAGCCGGCCACCTCGCAGCAGCCCTCAGACACGCGGTAAACGAACCCGCCTTGCACCACCGCGCACCAACACTCGCCACCCAGCTGGCCACCGAGGACGGCGCCGCCCAAGTGCTCCACACGGTGCAGCGATTCGCCGTCCCAACATGACGACACCCCCACCAGAGTGCTCGGGCCAATTGGCCGCTCGGGCTGATACCAACACAAAATATCTTTCTGGACCCGAAAAAAATGCGTCTGCGCTGGACCGGGCAGGTGCAACAGTCCAGGAAGTTAGATTCTCAGCAGGTATCGGCGTCCGACGTCTTCATCCCGAACCCGGATCAGGTCTGCTGTTCAACACTGTTGAACGCTGTTCTTGCTGGTAGTCATGGGGCGGGATGATGGTTCAACACGGTTGAACGTGGACCAGTGGTGTTGCTTGCACTTCTTCAGCGGTTATGGTCATCAAACGGTGCGCTTAGTGTACTAGCTCCGATTCGTGGTCTTTGCGGCGCGATCAGCTTCCTGATCGGTTGGAGCGAATTTGAGTACCATTATAAAACACCCCCAGGTCTGGCTTCGCGAATTGGCGAACTCAATGGTAATATCGACGCGATCAAGCGTTTTTATCGCCGAGGTCGGCGCCGAGATTAAGCTTCAAAGGGCTACCTTCGGACGGATCTCAGCTGAAACGGAGCAAAATCGGCAGCTTGCCTCACTTCATCAAAATGAAGCCGACGCAGTGCGGCATGTCATTGAAAACGCGCAATCGAAGGGCGCGAAGATCGTCAGTCGCCAACAGCGGCTATGCTGCCCAAAGTGGTGGGAGTGCGGTTGGGCGCGTCGTGGGATCTGGTGCGGGTACGGCTGCTCCCCGGCCAGAAACCCGAGGATTCGATGAGGTCACCCGCGCGCTGGCCTCGGCCCGAGGGGTGACGCGCTGCCAGCGCCCAGCACGGAGCAGCTTCCACATCATCTGGAACAAGGCACGCCGCCAAGCTGGTGTTGCGCATCTGCACCTGCACGACTTAAGGCACACCGGCAATACGCTAGCCGCAGAAACCGGAGCCACCCTGCGCGAGCTCATGGACCGCATGGGACACCGATCAACCCGTGTTGCCCTGATTTACCTCCACGCCCGCGACCAACGCGACCGCGCCATCGCTGATGGCCTCGACACCCTCGTCGCAACAACACCTCGTCATCCAACAGACCGTGAGTGACCGCCATGACGGGCACGCGGGGGGCACGAAACAGCCACAACCCGGCGGCAAGTGTCCACAATCGACGGAAGATAAGTCCGCTACCAGCAAAACAGGCGGAGCGGGCGACCGGGATCGAACCGGCATGGCCAGCTTGGAAGGCTGCGCTCCCTGCGCCGCCAGAGGCATCAAGCGGTGATCAGGCCCGGTCACAGGTGTCCGCTGTTGACCGTAGTTGACCGCCCTTAATGGCACGCTAATGGCACACGCGGGGGAGTCGGGCCTACCGCAGGGTCGATGACGCGTCTGACGAGTTGCCAGCCCGCCCGCGGTGAAGAGTTTCCACCAGTGCGTCGGTTGCCTCATGGAGCGTAGGGTCAGGTCATTCTGGTGAGAGGAGAGCATTATGGCTGACGTTCCTCAGTGGCGGCTGATCGGCGACTGGTTTGACGTCTGTAAGTGCAACATTCCCTGCCCGTGCTATTTCGCTCAAGCGCCGACTTTTGGGGACTGTGAGGGAACGTTGGTCTGGCACATCCGGGAGGGGCGGTTTGGCGATATTGTCCTCGACGGCCTGAACGTGCTGGCCCTCGGTGCCTTTACCGGGAATATTTGGGCGGGGCAGACGAAGGCCGCTATGGGGATCTTCTTCGACGAACGGGCCGACGGGCGCCAGCGAGAGGCGTTGCAGATTATCTTCAGCGGACAGGCAGGTGGCTGGCCGGCGGGGTTCGCCGAGCTCATCGGGGACATGCGGGGCATCGAGTTCGCTCCCATCGAGTTCGAGATGTCAGACGATCTTGAATGGTGGAGTGCCCGGATCCCCGGACGAGTGCAGGCGCGGGGAGAAGCACTGACCGGCCCGACGACACTGCCGGGTCAGCGGGTGCAGGTTCACAATCCGCCGGGCAGCGAGGTTGGTCCCGGTGGCGTGGCCACTCAGGGGATCGCTGTTGTCGACCAGGCTGAGGGCTTCCGGTTCGCGTGGGAGCGAAGCGGTCAGTCGAGTAAGCACATTCCATTTGACTGGAGCGGTCCCGACCAGCCATGACCACGCCCGCGCCCGGTGTGGCTCGCGCTTGTCGAGGGTGGGAGGCGGCGCTGGTCGGGTCGCTGCTCGGGCTGTCGGCGCTGGCCTGGCTGCTGACTGGGTGGCTGTCGATGCCGGACATGCGACAGGGGCCGCTGACCGGGGCGCGCTCCATGACGTCGATGTCGTCGACTGGAGCTGCCACCATGCCGATGGTTGGCCTGTTTCTTCTGACCTGGGTCGTCATGATGGTCGCAATGATGTTCCCGGCGGTCTCGCCAGTCGTCGTCACCTTCGACCGCTGGGTGCGGCGGACTCGTCGGTCGAGAGGGGCCACTGTCGTGTTCGCGGCCGGCTACCTGCTGGTGTGGACGGTGAGTGGGCTCGTGGTCTATTCCGCCCTCGTTTATCTCGGACCGCTCCTGCCGTCTGGTAAGAGTGCGCTGCGCTGGGGTGGTGGACTGTTGGTCCTCGCCGGCGGCTATCAGCTCACACCACTGAAACAGATGTGCCTTCGGCATTGTCGGTCGCCGTTGGCGTTCGTTGCTCAGCACGCCGTTCAACTTCGCCGCGGCGGCCTTGGCGCGGGCAGAGTCGGGGTCGTTCATGGCATTTACTGCCTGGGCTGCTGCTGGGCACTGATGCTCATCTTGGTTCTGCTGGGCATGATGAACCTGGCCTGGATGGCGGCGGTAGCGGCGGTGATCTTCGTCGAAAAGGTGCTGCCCCGCGGCCCTCTCGTCGCCAAGATCGTGGCCCTGCTCCTGATCGCAGTGGGAGTTGCCCTACTGGTGTCGCCACTGGGTGTCCCGCAACGTGCCTAAGCCAGAAGCCGCTTACCAGTAGCAATGCGCGGAGCGGGCGACCGGGATCGAACCGGCATGGCCAGCTTGGAAGGCTGGGGCTCTACCATTGAGCTACGCCCGCATGCCCCGCCGCAGCGGGGCGGCCCAAGCCTACCTGCTGCCCGTGCGGGCATGAGACCCGAGCGTGGCCGACGCGGGATTGTGGTGGTCGCGTAGGCTGCGCTGGGCACTAGTTCGGTGCACCGGGGTGTGGCGCAGCTTGGTAGCGCACTCGCTTTGGGAGCGAGGGGCCGTGGGTTCAAATCCCGCCACCCCGACCAGGAAAGACAGGTTGAATCAAGATCGACAAACTGGCCGAATGTAGCAACGGTGTAGCAACGACTACTCACAGGTCGTCCCACTCGATGCTGTCGAGTGCCTCGCGCATGGCGTCAAGGTCGGGTGTGTGCGTAGATGCCCAAGGTGACGTCAAGATCGGCGTGTCGAGCGATCCGCTGAACGACGTGCGGCGGTGCCTTGAGTTGGAGGAGCAAGCTCACCACGGTGTGGCGGAAGTCATGTAGCCGCACGTGTGGGTACCCAGCACGGGTCCGGATTCGGTCAAAGTGCCGGTTGAGACTGCGGGGCTCCATCGGGGTACCCACGCTTGTGGGAAACACCAGGTCATGCTCGGCCCACAGGTCACCGGCTAGCGCGCGCTCAGCGGCTTGCCGGTCGCGGTGTTCGATCAAGACCCGTTTTGTAATCTTGGGTAATGGGACGGTGTTGTCCGAATCTTCGGTCTTGGTGTCATCCATGAGGAGACGACCTTTGACTCGCTGCACGGTCTTGATCGAGGCGATGGTGCCTAGGTTGAGATCGAGATCTGACCAGCGCAGGCCGAGGAGTTCGCCACGGCGGAAGCCGAGGGTGGCAGCCAGGACGTAGAGGGCGTAGAGCCGAGTGCGTTGGGCTTCGGCAAGGATGCGCTTGACGTCGCTGACGGGGAGTCCCTTGCCGATCTTGTAGCGGGGTGCGGGGATCTGCACGAGCTTGGCAACATTACGGGTAATGATCTCATCACGTTCGGCGTTGCTCAGGGCGTTGCGTAGGACAGCGTGAATGTATTGAATTTGTCGGGTGGATGGTGTCCGCTGACAACATTTGCCGACTGAGCAGCACTGTTGCTCCTTTTTGCGGTACTTGTCGTACCGGTTGACGCAGCATAGGCACTTCTGGCGACAGACCGCGATGAGGTGCCGGTCCACATCGGCTCCGGTAAGTTTGTCGAGTCTTTTCTTGCCAAGTACTGGTACGATGTGCAGCCGCGCGGCGCTTTCGTATCCTCGTGCTGTGGTGGCTCGTTTGTGGGACACGACTTCGCGAAGCCAGTAGTCCAGGTACTCCGCTACGGTTGTGTTGTGATCCGCAATGAGTACGCCGTTGGCTGAGTTGCCTTTCAGCTTGTCCAGCTTGTTTCGGACGTCGTCGAAACTGTCGCCGTAGACGGGCTTGCGCTTGCGCTGGCCGGTTGTTGTTTAGATGTAAGCACTACCTACCCAACGACCGTCTGACGATCGTTGATAGATAGAGCCTTCTCCGTTGGCCCGACGGCGCCGGTCCGGGATAGTAGATGACATGCGCTTAGCCATCAAGCCACTTCCTTCAGTAATTGAGCGATGTATTCTTCGTAGCTGGAATGAAATAACTTATTCAGTCCGTGATGTGACAGTATAATTCCAGTCGCCGTGGAAGTCGTGTCGGACGAGGGGTATGGTTTTCTTCTCCTCGTCGGTGAGTTTGATTTTGGTCGGATAGAGGTTGGGATCGAGTTCGCACTGCACGGTCAGGCCTTTGGTGGTCGTAGTGTTGGCGATCAGGTTGACGATGGTCTGATATGTTTCGAGTGGCCGTCCGCGCCAGTTATGGGTGATCCTGGAGAAGAGTCGGTGTTCTATCTTGTTCCATTTACTCGTGCCGGGCGGGTAGTGGCAGACGGTGATATCCAGTCCGGTGGCGGTGGCCAGTCGGGCGAGTTCAAATTTCCACAGCCAGGGGCGGTGACCGTTGGAGCCTCCTCCGTCGGCGGTGATGAGGATTCGCCGGGCCTGGGGGTATCTGTTCTTGCCCATCTGCTGCCACCATTTATCGATGGTGGCGACAGCGAAGACTGAGGTGTCGTGATCGATGCCGACGGACACCCATGCATTGTTTTCGGTCAGATCGTAGACTCCGTAGGGAATGGCTTTGCCGTCGGCCTGCCCCGGAAAGTCGTAGGTGGATACCTCGACTGGCTCACCACGGGGATGCCATTCTTTACCGGCCTGGGCGTACCGTCCTACCAATTCCTTTTTCTTGGTGTCCACACTGATCACAGGGTCACCGCTGGTGAGGAACTTCGCGGCGAGGGCGTTGAGGTACCGAAACTGGGCGTCCCGGTCGGGGTGCTGGCGCCCTTCCAGAGTCTTGCGGGTGGCTTGTAGGCTGTATCCGCAGGAATGAAGAATGTTCGCGACGACCGAATGGCTGATGGCGTGGCCCCTCGCAGTCAGCTCCCCGGCGAGTTGACGCGTCGATTTGGTAGTCCATCGCAGCGGTGACTCCGGATCTCCGCGGGTCCCCGGTTCAATCAACGCATCCAACGCATCCAGCAGTTCCGGATCGGTAACTTCCGCTTGTTTGCGGCCACCCCCTGGCGCTCGGACTCGACGACCAGGCCGCGTAGGTTCATCTTCGGCGAGTTCGTCCATTCCGCGCCGGATCGCCGTCCGTGACGCACCCGTCGCTCGATGCACAGCGCTAATTCCACCCCGCCCCCACGATTTCGCCTCAGTGGCCATCGCAACACGACGATCGCGCTCATCTAATCGGGGCAGCAAATCCGCCAAGCGTGCCCGCATCGACTCGAAGTCCGCATCATCCTTAATAGCCACAAAGCTAACACTGGCACGCGGCGATCGTTACCGAGGAAACGACACGCGGCGCAAAGAAGAATACACTCATATGGATTAGTTATTTACTTACAGTTACTTCGATGGCAGTACACGGGATGCGACGCAGGCCACCGATCTTGACTGAGCGAAGCTGGTTGGTGCGAATCAAGTCGAAGATCTTCCATCGACTGATCTTGAGTACCTGTGCGGCTTCCTCGACGGTATAGACGACAACGTTCACAGGCCTTCTCTTCTCCGTCTCTGGCTCGTTCATAGCTGCCTTCCTTTTTCCCGGTTCACGCTGCTTGATCACGAGTTGTCGAACAGTCGTCGGGTGGTTGGCCGGCCGCGAGCTGCGCGGCGGTGTATTCGGCTTTCCATCGCTGTCGTTCGGCTACGGCCTGGAGGAGCAGCACGGGTCGAGGTGGGATGTCGGAGTCACTGGGTGCGGGTCGTTCCCACCGATATGGCCCGTCTTGGGGGCCGTGGGTGGGTTGGATGCCGGCCTGTTCAAGGAGTTGCCGAACGAATTCGCCGCGTTCGGCGCGGTGGTCATCCAGGCTCTTGTTCGACCACTTACGCGAGACCAGCACCCGCCGCCCGGCGATGCCCAAGTATTCGAGCTGGTGGGCTTTGCCTTTGCAGCGCCCGGGCGTCATGGAATGCCGAGCACCCCTGGGCTGGACCCCATAGAGCAGCCACACCGCACACTGAGGTGAACAGGGAGTGATCTGTAGTTCAGCGTGCAGCCGATGGATGTGATCCGGCTGGGCCTGGGTGGCGCCTTCGTCGAGGCCGGCGGCTTGGTGGATGGTTTTGGTGAGGTATTTGGTGAGGTAGCCGATGTGGCGGCCGGCTTCTTCGGTGCCGCCGAGGATGCCTTTGACGTGCACCTGTTCGCCGAACCGGACCACGTGTGCGGGCTTGGTTGAGTTCGCACATGCCTGGTCCCAGGTGGGCAGGGGTGTGCCGGTGTCGGGGTCGGTGAAGGTCTTGGCGCGGGTGTCCCAGACGGGCAGCCGGTCGCCGGTGTAGACAAGCTGGTCATGATTGGGCCACCAGATTTGGTGGTAGGTGGCTGCGGTGATGGCTCGCAGTTCGGCGCGGGGGATGGTGCCGCGGAGGGCGGCGTGGAAGTGTGGGGCGCCTCGTTTTTGGGGTTCGACGGTGCCGAAGTACTGCACGTCCCACCCGACGCAGCGGCGGGTGTTTTGCCAAAAACGGTCCACCAGCGCCGGGAAGTGGATGGCGTCCCGGGCGGCGCGCCGGTAGTCATAGTGGTCGGGGTCCACCGCCGCTCCATCAGTATCTACGCGCCCGTAGGAATCCAGGGTGAGGGTGAGGAAGGTGGAGGGCCGGTAGCGTCCGGCAAAGACCTGCCCGATCGTGCGTCGTTGGATGGGTCGGCGAGGTAGGTTCGGGGCGTCTTGGCGACGCCGGGTTGACCGCTTCACCGGCCTGGGTGGCGGATCAAGTGGCGCCAGCCGGCCGCGGACCCCTGCCGCGCGTAACTCGGTGTCCAATTCCGCGACCGACTCGGTGATCTGCTCAGCGGTGTCCTCATCGCCGAGGGCTTTGCATTCGGTGTATGCAGCCAGCAGATCCGCCCGGGCGGCCATCAGCGCTTGATGCTCCTCGGTCGGCTTGGTCCGCTGGGTGACCGGCTCTTGTTCGACGTGCCAGCCTTGGCAGCATTGGGCCATCCGCAACCGGCGGGCTTTGTCGGCACAGGGCGGGCATTGGTCGTCCCGGGTGGATCCGCAGGGGACGGGGACGATGTCGACGCGTCCGGTGGTGGTGTCGATGCGGCGCATGGCCAGCGGCCGAATGCACACCCCGTGCTGCTCGGCCAAGGCCTGGACCACATCGGCGTTCAACGGCAGTGTCGCCCGCTGCGCCCGGGTCAACCGTGCGCTGTCCAGCGGGGTGGGACTGGTGGTGGTCATCAGGCGCTGGCCTCCTGGGTGGTGGCCGCCTGGCGCAGCGCTGCCAGCGGCAGAGTCGTCGTACCGACGCACAGATCGGCCTCGAGCTCGCCACGGTGGGCTGGCAGCCCGCCGTAGACCAAAACCACGGTGGCGTCGGGCAGCGACCCGGTGATCGACAGGTGCACCGAGTCGCCCTGGCAGAGTTGCCATTTGTGGGCGGTGACCCGGGTGAGGGTGTCGGCCCAGGCCAGCAGTCCCTGGGCCAGCGCGGCAGGGTCGCGGCGGGTGAGCTGCACGGTCACCTGCGGTGCTGACACGCCGGCCGTGATATGGATCGAGTCGACCGGCGGCAGCTCGAAAGCAGCCAAATGCGTGCTGATCGCCGCAAGCAGGTCAACGATGCTGCTGCTCATGCGGCGCCTCCGTGAGTTGACCCGTTGGGGCCGGTGGGCTTGGTGGGGAAGGGCAGCACCGCGGTGTCGTGCTTAATGGGACCGGTGACGAAGGTTTCAAGGTGCTTGATCGTGTCGTCGGGAACCCAGCCGGCCCGGATGCGCAGCGGTTCCCGGATGCCTTCGCCGAAGACGTAACCCACGCCGGCTTCGGCTTCGGTGATCCGGTTGGCCCACGCGCCCCGCTCGAAGGCCTGGTCACCCAGCACCATGCCCACATGGGACTTCGCCGAGACTCGCAGGCAAATCCGCCGGGGGAACAGGTCCCGAACCGGGACGGTGTCCTTGGTGGGTTCCTGGACATACCCCCGCACGGTGAATCCCAGTGCCCGGCCTTGGGTGGTCAATAGCGCGATTCGTTCGGTGATTGCGTCGCGGGTTTTGCGGTCGATGTATTTGGTCAGCGCACCGATTTCATCGAATTCGAGTAGCTCGAGCGGGTATTTAGTGTTGATCGACACGGTCCGTACCCGGCCAGCGAATTCGGCTTTGCGGGCCTGCATAGCGCCGACGAGGTCGTCGAGCACGGCGAGGGCGTCGGTGCCGGTGACCGCGTAGCGGGCAAAGATCCGGCGTCCATAGGCCAGCTCCATGCCCTTGGGGTCGATTCCCGAGACTAGGACCAGGCCGTCGCGGATGGCGGGGGCGATGGAGACGAGCGGACACCACATGGCCGAGTTCTTGCCTGCCCCACTGGCCCCGGCGACCAGGGTGTGGCCCCCGGCCAGTGGTACGTGCCAGTCTTGGCCGTATTCGGTGCGACCGGCCCAGACCCGTCGTAAGTCGATGTCTGTGCCCGCGATATTGGTCAGATTGGTCAGGTCTAGGCAGGGGAGCGGGTCGGCGAGCAGGTTGCGACGTTGAAAATCGATCGAGACTGTGTTCGGGCTCAGTTCGCGCACCTGGCAGCGCGCTACTCCCCGGGCCGAGGCCAGCGCCCGGGTGGCCTCATCGAAATCCTCCGGTTTCTGGCCGGGCACCAGCCGGATGCGGACTTCATCCCAAGAGGCACCCGAGCACACCCCGACCACCCGGGGCAGCTGGGCCTGCGTGTGGTTACGCCTGCGACGGATGCCTCCCCCGAGCGGAGTAACCGTCACCACCATGGGCACGGCGTCGGGCTTGATGCTCAGGCCACAGGCGTGCAACCAGTCGGGCAGCTTGGGGGAGTACACGGTCCAGCGCAGCCACCAGGCCCGCAGATGCCGACCCGCCCAGGCATCAAACGAGGCCAAATCCACTAGTCGCCATCCGATGAGCGCTCCGGATACGACGCTGACGGTGAGGGCAAGGGAGGGCCAGCCCCACCAATGCCACCATGCTCCCAACGCCACCAGGGTCAGGCTGGTCCGCCAGTGCGTGAGCACCTGACGCAGCGCCCACCCGATGCCCTTGATCATCATCCAGGCTACGAAAAGCACCACTGCCGCGGCGGCGAGTGCTTCAACGACCTTGATCAGGGCTCTGCCAATTTTGGCCAACAGCCACACCACGACACCCAGCGCGCCCCCTCCGGCAATCACCA
>DATNDR010000109.1:0-42501 GCA_035606945.1 Pseudonocardiaceae bacterium
GACCTACCTCGATTCATTCCGCTACGGCACCCCGCCCCACGGTGGCCTCGGCGCTGGGCTCAACCGGATCGTCATGGTGCTGCTCGGCCTGGACAGCATCCGCGAGTCCACCTTCTTGTTCCGGGGTCCGCACCGGCTGCACCCCTAGACCGCGCCCAGCAGCTCGCGGCAGCCGTCCAGCCCGATCACTTCCAGTGTCCACTCCGGACGGACGAAGCGCGCGGCCGCCAGCAGCAACTGGATCTCGGTTGCCGCGACGCCACGTCGGGCAAACGTGCGGGTGCCGTCGGCGCGGTAGCCCAGCTTCTCACTCAGCCGCAGCGACGCGGGGTTGTCGGAATACGCCCCGGAACGTGCGGCGGTGGCACCGAGGTGATCGACAGCCAGCAGGAGCACGGCGGCGCGCATCTCGGTGCCGAACCCGCGGCGCTGATAGCCGAGGCCTAGCCAGGAACCCGTCGAGACCTCTCGAGTGATCGCGAAGTCATGCGCCGACAACTTTTGAGTGCCGATGACCGCCCCATCGTGGCGCACCAAGAAGTTGACACTCCACTGTGACGCGCTCAATTGGGAGCGAAGAGCCCAGTAGTGCTGCACGCTGCTACGCACCAGATCCGCCGGGGCCTGATCGGTCCACGGCTGGCCGAAGGGCATCTGCTCGGGCGGGTGGATGCCGCGCACCGCCAGCGCTGCCAGCTCGTAGATCCCCTCATCGTCATCCGGGCGCAGTGTCAGGCGGGGAGTGCGCAGCACGAGGTGCCGCAATGGCCACGGTTCTGGCAGGGGATCCGGCGGGGGCAGGGCCATGGCGGCAACGCTACGACTACCGTCGGGCACCGTGCGCGCGATCACCATTTCCGAGTACGGCGGCCCGGGCGTCTTGACGCTCACCGAGCAGCCCGATCCCACGCCTGGCGCCGAGGAGGTGCTCATCGATGTCGCGGCGACCTCGGTGAACCGCGCTGATTTGCTGCAACGCCAGGGCCGCTACCCCGCGCCACCCGGCACCACCGAGATACCCGGGCTGGAATGTGCCGGCCGGGTGGCCTCGCTCGGCGACGGGGTGACCGGGTTCGCGGTCGGCGACGAGGTATGCGCGCTGGTGGCCGGCGGGGGCTACGCGGAGCGGGTGGCCGTGCCGGCCGGACAGGTGATGCCGCTGCCGCCGGGCGTCGATGTGGTGACCGCCGGCGGGGTGCCCGAGGTGGCCTGCACGGTGTGGTCCACGGTGGTGCGCCACGCCGGGCTGGCCGCTGGCGAGCTGCTGCTGGTGCACGGGGGGTCCGGTGGTATCGGCACCCATGCGATTCAGGTGGGCCGGGCGTTGGGAGCGCAGGTGGCGACCACCGCGTCGGGGCCGCGGCTGGCCCGCTGCGCGGAGCTGGGCGCCCAGATTCTGATCGACTACCGCTCGCAGGACTTCGCCGAGGAGCTGCGCGGGCGCACCGACGTCATCCTCGACAACATGGGCGCCAAGTACCTGGACCGCAACCTCACCGCGCTGGCCCCGGACGGGCGGCTGGTGGTGATCGGCCTGCAAGGCGGGGTCAAGGCCGAGGTGAACCTCGGCGCGCTGCTGCCCAAGCGAGCCAGCATCGCCGCCATCGGGCTGCGCGGACGACCTGTGGGCGGACCGCACGGCAAGGCTGCGCTGTGCGCCGACGTCGTCGCCCGGCTGTGGCCTCTGTTCGGCGACGGCCGGGTCGTGCCGGTGGTGCACGCAACGGTCCCGCTGGCCGAGGCCGCGCGGGCGCACCAGATGCTGGAGGACGGCGGGGTGGTCGGCAAGATCCTGCTGACCACCGGTGGCTGAGGTCGGTGGGGCTGAGTGGGCACGAGCGCACGACACAGCGGCATGGGGGCGCGACACGCGGGGGTGGGGGATGGGACACGCCGGGAGTGGGGGGCGGATGATGGGGGTTATGAGCGAACCGGATGAGCAGCAGATCATCGTGGTCGGGCCGGATGGCAAGCCAGGGCACGCTATGGTGCCCGGCAACCCCGACGATCAGCGCGGCATGGAGGTCGCTGAACAGGTCGAGCAGCCCGCCAAGGTGATGCGGATCGGCAGCATGATCAAGCAGCTGCTGGAAGAGGTGCGTGCCGCGCCGCTGGACGAGGCCAGCCGCAACCGGCTCAAGGACATCCACGAATCCTCGATCCGCGAGCTGGAGCAGGGTCTGGCTCCCGAGCTACGTGACGAGTTAGAGCGGCTGTCCTTACCGTTCAGCGAGGACGCCACGCCCAGCGACGCGGAGTTACGGATCGCGCAAGCCCAGCTGGTCGGCTGGCTGGAGGGCCTGTTCCACGGCATCCAGACCGCGCTGTTCGCCCAGCAGATGGCCGCGCGGGTGCAGCTGGAACAGATGCGCCGCGGGCTACCCGCCGGCACGATCCCGCCCGGCATGATGCCGGGCGGCCAGCCCGGCGAATCCGGACCCCACGGCCCCAGCACCGGCCAGTACCTCTGAACCCGGGTTGGCCCGGCGTGTCGCGTCCTCGTGCACGGTGTGTCGCGGTCACATGTCCATCGTGTCGGGGTCGTAGAGGTTCAAACCGGCCAGCCCGGCCAGACCGTGCACCGGATCACCACCGAACGGGGCCGGCGCGGAGTTGATCAGATGCAGCGCAGCGCCGGGGGCTCCGCGCACGGGCGTCAAGCCCGGTCGCGTCATCGAACTCGTAGCGCAGGTACAAGCCCAGGTCGCGCAGTGCGGGTATGGGCCGGGTCAGCCTGGCGAAGATTTTCACGCTCCGAGACAGCGCGGCTGCGCTGGGTGCGGACAGTGCGCTCACCGCGTCGGTGCAGTGCAGCCTCGGGTCGATACGTTCCAGTTCGTGCGGGTCGTTGATGCCCCAGTTCAGGAGAGGGGCGCCGAAGACGCGGGTCAGGCGCAGGTTGATCAGGCGGATGGCCACCCAGTTCTGCGCGTCGAATGCGATGACGCCGCGCGGGAAGTGGTCGATGATCCGACGGAACAGCGCATGCCCTTCTTCGCGCCGCAGGTACATGGTCAGTCCTTCGGCAACGATCAGCGTCGGCGCCCCGACGGGAATCTGGTGCAACCACTGCGGTGCGGTCACCGAAGAGGCGATCATCCGGTAGTTGTCCCGTTCGGGGAAGATCTTGCTGCGCACGTCGATGACCTCGGCGTAGTCGACGTCGTACCAGGTCACGCCCGGACCGGGGTCGACTCGCCACACGCGTGAATCCAACCCCGCTCCCAGGTGCACCACGGTGGCCCGTTCGTGCTTCGCCAGGAACTCAGAGGTCCACTCGTCGAAGTGCTTCGCGCGGGCCGCGGCATTGGGCGCGATCTTCGCCGACATCTTCAGCCGTTCGAAGTCGTAGTCGATCTTCTCAACGGCTCGCGCGGCCATCGTGTCACCGAGAACCGTCGGATTCATCCGGGCGTCGATGGCCTTTCCATACAGCGTGATCAGCGACGTTTCCATCGCGTCGGCCAGCCTCACCGTCACCTGCACCATGCCGGATCCTCCTTGGCTTTCGTGCTGACGGGCAGTGAGTCGGTGAGGTCCGCCATCCACTGCTGGTAAAGATCGGTCAGGTCGCCCGCCGCTGCCCTGAGCATCGCCAGCGTTGGCTCGGTGGTGGGTTCGAAGGCCCGCCGAAGCGTGGTCGCCAGAGCGTCCGCCTTGTCTTCCAGGTCGAAATCGGCGGCGCCGGGGATGCCTTCGAGAAGGAAGAAACCGGTGACCGTGCCGGAAAGGCGGTACGACAGGACCGGGTCGGCCGCCGGATCGTCGGACAGCAGGCCGTGCTCGTAGAGCACAGTGAGGTACCGCCTTGTCGTTTCCGTCTTGCCGGCGGCGAACTGCAACCCAGCCTTGCTCGTGGTCATGAGCTCGCCGAGGACGTCGTGGTCGCCCGTGTAGAGCGCTCTGGACAGTGGTCTGCTCATGACTTGCAGGAACGACCGGCGCATTGCTCGAGGCAGTCGAACTTCGGCAGGATCGGCTCGCAGCGCGGCGAGTTGCTCGCCGAGCAGCTCGGCTGCATCGCGGCGCAGGACGCTCGCGAACAGCTCCAGCTTGCTCGGCCAGTACAGGTACACGGTCCCCTTGCCAACGCCCGCCCGGCGCGCGACATCGTCCACGGTGACCTTGCGATAGCCGAAGCCGACCAGCAGCGCTTTGGCCGCGTCGAGCACGCGCAACGCCGTGTCGTGTCCCACCGCCTGCTCCTGACCGGCTGACCATATTGGTTTTCTAGTCAGTGTATCCGGCTGCCTCCCGCCGACTGGTGAGCACGTCAGCCCACCGGCCTGGGCCGTGTCCTAGTACCCTCGCGGATCGTGCAGGACACGGTGACCTCGGCTGGGACCAAAGCCGAGACCAACGCGCCAGCGGCCCGGAGCTGGTCGCGGGCCTTCGGAGACCTCGCGGCGGGAATCCAGCAGCGCAGACTGTGGGGGCACCTGGGCTTGCAGGACATCAAACAGGGCTACCGGCGGTCGGTGATCGGACCGTTCTGGATCACCATCAGCTTAGGGGTGCAGGCACTGGGCATGGGCCTGTTGTATGCGGCGTTGTTCGACCAGCCGATCGCCTTCTTCCTGCCGTACCTGGCCGTTGGGCTGATCATCTGGCAGTTCATGGCGAGCTGCATCAACGAGGGCGCCGAGGTCTTCATCCGCAACGAGGGCCTGATCAAGCACCTGCCGGCGCCGTTGAGCGTGCACGTCTTCCGGCTGGTCTGGCGACAACTACTGTTCTTCGGGCACAACGCGCTGGTCTGGATCGCGCTCATACTGATCTTCCCGAGACCGCTGGGGTGGACCAGCCTGCTGGCCATCCCGGCCCTGGCGGTGATCGTGCTCAATGGGGTGTGGGTGGCGATCCTGATCGGCATCATCGCCACCCGCTTCCGCGACATCCCGCCGGTGACCAACAGCGTCGTCACGCTGAGCTTCTTCATGACACCCATCGTCTGGAACTACCAGGATCTGATCAGCAAGGGCGGCCCAGGCGCGAGCCGCGCCCGGCTGGCCGAACTCAACCCGTTCCTGCACTTCGTCGAGATCCTGCGGCGGCCGATGATCGGTGAATCCTTCGAAATACGACACTGGGTGGTGACCCTGGCCATCACTGTGGTGGGGTGGGCGGTAGCGCTGGTGGTCCTGCGCAACTACCGGTCCCGAGTCTCCTACTGGGTGTGATAGCACAATGGTCTCGATTGAGGTGCGCCGCGCCAGTGTTGATTTCCCCATCTTCGACGCCAAGACCAGGTCGCTGAAAAAGGCGGTACTGGGCACTGTGGGACGGGCCGGCGGCAAGATCGGCGGCGACGCCAAGGTGCCCGTCATCGAGGCGCTGCGCGACGTCTCCCTCTCGTTGCGCCACGGCGACCGGGTCGGCTTGATCGGGCACAACGGGGCCGGCAAGTCGACGCTGCTGCGTTTGTTGTCGGGGATCTACGAGCCGACCAGGGGCAGCTCGCGGATTGTCGGGAAGGTCGCGCCCGTGTTCGACCTGGGCGTCGGCATGGACCCGGAGATCTCCGGCTACGAGAACATCATCATCCGTGGGCTGTTTCTGGGCATGACCCGCAAGCAGATGGAGGCCCGCACCGACGAGATCGCCGAGTTCACCGAGCTCGGCGACTACCTGTCCATGCCGCTGCGCACCTATTCCACCGGCATGCGGGTCCGCCTCGCGCTGGGCGTGGTCACCAGCATCGACCCCGAGATCCTACTGCTCGACGAGGGCATCGGCGCGGTGGACTCGGCGTTCCTGGAACGGGCCCGGGACCGGCTCACCGCGCTGGTCGAGCGATCCGGGATCCTGGTGTTCGCGTCGCACTCCGACGAGTTCCTCATCGAACTGTGCACCTCGGCCCTGTGGCTGGACCGCGGCGAGATCCGCGAGCGAGGCGACCTCACCACCGTGCTGTCCCACTACAAAAACCCCGCCACCCCGCTGACCGGAGTTCTCCAATGAGAACAGCCGCATTCAGGCCGCTGAATGCGGGGGACGCCCGATGACCCGCGTGGTCGCGGTGGTGGTGACGCGGCACCGGCGGGAGTTGTTGGGGAAGTCGTTGGGCGTCATCAGCGCGCAGACCCGGCTTCCTGATCATCTGGTGGTGGTGGACAACGGGCCGGACGACCCGGCTGAGGACGTGGTCGAGGACTGCCCGATCCCGTCGACCTATCTGCCCTCGCTGCGCAACCTGGGCGGGGCCGGCGGGTTCGCGCTGGGCATCCTGCACGCCCTGGCACTCGGTGCGGACTGGGTGTGGCTGGCCGACGACGACGGGCGCCCCGCCGACGTCCGGGTGCTGCAGACGCTGCTCGAAGAAGCCAAGCGCCGGGACCTCGCGGTCATCTCCCCAGTGGTGGTCAACATCGACGACCCGGACCGGCTGGCGTTCCCGCTGCGCAGAGGATTGACGTGGAAGCGGCTGCGCAGCGAGTTGGGCAGCGATCGGGGCAGTGACTTCCTGCTCGGCATCGCCAGCTTCTTCAACGGCGCACTGTTCTCTGCCGACGCGCTGGACGTGATCGGGGTGCCGGACTACCGGCTGTTCATCCGGGGCGACGAGGTGGAGATCCACCGCAGGATGGCCCGCTCCGGGCTGCGGTTCGGCACCACGCTGCGGGCCTCCTACGCCCATCCAGACGGCTCAGACGAGTTCAAACCGATGCTGCGCGGCCACTTCCACGCCCAAGACCCCGTCGACGACGCCAAGCGCTACTACACCTACCGCAACCGGGGCTACCTGCTGTCCCAGCCGGGGATGCGGCGAATCGGAATGCTCGAGGTGTTCCGGTTCGGGCTGTATTTCCTGTGCACCAAACGTGACCCCCGAGCTTTCCTGCGGTGGTTGCGGCTGCTACGGCAAGGCCGCGCCGAGCGCTTCTACCGCTACCGACCGCATCCGGCTCCCCACGTACCGAGGTAAAGATCCGGTCAATGTTTGGGACAGGTCGCTTGGCTCTAGTCCCATTGGACTAGCCTCCTGCGGGTGCTGACCTCCGGGCACATCGAGATCACGCGCCGCGGATCGAGCCCTGAAAACGACGACGGCGACGCTGAGGATCGCCCCGACGCTGTTGACAGGGGCCGAGCCCCGCGGCTGCTCCGGCTCGCCGCCGCCGTGCTCGGCCTACTCGGCGCGCTGCTGGCCATCGCGGTGCCGCTGCTGCCGGTGATCCAGGACACCACCGTGATCACCTGGCCGAACGGCAAGCACCTCGCCCCGGTCAACGCCCCGCTGGTCACCTTCCAACCGCAGAATCTGACCGCGACGATCCCCTGCGCGGCGGCGTTCTCAGTGGACGCGCGCTCGACCCAGCCGGCGTCGTTGCTGTCCACGACCCCGCCCGGCTCGACGGATGGGGCGGCGGTGGGCATGGTGCTCCAGGTCGTCGACGGGAAGCTGACCCTGGTCAGCCGCGGGCAGGCGCTGGGCAACATCTTGCTGAACACGATCCCGCCGGCCAACGACCAGTGCCTGATCAAGATCACCTCTAACGCCAAGGGCACCACGGCCTCCGCCGGCGCGACCCGGTTCGTCAAGGTCACCCAGGACGTCCGGCCGCAGGTGACCGGCATCTACTCCGCGCTGGACGAACGACTGGACCCGGTGACCGGGCTGTCGGTGCAGATCACCCCGGATACCCGGTTCCAGTCCGTCCCCCATCCGATCAAGCTGCTCGCGATCGAGCTGGCCGTGCTGACCGTGCTGATCAGCCTGATCCTGGTGCATCGACTGGACGGGCGGGTCGGTCGCCGGGCGCCGCGGCTGCTGCCCTCAGGCTGGTGGCGCCCCACTGGTCGGGATGCCACCGTGCTCGCGGTACTGGCCGTCTGGGTGGTCATCGGCGGGATCACCTCCGACGACGGATACATCCTGACGATGATCCGCACCCGGGCCGAGATGGGATACATCGGCAATTACTACCGGTGGTTCAACGTCCCGGAAGCGCCCTTCGGCTGGCCTTACGAGCTCTACGCGTACTGGTCGCAGATCAGCACGGTGCCGCCGTGGCTGCGACTGCCCGCCTTCGCGATGGGCGGAGTCAGCTGGATGCTGATCAGCCGGGAGGTGATGCCACGGCTGGGCCGGGAGGTGCGCCGCAGCGCCGCCGCCGGCTGGGCCGCCGCCGGAGTGTTCCTGGCGTTCTGGTTGCCCTACAACAACGGGCTGCGGCTGGAGCCGGTGGTCGCCATCGGCTCGCTGCTGGTGCTGTGCGCGGTCGAACGCGCGGTGGCCACTCGGCGAATGCTGCCGCTGTTGCTGGGTCTGATCGCGGCCGCGTTCACCGTCGCCGCCACGCCCACCGGCTTCATCGCAGTCGCCCCGTTCCTGGTGTCGTTGCGACCGCTGCTGCGGCTGCTGCACCAGCACATCGCGGCGTTTGGCCGGACGGCGGTGCTGGGCCCGGCACTCGGCGCCGGCCTGTTGGTCCTCGTGGTGATCTTCGCTGATCAGACGCTGGCCGGGGTACTGGAAGCCACCAAGATCCGCACCGAGATAGGGCCCAACCTGTCCTGGTTCCAGGAGCCGCTGCGCTACCAGTGGCTGTTCTCCGACATGCCCGACGGGGCGCTGGCCCGCCGGTTCCCGGTCCTGATGTTGCTGCTGTGCCTGGGCACCAGCCTGGTGGTGCTGCTGCGCCGCGGCGGCATCCCCGGTGCGGGTCTGGGCCCGAGCCGGCGGCTGATCGGTACCGCGGGCACCGCGCTGGCGCTGCTGGCGCTGACCCCCACCAAGTGGACGCACCACTTCGGTGCGTTCGCCTCGATCGGCGCCGCGCTGGCCGCGCTGACCGCGCTGGCCACCAGCTCGAACGTGCTGCGCTCGGCGCGCAACCGCTGGTGGTTCTTGTCCGGCATGCTGCTGATCCTGGCGATGTCGGCGACCGGACCCAATGCGCCCTGGTACGTCTCGCAGTACGGGGTTCCGTGGTTCGACAAGCCCCCGTCGATCCACGGCTTCCAGGCGAGCACCCTGCTGATCGTGGGCGCCGTGCTGGCGGCATTGATCGCCGTGATCGAGGGATTGCGGCACGAGCCGGGTGGGCCTCCACCGCCGGTGCCGGATCGGCGCAGTGGGCGGCGGGCGTTGCGGATCGCGTCCGCCCCGATAGCGGTGTTCTGCGGGCTGCTGGTGGTCGCCGAAGTCGCCGTCATGGTGAAAGCCATGCACAAGCAGCGCGACGGCTACAGCATGGCCGCCGCCAACATCGCCCACATCACGGGGCACAGTTGTAACCTCACCGACGCGGTGGCCGTGGAGCCCGACCGGCGCGCCGGTGCGCTGCGGCCGTTGCACGGCACGCTGCTGGCCGATATCCCGTTGCAGCGGGGCTTCGAGCTCAACCGGTTCCCGGTCCAGGCATCTCCCACCACCAGCCCCGCCTCCAACCCGGGCGACAGGGCGGACGGCCAGAGCGCCCGAGGCGACCGCCTGCCCAAGCCCGGCAATGACAGTGACACGCCTGACAACCCAGTCCAGGCTCCGCCATCGGGCCTCGGCGGCGCCGAGATCCCGATCTGGAGCAGCTTCAACCCCGACAGCGCGGGCACCGGGAACGTGCGTACTACCTGGTACGCGCTGCCCGTCGCAGCCCGTCAAGGCCGGGCCCCGGTCGTGGTCTCCGTTGCCGGGAAGCTGTCTGCCACCACACCGTTGTTCGCCGAGTTCGCCCGGCGCACCGAGCGTGGCTTCCAGATCATCGACCAGACCGCGATCGGTGGCCGGGCCACCGCCAACGCCCCGGGTTGGCGGGACTATCGCCTGGGCGTGGGCGGTCGCGCCGCTGGAGCGGATGCGGTCCGGCTGATCGCCATCGACGCCGACGTGACCGATGAGGGTTGGCTGGCGTTCTCCGCGCCACGGGTCCCGGTGCTCAGCTCGCTGACCGACCTGGTGGCGCCGACGCCACCGGTCTTCCTGGACTGGCCGGTGGGTTTCGTGCACCCGTGCGTGCGCCCGTTCGGGATCCGCAACGGCATCGCCGAGCTGCCGCAGTACCGGCTGCTGCCCGATGAGGTGCTGACCGACTACAGCAAGACCTGGTCGTCACGCGACGCCGGGGGCCCGATCGGCTGGCTGCAGATCCTGGCTACCCAGCACGAAGTGCCGACCTACCTGAAGGAGAACTGGGACACCGACTGGGGCAAGCTGATGGTCATCCAGCCCCGGGTACCCGACGCTGCTGGTCCCACCCTGAAGACCGGCACAGCCGTGCGCACCGGCTGGTGGTCCCCCGGCCCGCTACGCAGTGGTGGCCAGACCGCCGCCATCTCCCAACTCGGCCGCTAACCCCGGGAACGCGAGGGCCCCGGAACGAGAGGGCCCCTCGCGGAAACGAGGGGGAGGTGTTCCGCGAGGGGCGGCGGATCCGGCTGGGGGTCCCGAACCCGCACGTCTCATTGTGCCACTATTGGTATGCTCCATGCGAGTGATACCCCGGCGCGGCGCACACATTATGGCGCGGCGCGTCGCCGTCTCCACCACTCTTCCGGGTTGGGTGACCGATTACGCCCGGAAAATCACGGTGCGTTGCACGACGAAGTTGATCGCTGTGGCCACGCCCTGCGCGACGACGAAGGCGCAGGTGAACTCTCCGTGAAACGACGGCAGCACGGCGAGCATCACCGCGTTCATCCCGACCTGGACGACGAAGGTGATCGCGTACAGCGCCATGATCGAGGCGTACTCCGCCCGCCCGCCCTTGCCCTGGAAGGTCCACCGTCTATTGATCAGGTAGGCCGTGGTGGTACCGGCGACGAACGACAGCGCCTTGGCCAGATGCACCCACAGCCCAAGCGCCAGCAGCGTCTGATAGCAGCTGAGGTCGACGACGAAGGCGACTGCGCCGACCAGGACGAACCGGGTGAGTTGAGTAGACAGGCGAAGGCGTACCGCGGGCAGTGCGGCCAACGGTGGTCCTCCTCGGCGGGTCGGGTGGCCAGTCTGGGCAGGGTACCGGCACCGACCTCGGGCACCGTCGGACTACCCTGCGCCCGTGCCGGTTCCTGAGACGACGCGCTCTTTGTCGCCTCGCGCCCGCCGGCTAGACCACACCGCAGTCCAGGATGACGGCGGGATCCCTCCGGTTATACCGGCGGCTCCCCGCCCCCAGGGCAACGCGACCAGGCAGGCCGCAGTGCTGGCCTTGCTGGCGGCACTCACGCTGATCGCAGCGATCGGCGCCTTGCTGGCCCCGGTCGTCGCCGACGACCCGGTGGTGCGCTGGCCGCAGGCCGGTCAGCAGCCCCGCTCCACGGTGCTGCCCTTGGTGCCTTACCGGCCACTGCGCCTGGACGCCCGGGTGCCGTGTGCCGCGCTGTCGGCGTTGAATCAACGGCCCGAAGGCGGCGACGCGCTGCGCACCCTGCCGGTCACCGCGGGCAAGGCGGGCCGGGTCAGTCAGGGACTGGTCGTCGCAGTACACGGCGGCGTCGTGCAGATCAGCGCGTCCGGCCGGACGCTGGTGCGCGAGCTGCTGCCCGCCTACGGGTGCAGCTACCGGGTGCTGGCAGACGCCGGTGGCGTGCGGGTGCTGCGCAGCCCGGGTGCGGGTGTCCCGCAAGAACCGGATGTCCCGCACGAAGACGGCGTCGAGCTGGGCGGCGCCTCGGTGCCGATTCCGCAGGTCAACGAGCTGGTCACCGACGTGGCGGGCCAAAACGCAGCGGCGGGTCTGGCGGTGACATTGCACCCGGACAGCCGCTACGAGTCCACCCCGACAGCGCTGAAGATCGTCCTGCTGGGAATCTGCGCCGCGGCCCTGCTGGCGCTGCTCGGGCTGGCCTGGCGATGGTGGGGCGGCGACAAACTGCCGGTGCGGCGTCTCAGACTGCGGGCCGCCGACGCGGTGCTCGTCGTCGTCTCGGTGGCCTGGGTACTGCTGGCGCCCACGAACTTCGACGACTCGTGGTACGAGCTGATGGCCCGCGGTGCCGACCTTTCCGGCTCGGTCAGTAACGCGATCTACATGTTCAACGTCACCGAGAATCCCTTCGTCGTCAGCCAGTACGTGCTCCAGGCGTGGGGGGCGCTGGGTCAATCGTCTGGCGGTGGCTGGGGGCTGGCCTGGATGCGGCTGGTGCCGCTGATCTACGGGCTGGTCACCTGGCTGCTGCTGCGCCTGCTGCTGGCCACCTTCGACCTGGAGACGCCCCGGGCGGCGTGGGCGCTGCTGGTGGCCTTCCTGCTGTGGTGGCTGCCCTACGGGATGACGCTGCGCCCGGAACCGCTGATCGTGCTGCTCGCCGCGGCGACGCTGCTGCTGAGCGAACTGGCTCGGCGCCGCCACTCGGTCGGTGTGCTCGCCGCGGCCGCCACCACCGCCACGCTGGCGCTGTCGGTGTCCCCGTCCGGGCTGGTCGCCGTCGCGCCGCTGGTGCTGGCACTGCCCTGGCTGGGGGTCTGGTGGCACGCGCGGCCTGCGGTGGCTCGGGTCGCGGCGGTGCTGCTGGGCATGGCCGCCGGTACCAGTCTGGTGCTGGTGGGGTGTGCCGACGCCACGCTGGGCGACGTGCTGGAGGCCACCGCCGTCCATAACTGGTATTACCAGGCCTTTCCCTGGTACCAGGAGTTCGTCCATTACCAGACGATTCTCAGCTTCCAGGATTCCAGCCAGTGGGCCCGGCGGGCCCCTGTCGTGCTCACCATCGCGGTGCTGCTGGTCGTCGCCATGGCGGCTGTCCGCCAGCTGGCCACCGGCGCTGCCGATCATGGTGACGATCCCGTGCGGCGCCTGCTGATCAGCAGTGCGGCCTGCTCGGCGCTGGCCTTGGCGCTGCTCGCACCGACGCCGACCAAGTTCGTCAACCATTTTGGGGCGGCAGCCGCGGCTCCGACGGTGTTGCTCACCGCAGCCCTGCTGCGCGCCCCGTTGCGCCTGCCCCTGCGGCCCGGGCGGGCCGACGTCATCACAGCCGCGGCGACGACGGCGTTGCTGGTGGGTGCGGTGTCGTGGAGTTTCGCCGGACCCAACATCTGGCGGCCCTACTCGGACCGCGGTCAGCCGTTCGGCAACCACCTGACGCTGGCTCAGGACCGTCCCGACCTGGTCAGCGTGCGACCGAGACTCGGACCGGTCCAGCTGGCCAACCCGCTGCTGTGGGCAGCCGTCGCGGCCATTGCGTTTTACCTGATGTGGTGGTGGCGCCGGCGCGGCGCAGACCGCGGGCCGGCTCCCGACCGAGCCGTGCTGGTCGTGGGATCGACCGCGATGGTGGTGATGGCCATCGTGGTCTTCGCGTGGGCGCCGTTGCGCCAATACCCCGGCTGGTCGGTCGCCTTGTCCGCGGTGCGCTCGGCAGAAGGCCAGCCGTGCGCACTGTCCGACTACGCCCAGATCGCGGTGGACACCCCCGCCCAGCCGGTACCCGTCGGGACGGCGATGACGACGGGATCGTTCGCCGCCGCGGCGCAGCTGCCGGCACCGGTACCTCCTGCAGTCGACGGAACTCTCATCTGGCACAACGCGATCGGCTACGACACCGGCCGCGACCTGGACGCCGGCGCATTGACCAGATCTGCAGGCTGGCTGGTGACGCCCTGGTTCACGCTGCCCCCGGCGACGTCTTCCGGGGGAGGCAGCACGCTGCTGCTGCCGGTGCTGGGCGCGGCAGCCGGCCAGCGGCTGACCCTGCAGTACGCCACGGCCGCAGGTCCGGATCCTGCCGTGGCCGGCCGGATTGCGCTCCAGCTGGATCGGGCTGTGCCGCGAACCGAGTGGAACGAACTGCCCGTGGCACTCGATCGGCTGGGCAAGACCCGACCGTCGAGTGTGCGGCTGGTCTTGTGGACGCAAACCGCCGGCGCCGATAGCTGGCTGGCCGTCGGCCAACCTCGACTTGCCGGGTGGCGCCCGCTGTCCACGCTCACCGCCGGCCGGCCGGTGTACGTCGATCAGCTCACCGCGGCCCTGCTGCCCTGCCTGGACCAGGTCGGGGTCGAGCATGGCATCGCCCGCGCACCGCAGGTGCTGGTGCTCAGCGACGAGGGGTTCGGCCGTGGATTCCTCGATCTCGGGTTCGAGGTGTGGCGGGGCGGCACCCAGGTACCGGTGAGCCGGTCGTCGACCACCGTGCGGATACCGTCGCGGCTGGTGCCCAGCGGAGCGCCCACCCTGCCCTGGGGCCGGGTGGAGCGGGTGATCTACGACCATCCCGTCGGGCTGGTCGACGTGCACGCCGGTCAGCTGCAACGCGCGGGCTGGACGCGGCAACCGACGCTGGCCGCCAAGAACTACCACGGTGAGCCTGCCTGACGATCGGCCCGAACGCGCAGACGATAGCGGGAGCTCGGTTCACCCGATCCCGGTTGTACCGGCGCAGCGCTCTAGGCTGCCGCGGTGCCGAGCGCCACTATCCCGGAGGCTTGGGCTCGACCCTGTACGGGCGCACCACTGGAAACGCCCGGCTCGCAACGCCGGCTGCGTTACATCACGGTCGCTCTGGCCCTGATCGCCGCGCTCGCCGCCCTGGCGGTGCCCTTTGCTCCGGTCACCCAGGATCGGGTGACGATGACCTGGCCCCCGCCTGGCGCGGATCCCGCTGCGACGGCTGCGGCGATCCCGCTGATGCCCTACCAACCGGTGCAGCTCACCGCGACGGTGCCCTGCGCGGGTGCCGCGTCAATGAGCACAGTTCTGCTGTCGACCATGCCGCTGCGGCCCGATCCTGCTGCGCCGCCCTTGCCCGGGCTGCGCGTGGAGCGTCTCGACGGCCACCTGGTGGTGTCCAGCTACGGCACGCAAGTGGCGAACGCGACCCAGCCCGTGGGTTCGTGCATCCTGCAGATCGGATCTGATCCGGATCGGACCTGGGTCAAGATCAACGGCCGATCAGTGGGCGACGTCACCGGCGATGTCCGGCCGGTGGTGGCGGGGGCCTTCACCGAAGCACCGAGCACCGCAGGGCTGCACTTGAAATTGATCACCGACACCCGGTTCCAGACGTCGATGACGCTGGTCAAGGCGGTCGTCGTGACGCTCAGCGCGCTGGCCCTGCTCGCGGCGCTGCTCGCGGTCGCACGGTTGGACGCCCACGACGCCCGGACTCGCCGAGTCCGCCGGGCGTCGTCGGGGCGATGGCGGCCCCGGTCGGTCGACCTGATGGTGGTAGCCGGTCTCGCGGCGTGGGCAGTGATCGGGCCGATGACCGTCGACGACGGCTACATCACCGGGATCGTCCGCGCCCGCGGGGCGAACGGCTACATCGGGAACATGTACCGCTGGCTCAACGCACCCGAGGCGCCCTTCGGCTGGTTCTACGAGCTCTACTCGCTATGGGCGCAGGTCAGCGCTGCCCCGCTGTGGATGCGAATCCCATCCACCGTGCTCGGAATGGTCTGCTGGCTGCTGCTGTCCCGGCTCGTGTTGCCCCGGCTCGGTGCCTTCGCGACGCGGCCTGCCACGGTCTGGGTGACGGCTGCCGCCTTCGCCGCCTGGTGGCTTCCGTTCAACCTCGGCCTGCGACCCGAACCGTGGATCGCGGTGGCCGGCCTGTTCACGCTGCTCACAGTGGAGCGAGCGGTGGTCACTCGCAGGCTCCTGCCGGTACTGCTGGGACTGGTGGTGGCGGCGGCCGCGACGGCGGTGACGCCCACGGGGATCGTCGCGTTCACCCCATTTGTGGCTGGTTTGGTGCCGCTGCTGCGCGCGCTGCGCCAACGCCCCGACCTGTCCAGGTTCGCTCTGCTGGTGCTGCTGATCGCCGCCCCGAGTAGCGCCCTGCTGCTGGCCTACGCAGATCAGACGCTGGCGTCGGTGTCGGAGGCTATCCGGGTTCGGACGTTGATCGACGGGGTCCAGCCCTGGTTCCAGGAGCCGCAGCGCTACGCGAATTTACTTACCCCGGGCTCAATCGAGGGTTCGTTACAGCGCCGGGTACCGGTGCTGCTGACGCTGCTCGGCCTCGTCGGGATTGCCTGGACGCAGGTCAGCGGGCCGGCAGGACTGAAGTCGGTGGGTCTGGCCCAGGGTCCGGTTACCCGGGTCGTGCTGACGATGGTGCTGTCGCTGGTCACGTTGACCTTCACGCCGACCAAGTGGACCTACCATTTCGGCGCGTTCGCCGGGGTGGGTAGCGCGGTCCTGGTGATCGCGCTGCACGCCTGGTCCAGTCCCGCACTCGCCCGGGCGACAGCCCGGCCGTTGACAGCAGGCGCAGCCGCCGCAGTTGCCACCGCGGCGCTGGCGCTGACGGCTGGTTTCGCGCTGGCCGGCCGCAATCAGTGGCCCTACGTGTCGAACTACGGCATCACGTGGAGCACGCTCGCGCCCCAGCTCGGGGGCGTCTCCGCGGCCACCACCGTGCTGGTCGGGGGCTTGCTGCTGGCCGCCGTCTCGGGCGGATCGGTGGCCTGGGCGCGGGCCGGCGGGAGACCGGTATTCATCGCGGGGTACCTGCCTGCGCCGGGACTGCTCGCGCTGGTCCTGGTCGTGTCCACCGTCGCGCTGGAAGTCGGTTCGGTCGCCCGAGCGGGTGTCAGGCAGCGCACCAGCTACAGCATGGCGGCGGACAGCATCCCGACCCTGACCGGGTCGAGCTGCGGGCTGGCCGACCACTTGCGGGTGGAGACCAACCCACTGGCCGGGCTGCTCACGCCATCCGGCAGTGACGATGCGACGGGTTTAGCGCCCGCGGAAACCACCGCGCTGCAGATGGCCGGGATGGCGTTGCCGGGATGGCGCGCCGCCGGAACCGGCCTGCTCGCCCGCGGCCACACCGCCTGGTATCGGCTGGGTGACCACAGCCGGCCGGTCGTGGTCACCGTCGATGGACAGTGGCACCCGGGTACCAGCCTGGTGGCGCAGTTCGCTCGTTCCGGTGGCGCGCAACCCACCGTGCTGGACAGCGTCACGCTGGCCGATCAGCGTGGCGCACCCGCACCGCGGGATATCCGGATCGCGATACCGGACGTCCGGTCGGCCGACCTCGTACGGCTTTCGGTCACCGCATACCGGGCTCCCGGCGCGATGCCGCTGACGTTCTCCGCGCCGCGCACCCCGCACACCGTGCCGATGCTCGATGTACTGCCGGCTGGAACCGAGGCCATCGTCGACTGGCCGGTGGCGTTTCTCTATCCCTGCCTGCAGATCGCCGGAACGCCGGACGGCACCGCCGCGCTGACCCGCTGGCGAGTCAGCACCCCCGTCGCCGACGATTCCGGCGACATCGTCACAGCACCCGGATTCGGCGGCCCGTTCGCGACTCCGCGAGCACTGATCCAGGCTGAGACGCTGGGCGTGTATCTCGAGGGCGACCCGATGCGTGATGTGGGCACCCTGTACCGCTGGAGACCCGTGACCGCACTGAGCGCCCCGACCACCTCCCGGATCAGCGAAATCCGGTGGGGCTGGCAGCGCTCGGGGCACCTCCACGTGCCCGGAGTGACGGATGAACAGCGTACGATCCCGGCAGGTGGCTAGGTAGCACATCGTTCCAGCACTGCCGACTCCGGCAGCGCTGCCCGAGCTGACCGCCCTGAAGCTGCGGGTCTTGCTACCTTGGAATGTCGGCAGCCGCGGTCACGTTGGGCGGCTGCAGTGGTGTTCGCCGTACCCGTAGCAGAAGGTGGATGCATCGCGTGTCGGTCTTGCCCAACAGCCCCGATGTAGCGCACCCGGACGTCACGGTCGAGCAGGATTACCTCAGCCTGCTCTACCGGCATCTCGACGAACGCCGCCGGTACACCGCTGCCCGGCTCGCTGAGGTGCTGAAGGCTCCCACCACCGGCACCCCACAGGCGCTCACCGAGCGCGATGCTGCCGCAGCGATGTACTCCCAGCAGCTGGCCAACCTGGACGGCGTCGAGCAGGGCCTGTGCTTCGGGCGCCTGGACCTGCACAGCGACGAGGATGGGATCGGGCAGCGTTACGTCGGGCGGCTGGGTCTACTCGATGAGCAGCGCGACTACCAGCCCCTGCTCATCGACTGGCGGGCACCCGCGGCGCGGCCGTTCTATACCGCGACCGCGGCCCGCCCCGAGGGCGTGCGCCGCCGCCGGCACATCCGGACCCGTAGCCGCAAGGTGCTCGGCGTCGACGACGAGGTCCTCGACCTCTCCGATGGCGCTGCCGCCGAGTCCTCGTCCGCGACCAGCCTGACCAGCGAGGCGGCGTTGATGGCCGCGCTGGCGGAGAGCCGGACGGGCCGGATGTCCGACATCGTCGCGACCATCCAGGCCGAACAGGACCGGATCATCCGTGCCAAGCCGCAAGGAGTGCTGGTCGTGCAGGGCGGTCCGGGCACCGGCAAGACCGCCGTCGCGCTGCATCGAGCCGCTTACCTGCTCTACACCCACCGCCGCCAGCTGGCCAAGCGCGGGGTGCTGGTCGTCGGGCCCAACTCGACGTTCCTGCGCTACATCGAGCACGTGCTGCCCTCCCTCGGCGAGACCAGCGTGCTGCTGTCCACGGTGGCGCAGCTGCACCCGGGGCTGCACGCCCGCGGTGTCGAGTCTGATGAGACGGCGGCGGTCAAAGGTCGCGCGGAGATGGCGAAAGTGGTCGCCGCAGCGGTCCGGGACCGCCAGCGGGTGCCGGTGGAACCGATCGAGCTTGTCGTCGACGGGCAGCCCGTGCGGCTGGACCGCGAGGTGTGCCTGCCGGCGCGCACCCGGGCGCGGCGCTCCCGGCGGCCGCACAACGAGGCGAAGAGAATCTTCCACCGTGAGGTGGTGACGGCACTGGCCGAGCAGGTCGCGAACAGGCTGGGGGCGGGGCTGCTCGATCGGGGCGATCTCGCCGACATCCGCGCCGAACTGCGAGCCAGCCCGGAGCTGACCGCGGCGCTGGACTCGCTGTGGCCGACGTTGTCGCCGGAACAGCTGCTGGGCGACCTTTACGCCGACCCGCAGCTGCTGGCCGGCGCCACCCACCGGATCCTGGACGACGCGGATCGCGACCTGCTGGCCCGGCTCGCGCCGGACCCGGCCGCCGACCCGGACCAGGTATGGACGCCGGCCGACGTCACGCTGCTGGACGAAGCCGCCGAGCTGCTCGGCTCCGACGGCAGTGCCGAGGCGGCCCGCGAGGCCGCCGCGTTGCGCGCGGAGCTGCAGTACGCGCAGGGCGTACTGGACATTCTGGATCTCGACGAGGACCTGGACCCGGAGCTGTTGCGCGCCACTGACCTGATCGACGCCGACCGGCTGGCCGACCGGCAGCGCTCCCGGCGCTACGACAGCACCGCCGAGCGCGCCGCGGCGGATCGGACCTGGACCTATGGTCACATCATCATCGACGAGGCGCAGGAACTGTCCCCGATGGCGTGGCGAGTGCTCATGCGACGCTGCCCCAGCCGTTCGATGACGGTAGTCGGGGATCTGGCGCAGACCGGGAACCGGGCCGGCGCCAGGTCGTGGCACGACGTACTCGGGCCCTATGTCGCGCAACGCTGGCGGCTGGAACAGCTGACGGTCAACTACCGCAACCCCGCCGAGATCGCGCAGCTGGCCGACCGGGTGCTCGCCGCGATCGACGTCGATATCACGCCACCGCGGTCGGTGCGCCACACCGGCGTGTTGCCTCGCTGCGTGCAGGTTCGGGCGCTGGGTGACGCGCTGCCGGTACTGGTCGCCGAGGAGGCGGCGGCGGTGGGCAACGGCCGGGTGGCGGTGCTGGGACCCGACGCGCAGCTGGCCGAGTTGCGCGCGCTGGTGCCCGCGGCGAGTAACGCTGATCTCGACGCACCGGTCACCGTGCTTACCGTCGCCCAGGCCAAGGGTCTGGAGTTCGACGCGGTGGTGCTGGCCGACCCCGCGGCGGTCGTCGCCGAATCCCCCCGCGGCCTCAACGACCTCTACGTAGCGCTGACCCGCACCACGAACCGCCTCACCATCGTGCACCCGGGCGAGCTCCCGGACGTCCTCGCGTAACCGCAGTCTGGATGCAGACTGCGGTAAATCGGGGCTCGAAAACCGCAGTCTGCATCCAGACTGCGGATTCAGGTCAGCGGCCGCATCCTAGACACCGTCTGACGGCTAGATTATGGGTGCCTGCATATCATCTTTCGGAGTTCTGGCAGACACCCGCCATGCTCACGACGAACCGACGTCGACTGTTACTCGACCGCCGGCGCCCACAGCTCTTTATCAGAAAGCGACAGTACTGGCACGAAGGGTCGTGTGGAAGCGGCGGCGCACAAGAGGCGCGGCTCGCTTTCTTAGGACCAAGCACGCGCAGCATCCTTGCTGTGCCCGTACCGCATAATCTGATGCTTACCGCACTCGCGAACCCATTGAGTTGCCCGGACGCGCGCATGAGCTTACCGAGCGAGACGACAGGCACGACAGGAGCCGGCAACAGGGCGTGTCTTTCGAGTCCCACCTGCCGCGCGTGTGAACTCTAGCGAGCGGTCTCGCAGCGGGCCCCTGCCGTGGCAAGCAGTTCTTATCTCATCTCCGCTACCATCGATAGAACTTATCATGGCGCAGATTTGCATCCGACCGCGCGCACGCCACCCGGTGTAACCGTTGCCCGCGAGAGCAAGATCGACGACCAAATGATACCAACTGGCTCGCGCCTAGCAGGCAAAAATCTGCATCGCGTACTTAGCACGCCAACGAAGGCGTAGGCTGTACTCAGTTTGGCGTATCAAAGTGATCGATACACTTTCGCGTCCCGCGCGTGATCCGAAGTCGCACTCACAGTCTTCTTGATCGCACTTGCAGCCGTAGTGGGCATGACACCAGACATCTAAAGTAAATAACGGCCAAAACTAAGTAATCTTTACGGCCACTACAGGGGCCAACCCTGCGATCCAGTCACAACGCCGGGGCCAGACTTGGTTTTCGGCACCAGCTCGAGCCGAATCAGGTATGGTCCCAGCGGGATCACTCGAACCTCGGCGACATCGAGGTTGTAGGCGATCCTCCGGGCGTGTTCCGCAAAGTCGTCAGGTATCTGGCCGGGAAGCATGCGAATCTTCAGTCTAACGGAGGGTCCGGGCACCACTGAGACCACCTGTGGAACGTGGAAAACGCGGCCACCGCCAATGCTGAAGTCTACTTGGAACAATCCACATCCGACGAGGATGTCTTGGACGTGCCAAGCAAGCTCCTGGTAAGCAGCCTGACGCCGCAGCTGCAACTGCTCGGCGCGACGGCGTGCCCAGCGGCGGCGCAGCCGCCCTGGGACGCCGCCGATCGAGTCGTTCGAGCGTTGGACACCCTCGTATCGATGGTCACGATCCATGGCCGCCTCCTCGTCATCGATAGCGACAAGTCGCTCGAATCTCGACGAGGACAATGATACTTTCCTTCAAATTACTTACCTGCAAAAAGCGCGACGCCCAGCACCCGTTTGCCGCATCTCACAATGAATTGCGTTGGCCGAGTGCTGTCGTTTTAACAGGGCTCATTTTGTGTAGTGCCAAGTGGTGTATGAGCCGTCGGCCGCATGCCCTCAGACGGCCACCGATGCACGATCTCGTGCGCCGCCGGCTGCAGTATGCCACCGAGCAAACTGTTGATGTCACGCAAAATTACCAAGCGTGCTCGCAGGGCAGTATGGATGCCACATAGGGTCACGTAGTGGCACTGCAACACCGGCACCAGTGCTCAACTTACAGAGGCGCTGGCGCCCGTTTCTGTCATCCCGTAGACCATTCCTGCAATATCGCAAGGCGCTTGTTCTCACGCTGCTTGCGTCCTTCCGTCGCGGTCGCGGAGAAACTTCGCAGACGTAGCACAGCTTAAATGCAACTGGTCGTCTCAAGGAAGGCAGGGCGACACTTCCTGATAGCTAGGTGGCGGTCTGCGTGCCGTCTGTCCGGCGCGGCTGCCGAGGAACGCTGCAAGCAGCAGACGATGGGAGTGTGACCTGTCGATTCGGCTGCCGCAGAGGGACATCTCCAGACTGCTAGGTGGCATTCTGCGTTCATCCATCTATTGGTCACGTTCGGGTCACAAAGCTCACAACCGAGTGACACTGCACGACCGATGAGCGCTATGCTCGTTAGAAGGGGGAGCGCTCATGCACGACCAAAATTGGGCCGAATCAGAATAGGGGGATCAGCGAATGACCAAGTCGCATCGACAGGATTATCTTATGTGGAAAAAGAGTTCCGCGAGTGGCGCAAACGGTGCTTGCGTAGAAGTGGCGCAAGAACAACGAGTGGTGTTTGTTCGTGATTCGAAGCACCCTCAAGGTCCCGTCCTTGCTTTTCCCATGACAGAATGGAATGTGGTAATAAGCGGTATTCGCGCCAACTAGCGCCTGGTAGAGCGTCAGGTTACCGTCTGAGTACCAACGACGTCATCATCCGATACAGGGGAGCATGGGTCGCTTGTGAGCCGAGCAGCAACATCCTGGATAAGTTTCAATGAGTCTTCTTTGCTGGTAATCTGTTCCAACTCCCAGAACGCTTGGAGATAGTGGACGGGGGAGTCTATGTCTACCTGCTCTGATGAGCTTTCTCTCACTATCTGCTGGCCGTGCGGCATCTCTATGTAAAGCACGTACTCGTCTTGGGGATCCGAAAATTCGAATACCTGGTATGCAACTCCCTGAAGTCGGTACACGCCGTGGTCGAAGGGCACGACCCGAATGGTGATGTTTTGCTGCTCGGCGAGCTGTAGTAGGTGACCCAGCTGCCCACGCATGACATCACGTCCACCCGTCAGCCTACGGATCACTGCTTCGTCCATGATGAAATGAAAGCTCGGCCCGGGATTGCGTACGAGCAGCTCCTGGCGTTCAATACGGAGGTCGACGAAGGAATCTATCCTGGCAGGATCGTGGGTTCCGATAATACTTATAACCGTTCGAGCATATTCCTCCGTTTGTAGGAGGCCCGGCACCCATAAGGGTTCGAAGTTGCGGATGATCGATGCTGACGATTCATATCCGAGAAAAGCCATATACTCTGGTGCCGCAACGTTCTTGTAGTGGCTCCATCGCGTCACCTCTCGAGCAGCTCGACCGACGGCAAGAAGAACGTCGATCCGGGAAGAGTCGACGCCGTAGTGGGCTAGCAATGCCCGTAGGTCGTTAGTGGAGATATTGACTGCGCCGCTTTCGATTCGAATCAATTTCGACTGCGACCACTCCATGGCAGCCGCGACATCGCGTTGGGTCATGTTTGCGGCCTCGCGTGCGTTACGCAGCTCAGTGCGGAGCCGACGACGGTGGATCGCAGGGTCTGGCCCTCCTACGGACATCTGACGTTCCCCTCCTTGCCCAGCCCACAACCCACCGCTTTGCGCGCGAAGCGACCACAGGGCTAGCTGCCAACTAACAAGAACAAGCAGACTACCGCCACCTTTCGTTTACTTTGCGACAAGCCGACACCGCATCACCTGCTACATAGGGCTATGGGTATGCTCGCGCCTGTATGAGCAGCTATGGAAGCCCGGCGGGGCACCAGCCGAACAGCGCACAAACGAAGACCGTTTCTCCAGCACGAGCCGCGCGGTAGCGTGTCACAGCAGTTGTGCTTGCTGTGCAGTGGTGACGGGTCCAGGCCGCTGATGATCTCGGTCACGTCAACCCTCCCAGCAACCGACTGCAGGGATGGATGACATGGGCTCTAAGGACGGCGGTGACTGTACGGCTGCCGAGTCAACGCTTCACTCGGCGCAGCCAGCGGAAACGGTGGAGCAGCGTGACCGCCCCGACGAGAACGGCTACGTCGCGGAGGAGATGGGCGTAGTTCCTATCGCGGGCACGCCGCTGCCTGCCGAGCTCACCGCGCGGCTGACCGCTCTTGAGGCAGGACTCACCGAGATGGCGCGGCAGCTCGCCAGTGAGAGTGCACGGGCGCTTGCCCGGGAACGGGTCATCGACCGGCAGCACGCTGAGATCGAACGGCTCAGGGGAATCGAGCGGGCCGGCCAGCTGCGGCCGGTAGTCACAGATCTGTGCCGGCTACGCAACGGACTGATCCGGCAAGCAGGAACGGTCCCCGCCGAGATGACCGGGCCGCAGGTCGCCGCCCTGCTCGAGTCATTCGCGGCGACTGTCGAGGAGATGCTGGAGCGTTGCGGCATCACCGTGCTGCCTCAGGAAGCGGGCGCCGCCTTCGCGCCGAGCCGCCAGCAGGTTGCCTCAGTCGTGGAGATCAACGATCCGGAGCGGGACGGCACGGTTGCCGAGGTGGTGCAGGACGGTTACGCGGAGATCGCCGGTGGACAGGTCGTCGTTCCAGCTCGCGTCAAGGTTCACCGCTATGTGACAAAGGAGAAGATGGATGGCTGACGGCACCGGCCGAGTCTTCGGCATCGACTTGGGAACCACCTACTCAGCCATCGCCTACATCGACGAGACCGGGCGGCCGACGGTGTGCCGCAACGACAACAACGCGGAGACCACGCCGTCGGTCGTCCAGTTCGAGACGCCGACGAACGTCGTGGTCGGTGAAGCGGCCAAGCAGTCGGCTTTCATCGACGCCGACAGTGTCGTCAGCCTGATCAAGCGGCAGATGGGCGAGGACAGGGAGTACGAGTTCCACGGCGTGGTCCACACGCCCGAGTCGATCTCGGCGCTGATCCTGCGTCGCTTGGCTACTGACGCCACGAACTACACCAGCGGTCCCGTCGAGCAGGTCGTCATCAGCGTGCCCGCGTATTTCGGTGCGCGGCAGAAGGAGGCCACCTACCAGGCTGGTCTCATCGCGGGTCTGGACGTCGTAGGCATCCTGCCCGAGCCGGTGGCCGCCGCCGTGCATTACGACCTCACCAAGGGTGGGGCCGACCAAACGGTGCTCGTCTACGACCTCGGCGGCGGGACATTCGATACCACCGTGATCCACGTGGGCGCCAGCGAGATCACGGTCGTCTGCACCGACGGGGACACCAACCTGGGCGGCGCGGATTGGGACGGCCGGCTGCGTGACCACCTACTGGACCGCTTCGTCGCGCAGGCCGCTCCCCCCGAGTCTCCGGAGGACGACGCCGAGTTCCTCCAAGAGGTCGCGAACAAGGCGGAAGAGGTCAAAAAACAGCTGTCGGTCCAGGAGAGCCGGCCGGTCCAGCTGCGTTTCGCCGGTGCCGCAGCGCGAATCGAGGTCACCCGGGCCGAGTTCGAGACGATGACCAAGGACTTGCTGGACCGGACCATCGAGATCGTGCGGCGGACGCTGCAGATCATGCAGGAGCGTTCACCGGGCGCGACGATCGATGAGGTGCTGCTCGTCGGCGGGTCCACACGCATGCCCATGGTCTCGGACCGGCTGGCCGAGGAGTTCGGCTGGGATCCGAAGCTGCACGAACCGGAGTTGGCTGTCGCCAAGGGCGCCGCGATCTTCGCCCTGTCCCGCCTCGTGTACAAGATGCAGCAGAAGGCCAAGCACAGCGCCGGTAGTGACACTGACGCGGAGCGTGCCGTGGCCAACGTCATCACCCAGGTCGCCCGCCAGTACGGCATGTCCGAAGAGGCGGTCAGGCAGCTTTCGGCGAAGAAGACCCACAGCGTTTTGCCCAAGGCATTCGGGGTGGGCATGCACGATCGCGACAGCGGGCGGGATTACGTCAAGCATCTGGCCTTCGCCAACGATCCGCTGCCCACCGGCGACCGCACGCTGGCCGCCGAGACCATCCACCACGACCAGACCGAGGTGCTCATCCAGCTCTACGAGCAGGCCGGCACGGTAGCCAGCGAGGAGCCGTCGGCGAACAACCCGCTCGACGACGGCAGCGGCCGTATCACCGGCATCCCTGCGCAGCCCGTCGGGAAGTTCGCGAAGATCGATATCGCCATGTCCATCGACGAGGACGGCCTGCTGCAGCTGCGGGCCACCGAGCGCAGCACCGGCAACGATCTGGTTATCAAGGTCACCGTCGGCTTGTCCACGGAGAAAGTCGGACAAGCCGTCGACACTGTCTCCAAGATTTCGATCTCGAGCTGACGCACGTGCCCAACTTTGATCCTCGGGCCTACGAGGACCAGGTGCTCAAGCCGCTGCGCAAGCGGCTGCCGCACCTTCCCGACGATCTGCTGACGCGCTATGCGGTCGACCTGACCATGGATTCCGCCACGTTGCGCGGGCGGATCGACAGCGTGGTGCGGTTGTGGAACAAGGCGGCGATGAAGGCCGGCCCGACCGGCCTGGTGTGCCAGCAGTTGCTGCGCGAGCATCATGAGCTCCAGCGCAGCGGCAGCGCCGATCTCACCAGCCCGCACTGGTGGCAGGCCCGGGAGGCGGTCCGCCACCAGCGACTCGGCCCGGACGTCGAGGACCTGGCCGCGGTGCTGGAATCGAGCCACGGCGCGCTCGGCGTGATCACGCACAACCAGCTGCGGGCGGCGGCCGCCGCGCATCCCACGCTCGGGAACGCCGAGATCGACCAGGCCCGCACCATCGCGGGGCTGGACATCGTCGAACCAGTCGAGCTGCCGACCGCGGCCGGGATCCGCGGCAGGCTGGACAGCCTGACCACCAAGCTGATCGCCGCGGGCGTGGACAGCATCCCGCGCCTACTGTTCCCCGATCTGTCCACCTTCGGCCTGCTCGGCGGGTTCACCGTGAGCCCGCTGCCCACCGACCGGGACGCGGCGCTGTCGCGGCAGGTCGCCGAGAAACGCGCAGCGGATCTGGACAAGGCGCCGGACAGCCCGTCGACCCGGGCAAGCCGGGAAGCCGTGGGCATCCTGATCAGTGAGGCCAGTGGCGGCGCCGACCTCGCTGCGCTGGCCCTGTTCCACGTGCTGCAGGAGGTGCGGGACAAGCGGGCCGACGGCGCCCAGCCCCGCACGTTGTTCAGCTTGTTGACCCGAAGCGGGCTGCACGGCGCCGACGCGGCCCGGATCGTGGTGAGTGTGCTGGCGGAATCCGGCGTGCGCCGCGACCCGCTCGCGGCCGTGGCCCACCTGCTGGCCGGGGGCAAGCTGGTCGCCGCGCAACAGCTCGCCACGACCCTCGCCGGCCCGCCGGGCGACACCGCGCGCCAGGCAGTGCAGCGCCACCGCGACCAGGTGGACAGCCTGCGACGGGCCGCCGCAGACGAGCTTCGCGCCGGCCGCGACGAGCAAGCGCGGGCTCGGCTGGCCGAGGCGCTGCGGTTGGCCTGCGACCTGCCAGAGCTGGCAGCACAGCTGGCGAAGGTGCCGGCCGCGCCGGTCGTGGCGGTTACCGCGCACGCCGACGGGTGCGGCGTCCGCATCGCCTGGCGCCCGGCGCCCGACCATGGTGACGCCACCACGTTCCAGGTGGTCCGCAGGCAAGGCCGCGACCCGGCCAGTCCCGACGACGGCTACCAGATCCCGGTCCGGTCGACCTCCGGGTACTCGGTCAACGGGTACTCGACCAACGACGAGGCACCTCCCGTCGGGCAGCCGGTGCACTACGCGGTGTTCGCGCGCTGCGGGTCGCCACCAGCTGGGCAGTGGTCGCGGGCCGCCTGCGCTGCGACGCAGATCGTCCCGCCCGTCGCCGACGTCGTGATCCAGGGCGGCAGCAACGTCGTCACGGCACGCTGGGGAGTCCACCCCGACGTCGCAGCTGTCGAGGTGCACCGCACCGCGGGCGTGGTGGGCGGCCAAGGCGAGCCGGTGGCCGTTGACGGCAACCGCGCATTCTGTGACGAGACAGCCGTTGACGGCGTTGCGTACTTCTACACGCTGGTCGCCTGCTACCCGCACCCAAGCGGTACCGGGACGCTGCGTTCCGCGCCGGTCGTCGTGCGCGGCGCCACCCGCCCGCAGGCGCGACCCGTCACCGCACTGACCGCGACGCCGGCGGTGAGCGAGGAGCTCACCGTCACGCTGTCCTGGTCGCAACAACCCGGCAGCCAGACCGTCATCCGGAGTTCGCCGCAGCCGTGCCCATGGGAGTACGGCCAGGTCGTGGCGTCGGCGGAGCTGGCGGGCTACGGCGTCGAGCTTGACGGCACCCGTACCGCGAAGGGCGAGTCGATGACGCTCGTTGCGGCGGTGCCCCCCGGTCGGTCCTACTGCGTGCCGTTCACCCTCGGCGCCCAGGGCGCAGTCCGCGGGCAAGCCGCCGTGGTGGCCCTGGTGCCGCCGGTGCGCCGGCTGCGGGCGCAACGGTTCGCCGACGATGTCCGTGTCACGTGGCTGTGGCCCGACAAGGTGAGTGCCGCGCAGGTGCAGTGGGCAGGCGGCCAGCGCCGCATCACCACGCAGCAGTACCGCGAGGAGGGCGGCTGCCAGCTCCGTGGCTGTCCGGGAATCTCGCGCATCGAGGTGAGCGCGGTCATGGTTGGCGAGAGGGAGGAAACCCGCTCATCCGTGGCATCCGTGGTGGTCGAGGAGCGGCCCCCGCAGCTGAGCTACCGGCTGCGCCGCCGCGGCTACCGCCTCACGGGTGGGGTGATGTGTGTCGTGACGCTGTGCGGCGCGGTACCTGTCACCGGGGCCACCGTGATCATCGTGGCGGCGGCTGGGCATGCCATGCCGCTATCGCCCGAGGCGGGGGTCGAGCTGCTGCGGCAACCGGTTGTGGTCGAGCCTGCAGTGCCCGTGGTGCTGGAGGCACCCCTCCCGCGGTTACCCAAGCCGTACTGGTTGCGGTGCTTCCTCGCCGAGCCCGCGCCCGCGCTGCTCATCGACCCCCCAGTGGACCAGCTAAAGGTGTGCTGACATGGCCCCGCTGCGAGGCCGCATAGCCTGCCCGTACTGCTACACCCCCATCAACCAGAGCAAGCTCGCCTACCAGTGCCTCGGACGCGGGCTGCCGGGCGGCCCGAGATGCGTGAAACGGGAGGATGAGCGCCGCCGGCAGCTGACGAATGTCCGGACCGCGGCATACCCGACGTTCTCTTCCCCGACCTCTGGGCGGGCCCGCACGGCAGCGTGCCCGCACTGCGGCGGCCGCACCGGCGTCCGGGCCTGCCCAACCTGCCACACGCCGCTGTCGGCGATCTTCGCGGAGAGCCGCAGCCCGCTGGTCGGGATGGTCGGTGGCAAGGGCGCAGGCAAGACCGTCTACCTGTCGGTGCTGCATCACCAGCTTCGCACCACAGTGCGACGACGGTTCCATGCCGATATCCGGCTAAGCGGCGACCAGCAGGGCGGCGCCGGGTCGCCGCGGCAATGGCTGGCGGACTACGAAGAACAGCTGTTCACGCACGGCAGGCTGTTCGAACAAACAGCCGGGGCGCTGGCCGGCCTGCGCGCACCGGTCGTCATCGAATGGCGGCAGCCCAAGCGCCGGCTCGGCAGGCAGACCTTCGACACGACGGTGCTGTCCTTCTACGACGCCGCAGGTGAGGACCTCGCCAGTCAAGACCGGGTGCACACGCAGGCCTACCTTGGGGTGGCCAACGGGCTGATCCTGCTGCTGGACCCGTGGCAGCTGCCGGGAGCCACAGATCACATTGACGTTCCCACGCCAGTCGTCCAGGGATCCGAACCCCCGCTGGAGGTGCTCAACCGGATCACCGAATTGCTGCGGGTGTCACACCATGTCAAGGCAAGCAAAAGAGTCCAAGTTCCGCTGGCCGTCGTGTTCGCGAAGATGGACGCCTTTTTCCCCGTGCTCGGTGGCAACCATCCGCTGCTGGCAAAACCTGCGGCCCTGCCGTGCTATGCCGAGACGGCGGGGCGGGACACCCATGAGCACGTGCGGGCCATACTGCACCAGTACGGCGCGGACGATATCGACACACACCTGGCGCACAACTACGCGAGCTTCCGGTACTTCGCGGTGTCAGCCCTCGGTGCCGCCCCCGACTACGCGGCCAGGGAGGTCGACGCGGGCGGTGTGCAACCGTTCCGCGTCGAGGAGCCGCTGCTGTGGCTGCTCAGCGGTTTCGGCGTGATCAATCGGAGCCGGAGGTGAGCGGCGGATTCGGTTCGATGTACTACACCGACTGCCAGCCCGGGCAAGGCCTCCAGGGCGGGGCAGGCTTCCAGTTCCAGGCCGCCTCGCCTGGCGTCACCTCCGAGGCCATGCCGCTCGTGCAACGCACGGCCCTGTACGAGCCTCCAGTGCGGTGGATGCGGCAGCGCCGACCGGTCGCCGACTACCCACCGTCGCTGGCGCACATCACCGAGGACGGCGTCTTCGCCACCGCGGCGGGGCGCTACCTCGGCCAGGAAGCCAACGGCAGCCGGGAAGGCAACCAGTTCACTCACGCCATCGTCACCCGGGATCCCGCGGCCTACGGGGTGGTCCGGCCCGCGCAGCTGTGGCGGGCACCATGGTGGGCGGTAGCGCCCGCGCCCGGCACCGAGCTGCCGGAGCTGCCAGCTCACCCGCCGCCGGGGCCGCTGGATATCGAGACCGTCTGCAACCGGGTGCGCACCGTCGCCGGCGGGCAGGCACGCCTGGCCGCACTGCTCTCCGCGATCCACCACCTCACCGATCCCGAGCACCGGCGCACTGTAGTGCTCGTCAGCACCGACCCCGAGGAAGCCGCGTGTTGGATCGCCGCAGCGACCCTTTTGCTGCCCCGGCCGGAGGCCTTACAAGTCAGCTTCAAGATCTTCGTGGCAGACGGCCAGTACGGTCAGCACGACATCATCGTGCTGCACCCGGAGTGGGCCGGGCGGTGGTCAGAGCCCGGTGCTAGCAGCGGGCTCGCCGTTTTCGACTTCCACCGGGGCCGGGACACTGACGTCGAGGTCACCCCCGCCGCGCGTTTCTGGGTCCCCCGCTTGCTGGCCGGGGATCCCTACGACGTGGTGGACGCCGTCGAGCTCGCGGGCCAGTTCGCCAGAGCGCGCGGAGCAGACGGCTCTGACGCCACCCACGCGCCGGTCGAGCCAACCGGCGCCGATCGACTCGCCGCGGTCGTCGCCGCGTGCGGCGAGCAGCTGATCGCGACGGATCATGGACAGCAGGTGGCCGACTGGTTGCTCAGCGCGCCGGAGGAAGCGGTGCAGATCGCCCGCGACTCCGTGCTGGCGGCAGTGTTGCCGGCATTGCCGGCGGCCTCAAGTGGGCCCGCGTTGCGCGCGCTGGCGGCCGCTGCCGATTCGCGCGGGTGGGCGGCAGCGGCCGGGCAGATTCATCGCGGGTTACTGACTGCCGAGATTGCCGAGGCACTGGCTGCATCCAGCGGCGTTGCCGCCCTGGCCGCGCTCCCGCCGCTGACGCCCCTGCAGCGTGCCGCGGACGACCAGGAGCAGGCCAGCGCCGAGGTCGAGGCGGCCCTGCGTGCAGCCCGTCCGGACCAGGTGCCGGCCTTGCTGTTCGCCGCCCACCGGCATGCCGTGCCGGTGGTCACCGCTCACTTCCGCAGCACCGCGTATGCGTTCGCGGCGTGGTGGGTGCACCAACCCGATCCCGGTCTCGAACCCGGGGCGTGGCACGCACCGCCCGAGGCGCTGGACTGGGTACGCGACGTGCTGCGGCGCGCCTTGGCCGGTCCGGATCAGGCCCGCGCTCTGGCGGCGGTCCGGGCCGGCTGGTGGCGACCGCTATGGCAGGACGCCTACGATCCGACCGACCCACTGGACGCGGAGCTGATGGCCGCGGCCTGCGAGCACCTCACTGGCGCCACGCGTGATCAGCTGATCAGGGACGTCCAGGAGTGGGCGTTCGCTCGGATGGCGGGGCACGTGCATCCGAGCACGGTGGCCTGGAATATCGCCTTCGGCACGCGCCTGCCGGGGATACCGGACGCAGCGTTGTTCGTGGCTGGCCTCCTGGAGCGCAACCGGACATTCTCCGCCGAGGTTGGCTCCCAGCTCGCCGCTGTGCTCGCGGCACAACCAGTCCTGTCGGCGCAAGCCCTATGGGTGATCAACCAGCTTTGCCAGCACGGTCACCCGTTACCGCCATGGGTCGCAGGCCTGCGCCTGACTGACGACGCGGTGCTTCACCTCGATGGATTCAAAATCAGGGCGCCAGTCGTCGTCGACTGCCTGCTCGCCGCGACCCGCGATACCGCGGTGGCCGTGCTGGGGAGCTGCTCGGACGAGGTCGCGATGCCCATCCACGAGGCACTGGAGGCCCGATGGCCGGGCAGCGCCGGCAGTGCAACAGCCGACGAGTGCCGGGCCGTCGCGGTCAGTTTCGTCCTTGCCACCAGTGAACCGAGGAGCCAGCAGCAGCGGGCAGCTTTCAGTGCCCTGCTCCACCGGCTGGGCAAGCTCGTCGCCGTGATGCCTTCGGACATCCGGACTGCGGTCGACCGCAGCTACCCCGGTGGCCTGGGACAGCCGTGGTGGGACTGGGTGTCCGAAATAGCGCCCCGCCGCTGGAGCATGCGCCGTCAGTCCGGCGCATGGTCAGCCAAGCCCGGACAGTGGAGCGAGTGAGCCATGCCCGCATTGATCGCCGCAGTCATCGGGGTCACGTTGTATGGCGCGGCCTGCTACTTCGCCGTCGTCTTCGTGGTTGATCCCGCGTGGCCCTTTGTGATGATCGGCGCAGGGGGGATCGGCATCCTGCTCGTTTTCGGGATGTTGGCGGGGACGCTGCTGCGGGCCAGGGGTCTGGAAGCCGACAGCGTCACCCCGCTCGACGTGGGCGCGCGGCTACCTGACGTCAAGTCGAACTTCGAGCGTGACCAGGCGTGGCCGAATTACCTGTTCGCGCAAAGCCGCAGCGACCTTGGCACAGCGCTGATGCGCACCACCTTCGTGGTGTCGCGTATGTGGGCCTCGATGGCCGAGTTCGTCGGCAACGCGCCGGCCGTGCTGTTCTTCGGGCCACTATTACTGCTGCCCTTGACGGCGGCCGCCAGTCTGACTGCGGGCGCCGCTGTGGGCGGCATCGTTTTCTATGGTCTGCTCGGCATCGTGCTGGCCCTCGCGTGGCTGAGCTGGCTGCTCGCCGTCGGTCTGCTGCGCGGGGCCGACCTGGGCATCCGCCTGCTCCGCGGCGCCAAGGCAACCTGCCATCACGCCGGCTGCAATTTCCGCAACCGGCTGCCGGCCTACCGCTGCGCGTGCGGCCTGACCCACCACGACATCAGGGCCGGTCGACTCGGCGCTTTCGCCCGCCGGTGCCAGTGCGGGTCGCTATTGCCGACGACGGTCTTGCAAGCCGCAGCCGGGCTGGTGGCGGTGTGCCAGAAATGCAACCGCCCGTTGCGTGCCGGGGCGGCCGTGCTGACCGACGTGGTGGTCCCCGTCTTCGGACCTCCCTCGGCCGGCAAGACCCGGCTGGTGTTCGCCGGCATGGTGGCACTAGACCGGCAGCTGAGGGCGGCAAGTGGGTCGCTGAGCCCGATCGGGGCGGAGAGCGCGGACACCTTCTCCCACGCCACCACGGTGGTGGAGTCCGAGATTCAGACCACCAAGACCGCCGCCGACCGGCCACCCGCAGGAATCACCGTCCTGCTTACGGCCGCGCGATGCAAGGCGCTGTTGCACCTGTTCGACGCGGCGGGCGAGTTTTTCGGTGACCGTGAGCAAACCAGCGAGCTGCCGTTTCTCGATGACGCGCAAGGCCTGGTGTTCGTTCTCGACCCGTTCTCGATCCCCGCCGTCAGAGACGATCTCACCGGGGCACTCGCGTTGCGACTTGAGGCAGCTCAACCTGCCCGGATGCATCCCGAACAGTCATATCTGGTCACTGCGCAACTGCTACGTGACCAAGGCATCAAGCTCAAGAGCAAGCCGCTCGCCGTCGCCGTGGTGAAGTCCGACCTGCTGATCGGCCTGCCTTCCGCCGCGCAGCTGCACCCAGCGGCGGCATCGGAAGCGGTCGAGGCCTGGCTGCGGAACAAGGGACTGGACAACATGCTCGATGGCGCCGCGCGCGACTTCGGCGTGGTCCGATACTTCCTCGTCTCGTCGCGTAACGCTGCCCTGGACGTGAACGGCCGGGTCAATCCCACCTCGCCGGTGCGGCCACTGCTGTGGCTGCTCGCGCGTTCCGGGGTGCCGGTAGCCGCACAGAGACTGGCGGCCGTGCCGTGAGACCGCCCGTGCCACCGCACTACCTATCGTTCCGGATCGCGCTGGTCTTGGTGCTAACAGGAGCACTCGGCGGTGGGACGTGGTGGGTCACCCAGCGGGAGGTGTGGACCGAAGTTATTCGGTTCCTCTCGATGCACCTGCTGCCATAGTCCGCGCTGCTCGTCGACCGCTAAACCGCAGTCTGGATGCAGACTGCGGTAAACCGAGGCACGAAAACCGCAGTCTGCATCCAGACTGCGGTTTAGGTGGCCGCAAATAGCGCACACTCACCCGCCCATGGGTGTGAACCTCTCGCGTATCGTTATCGATCCGGGAACGATCACCAAGATGGTCAAAGGGCGCGCAAGATTACCCTACGTTGGGTCCCGCACGACATCGACGAACGCCGCCCACCCCCCGCGGGGCAGCTTCAGGATGGGTCCGGCAGGATCCTTGGAGTCACGAACCCAGACCTGACCCGCAACGTGAGCCACCTGGACACAGGCGCCGTTCCCACCGCTCGCGCTGCTGCTACGCCAGGACACTGTGGCGGCGGAGCGTTGCACTGCGGCCAGATCAGCTCCTCCATGATCTGAAGACTGCACAGCTTGGCCTAAAAGTGACCGCATCATCGGGGCTCCCCACAAAGCTCTCGTCCAGACAAATTGGCTGACGGCACCGCAGCCCGACGGTATGCATACTGGTAGCCCCATTTCGTCCCCCTGCGGAGTGAGCAGTCGGGGGGATCCATCTTTGTGCCCTTCACCGATGCAAACTACGCAGCGGCTATTGTCACTACTTCCCATGCCGCGTATCACCATCGGCCAGAATCTGCGAATGCCAGCCACTGGATGGGCAACCGGTGCATGAGGGTCGTCCAGCGAACCCGTTACGATTTGGCTCCGCCTCCACGAGCTCACCACCTGGAAAGGACGGCTCACTGTCCAGTTCGGCCGGCGTCGCGCACCGACAGTGCGCTTCCGGCATCGGACTACTGGTCGGGCTGGTCGGCGTGCTGGTTGCGCTGGTGTTGCCGTTCGGGCCGGTAAGCACCGAGCAGACCACCGTGGTCTGGCCGGCCCCCGGCCATCCGGTCCGGTCGAGCATGGCGTTGTTCGTGCCATACCGGCCCGCCGAATTGACCGTGACCGTGCCCTGCTCGGCGCTGCGCGCCGCCGCCGGCCAGGACCATGCTGTGACCGTGCTGGCGACCGGCCCACCCAGCGGTGGGCTGGTGCTGCGTACCGAAACCGGCACCGCACGATTGATGCTGGGACCCCGGCTGGTGCGCAGCATTCCGGTGGCCGGTACCACCACGGACTGCCGGACGCGGCTACACGCGGGTCCGGGTGGAACCGTGATCACCACCGTAGCCGGCCGGCTGGACCTCGCCGGCGAGCCGGTACCCGAGGTGTTCGCGTTTCACACCGACCTGGACGCGGCCCAAGCAGCCGGGATGGTCGTCACCGCCCGCACCGCCAGCCCGTTCGCCACGAGCCCGACCGGACTGAAGATCCTTCTCATCACGGTCCAACTCCTCGCGGTGTTCATCGCGCTGGGCCTACTGGCCGACATCCCGGCGTGTCGCGCTCTCCTGCTCGGTGTGTCGCGCTTTGCTGCCCGCGCTGGATCGATCAACACCGACTTGATCAAAATTGTATGGGTCGATGCCGGCGTGGTCGGGGTGCTGATCGGGTGGGCGATCATCGGCCCGCTGACCGACGACGACGGCTTCGCGACCACGATCGCCCGCAACGCCGCGCTGACCGGCAACGTCGGCAACTACTACCGCTGGTGGAACGCCTCCGAGACGCCGTTCGCGCTGACCGAACAGCTGCTGGCGCCGCTGACCCAGGTCAGTCTGGCGCCGCTGTGGCTGCGGTTGCCGAGCACGGTACTGGGGATCGCGACGTGGTTCGTGGTCAGCCGGGGAGTACTCGGCGCGGCGCTGGCGGCAGCGCCCAAGGTGGCGAGCGTGGTCCGGATCCGGCTGCTGGCCGCGGTGTGCCTGCTCGCCACCTGGCTGCCCTTCAACCTCGGGGTGCGCCCCGAGCCGTACGTCGCCTTCGGGATCACCACGGTGCTGGCGCTGCTCTACCGGGCTCGTGGGCTGCCCTCCCTCGGCTGGGCGGCGCTGGTCACCGGGCTGACCATCCCGGTCAGCCCGTCCGGCCTGCTGGTCGCCGCCCCGATCGTGATCTTCGCGCCGCGCATCGTCGCCGTACTCCGCGCGTCGGCACCTGGGGGAGCCGAGGTGCTCGCCCGGGTGCTGCTGCTGTGCTGCATCGGCGCGGTCGGCCTCACGGTGATCTTCGCCGACCAGACCTGGGGCGGTCTGGTCACCGCCACCCGCTGGCACAACTTCTTCGGGCCCTCGCTGCCCTGGTACCACGAACCGGACCGGTACCGCTTCCTGCTCTCCGCTGATCAGGACGGCACCGCCACCAAGCGGATCCCGGTCCTGGTCACGCTTGCCCTGCTGCCAGTGGTGGCAGTGCTGGTAGCCCGCCGCCGGGCCCAGCCCGACGACACCGACCGTGCCGCCGGGCGGCTGGCTGCGGTGGTGGCCGCCGCGCTGGCGCTGCTGTGGCTCACCCCGTCCAAGTGGTCGCATCACTTCGGGGCGTTGGCCGGGTTGTTCGCCTGTTTTCTGGTGGTAGCGGTGGTGTTGCTGCTGCGCCGCAGCCGTGCACCGTCCGCCGACCGCGTCACCATGGCGATCGGGGTAGCCGGCGCGGTGCTGGTAGCAGGCGCGGCAGGGCTGGCCTTCACCGGCCCGAACGCCTGGTGGCAACCGGCGGTCTACGACGTCCCGTGGGCGAACGGCCCAGTACGCCCGATTGGCATCCCGCTCGATTCCGCACTGCTGTGGCTCGGCGTCGCCGCGCTGGTCACGCTGGCCACGCGGCGGCTGCTCACCGCGCCGGCGATCCTCACGCTCGCCGTGGCGAGTACTGCCGTGCTGGTTCTGCTCGGCTCGTTCCTGGCGGCGCCGGTGCGGCGGCCGGCCGGTTCGCTGGCGCTGGCAAACCTGCATCAATTGGGCGGTGGCCGTTCATGCGGTCTGGCTGACGGCGTCCAGGTACTCCCGGACGGCGCCGTGCTGGCGCCTGCCGACGAATCTGGATATCTGGCCGGCTTCACCGCGCTGGGCGGCTACGACCCGGGCTCGCCGCCACCGGATCCCTCAGGTACCGGCACGTCGGCGCAGCTGTGGGGCAGCCTGGGCGGCGGCCCACGCAACACCGGGATCCTGACCAGCCCCTGGTTCACCCTGCCGCCCCTCGGTTCGTCCGGTGGCGTGGCGGTGTCGGTATCCGGGCGCACCGACCGGGGCAACAAACTGGCGCTGGAGTTCGGCTCGACCGTGGGCACCCAGGTCGTTCCGCGAGGCACGCGAATACCTTTTGACTTGGTCAAACCCAATCAGGACCGCCTGGACGGCCCGCCGGAGTACCGGCCGTGGCGATCCATCGGGGTCGATGCAGCGCAGGTACCGGCCGGCGCGAACCGGGTCCGGATCCGCGCGATCGACGCCACCACCGACCCCGACGGTTGGCTGGCCGTCACCGGTCCCCGGCTGCGTTCGGTGGTCGGGCTGACCCAGTTCCTGGCCGGCCGCGGTCCGGTGCTGGTGAGCTGGCCGCTGGCGTTCCTGTTCCCCTGTGTGCACAACATCGTCGGGGTCGCCGACGGGCTGGCTGCAACGCCCGCAGTGGTGATCGAAGCACCGCGCCGCTTCGGACGCTTGTCGGCAGTGAGCACGGACCCCACCCAAGGCGGCGTCTTCGCCGGCCTGCGGCCCTTCGGCCAGCTCCACGACATCCCCACCCGCTTAGCCGGCCACCCCGACGTCGACTGGGGCACCCTCCAACTCAACGCCACCCGCGACACCTACCTCTCCCGATATGGAGACATATCGGGGGTCAAACCGGGGTCGATAACCCCGATATGTCTCCATATCGGGGGGTGCCCCGGTACGGGGACGGGTGGGGGGCGTGGGTAGCCTCGGGCGGCGATGAGCGAGATCGTGGTGAGGGCGTTAAGTGGGTGGGGGCGCACTGCGCCGAGCACGGCGCGGGTGCTCACCGATCCGACGGTCGAGTCGATCCAGCAAGCGGTCCGTGACGCCGGGACGCGCGGCGTGATCGCCCGCGGGTTGGGGCGCTCCTACGGCGACCCGGCACAGAACGCGGGCGGCCTGGTCATCGACATGACCGGGCACAACAGGATCCACTGCATCGACGCCGGCAGCGGCCTGGCCACTGTCGACGCCGGCCTCAGCCTCGACGCGCTGATGCGCGCCGCGCTGCCGCTGGGCCTGTGGGTCCCAGTGCTGCCGGGAACCCGGCAGGTCACCGTCGGCGGCGCGATCGCGGCCGACATCCACGGCAAGAACCACCACAGTGCGGGCACCTTCGGCAACCACGTCCGCGCCCTGGATCTCGTCATCGCCGACGGATCGATCGCCACCCTGACGCCGCAGGACGAACTGTTCTGGGCCACCGTCGGCGGGATGGGGCTGACCGGGATCATCGTGCGCGCCACCATCGCGCTCACGCCCGTCGAGTCGGCCTATTTCGTCGTCGACACCGACCGCACCGCCGACCTGGACCAGCTGCTCACCCTGCTGACCGACGGCTCTGATGATCATTACGACTACTCCGCCGCCTGGTTCGACGCGATCTCCACCGGCGCGAGACTGGGCCGCGCGGTGCTCACCCGCGGCAGCATCGCCCGTCGCGATCAGCTACCACCGAAGTTGCGCCGCGACCCGTTGGCCTTCGACGCGCCGCAACTGCTCACCGCGCTCAAGGTCCTTCCCAACGGGCTGGCCAACAAAGTCACGTTCACGGCACTGTCCGAGGCCTGGTACCGCAAGGCCCCCACGTGCCGCCGCGGCGAGATCCAGAACCTGACCAGCTTCTACCACCCGCTGGACATGATCGGCGAGTGGAACCGGGCGTACGGACCGCGCGGCTTTTTGCAGTATCAGTTCGTGGTGCCCTTCGGCGCCGAGGACACCTTCCGGCGCATCGTCGAGCAGATCGCGCATTCGGGCCACGTGTCGTTCCTCAACGTGCTCAAGCGCTTCGGCGACGCCGGCCCGGCCCCGCTATCGTTCCCCCAACCCGGCTGGACGATCACCGTGGACTTCCCGATCCGCCGGGGTCTCGGCGAGTTCTGCGACCGGCTCGACGAGCAGGTACTTAACGCCGGCGGGCGGCTGTACCTGGCCAAGGAGTCACGCACCTCCGCGGCCGCCCTGCACCGCATGTACCCGCGGATCGACGAATGGCGCAAGGTACGCGCCGCCGTCGACCCGGCGGGAATATTCGCTTCCGACCTGTCCAGGAGGCTCGAGCTGTGATCGACGCTGTCGGCAACCCCCAATCCCTGCTGCTACTGGGCGGCACCTCCGAGATCGCACTGGCCACCGCGGCGCGCTACGCCGCACGCCGCCCGTTGCGCGTGGTGCTGGCCGCCCGGCCGTCGGCGCGCCTGGACAAGGCCGCCGAGCGGCTGGACCGGCTCGGCGCCATGGTCACCACGCTGCCCTTCGACGCCGCGGACACCGCCTCGCACCCGGCGACGATCGAGAAGGCCTTCGCCGACGGCGACATCGACCTCACCCTGGTGGCCTTCGGGCTGCTCGGCGACCAGGAGAAGGCGTGGACCGACCACGCTGCCGCCGTCGAACTCGCGCAGGTCAACTACACGGGCGCGGTATCGGTCGGGGTGCTGCTGGCGCAGGCCCTGCAGCGGCAGGGACACGGCACGCTGGCTGTGTTGTCCTCGGTGGCCGCCGAACGGCCCCGGCGCTCCAACTTCTGCTACGGGTCCACCAAGGCCGGCATGGACGCCTTCTACACCGGACTCACCGAGGCGCTGCTGCCCGCCGGGGTCAAGGTCTGCGTGATCCGGCCCGGCTTCGTGCACACCAAGATGACCGCCGGTATGAAACCCGCCCCGCTGTCGGTCACCCCCGAGCAGGTCGCCGAGGTCATCATGGACGCGGTCGCACAAGGCCGCGACCAAGCCTGGGCCCCCGCTCCCCTGCGCTACATCATGTCCGCGCTGCGCCACATCCCCCGCCCGATCTTCCGCCGCCTGCCGATCTGATCGTGTCGTGAACTCGACAGCACCGTTGTTTCGCGCCGGTGCGACATCGATAACGTCGAGTTCACGGCAGGTGACGCCGCGAACGGCGCAGGATGGCGTCCCGAACCTGGGCGGCCATGATGTCGGGCGTGCGCAGGACGTCAGCGGCGGTGAAGCGGAGGATCGACCAGCCGGCGGCGTCCAGCGCGTTGAGCCGCCGGGCGTCCGAAGCGTGCTGCCATGCCTCCAGGTGACCCCGGCCGTCGTATTCCATGGCCAGCTTCAGGGCCGGATACGCCATGTCAAGGCGCGCGATGAACTCGCCGAGCTCGTCGTACACCCGGTACTGCAGCTCCGGGCGCGGCAGTCCCCGCCGCACCAGGACCAGCCGGGAACGGGTCTCCATGGGCGACTCGGCTCGGAGATCGGAGAGGTCGGTCACGCCCAGCACTCGACGGCGCCAGCGCGCTCTCGGGTAGCGGTGATGGATCTGGAGCACCGCACCGGGGGCGAACCGCCCGACCCTGGCCAGCGCGTCCATCGCGACGACCGCCTCCACGGTAGGTAGCCATCGCGCCAGATCCCATGCAGTGCGCAGCGCGGTCGTGATCGGTAGGCCGCCGACGTCGGTGATCTCGTCGTCGGCAAGCCGGTCGCGGTGGACGGTGAGGCCCGGCTGTTCTCGTAGATCACGCCCCGGAATGGTCAGCTCGGCATTTGCTTCCGCCGGGGCACATCGGGCACCGAGCAGCTCCGCTGCCGAGTAACCCGATAACACGCCGTGCCCTGGGGCAAGGAGGGCCGATGCGTGCGAGCGTGCCGCGAGATCGGCGGGGGTGCTCGCGAGCAGGTAGATGTCGTGGAATAGGCGGCGATACCGGTGACCCCGCAGCACGCCCTCGGTGAGCAGCCCACCCGACACCGCCGCCGACCCCCGGAACGGCACCGTCCCCAAAGTCAGCTCGTCGATCATGACGAACACCCTGCCGCACGCCCCCGACAACCACCGGCGCCGCCGTGAACTCGACGAGACCGATCTGGAGAAGCGCTAAAACATCGATAGCGTCGAGTTCACGACATGGGCCTAGAAGGGGAAGGGCGGGATGGCGCCGCGGGCGGTGATCCAGCGGGTCTCGGTGAACGCGTCGATGTTGGCGGCGGCGCCGCCGAAGCGGGAACCGGTGCCGGAAGCCGAGACGCCGCCGAAGGGCGCGTGCGGATCGTCGTTGATGGTCTGATCGTTGATGTGCGCAATACCGGTCGGGATCCGCTCGGCCAGCGCCAGGCCGCGGGCCATATCCGCGGTGAGGATGCCCAGGGACAGGCCGTACTCGCTGTCTGAGGCCAGCTTCACCGCGTCATCTAGGGTGGCGAACGGCGTGACGGAGGCAACCGGCCCGAACACCTCCTGCTCGTAGGCCGGGATGGACGGGCCCGCCTCGGCCAACACCGTGGGGCGGTAGAACAGCTCCCGGTACGTGCCGCCCGCAGCCAGCCGGGCGCCCGCGGCCACGCTGCTGGTCACCAGCTCGTGCACCCGGTCCCGCTGGCCGGCGTCGATGAGCGGCCCGAGCGCGACCTGCTCGGTTGCCGGATCACCGACCGGCAGCCCGTCGGCCTTGGCGGCCAGCCGCTGCACGTACTCGCCGTAGACCGACTCGTGCACCAGGTGCCGGCCGATGGCCATGCAGATCTGACCCTGGTAGAAGAACGCGCCGAACGCGGCCGCGCTGATCGCCTGGTCCAGATCGGCGTCGTCCAGCACGATCAGCGCGGAGTTCCCGCCCAGCTCCAGGTGGGCCCGCTTGAGGTGCCGGCCGGCCAGCTCGCCAACCGAACGGCCGGCGGCGGTCGACCCGGTGAACGAGATCACCCGGACATGCGGATCCTGGACCAAAGCGGCGCCGATGTCGGCACCGCCGGGCAGCACGTGCAGCACACCCGGGGGCAGACCCGCTTGCTCGAACACCGCGGCCAGCGCGACGCCGCCACACACCGCAGTGCGTGGATCCGGCTTGAGCAGCACCGCGTTACCCAGCGCCAACGCCGGCGCCACCGACCGGATCGCCAGCGCCACCGGGCCGTTGAACGGCGCAATCACGCCGACCACCCCGGCGGGCACCCGGCGCACCATGCTCAACCGGGGCGCCGCGCTGGGCAGCAGCTCGCCCAGCGACCGGGACGCCAACGCGGCCGCCTCGTAGCAGTTCTGCACCGCGTGACCCAGCTCGAAATAGGCCTTGCCCGGGATGCCGCCGCTTTCCCGGACTATCCAGTCCCGCAGTTCGTCGGTGTGCCGCTGCAACGACTCGGCGGCACGCCGCAGGACGGCGGCGCGTTCGGGAAACGGTGTCGCGGCCCACCCCCGCTGGGCGACGGCGGCCTGCGCGGCCGAGGCGGTCAGCTCCTCGGACCCAGCAAGGCCAATCCGGCCCAGTTCCTTGCCGGTCGCCGGTTCCAGCACGGCCGCGTCCCCGCCGGCGGATTCCTGCCAACTCCCGGTGAAGATACGGCTGTGCCATTGCAGATCGTCGAGCAAGCTCACAATTCGTCCCCGGGTCGCATCGGGTCGGCACGGTCAATTCAGTATGGGCGAAAGCCGAGGCCGACTACTACCGCAACCGGTGCACCGCGCAGACCTGAACGCAGC
>DATNDR010000041.1:0-16520 GCA_035606945.1 Pseudonocardiaceae bacterium
GCCGGATTCGGCGGACTGCGTCACCTCGACGATGGCGGCCTGGCCTTCGCACCTCGGCTACCAGAAGCATTGACCAGAATCACCTTCCGGCTGCGCTGGCGCGGACGGCGCCTACGGGTGCAGATCACCCCAGGGCAAGCGCAGTACCGGCTGCTCGATGGCGCCGAGCTGGAACTGAAGCACCACGACCAGCCCATCACACTCACCACCAACTCGCCAGCCGCGGCGCCGATCCCCCCGACCCCGCCGACCGATCATCTGACGCAGCCGGTAGGGCGCGAACCACTCTACCGTCGGGTCCGTGGTAACGCGGTCGGTTAGCTTCCCGGGCTACTCCGCGCTCGGCCCCGTCTGCTATCAGGTCAAGCAGCTGTTGCCAGCTCGGCGAACATCGCCCACGGGGTGTGCCCGCCGCTGACCGCGAAGTGGAAGTGGCCGCCGGCTGCTACCGCGTCGCGAGCGCGCGCGGCCACGAACGCCGCCCCGGACCGGGCCACTGCGTCGGGGTCGGCCAGCGATTCGAGGTCATGGTGCATGCCGGGCCTACTGCTTCTTCTCGGCGTGGCCGCCGAATTCGCTGCGCATCGCGGAGAGGATCTTGTCGGTGAACTCGCCCAGGCGCCGTGACTCGAAGCGTTCGTACAGCGACGTCGTGATGACGGTGGCCGGAACCCCCTCGTCCACGGCGGCGAGCACGGTCCATCTGCCTTCTCCGGAGTCGGAGACCCGCCCGGTGAAGTCGTCGAGTGCCGGCGAGCGTGCAAACGCGTCGGCGACTAGGTCGACCAGCCACGACGAAACCACCGAACCGCGCCGCCAGACCTCCGCCACCTCGCCGACGTCGATGTCGTACTTGTATGCCTCGAGATCACGTAGCGGGGTGGTCTCGGCGTCGATGGCCTGGCTTGCCTTGCCGGCGTTAGCGTGCTTGATGATGCTCAGGCCCTCGGCGATGGCGGCCATCATCCCGTACTCGACCCCGTTGTGAACCATCTTCACGAAGTGCCCGGCGCCGTTCGGGCCGCAGTGCAGGTACCCGTCGGGAGCGGTGCCATCGCGGCGGGTCCGGCTCGGGGTGGGCTCGGCTGTCTCGGCCCCGGGGGCGATGGTCTTGAAGACGGGATCGAGCCGGGCCACGACCTCGGTTTCCCCGCCAATCATCAGGGAGTAGCCGCGCTCGAGCCCCCACACCCCGCCGCTGGTCCCACAGTCCAGGTAATGGATGCCCTGTGGCGCGAGCCGTTGCGCCCGGGTGATGTCGTCGCGGTAGTAGGAGTTCCCGCCGTCGATCACCGAGTCACCGGGCTCCAGCAGTGGGACGAGCCGCTTGAGCGTGGAGTCCACGACGGCCGCCGGCAGCATCAGCCAGGCGGTGCGGGGCTTCTCCAGCCTCGCCGCGAAGTCTTCCAGCGAGGTGGCGCCGGTCGCGCCTTCTCCCTCGAGTTCCTTGACCGCGTCGGGGTTGACGTCGTAGACGACGCAGCGGTGCCCGTCGCGCATGAGCCGCCGCACGAGGTTGGACCCCATCCGGCCCAGCCCGACCATGCCAAGCTGCATGGGCGTGTCAGTCGTCATGTCTTCTCCTTAACCCTTCAGCGCCCGGTAGCGCCGGATGAGCGTGTTGGTCGATGAGTCGTGGCCGAGTTCGGGCTCGGCGGCGCTCGCCAGCTCGGGGATGATCGCGACCGCCAGCGCCTTGCCCAGCTCGACGCCCCACTGGTCGAACGAGTCGATGCCCCAGATGGTCCCTTGGGTGAACACGCTGTGCTCGTACAGTGCGACGAGCGCCCCGAGGGTGTGCGGGGTCAGCTTCTCCGCCAGCAGGACGTTGGTGGGCCGGTTCCCCGGCATGACCCTGTGCGGCACCACCGCTTCGAGGGTCCCTTCCGCACGGACCTGTTCCTCGGTCTTGCCGAACGCGAGCGCCTGGGCCTGGGCGAAGACGTTCGACGACAGGATGTCGTGGTGGTCACCGAGCGGGTTGAGGCTCTTGCCGAAGCCGATGAGGTCGACCGGGATCAGCTCGGTCCCCTGGTGGATGAGCTGGTAGAAGCTGTGCTGGCCGTTGGTGCCTGGCTCGCCCCAATACACCGGGCCGGTCTGGTAGTCCACGACAGTGCCGTCGAGTGTGACGTGTTTGCCGTTCGACTCCATCGTGAGCTGCTGGAGATAGGCGGGGAACCGCTTGAGGTACTGCTCGTAGGGCATTACGCCGATCGAAAAGACCCCGAAGAAGTTCACGTACCACACGGTGAGCAGGCCCATGAGCACCGGCAGGTTCCGCGCCAGGGGGGCGGTGCGGAAGTGCTCGTCCATCGCGTGGAAGCCGGCCAGCATCTGGTCGAACTGCTCCGGGCCCACGGCCACCATCGTGGACAGGCCGATGGCCGAGTCCATCGAGTACCGCCCGCCGACCCAGTCCCAGAACCCGAACATGTTCGCGGTGTCGATCCCGAACTCGGCCACCCGCCGGGCGTTTGTCGAGACGGCCACGAAATGCTTGGCGATCGCGGCGGGATCCCCCAGCTGGCCGAGCACCCACTCGCGCGCCGAGGTGGCGTTCGTCAGCGTCTCCAGCGTCCCGAAGGTCTTCGACGAGACGATGAAAAGCGTCTCCTCCGCCGCCAGATCCCTGGTCGCTTCCGCAAAGTCCGTCGAATCGACGTTCGAGACGAAACAGAATGTCAGGTTGCGGTCGGTGTAGTAGCGCAGCGCCTCGTAGGCCATCACCGGCCCCAGGTCGGACCCGCCGATGCCGATGTTGACGATGTTGCGGATCGGCTTGCCGGTATGCCCCAGCCAGGCGCCCGAACGGACCTTGGTGGCGAAATCGGCCATCCGGTCGAGGACCTCGTGCACCTCGGCGACGACGTCGGCGCCGTCGACGATCAGCGAGGTCCCCCTCGGCATGCGCAGCGCGACGTGCAGCACCGAACGGTTTTCGGAGGTGTTGATCCGCTCCCCGGCGAACATCGCCGCCCGGCGCCGTCCCAGCTCCGACTGCTCGGCGAGCTGGAGCAGCAGGCCCAGGGTCTCGTCCGTGATGCGGTTCTTGGAGTAATCGAGGTAGAGCCCGGCGGCCTCGGCGCAGAACCGCTCCCCGCGCGCGGGATCCTCGGCGAACAGCTCGCGCAGATGGCGGCCCCCGATTTTCGAAAAGTGCTCAGCGAGAGCCACGAAGGCTGGGCGCTCCCGCAACGGCGAAATCGGCACGTCCCGTCTCCTTTCCTGGCGAGGTCAGTGCGGGCGTTCAGGCGACGGCGGAGGTCTGCGCCTCGATCCGGTCCATGAGCGCGTGCCAGGCGCCGACGAAAGACTTGGCCCCGTTGCGCTGCGGCTGGGCCGCCACATCGCCCAGGTCGACGCCTGCCTCGGTGAACCGGGCGAACAGCGCATCGGCGTCGCCGCCGTCGGCTGGCAGCGGATTCCCCACCTCGCCGTGGTCAAAGAAGGCCTCGAAGGTGGCGGCGGGCATGGTGTTGACCGTGAAGGGAGCGACCAGCCCGTGCACGTACAAGGTGTCGGAGGCGGCCGGGTCCTTTGTGCTCGTGCAGGCCCACAGCAGCCGCTGCATCCGGACCCCGCTGCTCTCCAGCCGCTGGAACCGGTCAGAGTTCATCAGCCGCCGGTAGGCGCGGTAGACGTCGAGCCCGACCGCCAGGGCGAGCTTCTCCTCTAGGTCCGCCGGCACCTGCTTGGCCACCGCGGTGTCCCAGCGCGACATGAAGATCAAGGCGACCGAGCCCACGGCCGGGTCAAGTCCCTCGGCGACGCGACGCTCCACGCCGTTGAGATACGCATCGGCGGCTGCGAGGTAATGGTCGGAGGAGAACAGCAATGGTACGTTCACCAGGACGCCAGCAGCGTTCGCCTCGGTGATGGCCGGCAGGCCCTGCGGAGTGCCGGGGATCTTGACGAACAGGTTGGGCCGCCCGGCACGCGCGTGCAGGGCCTTGGCTGCCTCCACGGTCCGGGCGGTGTCGTAGGCGAGCAGGGGCGAGATCTCCAGGGATACCCACCCGTCGACCCCGTCTGTCCGTTCGTGGATGCCCAGGAACAGGCCTGCGGCGCGCCGCAGATCCTCGATGGCCAGCTCGAAGTGCAGATTCCGGCCCCATTCCTGGCCGGGCTGGAAGTCCCCGGCTCCGTCGAAGGTGAGCCTGGTCTTGGTGGACGGGGACAGGTCGGCCGAACCGCCGACCAGCCAGGGCACGGCCTGGGCGACCGAATTCAGCACCTGCCCGGACGAGTCGCGGCTGGCAATCCCCTTGGCGTCGGGCGGGAATGTCGGCAGCGCATTCGCCCTGCCGTCGGGGTCGCGCCGCTGGATGTGCTCGATCTCGTCGGCGAGGTCGAGGAACGCCGCGCGGTAGCGCCCGAACATGGCTTCCCACTCGTCGCGGGCCGCCCGGCCGCGAGCGCCGATGCCGGAGGCGAACTGGTTGTAGACGCTGTCGGGGACATAGAAGTCGGCGTCCTCGGGCAGGCCGAAGAACCGTTTCGTCGCCTTGACTGCCTCGACCCCGAAGGGCGCCCCGTGCGCCTTCGGCGAGTCCTCGACCGGCGAGCCGTACCCAATGTGGCTGTGCACGACGACCAGGGTGGGCCGCTCGCCTTCGGCCCGGAACGGGCGGAACGCCCGCTCGATCGACTCGATGTCGTTGGCGTTGGCGACCGTGGTGATGGTCCAACCGTAGGCGATGAAGCGCTCGGCCACGTTCTCGGTGAACGTGATGTCGGTGTGGCCCTCGATCGTCACCCGGTTCGAGTCGTAGATCCAGCACAGCTTCGACAAGCGCAGGTGGCCCGCTAGGGAGGCGGCCTCAGAAGCGACGTCCTCCATCATGCAGCCGTCCCCGGCCAGGGCGTAGACATCGAAGTCGAACACCTTCATGTCGTCGCGGTTGTAACGCTCGGCCAGCCAGCGTCCGGCGATCGCCATGCCCACCGAGGTGGCGACCCCCTGGCCCAGCGGCCCTGTGGTGGTTTCCACCCCACTGGTCCAGCGGTACTCGGGGTGGCCGGGGCAGCGGGAGTCGAGCTGGCGGAAAGTCTGCAGGTCGTCGAGCGTGACCGCGGCCCGGTGCAGCACCTCGTACTGGGGGTCCACCGCCTGGACGCCGCTCAGGTGCAGCAGCGACCACAGCAGCGCGGACGCGTGGCCTTCCGACAGAACGAACCGGTCCCGGTTCGGCCAGATCGGATCGCCGGGGTCGAAGCGGAGGAAACGCTGCCACAGCGTGTAGGCGACCGGGGCCACCCCCATCGGGGTTCCCGGGTGGCTCGAGTTCGTCTTCTGGATCATGTCCATGCACAGGGCTCGGATGGTGTTGATCGCGACGTGTCCCGGTCGCGTGTCATCGTGGTGCTCACGGCAGCTCCATGTCGGTGCAGGGATGTGGTCCGGGTACACCGGTCGCTAATTCTTCGGCGCGGACAAGGCGGCGCCGATGATTCCGGCGTCATTGTGGAGCTGCGCCGGGACGATCGGCGTCCGCAGTTCGATCAGGGGCAGGAATTTGTCGGCCTTTTTGCTGACACCGCCGCCGATGATGACCAGCTCGGGCCAGAGCAAGCCCTCAACCAGCTCCAGAAAGGCCTGAAGCCGGTGGGCGTACTTTTTCCAGGACAGCTCGTCGTGCTCGCGGACCGACTCGGCCGCCCAGTCCTCGGCCTCGCCGTGGTGCAGCGGCAGGTGCCCCAGCTCCGAGTTCCGGACCAGCGTTCCGTCGGCGAACAAGGCGCTGCCTATCCCTGTCCCGAGGGTGATCACCGCGATCACGCCGGCTTTGCCCCGTCCGGCCCCGAAGCGGACCTCGGCGATTCCCGCCGCGTCAGCATCGTTCATCACTGCGACCGCTCGGCCGGTCGCCTTCGAGAAAAGATCCACGGCGTCGACGCCGATCCAGGCGTGATCAATGTGCGCTGCGGTCTCGACGACCCCGGCCCGCACCACCGCCGGAAGGGTCAAGCCAACCGGGCCGGCCACGCCGATCTGCTGCAGGATCTCGACAACGACCTCCGCGACTGTCTGCGGCGTCGCCGGCGACGGGGTCTGCAACCGGACTCGCTCGGCAGCGAACTGTCCGCTGGCGGTGTGGACGGGTGCGCCTTTAATCCCGGTTCCCCCGATATCGATGCCGACTACGGGTCCTGATGCCATTTTCGCGGTGTTTGCCTGGTCAGCAGTCACTCGCTCTTCCTCCCCGGGTATCCTGCGGGCCTCCGCGCCGTTCTCACCGGCCGTCATTCCACGTCAGTCCGCACGGTCATCCGGGTGGACCGCTCCGGTGTGAACAGCGCCCGCATCCAGTCGATGACCCGGCTTGGCCCTGCCTCCCGCCGTGAGCAGCAGGATTTGAACCGACCCCACGACAGCCAAGGGGCCTTTTCCCTCATCGTCTGTCCGTGCAGTTCCCTGCATGACCACGCGTAAACATAGCCGGGCGCCTGTAAATTCAGGTGTGTAAATTTGTTTGAATTATTAACGTGAGCTGGTAATTCTAGCCCCAAGTTTCGTGATCTTGGGTGGGTGTTCCCATGGTGACCTGCTCGGATGTGCTGAGACAGCCGAAATTGTAGGCAGAACGATCGGTGTGTTGGTTTGGTAGCTGGCGGGATTTATGCCAGTATCCGCACATGGGTCGGCGAGCCACGGGCAGTGTTCATGTGGTCAGGGTGAAGAGTCGGCACACGGTGACCTCTGGGGAGACCCGGGAGTACATGTCGCCGTTGTTGCGTCGCTCGTTTCGCCGGCCGGATGGCACGGTGGGCAAGCAGACCGTGGCTAACCTGTCGATGCTGCCAGCCGCGGCGGTGGACGCGATCGAGGCGGTGCTTAAGGGAAAGACTCTCGTCGAGGCCGAGGCGGCGCTTGAAGTGACGCGCTCGCGCGCGCATGGGCACGTCGCCTTGGTGCATGCCGCCGCGGCGACGCTGGGGTTGCCCGCGTTGCTGGGGCCGGCGTGTCGGCAGCGGGATCTGGCGTACGCGTTGATCGTCTCGCGGGTGCTGCGCCCGGCTTCGAAGCTGTCCACCTTGCCCTGGTGGGACGACACCACCCTAGGCGCGGACCTGGGGATAGCCGACGCGAGCCGCGACGAGGTCTACGCCGCGATGGACTGGCTGCTGGGTCGCCAAGATGCCATCGAAGCGGCGCTGGCCGACCGGCACCTGGCCAAGGGCGGGATGGCCATGTTCGACTTGTCCTCCTCGGGGGTGGAAGGCCGCTGCTGCGAACTGGCCGCGCCCGGCTATTCCCGCGATGGGCGTAAAGGCACGCTGCAAATCGAGTACGGGTTGCTCACCGACCCCCAGGGCCGGCCGGTCGCGATCCGAGTCTTTCCCGGCAACACCGCCGACCCCACCGCGTTTACCGAAGCCGTGCAGGTGGTGCGCGAGAAGTTCGGGCTGTCACAGCTGACCCTGGTCGGTGACCGGGGAATGATCACCTCGGCGCGTATCGACGCACTGCGGGAACTTGGCGGGCTGAGTTGGATCACCTGCCTGCGCGCCCCCGCAATCGCCAAACTCGCCGCCGACGACGGGCCACTGCAACTATCCCTGTTCGACCAGCAAGACCTGGCTGAGATCACCCACCCCGACTACCCCGGGGAGCGGTTGATCGCCTGCCGCAACCCGGCGCTGGGCGCCGAACGCGTCGGTAAGCGCCAGGCGCTGCTGGCGGCGACCGAGACTGCGCTGACCCCGATCGCGGCGGCGGTGGCCCAGGGCCGGCTGGTCGGCGCCGACCGGATCGGGCTCAAGGTCGGCAAGGTGATCGACCGCTACCAGATGAGCAAGCACTTCAGTGTGACGATCACCGACACCAGCCTGGCCATCACCCGCCGCGACGATCAGATCGCCGCCGAAGCCGGGCTGGATGGCATCTACGTGCTGCGCACCCCCGTGCCTACCGCCACACTCGACGCGCCCGCCGTGGTGGCCGCATACAAAAACCTCTCCGCCGTCGAGGCTGACTTCCGCAGCCTCAAGACCATCGATGCAGACCTGCGCCCGATCCACCACTACCTGTCCGACCGGGTCCGCGCCCACGTGCTGATCTGCATGCTCGCCTGCTATCTGACCTGGCACCTACGCCGCACACTCGCTCCCCTGACCTACGCCGACGAACATCCACCCGTGCGCGATGACCCCGTCGGCTCCGCCGCGCGATCCGCCTCCGCCGAACGCAAGGCCGGCCGTCACCTTGACGACGCCAGCGCGACCCTGCACAGCTTCCGCGGCCTACTCGAACACCTGGCCACCCTGACCCGCAACACCATCACTCTCGGCCAGACAACCTTCGACAAGATCACCACACCGACCCCCACCCAGCAACGCGCCTTCGATCTGATCGGCGCCTCGATCCCGCTAACCCTGAAGTAGACAGAGCAAACCGCTCATCACCAGCAAAACCCCAGATCAGCTGACGTATTCAGCTCTCAAGATCACAAAAGTTTGGACTAGCGGCCCATTGTGGGGGCACCCATGCCTGGTTGCCGCGAGGTTCTGTCTCGGACTGCGGGTACCTCAGCTGTCGTGTGGTGGGATCAATTGGCCCCGCTGGGGATACCCGAGACTGCGCGGGTTTGCTGTCTGACCTCAACAACGACCTCAACAACGGTGGGCTCACGCAGAGCGCCAAGCAGCACGCGGCAGCGTAGAAGCTGATGTCCGGGAAGAACCACCGCCGCCCCTACGCCGGATTCGGCACTGACTGGCCCGCGGTGATGAGGAGATCCGGCGGCGTCTTGTCGTCGTGCCCGAGACCGCGGCGCGATCGGCGGCAAAGTCATCGACACCCCAGCGCCCAGGACACTTGGTGGCGGTGCTTGGCGGCAAGCGCTGCGGCCGCGGCGTCCTAGCCCTAGCCTGAGCGGTGGAATGATCGTCATGTTACTGTAAGTGGCTTGTATGACTAAAGGGGCCACCCGGTGACGGGTGGTCGGTCACGTAAGGTGACCTCGGGAGAGGGCCCTGGCGGTGACGGTTTTCGGGGGCTTCGGGCCCGTGAAAGAGATCGTCGCTGGGGTCCGTCTCTCGAGCAGGCCCGGTTGAGGGAATTGGTGGCTGGCTTTGGGTGCGTGCTGGCGCGTGGCCTGGAGTCGGTACAGCACCGGATGACTTACATGCCTGTTAAGTCTCCTTGCTGGGTGTGCCGGCTTCTCGATTTGCGGGCATGTCCGGTCGGTGTTATGCCACCGCGAGCAAATGACCCTGATCAGTGGTGTGCCCCGCCGCCGTCTACCTGTAGATCGCCACACTTCCTCACGGCGATCATCCCCGGAGCGCCCGGCGTGGGGTGGTGTGTGTGCCGACCTGGTTCAGTAGCGGACGCCGATGCGTCGCCAGCGGCGGCCGCTGGTGCCGGGTTCGTTGGGTCGGGTGGGGGTTTTGTGCCGGTAGAGGATGTAGGGGCGCCATAGGTAGTACAGCGGGTAGCTCCAGGCGTGCACGAGCCGGCTGAACGGCCACACCGCGAAGATCATCCAGGCGGCGGTGGCGTGTACCTGGTACATGACTGGCGCGTCGGTGATCGCGTCGACCGCGACGTTGCCGGTGAACAGGCTGCGGAACCAGATTGACACGCTGGTGCGGTAGTCGTAGCCGCCGCCGAACTCCTGCACCCCGAGGGTCAGGTAGATGCCGAGCACGACGATGATGCCGAGCAGGATCAACGCGAGGTAATCGACCACGCTGGTGGTGGCCCGGACGCGGGGTACCGCTATCCGGCGGAAGACCAGGATCCCCGCGCCGATGAGCACGCCGAGGGCGGCGATCGAGCCGGCGATCCCGGAGAAGCTGGTGTAGACGTGTTCCGGGATGCTCAAGGCCTCGGTGACCGATTTCGGGATGAGGATGCCGAGCACGTGCCCGCCGATGGCGGCGAAGGTGGCGTAGTGAAACAGCGGGGAGCCCCATTTGAGCAGCCGGCGTTCCTGGAGCTGGGTGGAGCGGCTGGTCCAGCCGAACTGGTCGTAGCGCCACCGCCAGATGTGCCCGATGACGAAGGTGACCATCGCGGCGTAGGGCAGGATGATCCACCACCAGAGGTCCCAGCTGCTCACCGCGGCTCGCCGAGACTGCCGCTGAGGAACTCTGGTGGGGCGAAGGGGGCCACGCCGACCGGGTCGAGTCCCACGTCTTCGGTCGGGGGCCCTTCGGTGATCAGCCGGCGCACGTCAGCGGCTTGGCGGGCGGTCAGCGGCGGCAGGCCGGCACAGACCGCGTCCAGCACCCCGGCGTACGGGCTGGCCGCGTCGCGCAGCGCGTGGCGCAGCAGCTCCAGGCCAGCCCGGTGGCCGGTGAGCAGCTTGTGGCCGGCGTCGCCCGGGGCCAGCGCGGCGAACTCCAGCACGGCGGGCAGGTAGTCGGCCAGCTCGGCGTCGGTCGGGTCGAGGCCGGCCCGCCGGTAGGTGTGCTTGAGCGCGAGCAGGGCCATGCCGCGCTGGCGGGTGTCGCCGTAGCGGTAGTAGGTGAGGTAGGGCGAGGCGCGCCGGCTGAGGTCGAAGGTTTCGACGTGGTGGCGCGCCGCCTGAGTGGGGGGCGCCGCGCGTAGCCAGCGCACCACTTCGGCCAGGGCTTGCCGCTGCGCCGGGTGATTGATCTGCGGCAGGGCGGCGGTGATGTCGTCGAGCCAGTCGTAGACCCGCCCGTCGGGATACTGCAGCAGCACTGACGCGATCTTCCAGACCAGCGGCTGCTGATCGGCGGCAGGCGGACGAGGTCGCCGGGTCATGAGCTGCCGGCTTCGCCGAACAGGCCGGGGGCGGGGTCGGTGCCGTTCCAGCCGAGCAGGTTGAACCGCATCCGCCCCTGGTCGTCGCGGAACTGGCTGCCGGATGCGTGGGTGGCGCCTCGCGGCACCTGGCCTGGTTGGGCGGTGAGGTGGAAGTGCTCGGCGAGGGTGTCCTCGGTGTGGGCGCCGTAGTCGCTGCTGCCGCCGGGGTAGCCCAGCGAGCAGTGCTGGTTCATCAGCCGCCCGGTGTCTTCCTGGTGGGTCTGCGGGATGACGTAACGGTCCTCGTACTTGGCGATCGCGAGCAGCCGGTAGAGGTCCTCGACGTCATCGATGTCCATCCCGACGCCTGCCGCCAGCGCCGGGTCGGGGTCGTCACCGAGTTGGCGGGCCCGCATGTGGGCGCGCATCACGGCCAGCCGGCGCAGCACCTGCTGGACCTGCTCGACATCACCGACGGTGAACAGGTTCGCCAGGTAGCCCAGCGGGATCCGCAGGTCCTCGATCGCGGCGAACACCCGGTCGGGGTCGTCGTCGGCGTACCCGGCGGCATCGACGATGTCGGTGACCGGGGACAGCGGCGGGATGTACCAGACCATCGGCAGGGTGCGGTACTCCGGATGCAGCGGCAGCGCCACCCGGTGGCGCATGGTCAGCTCGTAGATCGGGGAGCGCTGCGCGGCCTGGATCCAGTCGTGCGGGATGCCTTGGCGGTGGGCTTCGGTGACGATCGCCGGGTCGTGCGGGTCGCAGAACACCGCCAGCTGCGCCTGGTACAGGTCGCGCTCGTCGGGCACGGAGGCCGCGGCGGCGACCGCGTCGGCGTCGTAGAGCAGCACCCCGAGGTAGCGCAGCCGGCCCACGCAGGTCTCCGAGCAGATGGTGGGCTGGCCCGCTTCGATCCGCGGGAAGCAGAACGTGCACTTTTCCGCCTTGCCGGTGCGGTGGTTGAAGTAGACCTTCTTGTACGGGCAGCCCGACACGCAAAACCGCCAACCGCGGCAGCGGTCCTGGTCGACCAGGACGATGCCGTCCTCGGCCCGCTTGTACATCGCCCCGGACGGGCAGGACGCCACGCACGACGGGTTGAGGCAGTGCTCGCAAATCCGCGGCAGGTAGAACATGAACACCCGCTCGAAGTCCAAGCCCAGGGTCTGGGCCAGGCCCGCGAAGTCCGGGTCGGCCGGTGCGGTCTGCGGGGCGCCGGCGAGATCATCGTCCCAGTTCGGGCCCCATTCCGGGCGCATGTCGCGGCCGGTCAGCTGCGATTTGGGCCGGGCGGTGGGCAGGTCGTCGGACAGCGGCGCGGTGGTGAGCCGCTCGTAGTCATACGTCCACGGCTCGTAGTAGTCGTCGATGCTGGGCAGGTCCGGGTTGTAAAAAATCGACGCCAGCTTCTTGAGTCGCCCGCCGGCCTTGAGTGTGAGCTTACCGCGCCGGTTGAGCTCCCAGCCGCCCTTCCACTGCTGCTGGTCCTCATATCGGCGCGGGTAGCCCAGGCCGGGTTTGGTTTCGACGTTGTTGAACCAGATGTATTCCGCACCCGTGCGGTTGGTCCAGGTCTGCTTGCAGGTCACCGAGCAGGTGTGGCAGCCGATGCACTTGTCGAGGTTCATCACCATCCCGACCTGGGCCATCAGTCGCATCAGAACTCGACCTCCTGAGCGCGGCGGCGGATGACGGTGACCTCATCGCGCTGGCTGGCGGTGGGGCCGTAGTAGTTGAAGCCGTAGGAGAACTGAGCGTAGCCGCCCAGCAGGTGCGTCGGCTTGATCATGACGCGGGTCAGGGAGTTGTCCCCACCGCCGTGCCGCCCGGTGATCTCCGTCTTCGGCACGTTCAGGTGCCGGTCGATGGTGTGGTACATCAGACAGGACCCGGGCGGGATGCGGTGGCTGACCGCGGCGCGGGCGGCAACGACCCCGTTGCGGTTGAACGCCTCGATCCAGTCGTTGTCCGCCACGCCGACGCGGGCCGCATCGGCATCGTTGAGCCAGATCACCGGCCCCCCACGGAACAGCGTGAGCATGTGCAGGTTCTCCTGGTACTCGGAGTGGATGGACCACTTCGAGTGCGGCGTCAGGTAGCGCAGGGTGATCTCGGGACGGCCCGGCTCGTGGCGGCGCTGGTCACCGAAATGCCGGTCCATCACCAGCGGTGGCCGGTAGGCGGGCAGCGCCTCACCAAGCTCGAGGATCCAGTCATGGTCGAGGTAGAAGTGCTGCCGGCCGGTGAGGGTGTGCCAGGGCTTGCGGCGCTCGACGTTGATGGTGAACGGCGAATACCGGCGGCCACCGGACTCGGTGCCCGACCACTCCGGGGAGGTGATCACGGCCTGCGGCTGGTTCTGGGTGTCGGCGAAGTCGATGCGGTCCCCCGCCCGCTCCCCCGCCAGATCGGCCAGCGGCACCCCGGTGCGCCGCTCCAGGGCGGTGAACCCGGCCACCGCGAGCTCGCCGTTGGTGGTGGCGGACAGCGCGAGGATCGCCTCGCAGAACTGCCGGTCCAGGCTCAGCTGCGGTCGCCCGGCGGCGACCCCGGTGCGCACCACACCGTTGCGGGCCCGCAAATCCTCGATCGCTGAGCGCGGATGCCAGGTGACGCCCTTGGTGGTCGTGCCCAGCGTGTCCAGCAACGGCCCGAGGGCGGCCATCTTCTCCGCGACCGCGCCGTAGTCGCGTTCCACCACGACCAGCTTGGGCATGGTCTTGCCCGGCACCGGGTCGCACTCGCCGGCCTTCCAGTCCCGCACCCGCCCACCGGCCTGGGCCAGCTCATCAGGCGTGTCGTGGGCCAGCGGCGCGGCGATCACGTCCCGGCGCACCCCGAGATGGGTCGCGGCCAGCCGGGAGAACTCCCCGGCGATGGTGTGGAAGACATCGAAGTCGGTGCGAGTCTCCCACGGTGGGGCGATCGCCGGGTTGAACGCGTGCACGAACGGGTGCATGTCAGTGCTGGACAGGTCGTGTTTCTCATACCAGGTCGCGGCCGGCAGCACGACGTCGGAGTACAGGCAGGTGCTGGTCATCCGGAAATCCACCGCCACCGACAGGTCCAACTTCCCGGTGGGTGCCTGATCCCGCCACACCACCTCGACCGGCCGCAGCTGCTCCGGCGTCTCAGCCGCGGTGACCGCGTGGTCGGTGCCCAGCAGGTGCTTGAGCAGGTACTCGTGGCCCTTCATGGAGCTGGCGAACAGGTTCGCCCGCCACACCAGCAACACCCGTGGCCAGTTGACCGGGTCATCCGGATCCTCCGCGGCGAACCGCACCGTCCCAGCCCGCAACTGGTCGAGAAGGTAGTCACCGATTTGCTGGCCCGCGGCCGCGGCCTCGTCGGCCAAATCCAGGGGGTTGCGGTTGAACGCCGGATGGCTGGGCAGCCACCCCAGCCGGGCGGCCAGCGCGTTGCAGTCCACCAGGCTGCGCCCGGCCAGCAGGCCACGACCGGTGGGGCTGGCCAGCTCGGCCGCGTCGAACGCCTCATACCGCCACTGGTCAGTGGCCAGGTACCACAGCGGGGTGCCCGCCATCTGCCGGGTCGGGCGCTGCCAGTCCAGGCCGAACGCCAGGTGGAACCAACCGGTCAGCGGGCGGACCTTCTCCTGCCCGACGTAGTGCGCCCACCCGCCGCCGTTGACCCCCTCGCAGCCGCACAGCATCACCAGGGCCAGCAGGGTGCGGTAGGTCTCATCAGAGTGGAACCAGTGGTTGGTCCCCGCCCCCATCGCGATCATCGACCGGCCCCGGGTGCGTTCGGCGTTGCGGGCGAACTCCCGGGCGATCCGGGTCACCGCCCGCGCCGGCACCCCGGTGATGCCCTCCTGCCAGGCCGGCGTGTAGGGCACGCGGGGATCGTCATAACCGGCCGGCCACTCCCCCGGTAGCCCCTCCCGGACCACCCCGTACTGGGCCAGCAACAGGTCAAAAACCGTGGTCACCAGCGACCCCCGGACCTGGATCGCGGGCACCCCACGGTGCAGCACCGACCCGCCCTCGGTGGTGCCGGCATCAAAGCGCGGCAAGCCGACCGCTACCGGCTGGCTGCCGGGCTGCCCAGCCAGCGACAGCACCGGATCCAGACCGCCCAGCTCCAGGTTCCACCGGCCCGCATCCGCGTCGTTCCAGCGAAACCCCAACGACCCGTTGGGCACCACCGCCGCACCCGTGGCGGCGTCCCACACGACGGTTTTGAACGCCGCATCCGGCACGTCTGCCCCGAGGTCTGCGGCGGTGAGGAACTTATCCGGCAAGTGCGCACCCTCCGCCCCCGGGCGCAGCGTGACCAGAAAGGGAAGGTCGGTGTAGGTCCTCGCGTAGTCCTGGAAATACGGCACCCGCCGGTCGCGGTAAAACTCGGTGAGGATCACCTGCCCCATCGCCATGGCCAGCGCGCCGTCGGTGCCGGGGGCGGCGGCCAGCCAGTCGTCGGCGAACTTGGTGTGGTCGGAGTAGTCCGGGGAGACCACCACCACCTTCTGGCCGCGGTAGCGGGCCTCGGTCATGAAATGCGCGTCCGGGGTGCGCGTGATCGGCAGGTTGGTACCCCAAATGATCAGGTAACTGGCATTCCACCAATCACCGGACTCGGGCACGTCGGTCTGGTCACCGAACACCTGCGGCGAGGCGATCGGCAGGTCGGCATACCAGTCATAAAACGACGAAATCGTGCCGCCGATCAGCGACAGAAACCGGGTCCCCGCGGCATAGGACACCATCGACATCGCCGGGATCGGGGAGAACCCCACGATCCGGTCCGGACCGTAGATCTTGATCGTGTGCACCTGCGCGGCCGCGATCAGCTCGGCAATCTCCGCCCAGCTGGCCCGCTCGAACCCGCCCTTGCCGCGGGCCCGCTGCCAACCGGTCACCCGGCCGCGGTCGGCGACCAGCTCGGCCCACGCCTCTACCGGGTCGGCGTACCGGGTCCGCGCCGCCCGCCACGCCTCCAGCAGCACGCCGCGCACATACGGGTAACGGATCCGCGTCGGCGAGTAGGTGTACCAGGAAAACGACGCCCCGCGCGGGCAACCCCGCGGCTCATACTCCGGCGAATCCGGCCCCACCGACGGGTAATCCACCGCTTGCGTCTCCCAGGTGATGATCCCGTCCTTCACGTAAACCATCCAGGAGCACGACCCGGTGCAGTTCACCCCATGAGTCGAGCGCACCTGCTTGTCATGACGCCACCGCTCCCGGTAAAACTCCTCCGCCGCCCGAGAATCCCACCGATCCAACCGGTGCCGATCGGCCGACTGCTCGCCGGGAAAAAAGAACTGCGCGGACCGCATCAACCGCTCGACCGGCGAATCGGCCGCCTCCGCACCCTCCGGGCCCGCAAGTCCCGAGGGCTGCCCCACCCCCGGCCCTGGCTTGGACCATCGCATCGGGGCTCCTCTCCTCGACCGCGCCCGGGCGGTATCCATCCGCTTTTCCCGATCGAGCTTCGCCGGGTTAGACGCAGGCGTGGCCCACGAGGACCGGCCGCTGTGTTTACCTTATCACCGTCCGCTAAAATAGGTTTATGGGTGCGTCGACCGCGGGTGCCCGGCACGTCGCGCTGGCGGTGGTATCGCGCCGCCGGCTGCTTGAGGTGCTGCAGTCCGCCGGTGAGCCGCTGGATGTGGCGGCGCTGGCGGAAGCGGTGGGGTTGCATGTCACGACCGCCCGGTTCCACCTCGATGTGCTGGAGCGGGCGGGGTTGGTCCGCCGCGCCGGCGAGCGGGGAGGTCGACCGGGCCGGCCACGGCAGCTGTACGTCGTTGTCGCAGCGCCCGAGG
>DATNDR010000060.1:0-30154 GCA_035606945.1 Pseudonocardiaceae bacterium
CGGACCCTGGCCTCGGCGCAGGTCGCGCCCGGTGAGCTCAGCGCGGTGCTGCTGGTCGGCGGATCCTCCCGGATCCCGCTGGTCGCCCGGATGGTCTCCGCCGAGCTGGGACGCCCCACCGTGGTCGACACCCACCCCAAGTACGCCGTGGCGCTCGGCGCTGCAACTCTCGCCGATGAGGCCGCCGCCACTGCCGTGCCTCCCGCAGACCCCGCAACCGGCACCCAGGCGACCGGCAGCCAGGCGACCAGTGCGGCGAGCGCGGCCAATGGTCTGGCCGGGCTGATCCCGGCGCAGCGCAGCACGCGGCGCGAGTCGACGACCACCTCGACGGGTGGCCCGCTCGACGCCCCCGGTACGACTCCCCTCATGACGCCCGCTCTGGCGGTGAAACCCAGCACTGGGCCGCCAGGTGGCATCCCCTTGGCGAACAACGGTCATGCCGGATCTCAGGCGCCGCCGGATCAGCCGCCCACGCGCGTTTCGCCGGAGAACGCTGGACCCACCGGCATCACAGCCTCCGCCTCGGCAATCTCCCCGGCAGCCCGTGCCTTGACCGGCCTTGGCCGGCGGGGATGGCTGCTAGTGGCGGGGGTGGTGACGGTCATCGTGGCGATCGTGCTGGCCGTCGGCCTGAGCTACGACTGGGCGTCACCGCCCCCCAGCCCATCAGCGCCAGTCGCGCCCAGCCCAACACCGCTTATCGGACCAGAGGTCGCGATACCCGCACTCGGTACCCCCATCCAGGTCGGCAAGACACCCGGTTTCGTCGCCGTCTCCCCGAACGGTCGCCATGCCTATGTGGCCAACCGGGATGCTCAGCTCGTCACCGTGGTCGACACGGCAATCAACCAGGTCACTGCGACAATACCTATTCCCGCTGGCCCGCCGCAGTTTTTGGCCTTCGCTCCCGATGGCCGCAAGCTGTATGTCACCATTTACAACGATCAGCGGACGATCCACACCATCGATGTGATCGACACCGGGTCGAACACGGTGATCGCCACCATTCCGCAGCTCGCACGCCCATTCCTGCCGGCGATCACTCCCGACGGAAAACGACTCTTCATCCCGAATCACGACATCGCCGCGGTATCGGTGATCGACACCGATACCAACAAGGTCATCGCACAAATCCAGGTCGCGCCCAACCCGCATTGGGTAGCTTTCTCCCCGGACGGTCGTCGCGCCTATACTGCCAATCACGAATCCAACGTCGTCTCAGTGATCGATGTCTCCACCCTCACGGTTGTCGGGACGGTTCCGGTCGGGACCAGCCCGCACAGCATCGCGGTCCACCCCACCCTGCCGCTGGCCGCCAACGTCAACTATGACGCCGGCACCGTGTCGGTGATCGACACCTCCACCGACCAGGTCACTGCGACCATCCCGGTAGGACAAAACCCGCAGGACATCGTCTGGGCGCCGGACGGCCGGTTCGCCTATGTCGTCAACGAGGGCAGCAGCAACGTGTCGGTGATCGATGCCCGGACCAACCAGGTGACGGCGGTCATTCCCACCGGCGCCGGGCCGACCAGTGTCGCGGTCCTGCCCAACGGCCGGCAGGCCTATATCAGCAACCTCGATGGCGGGACGCTGACCGTCCTGGAACTCACCGGCTGATCATCGCGATCAACCTGGTGAGCAGTGGACGGACCGCGTGCCACCCCGGTCGAACGGCCGGGACGGCCCAGACGATCAGCAACGCGAGTGCCAGCAGCACGTAGGAGTCGCCCAGCAAACGTTCGCCGGGGCTCCACGAGAGCTCGCGGCCGGCTCCCCTCGGCAGGGAGTTGTGCGCTCCGACGACGAACACCGACGCGGTGAGCACGGTGGCGACGAGCCAACCCACCGAACGCCTGTGCACGGATTCGGCCACCATCGCCAGCAGCGCCGGCACGATCCACACCCAGTGGTGCGACCACGAAGTCGGCGACAACAGCAAGCCGGCCACCCCGGTGACCACCATCGCCAGCACCGCGTTGCCCCCGCGCAACGCCCACCAGATGCCGGCCACCGCGGCTGCCAGCACTGCAGCCGCGACCAGTAGCCACAACCCCGACTCGACCAGCGGTGGCAGGGCCAGCCGGGCCAATGCTGCTTCGACCGTCTGATTGGTCGCGTACGGCACCCCGGAGATGCCGGCCGCGCCGGCGAAACCGCCGAACCAGTAGCGCACTGACTCCCTCGGCATCACCGCGAAGCCGGCAGCAGTGGCCAGCGCTGCGGAGACGATCGTGACCATGGTGGTCCTGATGTCCCTGCGCAGCAGGAAGTACAGCACGAACACCGCGGGCGTCAGCTTGATCGCCGCCGCGATGCCGGTCAGCGCGCCACGTGGCCAGCGCGGCTCGTCGATCAGGCAGTCGGCGGCGATGAACGCCATCAAGATTAGGTTGATCTGCCCGAATCCGAGGGTCTCGCGGACCGGTTCCAGCCACAGCGCCAGCGGCAGTGCCAATCCACTGACTAACAGCGCGTCCCGCCGGTTACCGGTCGGAAGCAGCCGCTGAGTGCACAGGTAGATCGTCACGCCGAGCGCGGCGACCGCGAGACCGAAGTTGACCACGCTCGCGGTACTCCACGGGACCAGCGCGATCGGGCTGAGCGCCAGGGCGCCGAACGGCGGATAGATGAACGGCAGGCTCGCCCCGCCGTGGGTTGCCGGCAGCGTGCCGTACAGGTCGCCGCCATCGAGCCACTGCCGCACGCCCAGCCGGTATACGTCAAGATCGAGGAATCCGTGGAGGCCGTGGAAGGCGTGGTAGGCGTGGTCGATCGCGACGATCCCGGTGGCCGTCAGCAACGCCATGGCAAGCAACCACCGGCCCCGATGCGATGACAGCGCATCCGTCGGTGCCTTGGCAGACAAGGTTCTGACTACTCCCGGGTAGTGGGGCGGGTTTGGGCCGGTGTGGTCGCCAGTTGCGTGGAACGCGACAATACCGGCGCTTGTCGGCGCCGTGTTGCGGGATGGGTCAGCGCAGTACGATGCTGACGCTCAGGCATGGTGATAAGGGTCTACGGTTGTGGGCAAACGATCTGAAGGAGATAGGCCAATGCTTGTAGACGAGGCCCGCAGGATCGCCGCCGCGGTCGAAGAGCGTCTCAACGCCAGCGGCTGTAAGGGAGCCAAGGCCACGGTCAAGAAAGACGAGGTGAGTCCCAAATCGGTTCCTGCCGGCGCCGGACGCCCCACCTTCATCAGCTACTTCATCCAAATAAATGACGACACCAGGACAGCTGACCTCACTTTGGGTCAAGCGGCCGGGCTGATCGACGATATCGAGCCGGGTTGGACCTCGGATCAGCTCTTCGAAGCAATCCGCGCCATGGACGTACAGATCGACGAGAATCCTACCGGTGAATGATGGAACTGTACGGATGATCCGTTTTATCAGCATGGTGACGATTTCGGTTGCCGTTTTCGTGACGGCAGCGTGTTCGGCGTCGCAAGCGATCGCGCCGCAAGCGGTCGGTCCGCTTGTTCATCCGCTGGCGGACCCGGTCGCGTCCGGTTTGGGACTGACGTTACAAGAGTTGGTGACGATCCCGCCGTCGAAACCCAACCCACCGCCGGCGCCAGGTGACAATCTTGACCGGTGGGCCCGAATCAATTATCTGGGCGAGGTCCCGGACGGCTCGGGGCGTCTATTCGTGCCCGACCTCAACGGCAAGATGTATCTTATCAAGGACGGCAAGCCGCAAACGTATCTGGATCTGGGCGCCGAGCTCGCGCCGAATTTCTTGAACACCAAGAGCCTGTCGAGCGGGTTTGTATCAGCTGCCTTCGATCCTGAATACGGCAGAAACGGCATATTCTACACCGTCCACACCGAGGAGGGGCCCGCCCTCAACCCGAAGGTCCCACAAACCAAGGTGCCCGACCTGCCGTACCCGCAGAACACGCCCGCGCACGGTGTGGTGACCGAGTGGAAGGCAGCTGATCCGGCAGCCGATACCTTCCGCGGGACGCGGCGAGAAGTGCTTCGGATCGGATTCTTCGACACCATACATGGGATCCAGCAAATCGGCTTCAACTCCACGTCCCGGCCCGGCGACAAAGACTACGGGTTGCTCTATATCGCGGTCGGCGATGGGGGCGTGGTCGGCGAGGAAAGCCCGGGCATGGTGACTACCGTTCCGCAGGATCTGCGGGTCCCGCAGGGTAAGCTCCTTCGGATCGACCCCCGGGGCACCAACGGCGCCAACGGACAGTACGGGATTCCAGCGAGCAACCCCTTTGTGGGCAAGCCGGGAGCCGCGCTGAGGGAAATCTACGCTTCCGGTTTGCGCGATCCGGTACGTTTCAGCTGGGACTCGGGCGAGGGCCACCGGATGTTCCTGTCGAACATCGGCGAGCAGCAGATCGAATCAATCTATGAGGTTCATCCCGGAGATAACTTCGGGTGGAGCCAGCGGGAGGGCCCGTTTGTATTCAAGTCAGGCGATCCCTCCTGTGGTGTCTTTGTCCTGCCTGCCGACGACGGCAAGTACGGATACACCTACCCCGTGGTGGCCTTCGCGCACAACCCGCCGCCGGGCCAGCCGCTGTGTCGAACCAGCGGACACGCGGTAGTCGGCGGTTTCGTGTACCGGGGTAGTAAGGTCCCTGAGCTGCGCGGCACGTATGTGTTCGCGGACTTCGTGCCGGGTCGTATTTTTTATGCTGACGCAACGGAAATGCATTCAGGCGCCAGGCTGGCCAAAGTCTATGAGCTCGCGGTCTTCACTGACACCGGCCAGCCGATCACCATGCAGCAGCTGGCAGCCAGCCCTCGGGTCGATTTGCGATTCGGCGCTGACAGCCATGGAGAGCTCTACGTACTTTCCAAGGCTAATGGCAAGGTTTGGGCGGTTACCGGCACGCACCGGACGTCGGCGCCGCCACGATAACCGTGACCGCCGGCACGGTCGGCGGCGGCTACTGCCGGCGAGCCATCCCAACGGCAACGCGACTCGCAGTGGGCTCTAGGCTGAACTCCACCGGGAATCTCCAAGGACGCCATGCTCACCGACCGTACGACGCTCACCCAGTTCCTGATCGAGGATCGGCGCCGCTATCCCGGCGCCAGCGGGAAGTTGAACTCGCTGATCCTCGACGTGGCGATGGCGTGCAAGGCGATCGCCAAACGGGTGGCGTACGGTGCGCTGGGGACCGCTGCGACGTCCGCTGTTGCGGGGGACACGCCGCAGGACCTCGACTTGATCGCGAACGACCTGTTCCTGCGCGCTACTGAATGGGGCGGCGTGGTCTCCGGGATGGCGTCCAAGGAGCTGGCGGCGCCGCATCCGATCCCGGAGCGCTATCCGCGAGGTAAGTATCTGCTGGCGTTCGACCCACTCGACGGTTCGTCGAACATCGACGTCAACCTCTCGGTGGGCAGCATCTTCTCGATTCTGCGAGCCCCGAATCCCGGCGCGCAGGCTGCCGCGGAAGACTTCCTGCAGCCCGGGTCGCAGCAGGTCTGCGCTGGATACGCGATCTACGGCCCTTCGACGATGATCGTTTTGACGGTCGGTACGGGTGTGCACGGGTTCACGCTGGAGCCGCAGCTCGGCGAATTCATCCTCACGCACCCGGCGATCCAGGTTCCGGCCACTGCGCGCGAGTTCGCGATCAACGCCTCGAACAGCCGATTCTGGGAACCGGCCGTAACGCGTTACGTCGACGAATGCCTTGCTGGTAGTACGGGCCCGCGCGGTAAAGACTTCACCATGCGCTGGGTCGCGTCGCTCGTCGCGGAGACGCACCGCATCCTCACCCGCGGTGGCGTATTCCTCTATCCGCGCGATTCGAAAGACCCCGCCACGCAGGGTCGGCTGCGCTTGCTCTACGAGGCCAATCCGGTGGCCTTCATCATCGAGCAGGCGGGTGGCCTCGCAAGTACCGGACGTGGGCGAGTCCTCGATATCACGCCGGAGGACCTGCATCAGCGCATCCCGTTCATCTTCGGTGTGCGCGAAGAGGTCGAGCGCATCGAGCAATATCACCGCGACCATACCGTGGTCAAGGACGACGCACCGCTTTACGGCACCCGCGGCCTGTTTCGCACCAACGGTTGAGCGAAGGGAAAGGCTATGTCAGCCAGGCATCCGATCATCGCCATCACCGGCTCCTCGGGCGCTGGGACGACATTGGTGATGCGCACTTTCGAACAGATTTTCCGACGGGAACACGTGAATGCGGCACTCATCGAGGGCGACAGCTTCCATCGGTACGACCGCACCGAGATGAAGGACCAGATGGCAATGGCTGAGCGCGGTGATCACGCGCTCAGCCATTTCGGTCCGGAGGCGAACCTGTTCGAGGAGCTCGAGGAGCTGTTCCGGCAGTACGGCGAGAACGGTCGGGGCCGGGTGCGCAAGTATCTGCACGACGACGAGGAGGCAGAACCCTACGGCCAGACTCCCGGTACGTTCACGCCCTGGGAAGATCTGCCCGCCGACACGGATCTGCTCTTCTACGAAGGGCTACACGGGGCGGTGGTGACCGACAAGGTTGACGTCGCGCAGCACGTAGACCTGCTGATCGGAGTCACCCCGGTGATCAACCTGGAGTGGATCCAGAAACTCCAACGTGACAAGGCGACGCGGGGCTATTCCACCGGGGCGGTGACCGACACGATTTTGCGCCGCATGCCCGACTATGTGAACTATATCTGCCCGCAGTTCTCACGGACCCACGTCAACTTCCAGCGGGTGCCGATTGTCGACACGTCCAACCCGTTCATCGCCCGGACCATTCCAACGCTGGACGAATCAATGCTCGTCATCCGCTTCGCCGATCCGCGGGGCATCGACTTCTCATATCTGGTCTCAATGCTGCACGACTCGTTCATGTCACGGGCGAACACCATCGTCTGCCCCGGCGGCAAGATGGATCTCGCGATGCAGCTCGTCTTCACGCCGATGATCTGGCGGCTGATGGAGCGGCGCAAGCAGGCCATCGGGCATTAGCGGCTCCGGTTCAGGTCTCGCCTTCCGGGCCAGGGCGGTACGGTCCCACCATGCGTATCGTCATTGCGGGCGGACATGGGCAGATCGCCATGCGCTTGGCGAAGCTGCTCGCGGCCCGCGGTGACCTTCCAGTGGGTATCATCCGTAACCCGGCGCAGGTGGATGACCTGTGCGCGGTCGGCGCGGATCCGGCCATGTGCGATCTGGAGTCGGCATCGGTCGATGAGGTCGCCAGTCACCTCAACGGCGCGGATGCGGTGGTGTTTGCGGCCGGGGCCGGACCAGGTAGCGGGACGGCGCGTAAGGAGACGGTGGATCGAGGCGCTGCCGTCTTATGTGCTGACGCTGCGCAACGGGCCGGAGTCCGCCGGTACCTGATGATCTCAGCGATGGGCGCGGATCAGGAGCCACCACCGGGTACGGAGCCGGTCTTCGCCGCCTACCTGCGAGCGAAGGGCGCGGCCGATGCCGACCTCGCCTCGCGCGCCGGCCTGGATTGGACGATTCTGCGGCCTGGACGGCTGACGGATGAGCCGGGCACCAGGCTGGTCCGGCTTGGCGTGCGTACCGGCCGTGGTGCCGTGCCGCGCGATGACGTCGCCGCAGTCCTTCTCGCGCTACTGGACACGCCGGCAAGCGCAATGACCTTGGAACTAGTGGCCGGTGACACGCCGGTGGAAGAGGCCGTTCGAGCCGTCGCCTCCGGCTGATCGCGCGGCTGCCGCCGCCCATGGGCGGCGGCAGCGCGCATCGCATCGCTCGGGCGGTCCGCTCAGGAGGCCGCCTCCAGGTCGGTTTCGATCTCTTCGAGGATGCCTTGACGGCGGCGGGCGGCGATGAACAGCCAGGCGCCTCCCAGTGCCATATAGATCAGGAAGACGTAGGGGAACAGGTATATCGGATAGGCGGGCAGTGGGTAGAAGCTGCCGATGGTGGGGACCAGCAGGAACACGAAGGCGAGCACCGCTACGCCCACGTTGGCGAGCTTAAGTTCGCCGAGCTTGCGCAGGTAGATGGGTGCGGCCACGGAGACCATGAAATAGGCGAGTAGAAAGCCGAATGCGGCTAACGTGCCGGCACCATTGAAGACGGTCAGCACATCGGTTTGGGTGGACCACAGTGCCGGCACGGCGAACATCAGCAGGATGTAAGCGCTGAGTGCGGCGGCCGGAGTTGCGTTCGAACGATGCACTGTGCCGAGCCGAGCGGGAAAGATCGAGTGCCGGGCCATCGGATAGATGATCCGGGCACCCGAGTTGAGGCAGGACAGGGACAGCGCGAAGAAGCTGATCATCGCGCCGAGCGACAGTGGAAGCTTGAACGAGCTCACATTGTAGAGGTCGGAGAGCGTGTTCAGTGGGGTGGCCAGGGTGTCCAGGGTCTGGGGCTGGCCCCGGGTGCCGAACACCTCGACGTAGCCCATCAAGACGAAGAACAAACCGGTGAGGATGAGGCTCCAGATCACGGCTCGGGGGATGGTGCGCAAGGGGTTGCGGGCTTCGGCGCCGAGCGCGGTGGCGCTTTCAAAGCCGACCATGCTGAAGATGCAGGCGACGACGGCGAGGCTCATGCCGCGCACGCTTACCCCTTCGAGGTGAACCTGGGTGGAGTCGACCGGGTTTCCGTGTTTGAACAGCACGATGGCGGCCAGCGCGAGGATGCACACCACCGAGAGTCCCTCGAGGATGAGCGTCAGCATGGAGGACAGCCGGATATCCTTCACCGCCAGCATCCAGCACAGCACTGCGCTGATTGCGAAGAACATGAAGGCCGGAATGGAGCCGTGGATGCCGACGATATCGAGGAACTGCCGGGAGAAGATGGTGAAGCCGGTCATGCCGGCCACGCCGATGAACAAGTACGACCAGATCAGGGTCCACCCGGACAGAACCCCACCGACTGCACCGAGGCCGCGCCCGGTGTAGGCGTACATCGAGCCGGGGGAGGTGGATCGGCGGGTGAACTGGTTGAGATTGAATACCACGAAAAGCAGCATCGCGGTGCCGAAAAGGTAGGCTAGCCAGGTGCCCTGTCCGGCATTGGAGAACGCCAGTGGAATAATGAGGACCGCGGTCATCGTCGGTGAGATGAGAGCGATCGACTGGGCCAACAGCGCGGGAAATCCCAGCGCATCAGACCGCAGTTGGGATGGTGCCGTCGAGACGGCGGACAATGGTTGTGCGCCGACGCTGGTCACAGGCTCAGACCTCCGGAAGTCGGGTGAAGATCGCAGTTGAGGCCGGTTAGTTGAGTACCGCCTGGTCGCCCCGGTGTATTCGTCCCGGTGTTGCGACGACCGCGTAGACGCCCGCGCAGGGGAACAATCCGTCGTCGCCCACGTCGATCCTGTTGTATCGGGCGAGGGTGCGCAGAACGTTCGTGTCGTGCGGTAAGTCGCCTTGGGCAAGAGTGGTCATCACGCACCGCGGATCGGGGAGCGCGACGTCGATGCCGACGTCGCCGATCACCAGACGGTGGTCGAGCCACGAGTTCTCCACGAATCCGGAGCCGGCCGTGGCCACGATGACATTCATGCGGAAACGGCGCTCGTCGACGCGGGTTTGTGGCGCCAGCTCACGCAGTTGCTCGAGGGTAGAGCTGGTCAGCACTGACAGGGGGAAACGGTCGAAAAAGGATTTTTCCGGAACCGGCGACGGTTGGCCTGCGTCGGCGTAAAACGCTGATCCGATCCGACCCTCGACCATGGTGTCCCGGTGCCCGGCCGGATTCAGTCCGGCAACGTCGGGGAGGTATTCATCAATGGTGGAGTCCATCGGCGCGGCTCGCGCCAGTCGCACCTTACGGCCGAGAAAATCCGACAAGACGGTGTCGACATCGGACGCATCGCTGGTGACCGAGACCCTGCCAGGCAGGGTAATCCGTACCGGCGGTGGGTCCTCGCCTAACTGGGGAGGTTCCAGGAACTGGGCTTGACAATCCAGTATGTGTGGCCACAATCGCGGGCTCTTCGCACTGACGACCTTGCCGGTGGTGGCGTCTATCAGGGCGTACGCGCGATCACCGACCAGTCCGGAGTTGCTCAGCTCGGCGGCGTCGAGCTGCTCACCGAGCATCGACTTCACCGGAAATCGCCACAGCGCAGCGACACGGCCCACGCTTTCAGCCATCGTCATTTCCCCCTACTACTAACGCTCAGCGCCGTTCGTGATGCACGGATATAATCCGTACAGGTAAAGGCTTGTGGTCCCCACGCTGGAACCCTCGTCGGAACGCCGTCGGTTACGGCTCTACGGTTGCAGGTCCGTGTATCGCGCCGATGACGTGATAATGACTTGCTGATCACGCGGCGGAGGAGGATGCTCACGCCGGGGCGGTCGTGGACCGGAGTGGTGTCGTGGCCCGCCGGGTTTGCCGCGGTCTTGGGGGGTCGGGGTGAGGGCGGGCTTTGAGTTCAAGCTGCTGGGCCCGCTGGAGGTATCGATCGGCGGGCATCCGGTGTCGGTCGGAGCGGCCAAGCAGCGGGTGGTTCTCGCCTCGTTGCTCGTCGACACCGGCCGAGTCGTGACAGTCGATCAGCTGATCGCCCAGCTATGGGACAATTCCGTACCGGCCGGTGCCCGGGCCACCTTACGTACCTATGTCATGCGGTTGCGTCAGGCATTGGATACCACCGCTGGGACCGGCCCGATCATCACCTGCGCCGAGGGATATCGCATCGATTTGTCCGGCCATAACCTCGATCTGCACCATTTTGAGGCTCTCATAGATCAGGCCAAGGTCGCGACTGCCGAGGGCCGATCGGACCGGGCTTCGGTGCTGTTGTCGGATGCGCTGGGATTGTGGCGTGGCCAACCATTGTCGAATGTGCCATCGGAGGTCCTGCACCGAGAGGTCCTCCCGAGGCTGGATGAGCGGTGGCTGCTGGCCCGAGAACTGTGCATCGATGCTGCCCTCGCGGTGGGCCGCCACCAGGAGATGACCGCGGAGTTGGGTGAGTTGACGACGCGCCATCCGCTGCGGGAACGCTTCTGGGCACAACGCATGCTCGCCCTTTACCGCTCTGGTCGGCAGGCCGAAGCTCTGGACTGCTACCGGCACATCAGCACGCTGTTGGCCGCGGAATTGGGCATCAACCCCGGCCCAGAACTGCGATCACTTCACCAAGCCATGCTGGCAGCTAATCCACGCTTGCAGTTGGCTTGCCCAGACCGAGGCGATGAGCCGGTTGAATTCGGCGGTTGGCGTCAGCTAACCGATGTGAATATCGAGCGGACGGCGAGCACGACATCGAATGGGTCCGGCAATAACGGCGTGAACCACCAGCAAGAACAGCCTCTACGCGACGGCGCGAGGTGTCACGAGGCGTATCGGCCGGCAGCGCGGGCTCTCCAACTCTTGGAGCGCGAACATGAGCTACAGACGCTGGCTGCGCTGATCGACGCTGCGCGTCGGGGATCGGGTCAGCTGGTACGGGTGGAAGGCGCGGCCGGGGTCGGCAAGACCCGGCTGCTGGCCGCGGCCCGTGAACATGCGCAGCGGGTCGGCATGCGAACGTTGGCCGCGCGCGGGTCAGAGCTTGAGCGGGAGTTCGCCTACGGTGTCGTGCGCCAACTGTTCGAGCGTGTCCTTGCTGGTGCGGACAAGGCCCAACGGGATCATCTGCTCGCCGGTGCCGCTCGAACAGTGGCGGTGCTGTTTGACCAGGTCGATTCTTCGGGTGAAGGCGCAGATATGTCGTTCGCCCTGCTACACGGGTTGTTCTGGCTGACCGCGAACCTGGCTCAGAGCCCGTTGATGCTGATCATCGACGATCTACATTGGTCAGATCGGCCGTCGCTGCGCTTTTTGGCCTACCTCATACCGCGGTTGGAAGGGTTGCCGTTATTGCTGGTGGTGGCGTTGCGGCCGGCTGAACCCGGGGCTGACCAAAACCTCCTGGCGCAGATCGCTACCGACCAGCCGGCCACGGTGGTGCGCCCGGCCCCGCTGAGCGAAGCGGCCTCCGCGCAGCTGGTGCGCATCGTATTGGGCGAAGGGGCCCAGGACGCGTTCTGCCATGCCTGCCACATCGCCACGGGTGGCAACCCGCTGCTGTTGCGGGAACTCGCCGACGCGGCTGCCGCCGAGGGCCTCGACGCAAACTCCGATGGAGTGGCGCGCCTGAAGGAGATCGGCCCGCAGGCGGTGAAGCGACGGGTGGCGTTGAGGTTGGCGCGGCTGGGATCACCAGCTGTCACTTTTTGCGGCGCGCTGGCCGTCCTGGGCGACAATGCCAAGCTGCCACACGTCGCACAGCTGGCCGGCTTGGCGGCCGCCGACGCCGCGCAGACCGCCCGCCAACTCGCGGACATCGAAATCCTGCAGCAGCATCCACGGTGCCCGGGCGAGGCGCGCAACGCCGGCCCGATCAGCTTTGTCCATCCGCTGGTACGCGCCGCGGTGTACGAGGGGCTGGCAGAGGCTGCCCGCCTGGACGGCCACGCCCGGGCGGCTCACCTGCTCGCCGGCATCGGCGACGCCCCTGAACGGGTGGCCGCTCACCTGCTGCTGATTCCTCCTGCCGGCGACCGTTTTGTCGCGAGCACCTTATGCCGCGCGGCGGACCAGGCGTTCGCTCGTGGTGCACCGGACAGTGCGGTCGCGTATCTGGAGCGGTGTGTCCAGGAGCCTCCTGCGGAGAACGAACGAGCAGATGTGCTCTTTGCGCTCGGCGCCGCCGCGCAGCTTCTTGACGCCGCCAAGAGCGTCGATTACCTCATGGCTGCGGTGGCTGTCACCGACGATCCGAAGCGCAAGGCAGCCATTGCGGAAATCCTCGGCATCACGCTGTTCAATGCCGGCCGGGCGGTCGAGGCCAGCCAGGTGGTGTCGCAGGCAATCCAGGCACTGGATGTGGAGTGCTGCGATCTGCACCGACGACTCCAAGCGCTACTCATCCAGTTTGCGATAGTCGATCCGGCTCAGCACGCTTTCGGCGCCGCCAGGGTGAGCGCACTACGATCCGGGCCCTCGGATGCCAGTCTTGGCAGCCGCATGCTTGATGTCACGATCGCTTTCCATGATCTGCTCGTCGGGGATGACACCGCGATTGCATTGGCTCGGCGGGGACTGGACGACGGCAGTCTTATCGAGCAAGCCAACTTTTTGACAGTGTACGGCTGCTTTGTTTTGATCGCTGCCGACCTCGACGAAGTGGTCCCGCTGTTGGACGCGTGGATTGCGGTGGCGCACCGGCGTGGTTCTGTGTTCGCGTTGGCGCCGGCAAAATGCTTTCGCGGTGTCGCTTGGTTGTCGCGCGGCGCACTTGCCGAGGCCGAGGCGAATCTCCGTGATGCTCTGTGGGCGGTCACGACGACGTCCCAACGGGTAGGTACGCCGGTCATTGCCGCATATCTGGCGGACACCCTGATGGAGCAAGGAAGCCTGGACGAAGCTGAGGCGGTCCTCGATAGGGCCACCCCACCGGAGCCGCTGCCGCGCGCCGGCTACTGGGCCTGGCTGCTCGCCAGCCGTGCCCGGCTGCTGGCGCTGCAGGGGCGGATACCGGAAGCGCTGCAGACATGGTTGGCCTGCGGGCGCCGGTTCACAGCTCACGGCGGGCGAAATCCCGCCGTGCTCGCGTGGCGCTCAGGCGCGGCGCTGGCGATGTATCGCCTGGGCCGACGCGACGAGGCGCAGCAGTTGGCGGCTGAGGAAATTGCTCTGGCTCGTCGTTGGGGCGCGCCCACCGCGCTGGGACACGCCCTGCGGGTGGCAGGCCTGGTCGCAGGCGACCACCACGGTCTGACATCCCTGACGGAGGCCGGCACCGTCCTCACCGGCTCACCGGCCCGGCTCGAGCAGGCGAAAACGCTCGTCGACACCGGCGCTGCACTGCGTCGCTCGGGTCGGCAGGAGGAGTCGCACCAGCATCTGCGCCGAGGCATCGAGCTGGCTCAGATCTGCGGTGCTACGCCACTCATCGAATATGCGAAGACTGAACTTCGTGCCAGCGGCGGCCGACCCCTCCACGTCGCCCCATCTGGGCCCGACGCACTCACCCCGAGCGAACGGCGGGTAGCCGAACTGGCCACTGCCGGCTACTCCGACCGAGACATCGCCCAAGCGCTGTTCATCACCACAAACACCGTCGAGACACATCTCACGGCGACCTATCACAAACTCGGCATCCACGGCCGGGCGGACCTCGCAAGCGTTTGTGTCAGCTGCACCTGACTACAGCCCAGCCCGTCCTCGACCCGGCGGCAGCCACTGCGGCCGGCCACTGCCCGCGTTACGGTTTACCGCGGGCTGTGGCGGTCATCTCGACCATGATTCGAGCTACAGGAGGGCGGTGGATTGATGGCCATCAATGTGATGGTGCTGGCTCTCGACGAGCACAACGAACGGATTCTGCGGGATCTGCCCGATGCGGAGCAGTACCGCGTCCATTCGTTGTTGTCGAGGGCGGAGCTGTTTGGCGACGACATCCCGCTGCGTGACTTGCTGGACAAGGCTGCGGGCCAATTGGAGGCGTTCGAGGGGCCGGTTGATGCGATTATCGGCTTCTGGGATTTTCCGGTGAGTTCCATGGTCCCGATCCTGTGTCAACGATTCGGAAAATCATGCTGCGCGAGCCTGGAGGCGGTGGTGAAGTGTGAGCACAAGTACTGGAGCCGTCTCGAGCAGCAGAAAGTGATCGACGAATATCCGCGCTTCGGGTTGGTTGACCCCGAGCGAGACACCGAGCCGCCGGAGGGCATGAACTATCCGATGTGGATCAAGCCGGTGAAGTCGGCCTCATCCGACCTCGCCTTCGGAGTGGCCAATCAGCAGGAGTTTCAGGATGCGTTGGCACGGATTCGAGACGGGATCGGTCGGATCGGGGCCCCGTTCGAGACCGTACTCGAATACCTCGAACTCCCCTCCGAAATCGCTTCCGTCGGCGGCCAGATCTGCCTGGCCGAGGAGGCGCTGAGCGGCAGGCAACTGACTTTCGAAGGCTATCGCTACCGTGGCGAGACCTACACGCTGGGGGTGGTGGACTCGGTGACTCACGAAGACAGCCCCAGCTTCGTGCGCTACCAGTATCCCGCGACCGTTCCGGGCCGGGTAACCGAACGAATGGCGGACATCTCTGACCGGGTCGTTAGCCAGATCGGTCTGGATCATACCACGTTCAACATCGAGTTCTTCTGGGACGAGCATACCGACGCGTTGCATCTGCTGGAGGTCAATCCGCGGCATTCTCAATCGCATGCCGAACTATTTGCGCAAGTCGACGGCGCGCCCAACCACCTCGCGATGCTGCGCCTGGCGCTGGGCCGTGATCCGGACCTGCCGCGCCGCCAGGGCCCTTACCAGGTCGCGGCCAAGTGGTTTCTGCGGCGCTGGAACGACGGCGTCGTGCGCCGCCATCCCACCGAGCAGGACATCGAACGGGTGCAGCGTGAGATACCCGGCACCACGGTCGACGTGACCGTGCACGAGGGTGACCGGCTCTCGGAGCTGACCGGCCAGGACAGCTACAGCTACATCATCGCGAATATTTATGTCGGCGCCGCGGACGAGTCCGAGCTGACCGAAAAATATCAACGGTGCGTCCAGGCACTGCCATTCGAGATCGACGATGAGGAGATGTCCACAGCCTGATGCGAGAGGTCACCTCGCTGCCGCATGCAGTCAGACAAGACGCGCACGTCCGGATCACGATGTCCGATGGCGTGCGTCTGATGGCGCGGATCTGGCGCCCCACCTGGTCGGATGACGAGCCGGTTCCGGCCGTGCTGGAGTTCATCCCCTATCGGCATCGTGACCTCACCGCCCAGCGGGACTCGATCCACCACCCGTACCTGGCGGGGCACGGTTACGCCTCGGTCCGAGTGGACCTGCGCGGCAGCGGCGAGTCGGATGGTGTGCTCACCGACGAATACCTCGAACGGGAGCTCACCGATGCCGAGGAGGTGCTCCGCTGGCTGGCCACCCAACCGTGGTGCAGCGGACGGACCGGCATGATGGGCATCTCCTGGGGCGGATTCAATGCCCTGCAGTTGGCAGCGCGCCGGCCGCCCGGCCTGGCGGCAATCGTCACGGTGTCCTCGAGTGACGACCGCTACGCCGACGACGTGCACTACATGGGCGGCTGCTTGCTCTCGGACAACCTCTCCTGGGCCTCGACGATGTTGGCCTACAACTCCTGCCCGCCGGATCCCGCTGTGGTTGGCGAGCGCTGGCGCACGATGTGGCAGGAGCGCCTCACCGGCAGTGGGCTGTGGCTCGAGACGTGGCTGCACCACCAGCGGCGGGACAGCTATTGGCGGCACGGGTCGGTGTGTGAAGATTTTGCCGCTATCGCGGTTCCGGTCTACGCCGTATCGGGCTGGGCCGACGGATATACCAACTCGGTCTTCCGGCTGCTCGCCGAACTCGACGTACCGCGTAAAGGCCTGATCGGTCCGTGGTCGCACAAGTATCCCCACCTCGGCCGGCCAGGCCCGGCCATCGGATTTCTGCAGGAGATCATTCGCTGGTGGGATCGATGGCTCAAGGGCGTCGACAACGATGTCATGGACGAACCGATGCTTCGGATCTGGATGCAGGAAACGGTGCCCCCGTCCACTGCGTACGAGAATCGACCCGGTCGCTGGGTGGGCGAGCCATCCTGGCCGTCCCCGCATGTGCGCGAGTCCGTACATCCTCTCGCGCGGCACCGGATCTGCCGTCCGGACGAGCGGGTGGAAAGCGAGGAGCTGACGGTCCAGTCACCGTTGTCGGTGGGGCAATTTGCGGGCAAGTGGTGTTCCTACAGCGCGCCTCCTGACTTGCCCTACGACCAGCGGGAGGAAGACGGCGGATCACTGGTGTTCGATACCGACTCGTTCACCGAGCGTTGCGAGATTCTCGGTGCGCCGGTGCTGGAGCTCTGCTGTGCCGCGACCGCGCCGGTGGCGATGGTCGCGGTGCGGCTTTCCGATGTTGCCACCGACGGGCGGGCCACCAGGATCAGCTACGGCTTACTCAATCTCACCCACCACAAGGGGCACAGCGAGCCCGAACTCCTCGTACCCGGCCAGCGGTATCGAGTAACTGTGCAGCTCAATGGGATGGCACAGGCTCTGCCACCTGGTCATCGGCTGCGTCTGGCGATCTCTACATCCTACTGGCCGCTGGCGTGGCCACCTCCTGAACCGGTGCGCCTGTCGGTCTTCACCAAGAACACTCGACTGCGGCTGCCGGTGCGGCCGAGCCGTGAACACGACGAAGTGTCCCTGCGGCCGTTCGACGACCCGGAAGGAGCCCCGCCCATCCCGGTGACCCAGTTACATCCCGGTGAGCAACGCTGGACCGTCTCCCGGGACCTGATCCATCACCGCTCAACCCTGGAAGTGATCAACGATCTTGGTGTGCGGCGCTTCGACGACATCGACCTGGACGTGGCCAGGCGGACCGTTGAGCGCTACAGCTGCATAGACGACGATCTGTCCTCCGTCTGCGGCGAAACCCGATGGACGATGAGCTTCGCCCGCGGGGACTGGCGGGTGCAGACCGTCACGCACACCATCCTGACGTCCACACCCACCGACTTTCACGTCCATGCCCGACTCGACGGCTATGAGGGTGTCCAGCGGGTGCATTCAGCCAACTGGCAGCGGGTAATCCCGCGGGATCATGTCTGACACCGAGTCCAGCTCACACAATCACAATCCACGGCTCGTGTACTCTGCGGTCCCGAAATCACCGCGGATTCGCACCTTTCTGAGCGCGGGGCTCGTTCTGGCGTCGCGGCACAGCGCCGGCATCCATTGCTTTTCCGTTGCTCAACATCGGGCGGCAGAAATATACGATGATCTTGTAACTTCTCGCCGGCGCCTTGTGCGGAGACCACTCAATCGGCTTGCGCCGGTTGCCAAACCGGTCAGGTTGACCTAGTCTGAGACCGTTGATTACACTTGTCTGAGGTAGTCGATTGCTACTTGCTATCACCTGACTACCTCGGCTAAATACGCTTTTGCGTCGTGCGGTGGTGTCGCTGGCGGGATGGGGGAGTGGCTGCCGGCCTGCGCGTTGGTGAGCGAAGAGCCCGGTATGAGGTGATTTGGTGACGAATGACCCCTCTAAGATTCAGTCCGCTGACGTCGAACTCGAGGTCGCCGACATTGCGGCCCAGGACTTCGGTGACGAACCCACCCTGGTGCGCGAATCCGACCACTACGTCGCGGAGTACGCCACCAGTTTCGTCGAGAAGTGGGATGAGCTCATCGACTGGCGGCGCCGCGCGCGCAGTGAGGGTTCTTTCTTCGTCGATCAACTGAAGGTCAGGGGTGTCCGCGAGGTGCTGGATGTCGCTACCGGTACCGGATATCACTCCGTGCGGCTGCTCGACGCAGGTTTCGACGTAGTCAGCGCGGACGGCAGCCCGGAGATGCTCGCCAAGGCATTCCAGAACGGCCGCGCCTACGGCCACGTCTTGCGGGTCGTCGAGGCCGACTGGCGCTGGCTCAACCGTGATGTCCGTGGCATGTACGACGCAATCGTATGCCTGGGGAACTCGTTCACCCATCTCTTCTCCGAACGGGACCGCCGCAAGGCCCTCGCCGAGTTCTATGCCATGCTCAAACACGACGGCGTTCTGATTATCGATCAGCGCAACTACGACACTCTCCTGGACGACGGATTCTCTTCCAAGCATACATATTACTATTGTGGCGAGGATGTAGTCGCTGAACCCGAATATGTCGACGATGGACTCGCCCGATTCTGTTACACATTTCCGGACGATTCAGTTTACCACCTCAACATGTTCCCGCTGCGCAAGAATTATCTCCGGCGGCTGCTGCGCGAGGTCGGGTTCCAGCAGATCGAAACCTATGGGGACTTCCAGGCAACCTATTCTGAGGGGGACCCGGACTTCTATGTGCACATCGCAGAAAAGGTCTATCGCCTCAGAGACAACGCAGAAGAGATGATCGATCTGTACTCCAATGCAGTCAACACGGCCCGCAACTACTACAACTCCAAGGACGCGGACAACTTTTACGCCATCGTCTGGGGCGGTGAGGATATCCATGTCGGCATCTACGTCGACGAATTCGAGGACATTGCCACAGCCAGCCGCCGCACCGTCGAAACCATGGCCAATCTGGCAAACCTCACCCCGGAATCCCGGGTGCTCGATCTCGGTGCCGGGTACGGGGGCGCCGCACGCTACCTCGCCGGTACCTACGGGTGCCATGTCACCTGTCTGAATCTGTCCGAAGTGGAGAATGAGCGCAACCGGCAGATGAATGCCGAACGCGGGCTCGAACAGTTGATCGACGTCGTCGACGGATCGTTCGAGGATCTCCCGTTCGAGGACCACCGATTTGATGTGATCTGGTCGCAGGACTCCCTGCTGCACAGTGGGGACCGAGCGCGGGTCTTGGAAGAGGCGGTACGGGTGCTCCGCCAAGGTAGCCAAGCGATCTTCACAGATCCAATGGCCAACCCGAGCGCCAAAAGGACTGATCTTGAGCCGATCCTGCAACGCATCCAACTCGACACGCTGGCCAGCCCGGACTTCTACCGTCGCGAGCTGCACCGGCTCGGCATGCGCTCGGTGGACTTCTACGACCATTCCGAGCAGCTGGCCGTGCATTACCAACGCGTCTTGAGGGAACTCGAGCGACGCGAAACCGAGCTCGAAAGCCAGGTGAACGCCGAGTACCGCACCCGGATGAAAGCCGGCCTGCAGCACTGGATCCGTGGCGGCGAGGCGGGCCACTTGGCTTGGGGCATTTTCCACGCCCGCTACTGATCCACCTACCCCTTAGCGATGAAGCCCTGCTGTGCGAGCCAGTCACGCGCGACCTGCCGTTCTGGCTTGCCCTGCGCGGATTTCTGCCGGTTCAGCTCGGCCATCACCTCGTTGGTCAGGGCCGCGGAGATCGGCGCGAACGCCTTGGCGATGTTCGGGTCGCGGTCGTAGACCTGCTTGCGCATGGTGGGCGCCGCGTTGTACAGCGGGTGGTAGAGCTTGTCGTCCTGCAGCACCGTCAGGCCCAGTTGTGGGATGCGACCGTCGGTGGTGAACACCTCCCCGAACAGGCACTCCTTCTGGTCGGCGGTGGCCTGGTAGATGGCGCCGGTCTGCAGCACCCGCACTCGATCCGGCGGAACCTGGAAGTTGTAGGTTCGCTGCAGGCCTACGAATCCGTCGTCCCGGTTCTGGTATTCGGTTTCGATGCACACGTTGCCGGGCTGGCCGGAGCGGATGTATGTAGCCATATCGGACAGCGTCCGCAGCCCGAGTTGCTGAGCCCGCTCGCTTTTGACCGCGAAGGCATAGGTGTTATTGAACGGGGTCGGCTGCAGCCAGACGATGTTGTTCTGGGCCAGGTCGCGTTGCTTGACCGCCTCGTACTGCGCCTTGCTGTCCTGGATCGGCTTCTGGTGCAGGAAGGAGACCCACGCGGTACCGGTGTACTCCCAGTACAGGTCGATATCGCCACCGAGAAGCGCCTGGCGCGTGGCGTCAGTGCCGCCGACATTGCACCGGTCGGTGACCTTGGCGTTGACCGATTCCAGGGCAGCCACCGCGATCTGGCACAGCACCAGCTGCTCGTCGAAGTTCTTACCGCCCACGGTGTAGGACTTACCTTCGAGGTTGACCTGTTGGGCGAGGCTACCGCCCTTCGCCGACGGGCCACTGCTGCTCAGCCCGCCGCATCCGGCTAGCAGCGCGGACGCCGCCAGCAAAGCCATCAAAATAGTGATGCGTCGGCGGCCGAACATGAATATCGATCGCACGTGCTTCCTCCTCTCTGCCGGTCCACGTGATTCCAGTAACTCCCGGTGTGCGCAGCGCTCACCCGACCCGGCCGCTCACGAGCCGTTCGGCGACACCTGCCAGCCAGTCGATGAGTAGCGCCAGCGCCGCCACGATGACCGAGGCGACGAATGCCGCCTGTGGCCGGCCGAGGAGGAGCATGCTGCTGATCGGCTCGCCGAGGCCGCCCGCACCGATGAAGGTGGCGAGCGTAGCGGTGCCGACGTTGAGCACCAGCGCCACCCGGATGCCCGCCACCATCACCGGCACCGCGAGCGGGATCTCGACCCGCAACAGGGTTTGCCACGCAGACAGCCCCATGCCCCGGGCGGCCTCGATGAGTGCCGGATCCACCTGCCGCAGCCCGACCACGGTGTTGGTGAGCACCGGGAGCACCGATGACAGCACCAAAGCGATGATCGCGGTCGTGGTGCCGAACTTCAACAGGAAGGCCAGCAGGATGATCATCCCGTAAGGCGGTAGCGCCTGCATGAAGCCACTGAACGCGAGCGTGCCGGTACGGACCCGGTCCATGACCGGTCGGCTCAGCGCGATCCCCAGCGGAAGCGCGATGGCGATCACCAGCGCGGTGGACGCGCCCGCGAGCCAGATGTGCTGGAGAAATTTGGCCCACAGGTAGGACGGATCCAGCGCTCGCTGCTCGACGCTGTCCAGCTGCCGATGGGCGGTGTAGAACAGCACCAGAGCAAGCCCGACGATCACGATGACCGGGGTGGCGAGCAATTCACGGTTTCGCCCGCTCCAGCCCGCGCGGACGGGTGCCGCCGAGGTCGCAAGCGCGTCGGCGGTCATCGCCGCGGCCCCTTGGTTTGCAAGTCGCTTACCAGAGCGTCCCAGCGCAGCGCGCCCCGGGGCTTTCCATCGTCATCGACGACCACGACCAGCGGAGCGCGGGCGTCGAGCATGACGTCGACGGCGTCGTAGACGGTGCCGGATAGTGGCACCGTGACCAGCGGCGGCAGTTGTGCGGATCCGGGTAGGTGCTGCCAGGCGCGCGGGCGGCCCGCGTCATCCACCGCCACCACCGGACCGCTGTTCTCAGGCACCCCCCCAGTGGAGATCATCACCGCATCCAACTCGAGCCGGCTGATCTCCAGCAACGACAACCGGCGGACGGCGGCGCCACTACCGACGAACTCGGCGACGAAGTCGTCCGCGGGATGCGCGAGTACCTCACTGGGAGTGTCGTATTGCGCCAGCCGCCCGCCGGCCGCGAACACGGCGATCCGATCACCCAGCTTCACGGCCTCGGTCAGATCGTGGGTGACGAAGCAGATGGTCTTGGCGACCTGGCGCTGCACGTCGAGGAACTCGTCCTGCAGGCGTTCCCGGGTGATCGGGTCGATGGCTCCGAAAGGCTCGTCCATCAACATCACCGGGGGGTCGGCCGCCAGACCGCGTGCTACCCCGACGCGCTGCTGCTGCCCACCGGAGAGCTGCCGCGGGTACCTGTCCCGGAAGTCGGCCGGCTCCAGCCCCACCAGGTGCAGCAGCTCGTCGACGCGCCTGGTGATACGGCCCTTGTCCCAGCCGAGCATCCTCGGCACCACCGCGACGTTGTCGGCGATGGTCAGGTGTGGGAACAACCCCACCTGCTGGATCACGTAGCCAATCCGCCTGCGCAGTTTGTTGGCGTTGACGTCGGTGACATCCTCCCCATCGAGCACGATGCGTCCGGTGGTCGGCTCGATCAGCCGGTTCATCATCTTCAGGATGGTCGTCTTGCCACACCCGGACGGCCCGATAAGCGTCACGATGGCGCCCTCGGGGATTTCCAGGTTCAGCTCGGCGACGGCGGGCCTCGGCTGTTTCGGATAGGTCTTGCTGACGCCCTCCAGGGCGATCATCGGTCGTTGACCGGCCCGGTTCGTGCCGGCGGTCCGAGACGGCACGGTCTCAGACACGGATCCCCCTGGGGGTGGTGAGACGCCGGACAACCGCGAAGATGATCTCGTAACCCGCGGCCACCACAAGGCATCCCAGCGTGCCGCTGATGACCTCGTTGAACGAGTTGACGGCTCCGAGCCGGGCCAGGCCGTCTTGCAATGGCCTGCCGAAGCCGGGACCGTCGATGATGGCTGCCACCACGGCGATTGAAATCACGATCAGCACCGCGACCCGGATGCCGGAGATGATCACCGGCCAGGCCAGCGGCAGCTGCACCCGGAACATCCGCCGGAGCGGGCCCATCCCGACGCCGCGGGCGGCCTCGAGCACCGCCGGGTCCACCGAGGACAGCCCGGCCACGGTGTTGCGCAGTACCGGGTAGATCGCATACAGGGTGAGCGCGACGATGCTGGGGGTGACTCCGAGACCGAGCAGCGGTTGCAGCAGGCCGAACAACGCCAGTGACGGGATTGTCAGCGCGGCTGATGCGAGCAGTAGCGACGTCTCACGGCTGCCCACCCGCACGGTGCGCCGCCACGACGGGGGAGTGAGCTGGTTGGTGTGCAGCACCAGGGCCAGCACCAGCGAAATCACGGTGGCGACGGCCACTGAGTAGAGCACCAGCAGGAAGTGCTGCTGAGCGTAGAAGAGCAGTTGGGTGGAGTTCTCCGACAGGTACTTGAGGTAGGAGTCCATCACGCAGTCGCCCTATCTGCGCCCACCCGGGGGGTCACCCGGCGGTGTCGATGCTGTGCCGGCCGGCCCACTCGGTGTGATGAATAGACGCTTGCTCTCAGCGAGACCGCTCGGCTGGCAGGGTGCTGCTCGCAACAGTCGTCGGTCCAGCAGCATGTATCGAGGCTAGCGCAGCGTTATCGAATCCCCAACGTGCAGCTTCCGGTTCTCGACCGCTGAGGGTAGCGCCTCATCGCGGCCTTATCGCGGATCAGTAGGGTCCACGTACCACCGTATCCCGGAGGCAGCATCTATCGTGCTTCGTATGAACAGCGCCTTCCCCGCAGACATCGTCGGTCTTGAGGTGGCCGAGCATGGCGCAGACGCGTGCGTCGTCACCGTGACTGGTGAGGTGGACGCGCTTACCGCGCCGGAATTGGCGGCTTGCCTGACCGAGCAGCTTGCTGTTGCCAGACTCGTGGTGGTGGATCTCGATGGTGTGCATCTGCTGGCATCTGCTGGGTTGCGGGTGCTGTTCGAGATGGACGAACTCGCTACCCAACAAGATCGTCACCTGCGCTTGGTGTGCAACTCCCCAACAGTCAATCTGGTAGTGGAGACCGCTGGCCTGCGCGACCACTTCACCTTCGTCGATAATGTGGCGGATGCTCTCGGCGGCATACCCTGACTAGGCGCCATGGCTCACGCGGCGCGGTGTTCCTGGCAAGTCAGGGTCAGATGAAGTCGGACAGCCGTGCCGGCAGAGTCGCTGTGCACTTCGACGAGATCACTGAACTGCCGGGCCAGCCATAGCCCGCGTCCACGCGGGCAGTTGACAGCAGGGGGAAGGTACCCCGCCAGCGGATCGCGCAAGCCCACGCCGGTGTCGCTGACTTCGCACACCATCGTGTCCGGGCCGGTCCAGATCTGCAGCACACCCGACCCACCGCCGTGCTCGATCACGTTGGTCGTGATCTCGTTGACTGCCTGAACGAACTGCTCGACGGGCCGCCCGGCCGCCCCGGCTTGAGTGGCATGGGAGGTGACGAATGCACGCATGGTGGCCAACTGATCCGCTCGTTGGAACCTCAGCCACAGGGCCGGTGGCGGCAGCTCAGGCAGCGGCAGCCGGTGGCGTTCGGCGTTGAACACCATCGGGTCGGTATAGGCCGGGCTGGGGCGGGGACCGCCGTTGACCACCAGCTCGGGGTGAGTCTGGCCCACCGTGGCGAGGACATCGGGATCAACGACGCGGGTGTCGTAGCTGCACACCAACGCGGCATTGACGGTCGCAACCGCGGCGTTGACCAGCGACTCGTGCCTGGCCCACTCGCCGATCTGCGACGTGGTGCGCGCCGCGCATATCGGTTCTCCGATCATCCGCAGCTGCTGCCCGTGCTGGGTCGCCGCTCGCACAGCGCGGTCTAGGGCCGCCAGCGCGCGCACTGGGTGCCGGTACCACTGGCTGCCCTCGCAGAACGTCACATGGCGGGCATCCGCACCCAGCGCCGCGCGCAGCCAGTCGGCATTACGCCGGGTGGTCGCGATTCGGATCGGGTCGCCGCTGTCCAGCCCGTCTCGGACGAACGGAACAGCACCCGCCAGGTACTCGTCCTTCGACCCGTACAGCAACGCCTGATGCGCCAACACGCCACCCTGGTTGGTGTCAAATCGATCCCCGGCAAACTACCCGCCACTGTGCGCCTCTGGTCTGAAGGGTAGTAGGGGTCAGGTGGCGCGCACACCCGTCCTGCGTGGGAAACCGGGGGTAACTGCGGCCGTAGGTGGGCGCCTCGAGCACTCAGGGGATCAATGTCCGGTTATGCCGCCGTCCACCGCGAGTGTGCTGCCGGTGATGTAACTCGACGCTGGACTGGCCAGAAACACAATCGCGGCGCTCAGCTCGTGCTGCTCGCCGACTCTGGCCAGCGGGCACGACCGCACGATTCTCGTCAACATGTCTTCGGGGATCTGCGCCGTCATCTCAGTGGTGAAGTAGCCGGGCGCCACGGCGTTGACCCGGATTCCCCGCCGCCCGGCCCATTGCTGAGAAAGATCGCGGGTCAGGCCGATGAGGCCGGCCTTGCTGGCCGCGTAGGCGGCCTGGGGGGCGATCGGGTTGATGAGTCCGAGCACGCTCGAGACGTTGACGATGCTGGAGCCGGGCTGCATAACCCTGCCGCAGGCTTGGGCCATCCAGTAGGCGCCGTTGAGATTGACATCGATCACGCGGCGGAAGTCGTCGGGGTCTTCCCTGATCGCCGGCACGGCGGTACCGACTCCGGCGTTGTTGATCAGGACATCGACCTTGCCGAAATGGCTCATGGCCGCGTCGACCAGCGCCGTGCACTGCGCCGGCTCGCTGACGTCGGTGACAACGGCAAGCGCCCGCCGCCCGACACCGACGACCTCTGCACTGACTTCGGCCAGCCGGTCGGCGCGACGAGCGGCGAGCACGACGTCTGCCCCGGCTTGGGCCAGCGCGACAGCAAAGCCGGCGCCGAGACCGGAGCTGGCACCGGTGACCACGGCGACCCTTCCGTCAAGCCGGAACAAGTCCAGCACTCCAGCCATCGAGCTATCTCCTTTTCCGGGCACCTCGGCTTTTCCAGTACCTCGGACGGGGAAGCACCCGTCGCGGGGTCCGGTGACTCAGCGGTGCGCAGTGAGGACGTTGATCCCGGCGGCGGCAAGCAGCGCTACCGCCTGGCCGGCGGTCTCCAAGCCGGGGCCCAGGGTGAACCCGCTGGTGTAACGCGCGTGGACACCTTGGGCGATGACGGCTCCTTTGAAAAAGCCGAGTGCTCGGTAGAAGGCCAGATTGTCCAGGTTGCGGCCGGATGCGATGGCATAGCGCTGCGCGAGATCGTCGGTCGAGGGCAGGCGCTTGCTGGTCGAGGCGGCGCAATTGCCGAGGACGAAGTCGAGCGCCGGATCCGCGTAGGCCAGGTGCAGCCCGAGATCGGCCAGCGGGTCCCCGACGGTGGCCATCTCCCAGTCGACCAGCGCGCGCACCGTGCCGACATCACCGGCGTCGAGGATGGCGTTGTCGATGCGGTAGTCGCCGTGCACGATCGAGGCTGCGCTTTCCGCCGGGCAGGTCTCGGCGAGCCGCAGATACAGGGTCTCGACATCGGGAAGTGCCCGGCTGCGGACCCGGTTCCACTGGTCGTGCCAGCGCTGGATCTGCCGCGCCAGATAGCCCTTCGGCCGGCCGAACCCGCCGAGTCCGACCGCTTCGGGGTCGACCGCATGCAACTCGGCCAGCACATCGATCAAGCCGTATGCGCAGCGCACGATGTCAGCGTCGGGCAACGCGTGCAGGTCGTCCTGGGTCCGGATCACCTGCCCTGCCACGTAGTCGACCACCGAGAATGGTATGCCGAGGATCGACAGGTCCTGCCCGAGCGCCACCGGGCGCGGGACCGGCACGCTGGTGTCGGCCAGCGCTGCCACGACCTGATACTCACGGGCCATGTCGTGCGCCGAGGGGGTCAGCCCGCCCAGTGGCGGCCGGCGCAGCACCCAGGTGGAGTGCCCGTCGGTGAGCCGGTAGGTCAGGTTGGATCGGCCACCGAGTATGAGCTCGGCGCGCAGCGGCCCGCGCACCTCCGGCACCGCGGCGTCGAAGAACTTCTGTACCGCTGCCAGGTCCAACCCCTCAACGATCATCACGGCCCGCTCTTCTCGGCGTGATCTCGGTGGCGGCGCAGGATCCGGCGGGCAATAGCCCACCGATGGGTCTCCGAAGGGCCGTCGTAGATCCGGAACGGCCGGACCTCGCGCAGGAACCGGCCTAGCGGCAAATCCCCGGATATCCCCAGCGATCCGCAGATCTGCACAGCCCGGTCGACCACCCGCCAGATGGCCTCAGCGCTGAAGGTCTTCGCGATGGCGGTCGACTGGGCAGCGCCGCGGCCCTGGTCGAGCTCCCAGCATGCGCGCAGGATGAGCCCACGGGTAGCGGCGATGTCGATCTCGTTGTCGGCAATCATCTGTTGGACCATGCCCAGATCGGCCAGCCCGGTGCCGAACAGCCGCCGGTCCGCGGCACGGGCCACCGCAATGTCCTGGGCTCGCCGCGCGATCCCCAGCCAGCGCATGCAGTGTGTGGTCCGGGCCGGCCCGAGCCGCAGCTGGGCATAGTCGAATCCCCGGTCGACCTCGCCGAGCACCGCCTCGTCGGGCACCACGCAGCCGTCGAACACGATCTCGGCGTGCCCGCCGAACAGGCTGTCGTCGAGTGAATCGATACGCCGGACGATCTTCATGCCCGGGTTCGAGGTTTCGACCAGGAACATCGTCGCGCCACCCCGGTCGCCTGGTTGGCTGGACGTACGGGCCATGCAGATGGTGTACGCCGCGCCGTCGGCGCCCGTGATGAACCACTTGTGCCCGTCGATCTGCCAACCATCCCGGACCCGCTTCGCGCGCGTCGTCAGCGCCGCCGGGTCGGAACCGGCACCGGGGGCGGGCTCGGTCATCGCGAAGCAGGACCGCACCTGCCCGGAGATCAACGGTCGCAGGTAGCGGTCCTTCTGCCGGGAGGTGGCAATCGCCTCCAGCAGGTGCATGTTGCCCTCGTCGGGTGCGGCGATGTTGAGTGCCAGCGGGCCGAGCAGCGAGTAGCCGGCTTCCTCGAAGACGGCGGCGCGCCCGCGCATGTCCAGCCCGTAACCGCCGTACACGACGCTGACGTGCGGGGTGAACAGACCGGCGTTCTTCGCCGCTTGCTGCAGCTCAACCCGGACTGGATCGGATTGGGTGACGCCAGGGTGCTGTTGCTCGAATGGGATCACCACCTCGCGGATGAACGCCGCGGTGCGATGTGCGAGATCCGCCACGTCGGGGTCGGCAGCGAACTCGACGGCCACGATGCCTCCAAGTGTCTGTGACTCCTGGGCGCCGCGGATGACGTTATCGGTCGGCCGAGGATCGATCTCCCAGCGTAGAAGCGATCGAACTCGCACTGCGGTAGATGTCCAACACCGACGAATTAATCTGCTTCGCAGACTTGTTGATCGACGGAACCGTGTTGTTCACCGACTTCAGGCTGTCGTCGATGCTCCCTGCTGAATCCGCAATACGCCCAATCGTTGGGCTCAGGTTCGCAGCCGCATCACGGATCTGATTCGCATTACTAGCGACGTCGTTGAGGACTGGGAGCGTAGTGAGCTTTCGGGCGGTCGGCGTCAATGCAGTGTTGATGACGTGGACCCGACTTTCGATGCGGTTGGCGGTAGCCAGGATACCGGTCAAAAAGATGACCGCAGTCAGTGCCCAGAGGATGACAATGACAAGCATGATCGCAGGCAGAACGGGGGACGTTAGACGTCGCATCAGTCACCTCCTACGGTGCACCTCAACGGGCAGGCCAAGCGCCGGCCGATCCCAAGTGCCGCGGGAGGTGGCGGTTGGTCCTGCATCTGGAGGTTAATCCTGCTGGTGTCGTCCCGAATACCCCGCAGGAGGCTGATGACGTCAACCAGCGGGGTGCCCAGCACGTTGAGGACCATCGTGGAGATGTCGATCAGCGAGCCAGGGATGGGCGCCGCTAAGTTCGGGGCGCCGACCAGCTGCCCCGAGGCATCCAGCTGCCCCGAGGTATCCAGTGGCGATGATGTGTTGGCCAGTGACGCTGGAAGCGCTTCTTCGAGGGAACGGCAATTCCTGGCGTGCCAGCGGGCTACTTGTTCGTGAGGTCCATGGCACGCTTTGTGAGGCGCGGATCGTCACATCGCGCAGTCATCGATGCCGCGCGTCAACGTAGGCATGCGGCGCCGCGTAGCCGTACCGGTCGGATCCAAGTAGTCGATTACTCGTATCGCCACACCGCAACGCGACAAGGCTTGCCCTTGGGACCAGTGCACAGCTTGGGCGACCAGAGGAGATCATGATGACGAAGACCACGAGCGGGCTGCTCGTGGTCTTCGTGGTCGTGGCGGACGGCGGGGGTGGGGCCATTCCCCGGACGGCGCAGCAAATGATCAAGAAGACTTCTCGACTGCACGTCAGTACAGCTCTTCACAGCCTTTCGGCGGCGGAGAAATCGGTCCCACGCGGCTCCCAACGGAGCCGGCGGCGCCCGCCTCGGCCGTCCACCGATCGTACTTGTCGTCCAAGGAAGAGTGAGAAACGTGGAAAAGACCATTGGCATCTACTTCTGGAATAACATGACCATGCTCGATGTGCTCGGGCCTCAACAGTTCCTCGGGTTCGTTCCCGGGTTCAAGGTGGTGACCTTCGCCAACACGACGGATCCGGTGGTGTCCGACACTGGCGTCCGGCTGATTCCCGACCATGATTTCTCGACCTGCCCGCCCCTCGATATCCTCCTCGTGGGGGGCGGTGTCAACCCGCTGCCGGAGATGCAGGACGAAGACGTCGTGTCGTTCCTGCGGGAGGCCGGAGACGCTGCTGAATACGTCACATCAGTCTGCACTGGGGCGCTGATCCTGGCGGAGGCCGGGCTCCTCAAGGGTTACCGCGCCACCACGCACTGGGCCTACAAGGAGCGGCTCGGGTTGTACCCAGACGTCGAGGTGGCTGCCGGCCGGGTGGTGACCGACCGCAACCGCATCACCAGCGCTGGGCCGACGGCCGGAATCGACTTTGTTCTCACGCTCATCGGGCAGGTGGCCGGCCCCGAGACTGCCGCCGCGCTGCAGCTGATGGCCGAGTACGACCCCGAGCCTCCCACCAACTTAGGCTCTCCCGATTCGGCACCGCCCGAGCTGGTCGCGGCGGTGCGCCAGAAGTTCGACGAGATGGCACCGGACCTGGCCGAGTTCTTCGCTGCTAAGACCGGCTGACCTAATCTGCGAACTAGTGTGCAGCATTTATCGCTCACGGGACAGTGGGTCGAGG
>DATNDR010000048.1:0-32869 GCA_035606945.1 Pseudonocardiaceae bacterium
GCCCATGTCACGTCCAGCGACACGCCGCAAGGCGTGTGCCTACAGGTTTTTGGCTCGATGGACCACCCGCAGGTCTCTCACCAGGCACGATGCACTCGATCAAGCCCAGATATGCCTACTAACTGCGGAAGTCCGGACTGACGGCCTGATCAATCCGCCAGGTCAGGGCATCGGTGCAGCTGAAAACAGAGCGCGGCCGAACGGAGCAGGCAACGGCGGCATGTGGAGCACTCCCGGTCTGCTGCCGCACGCAGCACGCCGTTGGGCGCCGCGATGCGATCGCATCTTTCAGATTTGGATGAGATATCAACCGGTCCCGTAGGGTGCCATGGCCTGGTAACGCCCCTCAAAGGAGAAGTGCACCGGCTTTGGCCGCGCCGCGGGGAAGGAGCCGGCGCGGCCGGGTCGGCTGTGGCGTTTGGGCGCTGAGGGTCGGGTGTGAGCTGGTGGATGGGCAAGCGCGAAGGGATCAGGCAGCGAGGTGACATCGGCGGCGGTACCCCGATCAGCGGGGTCGGGAAAAGTCGAGCTCGGTTATGTGATGCGCAAACTTCCGCACGTGACCGTGTTGTTCTGGGCGTTGAAGACCGTCGCCGTGACTCTGGGAGAGACCTCCGGAGACTTGGTGGGCATCACCCTCGAGATCGGCTACGTCGTCACCGCGTTGATCTTTCTCGGGTTTTTTCTAGTCGTCGTGGTGGCCCAGGTGCGGACCAAGCAGTTCCGTCCGGCGCTGTTCTGGGCGGTGATCCTAGGAACCAGCATGGTGGGTACCGAGATCTCGGATTTCCTCAACCGTGGGTTCGGTCACGGCAGCGCCCAACAGGGGATCGGTTACGCGTGGGGCGCGGCCGTCCTCACCAGCATCCTGGCGATCGTGTTTGTGGCGTGGTGGCGCACCGGGCAGACCTATGACGTGGAGAACATCACCGCCCGCAAGGGCGAGGTCCTGTACTGGATCGCGATCCTGATCTCGAACACCCTGGGCACCTCCAGTGGGGACTGGCTGGCCGATGACACCGGTCTGGGTTTTCGCAACGCCTTCTTCGTCATCGCCGGGATCATGGTGTCGATCGTGGCGGCGCACTACCTAACCAACATCAACAGCATGGTGTTGTTCTGGCTGGCGTTCATCCTCACCCGCCCGCTGGGCGCGGCCGGGGGAGATTCGTTGATCAAACCAGTCTCGGAGGGCGGTCTGGGCTGGGGCACGTTATGGGGCTCGGTGGCGCTGCTGGGCCTGCTCATCGTATTGATCGCCTACCAGACCTACCGCATCCACCGTCACCCACTGCAGCCTCTGCCCGCGCCGGTGAACCAGCGCACCGGTCAACCGCAGCGGCCCAACGGCGCGCCGGTCACGGAACCCACCGCGGCCATACCGTGAGACCGACCCACAGGTGGGAGCTCAACCGTTCCAGCGCCCGGTGATACCGCGGCGCGCCGTGGAAGCGCAGCCGTACCCCGGCACCGCGCCCTCGCGCTAATTCCCTCCTGTCCCCGGCGCCCCGTCAGCCAGGTGCGGGGACACTGATGGTCGTGCACACGGTGACCGGACTACGCGAAACCGCGGCGAGTTCTGGTGGGCGGTTCGACGACGCCGCTGATCGGCGGGCCGCCAACCGGGCTGTCGGCGTGAGTGCCATGGGCTTGGCGGCCACCGGCGTGGTGGAGCTGATCATCGCGCTGGTCACCGGATCGGTCGGGCTGTTGGGCGATGCCCTGCACAACCTTTCCGACGTCTCGACCAGCGCGGTGGTGTTCCTCGGATTTCGGATCAGCCGGCGCAGCGCTAGCGAGCGCTACCCCTACGGGCTGGAGCGGGCCGAGGACCTCGCCGGGCTCGGGGTCGCGCTGGTGATCTGGGCCAGCGCGGTATTCGCCGGCTGGGAAAGCGTGCACAAGTTGCTGGCTAACCACGGGACGAGCCACGTCGGCGTGGGAATCGCCGCCGCTTCGCTGGGCATCGTCGGCAACCAGGCAGTGGCTCGATACAAGCTGCGGGTCGGGCGTCGAATCCAGTCCGCCACCTTGATCAGCGACGCGCGCCACTCCTGGCTGGATGCGCTGTCCTCAGCCGGGGCGCTGGCCGGGCTGATCGCCGTCGGGCTGGGGCAACCCTGGGGCGACCCGGTCGCCGGGCTAGCGGTCACCCTGTTCATCTGCCACGTCGGCTATGAAGTCAGCAGCGACATCGGCCGCCGGCTCCTCGACGGCGTCGACGACGGATTGCTCACCATCTCCGAACGAGCCGCCGGCGGTGTTTCCGGTGTGCAGCACGCCCACGCTCGGGCTCGGTGGACCGGGCGCACCCTGCGCGTCGAAATCGATGCTTGGGTTGATCCAGCCATGCCCGTTGCGGCCGCCGACACCCTGGGCCGGCAGGTCGCCGACGCCGTGCATACCGCGGTGCCCGAGGCCCGCACGGTCACCGTCACTGCTCGTGCGATGACCACCCTCCTATAGCCTCCGCCGCCGACCCTGCCAGGGCGGCAGGACAACCTTGAGCAGGCATACCCATCCAGTGCTTGACGCGCAGGCCAGCACAGGTGCATCCTCACTGTATTCAACGAATGATGAAAAAAGGTGATTGAGATGACCGAGCGCACTGGCTGCGTGATCGTCGGTGGCGGTCCGGCCGGCATGGTGGCAGGGCTGTTGCTGGCCAGGGGCGGCATCGAGGTGACCGTGCTGGAAAAGCACCCCGACTTCCTGCGGGACTTCCGCGGCGACACGGTGCATCCGTCGACACTGACCCTGCTCGACGAACTGGGGCTGGGCGAGAAGTTCGACGCTCTGCCCCACAGCGAGCTCAGCGCGGCCGGGTTCCCCACCGACGACGGCGGCATGATGAAGCTGGCTGACTTGACCCGGCTGAAGGTGCCGCATCCCTACATCGCGATGGTGCCGCAGTGGGACTTTCTCGACCTGCTCGCCGCCAGCGCCAGCCGAGAAAAGACGTTCACGCTGCGGATGAACACCGAGATGACCGGCCTGATCCGGGAAGGCGGCCGGGGCGGCGCTGTTGTCGGAATCCGCTACAAGACGGCTGGTGGCACCGAGGGCGAGCTGCGCGCGGATCTGGTCATCGCCGCCGATGGCCGCTGGTCGCTCGCCCGGCGCGAGGCAGGTCTGGAGCCCAAGGAGTACGACTGCCCGTTCGACGTTTGGTGGTTCCGCCTGTCGCGCCACGACGACGAAGGCGCAGCCATGCTCACCCCGCGGATGCGCAACCGCCGCTTCGCCGTGCCGCTGCCGCGCACCGGCTACTTCCAGGTTGCGTATCTCGCGCCGAAGGGCGCCGACCTCCGCGTGGAAGGCATCGAGGCGTTCCGCACCAACGTGACCGAGATCTGTCCCGAGTTCGCCGACCGGGTGCACGAGCTGAAGACGATTGACGACGTCAAGTTCCTCGACGTGCGGCTGAACCTGCTTGCCCAGTGGCACATCGACGGGCTGCTCTGCATCGGCGACGCGGCGCACGCCATGTCACCGGTCGGCGGGGTGGGCATCAACCTGGCCGTACAGGACGCCGTCGCCGCTGCGACCCTGCTGGCGCAGCCGCTGCGCCGTGGCCGGCCAACCCTGGCCGACCTGGCGAAGGTCCGATCACGCCGCCTGCTGCCCACGATGCTGGTGCAGGGCCTGCAGCGGATCCTGCACCGGACCGTTATGCGTCCGGTGATGGCGGGCAAGCGCAACGGCCCACCCGCAGAGATGATCAAGCTGTTCGCTCGGTTCCCGCAGCTGTCGTACATCCCGGCCCGGCTGCTGGGCCTCGGTTTGCGGCCCGAGCACGCCCCGGCCTTCGCGCGCCGCGCGATGGAGCAGGTCGGTCGTTAGGGTAGCCGGGCGCGCAGCCAGCCGTACCAGTCGGCGATTCCTTCGCCGGTGGTGGCCGACAGCTGCAGCACCTCGACACCCGGATTCGCCCGCCGTGCCCCATCCAGGAAGTCGTCGACGTCGAACTGGACGTACGGCAGCAAATCGATCTTGTTGAGCAGCACCAGGTCAGCGGCGCGGAACATCTGCGGGTACTTCCGCGGCTTCTCGGCGCCCTCGGTGACCGAGGTGATCACGACCCGGGCCTGTTCGCCGAGGTCGAACAACGCTGGGCACACCAGGTTCCCGACGTTTTCGATGAGCACTACTGAGCCCACCGGTGGCTCCAGCGTCTCCAGCCCACCGGCGAGCATCTTCGCGTCGAGATGGCAGCCCGACCCGGTATTGATCTGTACCGCTGGGGCGCCGGTGGCGCGGATCCGGTCTGCATCCAGCACCGTCTCCTGATCACCTTCGATGACCGACACCTGCAGCTCGGCGCCCAGTTCCCGGATGGTGCGCTCGAGCAGCGTGGTCTTGCCCGCGCCGGGTGAGCTCATCAGGTTCACCGCGAGGATGCTGCGCTCCGCCAACCATTTGCGGTTGCGCTCGGCGAGCGCGTCGTTGCGGGCCAGCACCGCCTGCTCGAGGGTGACCGTCCGGGTCCCGGAGTGGCTGTGGCTATGGCCGTGCTCGTGGTCATGCTCGTGGTGGTCATGCTCGTTGGTTTCGAAGATGGTATCGCCGGAGCAGCCACACGTTGCGCACATCAGGCCATTACCTCAACTTCCCGGATTTTGAGTTCTTCTCCCGCGAGCAGCTCGCGGTTCGCGCTGCCACACTCGCACAGCACGAGCAGATCGTTCAGTACGAACTCCGCGCCGCAGTCCCGGCAGCGCGCCTTGCCCGTGGGTTGGATGATCTCCAGCGCCGCTCCTTCAAGCGTGGTGCCCTGGGTCACAACTTCGAAGCAGAAGCGGACCGAATCAACTACGACACCGGACAGGGTGCCGATCTCCAGGCATACTCGACACACCTGCGCATCACCCATCCGGTCCCATATGGCCTGGATCACGCTCTGGGTGATCGACATTTCGTGCAAGAGCGTCTCCTCGGTTCTGCACTCAGTCCAGTCCCCGTGCGGGGATCTTGTCAAGGGCGGGACAATCCTCCTGTGCAGCAGAGTATCCGAGTTGAAGTGCGAGTCGAAGGCGTCGTGCAGGGTGTGGGGTTCCGGCCTTACGTCCATGGTCTGGCACATCGTCTCGGGCTGTCCGGCCGGGTCGGTAACGACACCGCCGGTGTCTTCATGGAGATCGAGGGAGCCGAGCAGGCAGTCAGCGAGTTTCTCGCCACGCTGCCCACACAAGCGCCCCCACTGGCCATCATCGAGCAGGTCAAGACCAACCCGCTGGTCCCGACTGGCGAGCCGGGTTTTCATATCGTGTCCAGCCAGGCCGCCGGCCGGCGCGACACCTTGATTTCCGCGGACACCGCCACCTGCGAGGACTGCCTTCGCGAGCTGGCTGATCCCACCGACCGCCGCTTCGACTACGCCTTTATCAACTGCACCAATTGCGGTCCGAGATTCACCATCGTGCGCGACGTGCCGTACGACCGGCCGTTCACCACGATGGCCCCGTTCGCGATGTGCCAGGACTGCGCCCGTGAGTACCACGATCCGGCCGACCGGCGCTTCCACGCCCAGCCGGTGTGCTGCCCGGCCTGCGGTCCCCGGCTGCGGCTGATCGACGCCAGCGGCGCCGAGTTGCCGGGTGAGCCACTGGCCGCGGCTGCGGGATTGCTGAGGGCTGGAGCGGTGCTGGCGGTCAAGGGGCTTGGTGGCTTCCACGTCGCGGCGCTGGCCGCTGATGCTGCCGCGACCGCTGAACTGCGCGCGCGTAAACACCGCGAGGACAAGCCGTTCGCGGTGATGGTGGCCGATCTCGACGCTGCGTGCGAGCTGTGCGAGATCGACCCGGTGGCGCAGCGGGTGCTGGCCGGGCGGCGGCGGCCGGTGGTGCTGCTACCCCGGCGTCCCGACGCCCCTGTCGCCCCGGCCGTCGCGCCCGGCAACCGCAACCTCGGCCTGATGCTGCCCTACACCCCGCTACACCACCTACTGCTGCGCGACACCGCCAGTCCCATCGTGTTGACCAGCGGCAATATCTCCGACGAGCCGATCGCCTACCAGGACGACGACGCGCGCCGGCGGCTCACCGGAATCGCGGACGCCTACTTGACTCACGACCGGGCGATTCACATGCGCACCGATGACTCGGTGGTGCGGGTGTTCCGCGGGGCCGAGCTGCCGGTGCGCCGGTCCCGCGGCTACGCCCCCGAGCCGTTGACCCTCGCGCACCCGGTGCCCCGCCCGATCCTGGGCTGCGGCGCCGAACTCAAGAGCACCTTCTGCCTGGCCCGCGGACGGCACGCGTTCCTGTCCCACCACATCGGTGATCTGGAGAACTACGAGACGCTGCGTTCGTTCACCGAGGGTGTGGAGCACTTCCGGCGCATTTTCGACGTGACGCCGGAACTGGTCGCGTACGACTTGCACCCGGAATACCTGTCCACCAAATACGCTGTCGATCTCGCAGATGTGGAACTCGTGGGAGTCCAGCACCACCACGCGCACATCGCGTCATGCCTGGCCGACAACGGTGAGTCCGGTCCGGTGCTGGGAGTGGCCTTCGACGGCACGGGCTACGGCAGCGATGGCACGTTGTGGGGTGGCGAGTTCCTGCTGGCCGACCTCACTGAATTTCAACGGATGGCCCACCTCGTGCCAGTGCCGCTGCCAGGCGGCGCTGCGGCAATCCGACAACCCTGGCGGATGGCCGCCGCCTACCTGGGTTCAGAGGCGCCGCAAGACCTCATCCAGCGCAACGCGCAGCACTGGGACGCGGTGCTGGCGATGGCTTCCCGACGGGTGAATGCCCCGCTGACCTCCAGTGCGGGACGCCTGTTCGATGCGGTCGCGGCCATTCTCGGGATCCGCGACTCCATCAACTACGAGGGCCAGGCCGCAGTGGAGCTCGAACAGCGAGCCGACCTGTCCGAGTTGGGGACCTACTTCGCCAGCGTCAGCGAGGGCCCCACGCTTGCGCTGCACGGCGTGGATCTGGTGCGGGCCGTGGTCGCCGATCTCCAAGCGGGTGTGGCCCCGGAAGCGATCGCCACCCGGTTCCATCACGGCCTGGCCGATGCGATCGTCCGGGTCTGCCTGATGCTGCGAGAGACCACCGGCGTCGACGTCGCTGCCCTGTCCGGTGGGGTCTTCCAGAACGTGCTGCTACTAGAGCGCACCGTAGCGACCTTGGAGCATGCGGGATTCCGCGTTCTCACTCACTCCCGCGTCCCTCCCAATGACGCCGGTATCAGCCTCGGTCAGGTCGTCGTCGCCGCCGCAATCGCGCAGTCTGGATGCAGAACGCGGTAATCGGGCCCTCGAAAACAGCAGTCTGCATCCAGACTGCTGTTTTCGAGTCACTGCTTGCGGGCCCAGGGGGGTGGGGCGGCACCGCGATTCATCGACCAGGTGACTCCACCGAGGCGGCCTTCCTGGACGGACTCTGCCGGCCGAGTCCGGTAGGACTTGGCCAGCTCAGCGCTCGGATCTTGACCCTGATTCAAAATTACGCAGGGGGAGCGGTACAGGCAGCGGGAGCACACTTCCGGCGCGGGGCTCGGATAGACCTGGAGGTCTGGGCTGGTGGCGGCGCTGACCTCAGCGGCCAGATCCGCGCCGGCCGCCGCGAGTTCGGCCTCGCCGCGCCGGATCCGGGTGCGGCGGAACGCATCGGTACCTTCGGCGTGCAACCTCTCGCCGGACACGGTGCCGCTGCGGGCATACATCCGGCGATGACCCACCTGCGGGCGCCCCGGTCCCGGCGCCGGGACCGGGGCGCCCAGTTCCCCGGCGTCCGCGTGAATCTCGTTGTACAGCGTGCCCGCGATGTGCATCCCCAGATAGAACTGTGGCCACGCCCATGCCCACATGATCGTCTGCTCGTCCAACTGGAGGGCATCGTGGTCGGCCCAACCCTCGGTGACCAACCGATGCTGGACAACCCAGTAGGCGTCGTCGGGGTCGATGACCAGCAGGTCGACGCGACCGCAAAACCTGACCTCGTCACCGGCGGAGGTCAGCAGGTTGACGCCGGGCCTCGCCGGGTCGGGAATGCTCACCTCGAAGTCGGTATCCACGCGAATGGGGGTGAAGTGGTCAACCGTCGGCGCCCAGGCTGCGTAGGCGTCGAGCAGCGCATGACCACGGTCCAGCAATTCCTGCAGCGCCGCATCGTCGGCGGCACCTTCCGCTTGGCCGCGCAGCGAGCGGTCCATAGCCTGGTGCACCAACGGCCGCACGATGCCTCGATCCCATTCCCACATTCCGGGGAAGTAGTACACCGCGAGCGCGTCGCGCAGTGCCTTATTCAGATCGAGGGAGCCGGGATGAGCAATAGGTTCGAGGTTTCGCCGGTTTCCAGAGCTGAAGTCCCATTGCCGACGGCAACGCTTGAAGGCCGTCCGATCCGACATGTGGAGGCGGTACACCATCGCGCCCTCGACTCAGTGCCCAGTAGTACCCCGTGATCTCGGGCATGCTCCGCAGATCTTGAGGCTCACGATTAATCCTAGCGTTGCCGAGTCCGACAGCCCTGCTGTCGAACTCGGCGCACACCGAACACACATCGGTTGCCGAGCCGGACACGGCTAGTGCGCGTGCGGCCAGGGGTCATCCGGCGACCACCGGCAACGATCATGGCCCCCGGCCGCCGCATCCATCTCGGCGAACAGGTCCTCGAAGAAGGCCGACAGATCATCGCGGTGGTGTGCCTGCCACCCGCCGTAGTAAATCCAGGCATCCGGAAGGGACTCCTCCGGCGCCGGGATCGGCAACGCACCATCGTCACCGGTGCGCTTCACCACATAGTTTTCGCCACGGCGTTCGATGTAAACGACCTCGCCGGGTTCGGGCCAGTCAGCCACGATCTCGGCGATCAACTCAGTTCGATTCAGCGGACCTCCCGGCAATGTGGTCAGCAGATCCGTGGCAACGGATCGCCGACGAGCAGATCGATGATTCGGGTGCCACCGAAGCCAGTCTTGAGCAGGACCAGCCCGGGCGGGTCCTCGGCGACGCGGCCGACCGCTGTTGCTCCGGCGCCCAGGGGGTGCGCCCGCAGCGCTGCCACCGCGGCGTCGGCCGCGCTCGGATCGACGATCGTCACGATGCGTCCTTCGCAGGCGACGTAAAGGGGGTCGATGCCCAGCAGCTCACATGCGCCGCGGACCTCCGGCCGCACCGGCACCGACTCCTCATCGACCACCACGGCCACACCGGCGGCGGTGGCCACTTCATTGAGGATCGTCGCGACCCCACCACGAGTGGCATCGCGCATTGCCCGCACATCGGGACCCACCGCATCGAGCAGGCCCCGGACCAGTTCGTGCACCGGGGCAGTGTCGGACACCAGCTCAGCGTCGAGGTCCAGCTCGCCGCGCTCCAGCAGGATGGTGATGCCGTGGTCGCCCACCGGGCCGGAGACGATCACCACATCGCCAGGGCGGGCCGTGGCTACGCCTAGCGTCAAGCCGCCGGTGATCAATCCGACGCCGGCTGTGTTGATGTAGCAGCCGTCGCCCTTGCCTCGCTGCACGACCTTGGTGTCGCCGGTCACAATGGACACTCCGGCCGCGGCCGCGGCAGCCGACATCGATGCCACGATCCGCCGCAGGTCCTCGACCGGGAATCCTTCCTCCAGGATGAAGCCGGCCGAAAGATGCGCTGGTCGCGCTCCGGAGACAGCCAGATCATTGACGGTGCCGTTGACCGCGAGGTCACCGATGTTTCCCCCGGGGAAGAACAACGGTGACACCACATAGGAATCCGTCGTGAAGGCAAGCCGCGTATCGCCGGCAGTCAGTGTCGCGGCGTCTTCCAGTGGCTCCAGCAGGGGATTGCGGAATGCGTCCAGAAAAATCGCTTCGATCAGCGACTGGGTCGCCTTACCACCGGCACCGTGCGCAAGGGTGATGAGCTTTTCGCGCACCCGAGGCCGCGCCCGCCGGGCGCGCTCGATGCGTTCCAGCACCAACTGCTCGCGCCCGGTGTGCTCGGTCCCGGGTGTGGCATGCGCGGGGTAACTCGTGCCAGCGTCGTGCTCGACGACGGACTCCTCCGCCCAGGCAGCTTGCTGCTGGGTGGTGTCTTGGTGCGTCATGCCCTGCTGCTTTCGATACTGACTTCCCGGATCCGCTGGCGGCTGAACCGGCCGAAGTTGTAATACGCCGCGCAGGCCCCCTCGGAGGACACCATGCAGGTGCCGATCGGCATCTCAGGCGTGCACGCGGTGCCGAAGACCTTGCATTCCCACGGCTTGAGAACACCCTTGAGCACCTCGCCGCATTGGCAGGCCTTCGGGTCGGCGACCCGGACGCCGGGGAGCCTGAAGTGCCGCTCTGCATCGAAGGCTGCGTACTTCTCGCGGACTTGCAGCGCGGAGTGCGAGATGAAGCCGAGGCCCCGCCACTCGAAGTAGGGACGCAACTCCATCACCTCGGCCACCGCCCGCAGCGCCACCGTGTTGCCGTTCCACGGCACCACCCGGGCGTACTGGTTCTCCACCTCGCAGCGGCCCTCGGCCAGTTGCTGCAGCAGCATGTACACCGACTGCAGGATGTCCAGCGGCTCGAACCCCGCCGTCACGATCGGCTTGCCGTATTCCGCTGGGATGTACTCATAGGGCCGGCAGCCGATGACGGTGGAGACATGGCCGGGGCCGATGAACCCGTCCAATCGCAGATCGGGGGAGTCCAGGATAGCCTTGATCGCTGGGACGATCATGACGTGGTTGCAGAAGATCGAGAAGTTCTCGATGCCCTCAGCCGCCGCGCGCAGCACCGTCATGGCGGTGGATGGCGTGGTGGTCTCCATCCCGATTGCCATGAAGATCACGTGCTTGTCCGGGTTCTGCCGGGCGATCTTCAGCGCGTCGAGCGGGGAGTAGACCATTCGAATGTCGGTGCCGGCGGCCGAGGAGTCGAAGAACGATCCACGCCCGCCGGGCACCCGCATCATGTCGCCGAAGGACGTCATGATTACGTCCGGCTGCTCGGCCAGTGCGATCGCGTCGTCCACCCGGCCCATCGGGAGCACACACACCGGGCAGCCTGGCCCGTGGACCAAGCTGATGGACTCGGGAAGGTAGTCTTCCAGCCCGTGCTTGTAGATGGTGTGCGTGTGCCCGCCGCAGACTTCCATGAACTTGTAATGGCGTCCCGGCTCGCACAACGCCGCGATCTTGGCGGCTAGCGCGCGAGCCTTTTCGGCATCCCGGTATTCATCGACGAATCGCATCGTGCTCACTGCCTTTCGTCAATCCGCGATTCGAGCAGGGCGGCGATCTCATCCTCGTAGGCCTGCCCGATGCCTATCAGGAAGTCCATCGCTGCCTTGGCTTCTTGCTCGTCGATCTTGGATAGCGCGAAACCGACGTGAATCAAAATCCAGTCGCCGGGAACAGGCGGATCATCGGTCAAGAGACCGATATTGATCGCTCGCTTGACCCCGCTGACATCGACCCTGGCCAGATCGGGCTGGTCGGGGAGGATCTCGATCACCTCGCCCGGGATGCCGAGGCACATGAGCTATTACCTCCGTGGTGGGAGTTGGGTCACATATCGCTTATTGCCTTGTAGCGAGCTACATCCTTAGACACCTGTATCGCTACGGTGACCAGGCCGATCGCTGACCCCCAGAACACCAGCCGACGCACCAGACGGAACATTTACTTCACTTCCTTCCTTGTCGGTGAGCAGATCCATAACCACCCCGACAGCCCTGTCGACGGCTTCGGCGACGGTTGTGGACAACCCGATACCTTCCTCGGTGCTGACCGGCTCACAACCGACCAGTAGGGTCCGCCCCGCGTTGCCGCCGAGGTTTTCCAGCAGCGCGAGCACCGCGTCCGGAGCCATCCCGTGCGCGTCGACAGCGGAAGGCTCGATCCCCGGTACGTCACCGTCACGGATCTCGAGCACATAGATCGTTCCCGGCTCGCCGCCGCGGGACACGGCGTCGAGCAGGATCGTGGTGGCCGGGGCCATCTCGAGGAGATCGTAGGCCAGGTGCATGCCACGGATCCCGTAATCAACGACTCGGACACCGCTGGGCAGCGTCTCGGCGTGGAGCCGGCGGGCCAGCTCCACGCCGAACGCATCATCGCTGAGAAAGATATTGCCGATGCCGGCCACCATCGTGGTCACGGGCGCGGTCATGAGGGAGCTCCCACCGGCGTTAGCTCGTCGGGAGCGAAGTAGCGGAACCGACCATGCGCTGCTGAGATTTCCGCCCCGGGATCGTCATCGATGGTGACTGCGACATGGGTGTTGCCATCGACATCGAGCAACACCGCAGCGACGGTGGCAGTGCGGCCCTCGAGGAACATATCCTGCGCATCGGCCCGGCGCGATCCCGGCATGAGCAGCACCTTGCTGCCCTTGGCCACCTCGACCCCGCCGATGGTGACGCTATCGGTCTCGGGGTCTACTGAGGCGTCCGCGCCAGGATCCCACCACGGCGCGCCGGGCGTGGTAATCGTTTCGATCGGGTCCGGCTCCTTTCGGATGCCTGGAGTCTCGCCGAGATACCGGATCGCACCATGCAGCTTGTCCAGCATCTCGGGGGGCATCGAGTCGACCCGGTCCATCAGCTTGCGGGCCCGCTCGTCGGTGGCCCGTGCCTCGGCCTTCTCCTCGTCGGTGAGCGTCATGGTCCGCAGCGTGAGGATCTCGTCAATCTCGGTGCCATCGAACAGGTCGCCGGCACTTTCCGGCGCGATCTGAGGATAGTCATAGAGGATGATCGGCGAGATCAGCAGCACATCCCGGCGGCCCGACTCGCCCACCATCACCGGCCAAGTGCGTTCGTTGCGGCAGCTCTCGACGGCGGGCTTGGCCCACTCGGGGGGATCGAGCAGGGAGATGAACTCCCCGTCGGTCACGGCGAGCACGGTGTGGGCCGCGATCAGCGAGTGCCGTAATGCGAGGTGGCGACCCGCCTCGGGATCGGCCCACTCGGCGGTGTTGACCACTTCAACGGACAGCTGCAGGATCCCGTAAGGACCCTCCAGCACGTGCCCGGATAGCCGGATCTCGCCGTGTAGCGGCCAGCGCTCCCGGGTGACGCCGTCAGCGGTCTCGGTGCCACCGGGTACGTTGACCGGAACAACCTGTCCGGTGCCCATCAATTCCGATACCGGCAGCACTGCGTCAATCTCGTGCTCCACGGCCTCGTCGAATTCGGGTACCGGCCCGTCCCCACCGCTGCGATGCTGGACTTGCAAAAACCGCAGGCGGAGGTGAAGTACCGGGTCAATGCCGGGTTCCAGCAAGAACTCGCTGTGCGAGGTGGCGTGTTCACCGTGCCCTGCAGCGGCATATGCGGGCGGCGCGAGTACCCCCCACTGCCAACGGATTTGATTCTTGCGTGCCGACGCCCGGTAGGGATAGAGCAAGTAACCCTCGTAGAGGACGGCGTCGGCGATCTGCCGGGCGATGTCCATCGGGGCCGTCATGATTTCCCCTCCGCAGTGCGTTCCCGGGCCGCATCCAGCACGGCGATGACCGCGTCATCCCAAGTCGGCAACGCACGGGCGGCCCGGAACTCGGCAAGTGCATCAATCGTGTCGCGGCGCATCCGCAGCCATCCACTACCCGGGAAGTGAATATCCATCATTTCGCGCCACTGTGCTACTGGCATGCGGTATCGGCACTCGGCGTGCCAGGGTACTTGCTCAATCCACATACCCTGCTTGCCGTCCCCAAAAATGGTTCCGCTGAACAGCAGAATGAACGGGACCTCCCCGTCCTCAAGTGCGTGGAAATATCGGCCTGCAGTGACCTCCATATCGTAGCTGCACGGTACAGAAATGGAGACCTCGGTGCTTCCGGTAAAGCTTGGTACCACCGTCGATGTGTTGGCGAATTGGAAGGGGTTGAGCGAGTCGCCCCACCGCTCGCGCCCGCCGAACAGCTCGAGTAGTCGATCGCCTTCCTTGTCGGTGTATCCACGCCGCGACGGCTCGACCCTGATTTGACAACGCAGCGCGATGGCTCGCACCTTGTCCTCGGTAGCTGCACCGATCTTGAGCTTGAACAGCAGCGTCGGCGCGATGGCGTAGTGTTCGGGCGACACGTCAAGGCAGGCGAAGGATAGTTCAGTCATTGCTAATAGCCACCTGTTCGCTGCGCTCGCGCAGTCCGGCGAAGAACTTGTGGATCTCCACCCAAGCCTGCTCTCCGCCGTCGAAGCCCTGCCAGTGCATACGGACCAGGCCGACCAGCTGGTAGCAGGCATCGATCGGGACCGCGAAGAACTCGAACCCATTGTCTCCCTTATACACCAGCAACGCCTCGACATCGGGCCTCAGGTCACCGAATTCCGGAAGCGCTGCGAGCAGGTCCGTCCAGGCCTCCAAGGACAGCAGCGACTCGGTGGCTCCCGCCGGGCTCGGGTAGAACGCGACGGTACGCTCCAGCACGCTGTTGGCGAAGAAGAAGGCCGTCGCCACCGGAATCTCGATCGAGTCCCAGGTCGCCGCCGCCAACGGCACGTTGGCGGCGTACCGGTAGCGGTCGGGAACTGTCTTGTACCGCCCACCTGCTGCGCCTTCTTGGGTAAACAACATGGCGCACGGCCGGCAGGTACACATCAGACCGCGGTGTTCGATGTCCACCACGTGGCCGTGCCACTCGCCGATGTCCACTGCGCACATTTCGCAACGTTCGCCCGGTTGTCGTTCGCCCGGTTGTTGTTCGCCCGGAGCAGCTTGGGGGGGGGAAGCGGCGCTTCCTACGAAGCGCCGCAGCCCGCCTTTCATGACACCGCCTGAGCGGGAACCGCGATGCGGACCCCGCCGTTCTCGGCTAGCAGTGGCAGCGGGTCAAGATGCGCTCCCGCCGCCGAAGATGTGGCTTCTTCGTTGGCCTCACCCCATCCCCGACCAGCCCGGACCAGGTCATAACGTTGCAGGCAGCCGGGGCAGGCCAGCAAGGCTCCCACCAGCTTCCCGCCGGTCAGTCCGGATCCGCAGACTGGGCAGCGGTCGGCATAGGCATACAAGCTGCCGGCCACGTTGCACACCACCGCAGCGGTGTCGCCGACCAGCATGGGAACCACCTGACCTTGACCGAGGTCGGAGATCCCGTCGACCTGAACCCAGGTCGACGTCGGTGACTCCGGCTGCTTGCTGACCTGGGCCAGCGGCAACAGGGTGCGCCCCTCGGGCGCAGACAGGCCCGAGGCCGATTCGGGCACCATGCCCTCGACCTCTACCTTGGTGACCTCGGGTGCGACGTCCTCAATTCCCTTCTCGATGGCCATTTTTACGGTGAGCGCGGAGGACGGGCAGCCGTCACAGCTGCCCGCCAACCGCAATCGCACCGTGCCGTCGTCGTCAAGCCCGAGGTACTCGACGTCGCCGGCGTGCGAACCGAGGTAGGGCCGGACCTGCTCGAGGGCCGCGAGGACGCGTTCCTCGGTGCTCTGCGGGTGCAGGTCGTGCAACACCAGCAGTCCGGCCACTGCCTTGTCGGCGAGTAGCGGAGCAGCGGCCTGCTCGTCGAGCAACTCCAGGATGCGGGCCAGGCCCGCACCGTAGAAGTCGACGAGCAGACCAACCAGCTCCTCGGCTCGCTCGGCGATCGCGGGGTCGGAGGCCGAGGCGAACTCAGCGAGTAACGCCTCGACCCTTTCCCCAACCGCCTGGATATCCGATGTGTTACTAACAGGCACGATCAGCCGCCAGTGGGGAACGAGTGTGGCGTGTGCAGGCGATCCAGCTCGTGGCCATCCCCGAGGTACATGTGCACACCACAGGGCAGGCACGGGTCGAAGCTACGTACGGCCCGCATGATGTCGATGCCCTTGAAGGTCGCCGGTGGGTTCTCCTCGAAGATCGGCGTGTTCTGCACGGCGTCTTCGTAGGGGCCCGGCGTCCCGTAGATGTCGCGGACACTGCCGTTCCACGGGGTGGGCGGGTACGGGTGGTAGTTAGCGATCTTGCCGTCCTGGATGATCATGTGGTGCGACAGCACACCGCGGACCGCTTCGGTCCACCCACAGCTGATTGCTTCCTTGGGCACCTTGAACGGCTCCCAAGTCTTGGTACGGCCAGCCCGCACCTCGGCCAGGGCCTTCTCCACGAAATGCAGCGCCACCGCGGCCTGGTAGGCCTGGAAGTAGCTCCGAGCCCGGTTGCGCTCGATCGCGTTCGACAGCGGCTTGCCAGCCTTGTCGTACGGGATCTTCCACTCGAAGGTGACCTCAGGCTTCGTCATCGTCCTCGGCAGGTTGATGACGACGCTCTTGCCGGTGGCCTTCACGTTACCCGTGTCGACCAGGCCAGACAGCGCCGTTGGCCACAACCGGGCCAGCGGTCCACCACCGGTGTCCAGGGCAAGGTGGTCCGTGCCGTCGAACCACCGCGGCGACATCGTCCAGCTATACGGGCCATTGAAGTCCCGCTTGGCCGGCCGCGGGATGGTGTGCTGGTTCCAGGGGTGCCTCCGGTCGACCGGGTTCCCCAACGGGTCCTTGTCGGCGAAGGTCTCCATGCCGTCCCAGTCCTCGTAGTACGAGGAGCCGAGCAGGATCCGCAACCCGAGGTTGATCTTCACCAGGTCGTTGGTGACCAGCTTGCCGTCCACGACCACACCGGGGGTGACGAACATCTTGCGACCCCAGTTGGTCATGTTGCGGTAGTTGAAGTCGCAGTGCTCCGGGTCGTTCTGAGCGCCCCAGCAACCGAGCAGCACGCGGCGCCGGCCCACTTCCTCGTAGCCGGGAATGGCGTCGTAGAAGAAGTTGAACAGGTCGTCATGCAGCGGCACGACCCGCTTCATGAACTCCACGTACCGCATGAGGCGGGTGTAGTAGTCGGTGAACAGTTGGTGGGTGGCCACGCAGCCGATACCACCCGGGTACAGCGTGGAGGGGTGCACGTGGCGACCCTCCATGAGGCAGAACATCTCGCGCGTGTAGCGGGAGACCTGCAGTGCCTCGCGGTAGAACTCACCGGCCAGCGGGTTGAGGGCCCGCATGATGTCGCCGATGTACTTGTACCCGTGGGCCGCTTCGTTCGGCGCCGGGGTCCGGTTGGCCAGGTCGAGCACGCCGGGGTTGGTTTCGGCGACCATCTTCTCGCAGTAGTCGACCCCAACCAGGTTCTCCTGGAAGATGTTGTGGTCGAACATGTACTCGGCCGCTTCACCCAGGTTGATGCACCACTCGCCGAGGTGCGGCGGAACGACACCGTATGCCATGTTCTGGTTGTAGACCGAACAGGTGGCGTGGTTGTCCCCGCAGATGCCGCAGATGCGACTGGTGATGAAGTGGGCGTCGCGAGGGTCCTTGCCCTTCATGAAAATGGAGTAGCCGCGGAATACTGAGGACGAGCTGTGACACTCGGCCACTCGCTTGGCCGCAAAATCAATCTTGGTGTAGATGCCAAGGCTGCCGACGATCCGGGTGACCGGATCCCACACCATCTCCGTGAGCTGGCCTGTGGTGGAGCTGTGCCTTGCTGCGGTGCTTGTCATCGTCTAGATGCCTTTCTCCAGCCGGTCGGCGATCACCAGGAGGGCTTGTAGCCGGTCAAGAGTTGGTTGCCCTTCTTACGCCACTTGGGCTCGCTGTCGGTCTTCTTCAGCGTGATGTTGCGCAGTGACCGGATGACCGTTCCATAGGCCTGGCTCGCGGTCCCTGACACCAACGAACCCGGAGGCGCGTCCATGAACGGCATGAACTTGTCCGGGAAACCGGGCATGGTGCAGCCGATGCAGATGCCACCCACGTTCGGGCAGCCGCCCACACCGTTGATCCAGCCCCGCTTGGGCACGTTGCACTTCACCACCGGGCCCCAGCACCCGAGCTTCACCAAGCACTTCGGTGAGTCGTACGTCTTGGCGAACTCGCCCTGCTCGTAGTAGCCGGCCCGGTCACAACCCTCGTGCACGGTCTTGCCGTACAGCCACTGCGGGCGCAGGTGCTCGTCCAACGGGATCATCGGCGCGAGGCCTGCGGCCTGGTACAGCAGGTAAAGGATCGTCTCAGACATATTGTCCGGGTGGACCGGGCAACCGGGTACGCAGACGATCGGGATCCCGGCCTTGGACTTCCAGTCCCAGCCCAGGTAGTCAGGCACACCCATGGCACCGGTCGGGTTGCCCGACATGGCGTGGATGCCGCCGTAGCTGGAGCAGGTGCCGGCGCAGAGCACGATCGTCGCCTTCGGTGCCAACCGGTCGATCCACTCGTTGATGGTGACCGGCTGGTTGGTGTCCGGGTGCCTTCCGAATCCGGTGAAGTAACCCTCGCCGTTGATTGCCTCGTTCGGGATGGAGCCTTCAAGGACGAGTACGAAAGGTTCCAACTCGCCCCGGTCAGCCTTCCAGAACCATTCGATGAAGTTGTCGGCACCCTGTTCGGGGCCGCATTCGAAATCGATCAGGGGCCAGTGCACTGCGATTTTAGGTAGGCCGGGAAGTGCTCCCAGCGCGATTTCCTCGATACTCGGCTGCGTCGCTGCTGTCAGCGAAACCGAGTCTCCATCGCAGGACAGGCCACAGTTGATCCAGAGGATATGAATTGGGCTCTCTTCAGACATGATCCCCTACTCCACGAGCGACCTCACGTCGCTCCTAATCGTGCCGGATCTCGCCTTCCGGTGGTCAGCTCGTTGAGCGTGAGCTCCCACAGCGTGTGGTAAATCGTGGTTTGGGCCTCCTGAATCCGGTGTACGGAGTCCGAAGGAACCACGAACAGATGGTCGATGCTGCCCAGCTCAGCCATCGCCCCGCCCTCGTAACCCGCCAATCCGACGGTGAGCAGGCTGCGCCTGCTCGCCTCCTCGAAGGCGCGTACGAGGTTGGTGGAGTTGCCTGAAGTGGATAGCCCGACGACGACGTCACCGCGCCGCCCGAACGCTGCGATCTGCCGGGCGAAGACAACGTCGAATGAGACGTCGTTCGACAGCGCCGTCAGAACCGCGATATCACCCGTGAGCGCGAAGGCGGGAATTGCCCGCCGTCCCGCACCCGGATGCAGGAACAGGCTAGCGAGGTCGGCTGCGTCGGTGCAGCTTCCCCCGTTGCCGATGGCGAAAAGCCGGCCGCCGTTGGCGAACGACTCCGCCATTGCCGCGGCGCACGCGGCCAGCCGCTGACTCTCTCGAGCCAGCACCTCCTGCCGGAGCGCCACAATCTGGTGCACCTTATCCACTGTGGAACGGCGCACCTCGGCCAATACCGCCTCGAGATTTCCTGCTCCGGGGCTGTCTTGGCCGACGTCTTCTGGGTGTGCGTACAAGAATGGGTACAAGGTGGCCAGGTCGTCCGATCGGGACTGATCATCGGACAACGATCGTGGCGCCGGTTCGATGCGGCTGTGGCCGTTGGGCACCGGGCTCATTCCGACACCCTCACAACCGCGATCGCTTCCTTGGCATGAACGAGGATCTCGTCTCCGACCTTCGCCGACACGAACGCGACGCTCACTTCTTCCATGCCGGACCCGGTATCCACCACTGCCAGGTCGTCGGGCAGCAGCTCCACCACGCGGACTGCGACAGCCTGGTCCGAACAAGTGATGCACACCTCGCCATGGCATTCAGGAATCGTCATGCGACGGCCCTCGGCTCAAGTAGGTCTGGATGCTGGAAGAACACGTGTACCAGCTCCCACAGCACGTGGTACGCCGTGACATGTACCTCCTTGATCACCTGAGGATCATCTGAGCGGGCCACCACGACGTGGTCGGCGGCCGGTAAGGACGCGATACGCCCCCCGTCGCCGCCGACGAGCGCGATGGTGAGCATGTCCAACTCTGCGGCCACGGCCAAGCCGCGCAACACGTTGCCGCAGTTGCCGTCGGGGGAGATACCCAACGCGATGTCGCGCGCCGACGCCAGGTGGCGCAGTTGGTGAGCGAAGACCTCGTCGAAGCCCTCCGTGCCGGCGATGCCGGTCACTGTCGCGACATCCGCGGTCAGCGAGATAGCCGGTAGCGCGCGCTTACCCATGATCACTGGATGGACGAACTCCACTGCGACATGTTGCGCGTCGGTGCTGGCTGTGCCATTACCGAAGACCACCAGGGTGCCGCCGCGGTGGAACCGCACGGCCATCGCATGACACGCGGCGGCGATCTTCGGAGCCTCGTCAGCCAGATGATAAAGGGGTAGTACCCGCCGCTCGAACAATTCTGCGGCGGTGGCGGTCCCGGTTGGCGACCCGGACACGCCGCACACCTCCCGACCCTGGTTGGTCATGCACGTGAGTCACATCACGATAGGGCTGCCGTGATCGGTGGGCAAGGCCCCCTGTCCAGTTGGTTCATCTGGATTTCACCAGAGCGTCCCCCCGCCGCGCCAACCGCCCTCTCCGCCCACCCGATATGGAGACATATCGGGCCAAACACGCGCCCTAGAACCCCGATATGTCTCCATGTCGGGAAGGGACGCCAGGTCGGGAGCGAAGCGGGGGGGTTGTTCGTTGTAGGGACAAGTGCGTGTGTATCGCTGTATCCACCGAGCGTCGGGAGCCTGTGCAGTGCCGATCCTGCTCATCTTGCTCACTGCCACCGTCGTCGAGCTGGCGGTGCTCATCGCAGTGGGACACGCGATCGGCATCCTGGCGACCATCGGCCTGCTGATCCTCTCCTCGCTGATCGGGGCGATCTTGCTGCGGCGCGAGGGATCCCGCACCTTGGCTGCCTTCATGGCGGCGGTCCGCACCCGCAGACCCCCACATAGCGAACTGCTCGACGGCATCCTGATCGCGGCAGCGGGAGTGCTCATCGTGCTGCCGGGTTTCGTATCCGACGGCCTGGGCCTGCTGCTGCTCCTGCCGCCCATCCGGGCACTCGTCCGGCGGCGGATGCTGCGCTCGGCGTCCCGGCACGCGCCGTCGCAGTTCGCTCCGGGCGCTGTGGTCGAGGGCGAGGTCGTCGACGATCCGCCGCACCATCCGTCCCGCGGAGAGCTTCGCTGACCGCGACCTGCCCCGTAGTCCCGCAGCCCATCGACGCCGGTGAACTGCGCGAGCGGGAATACTGCCGAGCATGCCTCGAGCAGGGGGGTGCGCTGGCGTGAGGTGGTATCGCCGGCTGCTGCTGGGGGGTACTGCGGTCGGTGCCGGCCTGCTGCTGTACGCCGGCGCACCGCCGCGTGAACTGTGGTGGCTTGCGCCGGTGGCCTTCGCCGGGCTGTGGGCAGTGCTGCAGGGGCGGTCGGCGCGGGCCGGGGCTGGTTACGGCTTTGCCTTCGGACTGGGTTTCTTCCTGCCACTGCTGTCGTGGACCGGGGAGTTCGTGGGTCCGCTGCCGTGGCTGGCACTGGCCACCGTCGAGGCGCTCGTCATAGCGCTGGCCGGCGCCGGCATCGCTGTCGTCTCCCGGCTGCCGGCTGCCCCGCTATGGGCGGCAGCGGTGTGGGTGGCGGCGGAGGCATTGATCGCCCGGGCACCCTTCGGTGGCTTCCCCTGGGGCCGGGTGGCGTTCGGGCAGCCCAGTGGAGTGTTCCTGCCGGTGGCAGCCATCGGTGGTGCACCGCTGCTCACCGCGGCGGTGGTGCTGACCGGATTCGGCGCGGGGGAGTTGGTGCGCCGAGCAGTACAGGGCGGTGGCCCGTCCGGCAGGCGCCCAGCGTTGGTCGTGCCCGCCCTGCTCGCGATCGGCCCGGTGATCGCCGGGTTACTCGCGAGCCTGACCGTGGGCACGACCACCATCGGTGGGCAGGCGGTCGTCGCGGTGATCCAGGGCAATGTGCCCCGTGCCGGATTGGACTTCAACGCCCAGCGACGTGCGGTGCTGGACAACCACGCCGCGCGCACCATCCAGCTGGCCGCCGACGTGGCAGCGGGCCGTTACCCGCGACCAGCTCTGGTGATCTGGCCGGAGAACTCTTCCGACATCGACCCGTTACGGAACCTGGACGCTCGGGCAGTGATCGATCAGGCAGCCCGCTCGATCGGCGTACCGATTCTGGTCGGCGCCGTGCTGCGCAACGATGACGGGCACTACACCAACACCATGATCGTGTGGGATCCGCGGACCGGGCCGGGGCAGCGCCACGATAAGCGCCGGGTGCAGCCGTTCGGGGAATACGTGCCGTACCGGGATTTCTTCCGGCTGTTCAGCCCCTACGTCGACCGGGCGAGTGACTTCGTACCGGGCAACGGTGACGGGGCGGTGGACATCGGACCGGTCCGCGTCGGGATAGCGACCTGTTACGAGGTGGTCTTCGATGATCTGGTGCGCCAGAGCGTCCGCTCCGGCGCTCAGGTGCTCGCCGTTCCGACGAACAACGCCACCTTCGGCTACACCCAGATGACCTACCAGCAGCAGGCTATCTCCCGGGTCCGCGCGGTGGAACACGGTCGCACCGTGCTCGTGGCGGCAACGAGTGGGGTCAGCGCGGTGATCGGCCCAGACGGTACCGTCAAGCAGGAAACCAGGCTGTTCACTCCAGCTGCACTGGTGGCCGGGGTCCCGCTGCGCTCCGGTACTACGCTCGCCACCCGGCTCGGCCCCGCGCCGGAGTGGGCATTGGTGACGCTGGGTGTGGTCGGGGTGGCGGCGGCCCTGATGATGCGCGGCAGATCCAGCACCGAAGATCGGCGAGGCGCGCCGGCGAAGGAGGACGTCGATGGCGGATCAGCGCGGCGGGTACGTCGGAAGGGTTGGTCGAACCGTCGTGGTGATACCGACCTACGACGAACGGGCCAGCCTGCCAGTGGTGCTGAACCGGCTGCACGACGCGGTACCTGACGCCCATGCGCTGGTCGTGGACGACAACAGCCCTGACGGCACCGGAGCGCTGGCCGACGAACTCGCTGCCACCGACAGCCGGCTGCACGTCCTGCACCGCCCGAGGAAAGCGGGTCTGGGTGCTGCCTACGTGGCCGGGTTTCACTGGGCGCTGGAGCGTGGATATGACGTCATCGTGGAGATGGACGCCGACGGGTCCCACGCCCCCGAAGACCTTCCCCGGCTGCTCGAGGCACTGGCCACTCAACCCGACGGGGCCGGCGCTGACGTGGTGTTGGGCTCCCGATACGTCCCTGGCGGACGGGTGGTGAATTGGGCTCCTTACCGGGAGTGGCTGTCGCGCGGCGGCAACTACTACTCGCGAATGGCGTTGGGTGTAGACCTCACTGACCTCACGGGCGGGTTCCGCGCCTATCGGCGCCACGTGCTGGACAGCATCGACCTCAGTACTGTGGCCTCGCAGGGCTACTGCTTCCAGGTCGATCTGGCGTGGCGGTCAGTGCGCGGCGGCTGCACCGTGGTGGAGGTGCCCATTGTCTTCACTGAGCGTGAACAAGGGCAGTCCAAGATGACCGGCGCGATCGTGCTGGAAGCATTCTGGCGGGTGACCGCCTGGGGCCTACAGCGCCGGGTGGCAGGTTTGCGGCGTCGTCAATCCAATGCCAATCCTACGAATACCGCCACCCAGCCTAGCCAACCTTAACGGTGTGTGGACTCCTCAGGCCGAGCGTGATCGGCGACCTTGCAGCTCCGTCAGCCGCTCGTCGAGCAGTTCTTCCAGCTCGGGAATGCTTCGGCGCTCCAGCAGCATGTCCCAGTGGGTGCGCGGTGGCTTGATCTTCTTCGGCTGCGGATCGTCACCATCGAAGAGCCTCGACTCGTTGCCGTGCAGCCGGCACTCCCACATCATCGGCGGCTCGGCATCGTCGGCGAACGACACAGCGAAGTCGTGGCCCTTAGGGCAGGCGTAGATCACCGGCCTGCGAGGAGCAAGATCATGGTCGCGGTCGGCCTCGTAACTGACCGTTCCGAGCCTGCTGCCACGAAGAACGCGGTCGGCCATGGCGTCTCCTCTCTCCGGGCCGAGGACTGTGCAGTCCCCGGATCCAGCGCACCGGGTGTAACGTCGAGGAAGGCCCCCGACATTCCCGGACCTCTTCACCAGCTGTGGCCGAGGTCCGGACCAATGTATTGGTCCTGCAAGTAGGTTTCGGACCAGCATCGCCCACACAGGGTGAATCGACGCGACAATGTGACCTGTTACCTCACCCGAGGTGCACAACACCACCCGTTCGGGCGGTATGCACTACGTCCGTCCGAGCAGGATGTGATCTTAGACAACCGTCGGCTCGGGGTTGCCGACCGCGCGGATCGCGCGGCGAATCGGGATGACAGAGATCAGCACGAAACCGCCGAGAAAGAAGCAGACCAGCGACAGGATGGCAGGACGGAACGAGCCGGTGGCAGCCCCGATGACGCCGAACAGCAGCGGCCCCACCGTGGAAGTGGCCTGTTCGCCGATCTCGTACACCGAGAAGTACTCGGCTTCCTTGCCCGCCGGCACCAGCTGGCTGAACAGCGACCGGGACAGTGCATTGGTTCCACCCAGCACCAGCCCGATGCCTACTGCTACGGCGTAGAACTGAAGTCGATCACCGGCCCGGATGGAGTACGCCGCGATGATCACAACCACCCACACCAGCAGGCTGCCCATGATCGTGCGCTTGGCGCCGAACCGGCGAGCCAGCCGGCCATGCACCAGCGCGCCGATGAAGGCCACGAACTGCACCATGAGAATGGTGCTGATGAGCGTGCTGCTGGCCAATCCCAGTTCCAGATCGCCGTACTGGCCGGCGACGCTGGCCACCGTGGAGATCCCGTCGGTGTAGATCAGGTATGCAGCGAGGAAGCCCAGCGTCAAGGGGTATCCCCGGGCGCTGCGCAGCGTGCCGGCGAGTTGGCGGAAACCGCCGGTCAACACCTGCAGTCCTCGCTCGCTGCCTTGCGGAGGCTGGTAGCTGCGCATCCGGGCCAACGGGATGAAAGTGAACGCGGCCCACCACACCCCGGCGGTGACGAAGCACAGCCGTACCGCGGCTGACTCGGACAGCCCTAGCTGGTCGCGTCCCAGATAAGTGATCAGGTTGAGGGCGAGCGCGACACCACCGCCGAGATAACCGAAGGCCCAGCCGCGTGCGGACAGCCGGTCGCGTTCGTCGGGCGCCGCGATCTCCGGAAGCACGGAGTAGTAGACGACCACTGATGCGTAGTAGCCGGTGGTCGCGATGATGAACAGCACGACCCCGAGCCGCCAATTGTTTCCGGTCACCAGCGCAAGAAGCGCAGTAGCGGCTGCCCCGGTGAACGCGAAGAGGCCGAGCATCCTCCGTTTATGTTGGGTGCGGTCGGCGATGGCGCCGGTCAGCGGCAACACCGCTACCTGGAGAAGCGTGGATGCGGCAAGCAGGTAATCGAACAGCGAGCCGGCCGGAAACACCAGCCCGAATAGTGAGACGTTGCATTTGACCAGGGCATTGCGGGTCAAGCAGGTCTGACCGGCGGCGAGCGCGTCGTGCTTGGCCACGGTGGTGAGGTACAGCGAGCCGAACACGGTGACGATCGAGGTCGGGAACACCGAGTTAGCCCAGTCGTACCAGCACCAGGCACGTTGATCGCGGCGGCGGTCCGTTTCGTCCAGCGAGTCCGGACCAGGCTGCGACGTCGGCTCGCTCACCCGCTGCGTCTCCCGGGCCAGACCACCCGGTCGAGAAGGACATCGCGCAGCACGTCAGGTCGATCGGAGATCAGCCCATCGACACCGAGATCGAGCAGGAGATGCATCTCGACGGCGCTGTTCACCGTCCAGACGTGCACTTCCCAGCCCCGGCGATGCGCGTAGCGCACCAGCGCACGGTCCATCACCGGAATGCCGCACCAGCGCACCGGCAGTTGCGCCAACTCGCCACGGATCGGCGCGGTGATGGGAGGGACCGGGCACAGCGACCTCAGCCGCAGCGCTGCCACCGATGCGGACGCCATCGACGTCAGCAGCCGCGAACCGGCGGCTTGTCGCAACCACCGCAGCCGCGGTTCGGAGAACGACGCCAGGCACACCCGTTGCCAGGCGTTGGTGCGACGCAACAGATCGAGTACCGGCCGGGCCGCGGAGTCCGCCTTGACGTCGATGTTGATCAGCGCGTTCGGAAGCTCCTCAAGCAGATCAGCCAGCTGGCAGACCGGCTCGCGGCCGTTCACCCGAGCGGTGCGGACAGTCTGCCAGTCCAGCCGTTCGATCGCACCGGAACGGTCGGTGGTCCGGTCCAGGGTGGCGTCGTGCATGACGACGACCACGCCATCCCGGGTGGCTCGAACATCGGTCTCGAGGTAGTGGTATCCCTCCGCGGCGGCGCGACGGAAGGCTGCCAGCGAGTTCTCCATGCCGGCCAGCTCGCCGACGTGCCAGCCGCGATGCGCGAACGCGCGGGGAAAGGGTCCCTCCAGGAACGGGTGGCGGACCGGGATCACAGCGCACATTGTGCCCGGACCTCGCTCAGCGAAAGATGCACGAGCATCCATGAGACCGCCGAGGGGCCGGTTAGTCAGCGTCTTCGATGCCGAGGGAGAAGGTAGCATCGATATCGCGCCGGGAGTACGAGCGGAACGCGATGTGTGTGTCGGTGCCCAACACGCCCGGGATCTTGCTGATGCGTCCTGGCACCAGCTCCGCTAGATCCTCGTGCGTGGCTGCCCGGACTATTGCGATGAGGTCGACATCGCCGGCGCACGAGTAGACCTCGGCCACGCGGTCGATATCGGCGATCGCCTGGGCAGTTTCGGGAATGCAGTCGGCGGCCGCCTGTATGAGCACGATCGCGGTGATAATAGAGGCCTCCCGGGACGACGGGGTGGACGAAAACTCTCCGCCATCGACGTGCTCGCCGCAAGTCATGGCTGATGAGACGAGAGGCCCAGACCAGGGGAGTGGGATGACGACGTACCAGGGTGCCAAGCTGGCCGTGCTGGCGGCGGAGCTGCCCGCCGTGCTCGGGTCGCACGCCGTGATCACCGACCGGCAGCGGCTGCGCACCTATGAGTGTGACGGGCTGACGCAGCATCGCGTGGTGCCCGGTCTGGTCGTGCTGCCGGAGTCCGCCGAGCAGATCGCGGCGGTGGTCCGGGCCTGCGCTGCACAGGGGGTGCCGTTCGTGGCTCGCGGCTCGGGTACCGGTCTGTCCGGCGGCGCATTGCCACATGCGGAGGGTGTACTGATCGTCACCTCGCGGATGCGCCGCATCCTGGAGGTCGATGTCGCCAACGAGCGCGCGATCGTCGAACCCGGCGTGATCAACCTTGACGTCACGAAGGCAGCCGCCCCATACGGCTGGTACTTCGCACCCGACCCGTCCAGCCAGCAGGTCTGCTCGGTGGGCGGCAACGTGGCGGAAAACTCCGGCGGGGCGCACTGCCTCAAGTACGGGTTCACCACCCACCATGTACTGGGTGCCGAGGTGGTCACGCCGGACGGGGAGCTGGTCTGGCTGGGCGGCACCACCCGCGATGTACCCGGGTACGACCTGCTAGGCGCATTCGTCGGCAGCGAGGGCACGATCGGCATCGCCACCAAGATCGTGGTGCGGCTACTGCGCCAGCCGGAATCGGTGCGCTGCCTGCTCGCCGCGTTCCCCGGGGTGGACGAGGCGGGCGCCGCGGTGTCGGCGATCATCGCCGACGGGGTCACGCCGGCGGCGATCGAGATGATGGACGCGCTGGCCATCGAGGCCGCTGAGGCCGCCGTGGCCTGCGGTTATCCCGAGGGCGCCGGTGCGGTGCTGATCGTGGAGTTGGACGGCCCGGCCGCCGAGGTGGAGCACACCTTCGCCGCGGTGCGCGACCACTGCACCGGCGCCGGCGCCTTCGAGATCCGGCTGGCCCGCGACGCCGCCGAGCGCGCCCTGTTCTGGAAAGGTCGCAAGTCCGCGTTCGCCGCGGTGGGCCGGATCAGCCCGGACTACATCGTGCAGGACGGGGTGATCCCCCGAACCGTGCTGCCCGATGTGCTTCGCCGCATCGCGGAACTGTCGGCAGGTACTGGCGTGCGGGTGGCCAACGTGTTCCACGCCGGCGATGGCAACCTGCATCCGCTGGTCCTGTTCGACGAAGCGAAACCAGGGGAGGCGCAGGCCGCCGAGGAGCTGTCCGGCGCGATCCTTGACCTGTGCATCTCCTACGGTGGCTCCATCACCGGTGAGCACGGCGTCGGCACCGACAAGGCCTGCCACCTGCCACGCATGTTCAGCACCGATGACCTGGACACCATGCAGCGGTTGCGTCGCGCATTCGATCCCGCCGGCGTGTGCAATCCCGGCAAGGTGTTTCCCACCCCCCGGTTGTGCGGCGAGGTGCCGGGCAAACGCAAAGGTGTGCACCCGCTCCAGGCGGCGGGCCTGGCAGAGCAGTTCTGATGGTCACCACGCTGGACGGGCTACGAGCTGCCTGCGGTGAGGTAACCGAGGCCGGTGCCGACGACGCCGTGGATGGGGTGCCGGCGCGCTGGGTGGCCTGGCCGGGTAGCACCGAGGAGGTTTCGGCGGTCCTGCGCGCGGCAGCCGGCTTGGGGCTGCGGATCGTTGCCCGGGGAACCGGAACCCGGCTGGCCTGGGGGCTGCCACCAACCGACCTGGACCTGATCGTCGACGTCAGCCGAATGGACGCGGTACTCGCGCACACCGCCGGTGACCTGGTCGTCACCGTGCAGGCCGGGCTGCGGATGGTCGCTTTGCAGGATGCGTTGGCGCGTCATCGCCAGCGGCTAGCCCTGGACGGCGGTGACACTCTGGCCGGCACCATCGGTGGGACGATCGCCACCGCCTCGTCGGGCCCGTTGCGTTACCGGTACGGCTCGGTGCGCGACCTGCTCATCGGGATCACCGTGGTGCTCGCCGACGGCACCATCGCCCGCGCCGGTGGCACGGTGGTGAAAAACGTCGCGGGCTTCGACATGGGCAAGCTCTATGCCGGCTCGCTGGGCACCCTGGGGGTGATCACCGAGGCGGTGTGGCGGCTGCACCCGTTGCCCGATGCCCGCCGGTGGATCACCACGGCGGGAGACCCGGCGCATACCGCAGCGGCGATCGCTGCGGTCCGGGCGTCGCAGCATGACCCGGTCGCTCTTGAGGTGGACCGCGCCGCGCCCGGTGGTGCCGTGACGGTCGGAGTCGCCGTCGAGGGCGTCACCGACGGTATCGATGCTCGCGCGGACGCCGTGGCGGACCTGCTCGGCACTGCGGCCGGCACGGCGGCCACCGTGGCCGACCACATACCAGACTGGTGGGGTCAGCCGCTGCCGGCACCGCACGCGACAGTGACCTGCGAGCCAACCGGACTGGCCGATCTCCTCGCCACCTCCCCGGGATCGCTTCGCGGCAGCGCCGGCGCCGGTGTGCTGACCGCGGGCCTTTCCGACGATGACCGCTTAGGCGCTGAGCTGGCACTGCTGCGCGAGACTGCGTGGAGGCACGGCGGCCACGCGGTACTGCGCTGCGCGGCACCACCACGCAAGACAGGCCTGGACGTGTGGGGGCCGGTGCCCGCATTGACACTGATGCGCCGGCTCAAAGACCAATTCGATCCGGAGCACCGGCTGGCACCGGGTCGGTTCGTAGGAGGGATCTGACCCTTGACCGCGGGAGCTTTCGACGATCACCACCCACCTCAGGATGAACTGATCAAAGACTGCGTGCACTGCGGGTTCTGCCTGCCGTCGTGCCCCACCTACGTGTTGTGGGGCGAGGAGATGGACTCACCGCGCGGTCGTATCCAGCTGATGAAGACCGGCCTGGAAGGCGAGCCGCTGTCGGGCTCGATGGTGGGGCATTTCGACGCCTGCCTGGGGTGTATGGCCTGCGTACCGGCGTGCCCGTCCGGTGTGCAATACGGCACGCTGATCGCCGACACCCGGGCGCAGGTGGAACGCCGCTACGAGCGGCCCCGGCGGGATCGGGCGCTGCGTGCGGCGATCTTCTGGCTGTTCCCCTACCCCAGGCGGTTGCGGGCGTTGCGCGGACCGCTGGCGTTGTACCAGCGCAGCGGGCTGGGCCGGTGGCTGCGGCGAACCGGGCTGCTCGACCGGTTGCCCCCGACGCTGCGGGTGATGGAGTCGCTGATTCCCACGCTGACCCGGCGGCGAGAACTGCCCGAGCGGGTGACTGCGCGGGGACGGCGGCGCGCGGTGGTCGGAATGCTCACCGGTTGCGTGCAGGATGCATTTTTTCCAGAGGTCAATGCGGCCACTGCCCGGGTGCTCGCCGCGGAGGGTTGCGACGTCGTGATTCCCCGCGGGCAGGGTTGCTGTGGGGCGTTATCACAACACAGCGGCCGCGAGGATGAGGCGGTCTCCTTCGCCCGGTCGCTGATCGACTGTTTCGATGCCGCCGGAGTGCATTACGTCGTGGTCAACGCGGCGGGCTGCGGTTCGGCGATGAAGGACTTCGCGCACCTGCTGCGTGATGATTGCGGCTACGCCGCACGCGCGCAGGCCTTCGTCGAGCGCACCCGCGACGTATCCGAACTGCTCGTGGAACTCGGCCCGGTGGCGCCGCGGCACCCGCTCGACATGGCAATCGCTTACCACGACGCTTGTCATCTCGGACACGCCCAAGGAGTCCGGTCCCAGCCGCGGGAACTGCTGCGCGGTATCCCCGGGCTGGCGCTCGCGGAGATCGCAGAAGCTGACATTTGCTGCGGTTCGGCGGGGATCTACAACCTGCTGCACCCCGAGCCGGCCACCGAACTGGGCGAGCGCAAAGCCCGTAACGTACTGGCGACCGGCACATCGATACTGGTCACCGCGAATCCAGGCTGCTTGATGCAGATCGCAGCCAGCGCCAGGCGGCTCGGTGCACAGCTCGAGCTGGCGCACCTCGTCACCGTGCTCGACGCCTCGATCCGAGGCGTGCCGCTGCGACGGCAGAGTTCCATTGCGGCGTGAGCGACGAGCCATATAGCGCCGCCGCTTCGATGGTGCCGCCCAGCGCTGCGGGCAAGCCGGCGATCAGCTGCTGTGGAGCCGGCCACGGGCTGCTCGGGGCAGGTTGGCGACGACCAGCTCGTAGGAATGGTGGATCATCCACCGAAGCTCGCTGTCCTCGATGGAACCGTCGAGTTCGACGGTATTCCAGTGCCGCTTGTTCTGGTGGTAACCGGGACGGACCGATTTGTAGCGCGCTCGCAGCTCCAGGGCCAGATCTGGGTCGCATTTGAGGTTCACGCTGCCCGGGCTGCCCTCAAGCGGAACAAGGGCGAACATGCGGCCTCCGACCTTGAACACCGCCACGCCCTCACCGAACGGGTAGTCCTCGACTGCTCCCGGCAGGGCGGTACACAGGTCGAGCACGTCGTCTCGCGTCATGAGGTCTGCGGTTGGTGTAGACGCGGGGGAAACGATGAGTACGGCAGCTCGTAGCTCTAGTGCCATCCCCCGATCGTAGGTGGCCAGTCGTCATGACCAGAGGTGTCGTTGTGCCCAGTGCGACTCCGGGGCGATGTGGCACGATCTCGCTGGTGACCAGCAGACCCGCCGCGGCGCAGCACTTGCGCGACCTCGCGCGGCTGCGCCGCGTGCGCGACCGGATCGACCGGGAGTACGCGCAGCCGCTGGACGTCGAGGCGCTCGCCCGCGGCGCGCAGATGTCAGCCGGGCACCTCAGCCGCAAGTTCCGGCTCGCCTACGGCGAGTCGCCGTACGCCTATCTGATGACACGGCGCATCGAACGCGCGATGGCGCTGCTGCGTCGTGGCGACCTCAGCATCACCGAGGTCTGTTTCGCGGTCGGGTGCGCGTCGCTGGGCACCTTCAGCACTCGCTTCACCGAGTTGGTCGGTGTGCCGCCCAGCACCTACCGGCGCCACGCGGCGCGCGCGACGGCGGGGATGCCGCCGTGCGTGGCGAAACAGGTCACCAGACCGATCAGGAATCGAGAAGCGCCGGTCCCGGAGCCGCACCTAGCCTGACTGGCATGGACATCACCATTCACGCGAGCTTCCTCCCGCACGACGCCCCGGACGCATCCCTGGCCTTCTATCGCGACATTATCGGTTTCGAGGTCCGCAACGACGTCGGAAACGGCAGGATGCGCTGGATCACGGTCGGCCCCGCCGACCAACCCGGCACGTCCATCGTCCTGCACCCGCCCGCCGCCAACCCCGGCATCACCGACGACGAGCGCCGCACCATCGCCGAGATGATGGCCAAGGGAACCTACGCCATGCTCGTCCTGGCCACCAAAAACCTTGACGGCACCTTCGAGCGGCTGCAGGCCAGCGACGCCGAGGTCGTCCAGGAGCCGACCGAGCAGCCGTACGGGATTCGCGACTGCGCCGTCCGCGATCCCGCGGGCAACCTGATCCGCATCCAGGAGCTGCGCTGAGCCGTCCGGCCGGCTGGACTCGCCGCGACCGAGGTGTTCGAGCCGGCCTGCGACGCCCTGTCGGCGGCTGATCCGATAAGCGACATTATGACAAATCGGCGAGGAGTGAGTCGTGTCCCCCCGTGTACTCGGTGCGATAAGGCCTTAGCCTGCTTCGGGTGCCGCTAAGGATCTTGAAACGAAGCGCCATGTAGCTGTGTGTGAGCGCATCGATCCGCTAGTCGGGGCGCTAAGAAGTCTGCTGCCAGGTGACAGGTAGCTGAGCTTAACGAGGCCTTGACCGGGTCCTGCGTGGACGAGAAGGCTCGATGCATCCTGCTCGGGGGGTGTCTGCTGGCATCAGAGGAGCCCCGGGTGGCGCGTGCGCTGGATTTCGATGAGTTGGTGGATCACTTCACGCTGGGTGATGAGGATCTGAGGCTGCTCCGGAACAAGACCGGGCCGACGAGGCTTGGGTTTGCGTTGTTGTTGAAGTTCTTGCCGTGGAGGGGTCGGTTTCCGCGGGGGCGCGCGGAGTTGCCGGACAACGCGGTGGAGCATGTGGCCCGCCAGGTGGGAGTGCCTGCGGCGGACATCGGCTTGTATGAGTGGGACGGGCGGCAGATCAAGCGCCACCGGGTGGAGATCCGCCGGGCGTTGGGATTTCGCCCATGCTCGGTGGCTGATGCGGAGAAGCTCACGTTCTGGCTGGTGGGCAACGTCGCGCACGCGCAGCGGCGGGAGGAGCAGGTCCGGCTGGAGTTGCTGGCGCATTGCCGCAAGGAACGGATCGAGCCGCCGGAACGCA
>DATNDR010000072.1:0-17779 GCA_035606945.1 Pseudonocardiaceae bacterium
GGCAACTCTGCGACGCCTTCGCCCTCCACATCACCTACAACAAACACACCCACCACGCCGACTTCAACATCGACATCGCCGCCCACACCATCCCAAGAATCCAACAACTAGCCACACCCGCAAACACCGAAACAACAACCAGCACACACGGACAGTTCTTTGACGAACCCCGCCGGGGGCGCCACGTCTGACCTGCTAATATCATGTTGAGTAGTCCAGCTTCAGCCGGATCCGCCGGGGCGGTACTCATGCTCTACTCTGCCATACTGCTGTGGCAGATCTGGACGTCATGTCGTCGCCACCGACGCTGACGGCCTGCAAGAGCACATGGGTAACTAGGCGGCGGGCCAGTCCAGCACTACGCGTTCGGTGCCACCGTCGAACGCGGCGGTGATCTCCAAACGGCCACCGATGGCGTCGAGGTATCGCGCAAGCAGTTCGATTGTCGCGACTGCCCCGTGCTCGATGTGGCTGACCCGCGCCTTCGACACACCCATCCGCTCAGCCACATCGATCTGGCGCAGCCCGGCCCGCTTCCGCAGCTCGACCAGCCGACGCAGCGCCAGCCCACGGCGCAACTGCTCGACGCGCTCCGCCCGCTCCTCGGCGCTGCCGAGCACATCACTCAGCTCCGCACTCACCTCGTCCCACGTGTGCCATCCGGTCACGATCCCACCTCCTTAATCCACTGCTCGTACCGATGCTCGGCGAGCGCCACAGCTCGCCCGTACCATCGCTTCCAGTCACCCGCCTTATCTCCGGCGACCAGCAGAACCGCCCGAGTCGCCGGATCGAAGGCAAACAAGATCCGGATCTCGCTCGTACCCGCTGACCCAGGCCGTAGCTCCTTCAGGTGATGCAATCTCGAGGCCTTGATCCGATCGACCATCGGCCGGCCGAGCGCGGGGCCCTCGATCGCCAGCAAGTCCAGGGCATCGCTGACCTGCCGCAGCGTGTCCCGGTCGGTACGACGAAGACTGTGCAACCAATGCCGCACCTCGTCGACCATGACTATCTTCCACACCAGCAAAGTATACGGCTTTATTGACCCATGTCGTAGGTCGACTCGTTCATCGAAACCAGGTTGTAGTTCTCTGATCGTCCATGACCCCCTCGCTCAGCGAGGTAATCGCGCGTGCAAGGGTTCATGCACACCACCGTGACTCAGGAAGCGGTGAGCAGGGTAAGCGGCAACGGGGAGACATCAGAGACAGGCATGATCGGGGTTTTACCGGCCTCCGGAGGCGGGAACGCAGGTTCGAATCCTGCCGGGGCGCACTTCTGGCCTGCAAATATCACTGTGCGTAGGCTGGCTTTGGTCTGATTGCCGGGGCGGTGCTCATCGGCTACTCAGCAACGCTGGGGTGACAACCCGGGACGTCAGCCGAGTCGTCTCCGCTGGTCGATGCCGGTAGTGTAGGTCATCCCTGAACGAGAATGACGGCTTGCGACGAAGCTATCGACCTCGCTGCCCGGGCCGCAGCGCCACGCCCTCAGCACTCTCGGTGCGGTAGTCGTGCAAGGGTTCGTGCAATGAGCGCGGTGGACCCACGACGGCCTCCGGGTATCAGCTGACTTTGTCTGGGTGATGCATGCTGCCAGAGGTATCGGGGAAGGTTCCACGACCATTCGGAAGACACGCGCCTCATGACGCACCAAGAAGATGATGGACATGTCAGTTTGCGGCCCGCAGCAAGCCACCAAAATTTCAATCGCGCAGGTATAGCTGGTTGAGGTGACAAAGTGTCCGCGTTCAACGTGTCCGCGTTCAACCTTGGGAACCGTTCAACTCGGCCCTGCCTACGATGATCTGCGAGCTGCCGTTCCCGGACGCACGGTCCAGGATGTGACGGAGTCGACACCGGCACCGGGTGCGATTCAGGGGCGCCCTCACACGAACGTGTACAACGGCTAGGACAGCGCGGCTGCTGAGGCCACGAAGCCTAGGCCGTGTTGCACCGATGACGTGTCCCTCGACAACTTCGCGCAACCGGGGCCTAGCTAGGGGTCCGCGTGCGAGTACGCGTACGATGCGCGTGTGACCAGCAGGGACAAGCTGATGGAGCTCGTCGAGAGGCTGCCCGAAGAGCAGGCCGAGGAGCTGCTGAGGCTTGCGCTGGAGCGGTACGTACTCCCTGGCCGACGACAGCCGTTACCGGCCTTCGTCGGGATCGGCGACAGCGGCCGATCGGATGTCTCTGAGCGGGTGGATGATTTCCTTGCCCACGGGTTCGGCAGCGCATAACCCATCGTGATCATTGTGGACACGGGCGTCCTCTACGCCCTGGCCGATCGCCGCGACACCCACCACAAGGCCTGCGTGCGCTGGTTGGTCGGCGCTCCCCGGCCCTTGATCGTGCCGCCGCTCGTCATAGCGGAGACCTGTTATCTGATCGGCCGGCACCTCGGAGCTAACGCCGAGGCAACGTTCCTCGACGCGTTCGGGCCCGGTCAGACACTGTCACTGGGTGACTTCCTGGGAGGACGTGACGCGGATGGCTATCCTGGTCAGGCAGTACGCCGATCTCAAGCTCGGAGGCACGGACGCGGCCGTGATCGCGACGGCAGAGCGACTGGGCATCACGCGCGTCGCGACTGTTGATCGGCGCCACTTCACGGTGGTCCGGCCCAAACATGTGGGGTCGTTCGCGTTGCTGCCCGACCCGCTGTGAACGGCCACCAGGACCCAAACCCAACCTCCAGCACGCCATCGCAGCCCTGATCACATCGGTACCGAAACCGCGTCGTGGAATCAATCGTGGACTCAACTGCACGGCGCGGTGGCCTCTGTAGACGCTGGAGACCCGCCAAGAGCCCAGGTAGCATCAGGGACATCACAGTGGATGGGGAGGCCCGGTTCCGGAGGCGGGAGCGCAGGTTCGAATCCTGCCGGGGTCGCCACGTCTGACCTGGGAATACGACTTTTTGCCAGCGGGCTAACAGCGGTATTTGCCCGTTTTGAGGGCCGCCGTGGAGCGAACTGAATCCACGACACCCGCCTCATCGAATACTCTGCACCTGAGTCAGGCCGCGGCCTCGTTTTCCGCGGACAGCCGCTCGGCCCCGAGGCCAGGAGAAGGCGCAGGTCAAGGCTTATGTTGCTCCATGGCCAGCCGTCGTCCTACAGAAAATTCAAGGTCCTGCGGCGACCGCTTGGGCGGCGCGGTATTCATGCGCTCCTGAGCTGCACCACGGTTACAGGACAACATCGACTTCGCTGGGTGGCCTGGAGGCGCGTTTGCGTTGCGCGAAGCGGTGGCAGGCTGGGTCTGTTCCCATGGTGTGACCAGATCGCCTCGGCCAGCTCAGTAAGGCAGCCGCCACCCACAGCGGGTGGGTTCTTCGACCCCGAGTTCGTAGTGTCCGTGGCGGACGTTCTGCACGAACGCGTGCCCGATGATGACGGCCATTAGCTCCGCGGTCGGTCTTGAGGCCGCGCATCGGCCGCAGGCGCCGCTTCAGCCGCCCATGATCGGTTGTTGGCGTACTGCTCGGTGTGGCGCCGGGCGCCCGAAACCGACGGCTTCGCCCCGACGCGGGGGCGATCGGGGCGGTGCCGGCGAAACTGCGTACGGCGGCAGCGTCGGTGAACCAGCGCGGGTTATCGCCAAGCTCGTCGAGCACCCGGGCGCTGCGCCACCGCTATCCGACGACCGCGACCACCTGAAATTCCTACCGCGGCCCGCGCGAACTGAAGCGGCTGCACTCAGCTCAAGTAATCAGCGCGAGACACGCCTATATCCAAAATTTTACCGCGGTCATTACGAACTGGCTCCTGACATCAATCCGCATCGATCCCCGCAAGCCGTTGACACCACAGCGCCCAACCGTGCCCACCATGCGACAACGCACAGCGCAACAGCGCCATTGAGAGTAGTATCAGCAGTGACCGATTACTCTTCGTGCGTAAGACATCCTCGTCTGCGTCGTTCTCGGCCTCACCATGACACCGGTGGTCAGTCAGGCCGGGACGGGAACTTCGCGATGACGTCGGTTCACACAACCTTCCCAGATCAGGTCGATACGCTCGGCTCGGCGGGCCCGGGCTGCTCGGTACGCCTGGGCCTGAAGCCAAGTAACGGTTTCGCCAGAGGCGCCTTGGACGGAGCGTGGTAGCCTCGGTCGACAGATCCCGCGATCGAGCTCGTCGCGCTGGGTGAGGAACTCGGAGTTCGGTGCGCCCAGGTCCGGCGTGTCGCGCTGAACGTGGGCGCATGGGACGGTGCTCCAGATTCGGCTCGCGAATGGTCGAGGGGTGGCCGTGGACTGGGTTCCAAATGTTCGGGTGCCCGGTTGGTTCGGGTCCGTGGCACCGACGATCAGCGGATTCGATTTGCTGCTCGTCCCTGTCGAGACCACACCAGCCATCGCTGACCGGACACTGACTATGGCGGCCGAGGGCCAAGACCCGGAGACAACCGCTTCTGGTGAGCATGCACGCTGCGCTCGCGACGGCGGTGGGCGAGACGGTCCAGCAAACCGCCAGCACGTCAAGTCCGACGCCACCGCCCCGAAGAACTCGGCCTGGGTCAGCCAGCACCGCGTCGGTGAAGATGGTGGTGGCCCCGCCGGCGCGGCCGATGCGATCAGGGGGCCAGAACATAGGCCGTGGAGGCCGGATCGATCCCGGGCTTGCTCAAGAGTCCGGCTGGCATGTCAGTGATGGCGGTGATAGTTGCTTTTTGTTGGTGATCAGTTCGGCGTCGAGGTGGATATACCAATCTCAAAGTAGTTTCCGAAGAGGAGGAAACGATGAAGGCGTCAGATGTTATCGATCGACTGAACAAGGTCGAGGTGGATTGCTACGGGATCATGACACCTCTGCCTCAGATCAGCACGGTTACTATCGGGGACGACACCTTGGTGCTGGTCCGGCCACACGATCGTAGTCAGTTCCCGGCCTTGGTGTATGCTATCCGCAACAGCAATGCGGGCCTCAAACCGTCAGACGATGGCAGGCAGATCCTCGTTCCGGTCCCCGATCCGGGCGCGGAGGTTTGTGCCGCGCCGAAACTGGACGTGGACATGTGACCTGGGAGCTTCAGTCACGGAGTCAGGTTGCTCGGCGGTATTTGTTGATCAGGTCATCATGTCAAGGGTAGAAGAAGTCGACCACGAGGGGATCGGTATGTGGATGCGCAGGAACGGATCCGGCGCGCACCACATCACTCTGCGACCCATGATTTATAGCGATGGGTGGTGGCGAGGATTTCGCCGTATTGCATTGGGCCGGCGCGCCGGTCAGCCGGGTGGTGGTGGGGGTCGTTCTAGGCCGTTGATGAGTGCGTTGATGCCGGCGGTGAATCGCCGGTCTCGGTTGTCGAACCAGATGTGTTTCGCCGAGGGCGGCCAGGGTGGGGAGTAAAGCCGTTTTCTGGGTGCCGAGTCCTGGACCCGTTGTTCGTTGACGGAGATGTGGGGGCTGCTGATCTCGAATCCGAGGTGTAGTCGAGGATGAGGAAGAATGCGAGACTTGTTTCGTGGCGGGGGAACCCGGCGTTGTGCAGGGGCAGCAAGATAGCTTCGGCCAGGGCTAGGGAGTGCGGGCCGAGGGGGTCGCGAGCGTTCAGTAGGCCAGCGACCCGGGATGAGCCTCTAGTACGTCCGTAGTCGATGAGCGAGTGTCTTGATCTGCTCGGTCCAGGACAGTACGCGCCGACGCGGATTGAGCTGGCGATCGCGACAGCGGTGGCGTGGAAGGGACGCGCAACTGTACGCGGTCTCCTTCCTGACTTCGGCTCGATGAGACGCATCGATGAAGGTTTGACTGCGAATGAGGTATAGTTGAAAAAGCACCCATGACGATCATAGTCTTCTGCCTTAGCTGGGTGCCGCTTCACGTGAGCCACCGTGACGTCGCCGGCCAGGTTTACGCAATCGCACAGCCCGATGGACCCCTAGCAGGATCGATGTCGTCCCATGCTGCCTGAGCAGCCGACATTGTTGCTGGGCGGTCGGTCGCCTCTCAAGAGAGTCTCGAATGCGTATCGGTCTCCTGGCCCCACCGTGGATACCCATCCCGCCGCCGGCCTACGGCGGCATCGAGCGGGTCGTCGCGCTCCAAGCTGCCGGCCTGGCCGCCGCCGGCCACCAAGTCACGCTCGTCGCCGCGCCGGGCTCAGCTGTTCCCGGGGTTGAGGTGGTGTCACCGCTGGACCGCGTGCCAGCCCAGATCGGGATGGCTACCGACGAGTGGCGTCACGTGCTCGGTGGGTTGGACGCGCTGTCTGGCGTTGACACGGTGATCGACCACTCCGGTCCGCTTGGCGCACTGCTGTCCGCGCAGGGTAAAGTGCCCGCGCTGCACGTGGTGCACGGATCGCTGGAAGGTGAGTTGCTCGGTCTCTACGAGGGGTTGTTCGCACGCGCCCCCCAGATGCGGCTCGTCGGGATTAGCCGTTCGCAACGACAAGCTGCACCGCACCTGCCCTTTGCGGCCGTCTGTTACAACGCCATCGACGTCGATGAGGTCCCTTTCCGCACCACATCCGAGGGATACCTGGCGTTCTTGGGAAGAATGGCGCCCGAAAAGGGTGCCGCGGAGGCCATCGCGCTGGCGCGCGAGGCTGGTCTGCCGCTGTTGATCGCTGCCAAGTGTCGCGAACCGGCGGAGCAGGCCTATTTCGATCGTGCGGTCGCGCCGCATCTCGGCCCCGACGTCGCGTTCCTCGGCGAACTTGGTCGTGAAGCGACCTATGACTTCCTCTCCCGTGCCGCAGCAATGCTGTTCCCGATCTCCTGGCGCGAGCCGTTTGGCATGGTGCTCGTCGAAGCCATGGCCTGCGGCACACCGGTGCTGGCCACCAACAGAGGCGCGGTCTCGGAGATCGTCCGCGACGGCGTCACCGGCTTCGTCCGGGACACCATCGCCGAGCTAGCTCCGCTGATCGGGCGGATCGGCGAAATCGATCGAGCGGCCTGCCGGCGCCACGTCGCCGAAAGTTTCTCCTCCTCGGCGTTGGCTCGCAGCTATGCCACCCAGCTCGCCCCCATGCCTGATCTAAAGGTGTCCGTGGCCCCTATGGTCTTCAGCGCCCTCACACCTTCGACACGACCGCTGCTGGCGCACCGGGACCTGCTGCGAATACCAGCAGCGTTCACGGCTGTACGCCAACCGGCCGGATGGTAACGACTCGATGACGACAGGTCAGGCCGCTGACTGGGATGGGGTGGCACCACAGCGGGTGCTCGCCGGGCCAGGAGCCATCACCACCATCGCCGGTCTGACCTTCGCGATCTCCGACGAACGCGGCGACATAGGGCCGGGCCCCTTCGGCCTGATCACCGACGACACCCGGCATCTGTCCCGCTTACAGGTACAGCTAAATTCCGCACCTCTGCGACATCTTGGATCCGGGTTGGTGAATCCGGCCACAGCGCATTTCCGTGGCTACGCCACACTGACTGACCGGCTGCCCGACGCGCCGATCGAATGCGAGCGCCTGCGCGAACTCTTGCCCGGTCGGATGGTAGAGACCCTGACGCTGCGCTGCTGGAGGCCCGATCCTGTCCAGGTGCATCTCTCGATCCAGTTGGATGCCGACTTCGCCGATATTTTCCAGGTCCGTCGCCTGGCGGGTGACCCCCGGGTGCAGTCGTCCGGTATCCCGAAGCAAAACTCCCCTGGTTGCCTGTGCTTCCAGGCCAGCGGGTCTCGGCGTACGACGTCGGTACGGATGGAGCCACCTGCCGACATAGTCGGCTATAACTTCGCGCGCTGGGCACTTTGTCTGCGCCGGGATCAACCGTGGGTGCTGCGCATCGAGGTGAGTGCGCACCGTGGTTCTGGCAACGAGGAACGGATCGCCGTCCGGCCGCGGATCGAAACCGTAGGTCGGCCGGATGTGGTGGTGCAGAGCCTGCCCGAGCGTCTGGCTCGCGGCTGCCTGCGTTCGCTGACCGATCTTGACGCGCTCAGCATCCCCGACGAACGCAACGATGCCAGGCGTCTGCTCGCTGCCGGGATCCCCTGGTTTGTCGCCTTGTTCGGTCGAGACGCGCTGATCTCCAGTTACCAGGCCCGGGCATTTCGGCCCGAGCTGATCCTCGACACCCTCGTCGCGCTCGCCGCCAGGCAGGGCCGCGTCCATGACCCCGGCAATGAAGAGCAACCAGGCAAGATCCTGCACGAGGTCCGGTTCGGCGACCGGCTATGGCTGGGCGAGGGCACCACCGGCGGGACTCGCCCCTACTACGGCAGTGCCGACTCGACGCCGCTGTTCCTGATCATGCTGGGCGAGGCGCTGCGCTGGGGCGCCCCCCGCGAGGCACTCATCGAACTGCTGCCTGCCGCCCGGGCAGCGTTGGGCTGGCTTCGCGGCCCCGGCGACCCCGACCGCGACGGCCTGATCGAGTACGCACCCACCGGGCCCCGATCCCTAGTCAACCAAGGCTGGAAGGACTCAGAGAACGCCGTACAGTTCGCTGACGGCCAGCTGGCCACCCCCCCGATCGCGATTGTGGAGGTGCAGGGCTACGCCTACCGAGCCCGCCGCGAGCTCGCCGCGGTGCTATCTCACCTGGGTCATCACTCAGAGGCTGACGACCTGATCGCCGACGCGAAGGAGCTACGCGAGCTGATCCGGCGGCGATACTGGCAACCGAGCGCTGACGGTAGGCCGGGCTCGTTCGCGCTGGCCTTGGACCATGACAAGCGCCAGGTCGACTCAATCACCTCGAACATGGCACACCTACTATGGTGCGGCGTGCCCTCGCCGCAGGAAGCCGAGCAGGTCGCTAGCCAGCTGGCAAGTCCAGCCATGTCCAGCGGGTGGGGACTACGTACGCTCTCCACCGACATGGCGGGCTACAACCCAATCTCCTATCACCTCGGATCGGTATGGCCACACGACACCCTCATCGCCTGCGAAGGCCTGCGACATTATGGCCTCGACGATGTGGCGATGCGCCTGGTAGGTGAACTGCTCGACGCCCTAGCAATCTTTGACGATCGGTTACCAGAACTGTTCGGTGGGCACCGTCGCGAGCCGGACGACTTCCCGGTGCCCTACCCCACGGCGTGCCGACCACAGGCATGGGCAGCCGGAGTGCCGCTGGCGATCGTCGCACTGTGCCTCGGGCTCCAACCCGATGTGCCGGCCAGGACCGTGACACTCAACCCCGCGCTACCCAAAGGATTGCACCGCCTCGAAGTCCACGGGATCCCATTCCCCGAAGGGGAGCTCTCCATCTCCCATGACGGCGACACCACCATAGTGATCGAAACACCACCCGGTCTGCGAGTAACCACACCGCGGTAACACCCGGCAGGTCCCCAGCGAACAAACCAGTCAACAAGATTAGATCAGTGAGAGCCGAGCACCTGGTTACCGGCGAACCCACACCGCCGGGCCGCGGAGCTGCGAGTTTGGGCCAGCGGGGACGGCCGTCACGACAACGATCCAACCGCCGGATCAAACGACCAACGAGAGCGGCATCGCGGAGGGGTTCAGGCTGGGCCGCAGGCCGCGCCCGAGAACACGCTGAGGAGTTAGAAAATCGTGGCTCAGAACGCCCCGGCGCCGGGAGCTTAGCGAGACCGATTTACCCTATTAGGTTTCCGATCGGCCTCTGGTCTACTATCTGTGCCACCCCCAGAAGTGTTGATCGTGAGGAGACCGCCTACATGGCGCAGAAGGTAATTCGAGAGTTCATTGACGACATCGACGGCTCGGAGGCGGAGCGGACATTCACCTTCGCTGTCGACGGAACCAACTACGAAATTGACCTCTCGAGTCAAAACATTAAGGAGTTCAACGAGGCCGTCGCTGGATTCGTTGAAAGCGCCCGGAAGGTCGCCACCAGCGGTCATGGTCGCGGTGCCCGCAAGACCCGCACCAGCGACAGCGGTCGGTCCCGCGAGCAGACCCAGGCCGTGCGCGAGTGGGCCCGCCAGCACGGCCACAGCATCAACGACCGGGGCAGGATCCCGGGCTCAATCCAGCAAGCATTCGACCAGGCGCACCAGAGCTAGCCAGTGCGCTTCGGCGACTGATCACAGGTCTCTCATTTGACGGCTTGTATGACTGAGGGGCATCCGGTCCACGCTGGTGGTCCGGATGCCCCTCCGGCCAGCTTCCGCGCCATTGATGGCGGCGACGGTTACCCCAAAGACCACTGTCGCGGCTCAGTCGTGTGACATGCGTCAGGGCGCTCCGCTCATGGAGCGCCCTGACGAGGGTAGCTATTGACCTAACTCAGGAAGCTGGCGGGGACAGCACCTGTCCGATGACGAACACGGTGGCGTTTTTGGTGGGGATGTTGCCGCAGAGCACCGGGGCGCCGTTGATGGTTGGTGCTGCCGCGGTGCCACCGATGGTCAGCTTGGCGCCTTCCAGGCTGGTGAGTGTGCCCGCTGAGACGATGCCCGCGGCGTCGTAGCGCTGGCCGACGACGTGGTAGGTCAAGATCTTGGCGAGTTGGCTGTTCGGGGTGGCGACGTCGGGCGCGGTGGTCAGCTGATTGGTGATGCCGGGGTGCTGGGTTTCCAACGCGGCGAATGCCGGGTCGGTGGGGGCGAACACGGTGATCGCCGGGGCGCTGTTGAGGGTGTCGACCAGGTTGGCTGCGGCCACGGCCTTGGTCAGCGTGGTCAGCAACGGGTTGTGGCTGGCCGCGGTGGCCACCGGGTCGTTGACCATGCCCTGCGCCGAGCCCGGGCCCTCCGTGGGCACCTGGCTGCAGGCCGGACCGAAGATTTCACTGATCTTGGTGACGCCACTGCCCGTGGGCGCGGTCGCCGCGCCGGGGGGCGCAGCCGGCTCGCTGGCTGGGGTGGAGGCTTGACTTCCGGTGGTCGGCTGCTGCGTGCTGCTGCAGGCGCCGACCACGGCGGTCAGGGCCGCCATAGCACCGACCGCCGCCAGTCTCTGGATTTTCCTCATCAAATTTTTCCTCACTCGATCTCTACTATTTTCCGGCCCGGCTGGTCCGGGCGTCACGTGGGTTAGGTCGATAGTCGACAGCCGTGGGTTCACCCGCCTGAGATTACGAATAGGACACATTTGCGCTGTAGTCAGCACGTCTTCATTACTTCAGCGGTCTGCGCTAGCGGGCTCAGGGTGGTGATCAGGAAGGACGGGTTCCCACCGTCCCCGCAGCCGGAACATCCGCCAGGTGTCTATATATTGACTTCCGTGGACAGCTCCGCGGGCTGCCACTGGCCGTGGTCGACGTGTACCTCGACCTTGTCGATGCCCTGGGTATGCGCCCATGCGATACCTGTGATCGGTGAGTCCGGGCGGACTCGCCCGGAATGCGCCGGGACTGTCGATCCGGATATCGTCTTGATCGGGGCCCGTTGGCCCCAGCCGCGCTGCAACCAGTAAGCACGCTTCGTATCGAACGTGGCGAGCTCCATATCGGTGATTTATTTGGTGCCGGACACGAAACCATAAAGACCTGGGACGATCATTCGGACGGGGAAGCCGTGCTCGATCGGCGGCGGCTCGCGGTTCATTCCGATCTCTGGCTTGCCTGCCGGGGTCGGTCAGTACGGCGGTCAGGCTGCCCAGCCAAGTCTGCTGGGAGCGCCGGGACAGCAGCCCGGTAGTCACCCCGACCAGGCCGATCACCACCGCCATGCCCGAGAGCAGAACGAGCTTGTCGTCGCTACCGAAGGTGCGGACCGCGAAGTCCTTGAGCCAGATCGGGTGAAATCTACCGCCGTGCCATCCACCGCGAGAAACGGCGAAGAACTCGGCGACACGAACCCGCCCACCAGTTGCCCTACCCCAAGCCCCGCGGCCACCGACAGCAAACCGACGAACGCAGCCACAGGAGTGGACAACCGGGAAGTATTTATATCTACCATTATGCCTACCATTCGAAGCACCAGCGGTAGACGGTTCAATTGGAGACCAAATTGTGATAAAGCGAAGGCCTGCAGGTGCTGCGGTTCGTAAAATCACGCTACTGTGATATCGATCACGTGGCGGACCGGCCGCCGAGCACGAATTTATGAAGATTTCGGAAAACTTGTGAGAAAGGTCACGCGCTCGCCTCTAATGTGCCGGTGGGCGGTTCGCGTTGCCGTGCCCTTGGGAGAGGGTTGTCCCATGAAGGTTCTGGGGTGCGGTCGTCCGGGTGTGGGCAGGCGGTTGTGTCCGCATTGGAGTAGGCGGGCCATACGGTGCGGGCGATGACGCGGCGCCGCTGAGAAATACCGCGTGCGGGCGTGACACTGTGCGGCGACGTTCATGACGCCGGATCGCTGAGTGTCGCCCTCGGCGGCTGCGGTGTGGCCCACTACCTCGTGCACTCCCTGGACATGCTGACTTTGCGAAGCGCGACGCCGAGGCGGCGCGCATCTTCGGCCGCGCCCGGCCGAAGCGGGGCTGCGGCCTTGTATGCCCACTTGCGCAGTCGCCGGAAGTGGAGGACCTGCTCCGGTCCGGTGGTGTGCCGGTCACCATACTGCGAGCCGGGATCATTGTTGGCCGCGGCGGCATCTCCTGGGAGATGACCCGCCAACTGGTGGAGCACCTGCCGGTCATGATCACGCCGCAGTGGGTCCGAACGCGGACGGGACGAACTCAGCCCACAGTTACCAGGCCGGTCGAAGCCGGTGAAATCGTCGATGAACGGCGCGTGCAGGGCAGCCACCCATGCCTCCAGCGGCCACAACCACGGCGTCGGTCATTTCCCGCCAGCAGTGGTCACCGGCGCACAGGGACGCAAATGGTCAAAAAATTGCTCCAGCGCCGCCGTCTCCAGCGCTTCGGCTCGTCCGCGAGCCGCGTGGCGGCGCGACACCAGCGGTTCGAACGTTGGCAGACCGGTCAGCTGTTGGTTATCGGCGGTCTTCCTTGCGGGTGTCGCTGACGCAGACACATCCTCGGTGGAGCCGGCCCGCGACCGTCGCGGAGCAGAATCTGATTCCGATCGGATCGTGGGCGGCCCATTCGTGCGGACACACGGCACAGGTGAGGTCGGGCCGGTCCGCTGTGCTCGGCTCGACGCGGAGATATGTCAGCTCAGTTGTTGGCATGTTCTTTGACCTTTGTCTGTTGTGCCCGTTCCCGGCGATCGAATGCTCCCGGTTCTTACGGACTGGCAGGAACGGCGGATCGGAAGACCGGTATCGGGGCCGCTTTTTCTGTTCACTGGCCCGGTTGGCGAAGCGGGGCCCTCCGCTTCTGTCGGCTGCTGGCGAGCCGTGTCACAGGACGAAATCGATTGCGGTGCGTTCCCGCACCCGCCGCGATTCCGATGGCCAGCAACGTCACGGTGGACGCCACCATGAGGTACCTCCTGAGCCCTGTTGTGTGTGTTCACCCACTGATCGGGCTCGAAGAGAGTTCGCCTGCCCCGGGCCGCGTGTCGGTTCACTCGGTGTCGCCGAGGTCCGGAGCGATATCACTACGCTACTCCCAAATCTGCAGTTGATGGCGACGGCTACTGGCGAGAATTCACTGGTACCCGCTCGGCTAACCTAATGCCCCGAGGACGGAAATCGCCGCGTACAGCGGTGCACCGTGTCGCGCCGCCCGGCGCGTGCTGTGCTCGGGGTGTGCTTTACGTCGAGGTGTGCGTGTAGGGCGGGGTGCGGGTGATGCGGGCCAGCCGCCGCGCTGTGGGCCACCGCACGTCTGAGACCCAGCCGAGTTTCTCCAGGCTCCAGATCAGCCGGGCGGAGATGTCGATTTGGCCGCGGAGCACGCCGTGACGGGCGCAGGTGGGATCGGCGTGGTGCAGGTTGTGCCACGACTCTCCGAAGGACACGATGGCCAGTGGCCAAAAGTTCGCCGAGCGGTCCCGGGTGGTAAAGGGGCGGACACCGATCATGTGGCAGATCGAATTGATCGCGAAAGTCACGTGGTGCAGCACCGCAATCCGCACCAGGCCGGCCCAGAACAACGCGGTGATCGCGCCCCACCAGGACCAGCTGATCAGGCCGCCGAGTAGCGCGGGCGTGACCAGGCTCGCTACCGCCCACCACAGGAATGTGTCGTTGACTCGGCGGATGTCGGGATCGGCGAGCAGGTCAGGGGCGAAGCGGACCGGGTTGGTGCGGTTGCCGACGAACAGCCAGCCCAGGTGCGCGTGCCAGAAACCCTTGGCCACCGCTACCGGGGTGGTGCCAAACAGCCACGGAGAATGCGGGTCACCGTCTGTGTCGGCGAAGGCGTGGTGGCGTCGGTGGTCAGCGACCCAGTCGATCACCGGACCCTGAAACGTGAGGCTGCCCGCCACAGCCAGTGCGATTCGCAAGGGACGGCTGGTCTTGAACGCGCCATGGGTGAAATACCGGTGGAACCCCACCGACACCCCAAGACCAGACAAAACATAGAAACCCAGGGCCAGACCGATGTCGGCCCAGCCCAGAGCCCACCCCCACGCCAGCGGGACGGCGGCGATCAACGCCAACAACGGCACCACCACGAAGACCTTGACCAGCAGCTGCTCGGCCCGGGTGCGCTGCCCAGCCAGGATCGGTTGCGGGCCGAGCGCTGCAACGCCAGCCGCCGGGATCGTTGACATCGGAGACGGCGGCCGCCCGATGGCGGATATCCACTCACCGGGGTGCTCTGACTGCACCGAAAAAACCCACCCTTCAGCCGACGCAGGGGCGTCGCCGAGGTCCAGGGCTACCTGTGGAATGGTACAGATTCTCCTCCGACCAAACCCTGAGGGGGTAGCAGCGTCCCGCTTCGCACAGCTGACACCGCGGTGAGAGGCTGCGGATCGCCTCATTCAGGCGCAACGGACCCGGCTGTTGCTGGGCCAGGCTGCGCCACCAGCGCAGGCCTGCACGGCGAGCTACGGTTGATCCCGCCAGAAGGTCTGGCGCCCGCGGATACTGCGTGCCGTTAGCTTGAGCCCCGACATTCAAAAGAGCGCAACTGCGGGGTCGCCATCACGGTATATGCCTTGGATCAGACTTGGGGGCTGCGTTTGGTTGGCCAGTGATCGTGATTGGCTTTCGATGAGGTGCGGCTCTGGGTCAGAGCCAGCGCACCATGGGCCTGCGCACGAACCCGAGCTCGGCGGACGGACGAGGACGGCACGGCGGAGACGTCTCGGCGGAACGCGCAGGTATCTTGACCATGCTCGACATTCTTGCAGCGGAGTGAGCTAGACGCGCACCAGCAGGGCGCCCCGGTCCACCCGCATCCGCAACGCCTGCACTTCACCCACCGCATCGCCATCGAGTTGGGCCAGCTGCGGAGACTCCGCGCTGATGATGACGGCGCGGCCTTGCCAGTGCTGCACGATCCGGTGACCACGGCAGCGGCGGGTCAGCACCCGCGCGGTCACCGCCAGCCATCCCAGGATGTTCCGCGGCCCGATGGATACGACATCCAGCAGCCCGTCATCCACCCTGGCCGCGGGCATCAACACCAGCCCGGCGAGAAGTTTGCCGCAGTTGCCGACCACGACCGTGCGGACCTGACGGGGCGGCTCAATCCGGCCATCCACAGTGAGGGTGATCGGGGCCCTCGGACCCCTCAGAGCCCGCATTCCGGAGACGAAATACGCCAGCGGACCCAGCCGAGACTTCAACTCGTGGGGTGCGCCGGCCATGATTGCCGCATCGAAGCCCACCCCGGCCATCGCCAAAAAAACCTGTTCCTCGGCACAATCATCGATCGTCACCCGACCGACGTCGACCGCGCGGTTTGTGCCGGACAACGCAATCCGAGTGGCTCGGGCCGGGTCATTTAGCCCAATAGCGAGGTTGCGGGCCAGCACGTTGCTGGTACCCGCGGGCACCAGACCCAACGCGGTGCCCGATCCAGCGAGAACCTGCGCCACATGCCGGATCGTGCCATCCCCGCCGCAGACGAGGACAACATCGGCACCAGCGGCCAGCGCGGTTCTCGCCTGACCACCACCTGGGTCCTCGACTGTGGTCTCAAGCCACAGCGGTGCGGCCCACTCCAACTCCGCGCACACCCCAGTGATCTGGGCACGCAACTTCCCTAGGTCGTCGATGTTGCTCGGGTTGACCACCGCTGCCGCCAACGGGCAGTCCGGCAGCGAGTGCGGCGCCGCGCCCGTCTTGATGGCATTGCTGGGAGCTCCCGCGCGCGTGCGCACACCGCTGCCACGGACGCGCACGTCAGGTAGCCCACTCGGTACTCGCCGAGCTGCGACTGCCTCCGCTGTACGCATCGACGTGATCTGGGCGGGGTTGGTGGCGCGAACCGACGCCATGTCGGCGTTCCCGTCCCGGCGTGAACGACAGCCGACGTCATGATGCGGCCGAAAACGACGCGGGCTGAATGCCGTGCGCACGAAAAGTAGTCGACCACTGCGCACGTTACTCTCAATCGGTTCACTATGCCAGCGGTGTCAGTCGAACTGTGCACCCCACACCGCGCGGTACCGTTACTCGACAGCGGAAAATGTCCATTCGAGGCCATTCCCAGCCAATCGAAACTGCCTGAGCCGAGGTGACGGGCCACGAACCTGCTTCATCTGAGGGCCACGGCCGAGCCGATTTCGATAGAGGTACCCGTGCCGATCGGTGGATCCAGCTCATTGCACTGCGTCGAGTAGGTGGTAGAGCAGCATCAGCTGGGTGATCGCTAGCGGTTCGCTGCGGCGGTCGTCGCCGATGGCGCCGAGGGTGCTAGGCGCATCGCCTTGCTCGCCGACAAGTGAAGACCAGATCACGTTCTCCACCTTGCGACTTTCCTCCCGCGGTGTGTCCCCGCGCACGTACAGGGCGTCCACCGGTCGGCCGTGTTCGTCGCGCTGGAGGGTGAGGTGGATAGTCTGCTGCATCCCCGGCGCGAGCACCGTGGTCAGGTCGGGATGGTGGATGGTGGATCGCAGCAGCAGCTCCGCTGACAGCGGCGTGTCCGGTGGGTCGTCGCGGCCAGTGGTCGGGTGGAATCGCACGACAATGTCGGCGTGACGGCGTTGGGGGATGATGAACGCGTCGCTCTCCGGGCGGCGCCGTTCCATCTCGGCGGTGACTTGCTCGACGGCGTAGCCGCGCTTACCGGTGTCTCGGTTGATCTTCCACCTCCGGCGCACGTCCTCGGGTGGGTCGAGGTAAACCGTCACGTCGAAGCAGGTCCGGGCCAGCTTGGTGTGCAATGGCAGCAATCCCTCGACAATGATGAACTCGGCCGGCTCAATGAGCTCGGGGCGAGCCAGCAGGCCGGTGCCGTGGTCATAGACCGGTTTGAGGATGGGGCGTCCAGTGGCCAGCAGCTGCAGGTGCTGTTCCATGATCTCGACGTAGTTGCAGTCCGGGTGCAGCGCGGTGAACGGCAGGCACTTGCGTTCTTGACGGTCGTAGCGGTGGTAGTCGTCAACACAAATCGATACGCACCTGTCTTTGCCGAGAGCCTCCGCGAGACCCTCGGTGAGGGTGGTCTTGCCGGCCGCGCTATCACCAGCGATCGCGAGCAGCACCGGGCGCCGCACCCGCTTGGGCGTGGGTGTCTTGGCCATCGGGGAACTCCTCCTGAGTCTGGAGACGTACCGCTGTGTTCTGGTGTTCTCCGGTCCAGCCGCCAACAGTCGTTATCGGTCGGTGTGCCCGCTGGCAATGCTGACCTTACGTCGATGGTGATCCCGCGCAGGGGACTGCGCTGGGTAGCAGGTCGCCATAGCGAAGGGGCCATTGCGTCAAGAGTGGATGCCGCTTGACTGCGTCGATGAAGATCATCGAATCGTGATGGGACGGCCTTAGCTTAGACGTCGGCCGACGAGTGACTCTCGCGGTCGACGGGCAACGACAGCCCTCCGATCAGCGGGTGGATCTACTAGGGGTCGGTGTCCCCTGGTAGGCTCGTCAGCAGCGCTCATGGCCCGTAGCCCG
>DATNDR010000049.1:0-6860 GCA_035606945.1 Pseudonocardiaceae bacterium
CGCCCTGCCGACCACGCCCTGACCAGGCCACCCGGCCCCGACAACCCCGGAAACCCGCCCACCCGAGGCGACACTCGGGCCACCATCCTGCCCCGAACCCAGAAACCACCCACCGGAAGATCAACAACAGAACAGAAGATCGCCTCTCCCTGCTACTCGCGGATTCGGGTCTGACCACGGCGCTGTTGGTAAGTAGCACCAGCGAGGCGACCCAGCCACGCACGCCTGTGATCTAGCCGCAGGCACAGCACAGCCCAATTGCAACCAGGAATGCAACCACGGGTCAGAACGGACACCGGAAGATGATCATCCTGTCCAGCGTTAATGCTGCTCAGGGGTAGCCGAAGCGGAGGGATTCGAATCCCCGGTCCCTCGCGGGACGCTCGCTTTCAAGGTCGTCGACCCGGCGATCTGTGGTGACCACCGCAACACTTTGGGCAGGTCGTGGGCCCGGACGTCGCCACTCCTGGGCCTCGCTGATCGCGGGCGAATGCAACCACAAATGCCACCACTGTGGTTGCGCCGGCCGGGACGCCCGTCGCCCGCCGGTGCCACAGTCGGAGCAGGGTGTGTCCGACGGGCCCTTGGCCACTACGCACACGTCCTCCAGCAGCGGAAAGTCTTGCTGGTGGGGTAGTCCCGAGCTGCTTCCGACACGCGGATTAAAAGTTTGCTGCTCCGAGTGTCGCATAGTGTTGGGTAGTGATGGTTAAGGCCGATTAATGCATGTTCAGCGGCCATCGTTGCTGATTTCCAGTGTCGCGTAGTGCCGGGCTGTGTCGGGTGCGAATGAAACTGCGGAGCCCGATATGAGCCCGCTGTTGGTCGCGTGCTTACTGGTGCTGGCAGCATAGAGGAGCCGGTAACGAATAATCTGCTAACCCTGTGGATGTCATTTTTGCGGCAGCATCACGGGGCTGTCAAAAAGCGACTATCTGGCTGGCTTCGCCAAGTGCCGAGTGTGATCGACAAACGTGAGCGCTTGTTGCCGCGAACCGACGGCACCGCCGCTTCTCACGGATTCGCTCAGCACCGTGACCAGCTTGAGCGCTGGCCCACGGGAGAGCTTCACGACGAAGAAGCGGCGTGTCTTATTGCGAGGCTGACCGGCTCGTGATCAGCTGCGAAGCCCGCTCGCCATGACTTGGAGAGGCAAGCTTGGCCAGCGGTGAGTTCGACAATGGCCGCTGAGTTGCGGAATGGTCCGCCGAACGAGGTCTGATGGGGTGCTGAGGGTGTTCCAACCGTCCCAAGCCCCTGACACAAGCCACGTAAGCGACATCTGGCGCCGGGGACGGACGCCGACTCGTGGTCCCAGCGGTCGGGTTTCAGGATTTGAACCCACGGTCTCTTCGTCCCGAACTGCGGGCAGGGCGGTCAATGGGGGTTATTTCCGCAGGTCGCCGGCCAGTGGCGGACGTTGTGGGCCGGTGTTGGTGGGCGGCGTTGCTGTATTGCGCAGCTGTACCGCTGCGCTGGCCGCGCAGAGTTGGGCTGGCCATGGATCGCTGAAACTGACGAGGCGCGGGAGCGGGCGGTGATGCAAGGTAGGTCCGCCGGCCGGACTGGGCCGGCTTCGGTGCCGCCGACATGGTTGCCGGCGTGTTGGGGCACGCGCCCGCAGGGCGTTGGTGACGCGCTGATGCGGCGTAGGTGGGGAGCGCTTGCGCTGATGACACCGCTGAACTCCGGTATACGGTTGTCTTCTCGACAACCCTAATCCATCTTTTCCGGAATGCTGAGCTGGTCGACAAAGAGGATGGGGATGACCGACGACGGCGTGTCCACCGCGGACAGTGGTCGGTCAGCGTCGTCGGACTGCGTCCCAACGATGAGTTTGCAGACGTTTTCTGTTTGTGTGGTGGGTGACGAGGTGGTCACCTGAGCCGGTGCATGTCCGTCCGGCCCGGTTATCACGGAACGACACCGCCCTACTGTGGGTATGGCCATTACAGCAGCCAGGAGGCTACTACGGTCGGTCATCGCCGCATGGTGGTGCGGGGGGTCTTTGATGGGCAGCGATCCAGTTTTGTTGATCTCCGTAGTAGCCCGATACAGCGTCGAAGGTTGTCGGTAGTTGTGTCGTAGTAGATCAGTGGCGAACCTAGGTAGGTTGGGACAGACAGCCATCAGGTGATCACGATCCGGTACCACGTCGGCGGTCGTGGCGTATTTTTGCTACCGATTAGCGCTCTCCTTATCTGGGGGCTTGCTGATTCGTCGACCTCGAACACAGGCCAGAAGGCCATGCCACGCCACCAACTGCCGGACGCTCGGATACCGCAGTCACACCGCCATGGTCGACGATCACGCCTGACATCCACCGTCGAGTGAAGCTGCTGTCATCGCCGTGGATGGGCTATTCGGCACCCACAGGGCGTAGCGATCGACGGATACCCCCGGGTAGCCACATCTGGAATAGATTCTGAAATGCACCCGCGAATCCGGCCGGTGTAGGCCAGCCCCGCAAACGACCATGGGATCGTCCACGTCGTGGCGGCGATGTCAGCGGCCAGGACGAGGGGATGGCAAGGGGGTAGGCCCGTGCCGGGCAGCGTTGCCTGATGGCACCGGTTGCGTTAGCAGCATTCGCATAGAATGTCCGCCGCGGACACTATGAACTTGGTGTCGATATCCACCCGAGGCATCGGATTCCCGCAGCTTTCGCCGAAGTCGTCCATACATCTGATCGAGCGCCACAGCGGTCAGGCGTGCCTACTTTCCATCAACACATCAGTGCCTTCTTGAGGGGTGGCGGTAAATGTAGTCACGAGGCTTGAGTTCATGTCGGACTCGGTGCGGATCCCTCCAGACTACGGCTCGACGACCGCATCCGTTACTTGCGGATGCGGCCGTCAGTGGCCCACTCTGAAGCGGGTGATGGTGCCGTGGCCCACACCACCGAATTCGCCTTCGAACTGAGAAAGCGCGCGGTAGGAATCGGGGACGGTGCTTGCGCATGTCAGCGAGGTAGCCCTCGACGGTCTCGCCGGAGGCATCCACTCTTTGCGCGGTACAAACATGAATCGTCGCCATACGACTGCCTATCCCGATAGAGCGAGCAGCGGATGGTGGCCGACCCCGGTGGCCCTCCTCACCGAGTGCCAGCCAACGACCCCAGACCCCTCCGCGTTTAGGAAGAGTGCACCAAATTGGGATAATTCTGGCGCAGTTTTGCCTCCACCGGGGGACGTTATCCACAGTGGGTCGGAGTGGAGTGCTCTGTTAAGATTTGTCACCCAAGTGTTGTCTGCGTGGGGAGCGGTTGTTTCGCGATCGTCAGCGACCCTAGGACTTCTCCAGACTCACTGACCACGTCGGTTCACCAGCCAAGGAGTGTGTGAGGTGATGTGATGCATTTAACCCCAGCGCAGGTACGCGGTGTGGCATTCAGTAAGCCGCCGATAGGCAAGCGGGGCTATCACGAAGATGAAGTGGATGCCTTCCTCAACGTGGTAGAGGTCGAGCTGGCCCGGTCGCTGGAGGAATATACCGATCTGCGGAACCAGCTCCAGCAGTGTGATCAGCAGCCAGGCCCGGCTGCAATCGACACCGCAGCGGCCCCGCTGGAGCTCGTGTCCCCACCGATGAGGCAACCGCTGTCGGCCGGCGAGGATGATTACCACCACCACGCGGCTAGGGTGCTCAATCTGGCTCAACAGACGGCGGATCGGGTGACCAGCCAGGCTCGGGCCGAAGCTGATGCCCTGCTCAGCCAGGCCCGCGCCAACGCCGAGCGGCTGCTGCGTGAGGCGCAATCGACGGCCGAGGGCTTGGTCAGCGAGGCCGCAACTCGGGCCAAGACCGTGCTCCACGATGCCCATACCCGGGCCGAAACCGTGGAGCGGCAGTCCAGGACCCAGGTAGACAAGGTCGCATCCCAGCAACAGGAGGAGCTGCGTCAGCACACCGTGATCATCACCGCGCTAGACGCGGACAAGGCTGCCCTGGAGAACAGGATCGAGCACCTGCGCGTTTTCGAGGACGACTACCGCGTCCGTCTGATGCGCTTTCTGCAGGCCCAACTCCAACACCTGCGCGCGCAGCAGCCCACCGGATCCGTAGACACGATCAGTACCGAGCAAGCCCCGGTGGCCGTTGGATCTGACGCGCACCCCCAGACATCTCCGCCATGGTTTTCATCAGAAAAACGCCGGTGGACACCTGCGGTGAGCGCATAAGACACTACTGCGCACCCGGGGCAAAAGCTGTGGGCTCCAGCAGGAGACTGGCGCAGGCCGGATCACGCGCACGCGGACGGTCAATTCGACGACCGAGACGCGGTCATGGCCTGACAGCCGCACCCAGCCTCGGCCCTGTGTGATGCTCAGCCCTGCCACTACCCGGAGCACCGCACTTAGTAGATCACCACCGTGCCCGAGCCGGCATCTGGGCAGTGCGCTGACTGTAGGGGTCGCCTGCCTCACGGCCCTCGACCTGGACGTACCTCGAGAGTAACCGCATCGCGGAGATGGGAACGCCGCCGTCGGTGGATGTGGCGCGTGGTACGCCGCTGATCCGGTAAGGGGCCGGGTGGCCTGGCCTCTGATATGCCCCCAGCAAGCGAACTTGCCGGCGACGCTCATCCTGACCGCAGCGGTCCTGTAGACGCCGTGCTGGCGGCGCCGAGCCCAGCCTGGCCCTGCTTGATGGAGGTGAGGGCGGAGACGGCGTCCTGTCCGGCTCCGTCGGTAAGCTGGTTACCCGAGCTGGCCGCGGATCGCTCCGTCGGGGAATTCCGTCGAGTGCAGGTTGAGATAGAACCCCGACGGATCATGCAGGACGGCCTGAATCTTGTCTCGGGGGCCTCATCTCGTCATCGCGGTTGATCACCCCACTGCACCCACCATCTTGGGTAGCGTGTTCGTCACCGGAGCAGCTGACGATCGTGATCGGCGCCCGACCCGACGGCGCGGACCTCCGCGGAAAGCGCCGGCCGGGTCGGGCTGTCCTCAATCACGCGGGGTCGGGAAGGTAATCGAGGCGACCGGAGGGTACACCTGCATTCGAAGGAAGGAATGCTGCGCCGGCCAAAGCCGCTTTTGACCGTTTTTACCTGACTATGACCGAGCTCCATCGCCAGAACACTATTCGCCGTGATCCCGCTGGCAAATGGACTGTACTAAAGCGATCTTCATAGGTGCTGCATCACCGACGATGACGCCCGCTGCGCAGCGCGGCACGCACCGCCACGGCGGCACCGCGGTGACCAACCGCACCGGGCTTAGCGCAGCCGCAGCACGGCTGCCCACGGTCCGGGTGACCCATTGATCAGCATTATCGGTTCGGTGTCTACTCGGCCTACGCGGGTAGCTGACCCAGCGAGGCCAGCACCACCCGGGCCCGTGCCGCCGCAGCGGCAGCCAGCTCCGATGCTGACAACAGCGGGCCGGCCGGCAGCGGCAGTGCCTCTTGGTCGACCACGCCGGCAAACGACTCGACGAAGCCGGGACCCTCGGGCAACGTGATCAGTACGGGCTCGTTGCGATGCACCTCCAGCTCAGCGAGCACGGCGGCGACCGCCGCCGCCCGATCAAGCAACTGAGGCAACTCATCCCACACACCCACCAAAAAGAGATCACTATGTCGCGTCAGTGTGTGTCTGGCAGCGACTGCTGCGCACACGCTAGGCCCTTCTGGGCGTAGCACAACCGGCGACAATCAGCTTTCCGTGAAGACTGCGCCAGCACCAAACCCACGCAGACCACAGCCCCAAACCGGCACCCGACGACGGAGAAATCGCTGGCTGTTATCCAGGCTCCGCGGTTTGTGAGGCGGGCAGCCTTGCATCCGCCGTTTGACCGCGGCTAGCCCCCCACCCACGGGTACTGCTATGGCGTACATCAACCGGTGAGCGAACAAACGCAGGCGGTGGCGGCTGCCGCTGTCGACCTTGGCCAACACCGGGCACCTGCGTCACTGCCGGGTGTGTCCACGGCCGAAACGATTCGCGACACAGCGCACCGCTCGGAGGGCATCGGCGCCGACGGCGCCGCTGGACCTGCAATCACAGCTGCGCGAACTCGACGGGGCCGCCACCGCCGCACCCGCAGACCCGATCCGCACCCCACAGGACTTGGTGACCTCCGGATCCGGCGCGCGCGCCGAAACCCGCCGTTGACGCTCCGGAGAAACGACCCACCCCTGCTTGTTCGTCGAGATCAATTAGGGACTGCGCGCTGGAGTGCCGGTGCGCTGCGGTCGGTTTCGTCGTGGCATCAGCCAGGGCGGTAATGCGCCCGGTCCCGCGCTGAGTACGGATCCACTCTTGCAGGTGGCGGGCCTTTTCATGTTTCACACAGCGCACGCAGATCGACGAAGGTTGTCAGCCCAGGCCGGGTATGAGAGTGGTCGTCGCCGAGCACCCGGCGATAACGCGCCACGGTGTCCTCGTCGAGTGTGCACGGGCCCGCGGAAAAACCCACCTGGCGATTAGGCTGGCGATCCGGGCCTGTCAAGCCGGGCACCGCGCGGCAGCCCTCGACCGCGAACATTGCAGTTAATCGGTGCTATCCACGAACAATCACAACGACGGTCCGAGAATCCTTGGTTTTGGGGTGCTGAACGCCTCCAGCCGCATTCCGAGGCCGAGTTGATAGACGAGGCCATCAAGTCGTGGATGACGGTACAGGCCGAGCTGAGTTCGCTGTCGAGGCCGCTTGGAACAGCCCAGCCTCGACGGCTGACCGTCTCTCTTGCTGCCTGGACAGAGCAGCTAACCAAAGAGGCTGCGCCTCGGACCGCCGAGGTGGTGGCTGGGTTGGTAGGTGACGTCGCCTTGGGATGAGGCCAGGCTGGTTGGGTTGAGCTGGCCGCTGCCTGGGGGTGGGTCATGGCGACTCGTGTGGTGGGCGTGAACG
>DATNDR010000084.1:0-113271 GCA_035606945.1 Pseudonocardiaceae bacterium
GGGCTGCAACGTGCCGGTGACCTGCACGGGGGAACCCGGGGTCAGCGACGTGGTCTCCTTGTCCACCGCCAGCAGGGTTTGCGTCCCGCCGCCCTGGGCGTTGTTACCGTTGTTGGCGTTGTTGTTGCCGCCCAGGATGCCACCATTGTTGTTGCCGGCGTTGTTGCCAGTGGCGGCCACAGTGAAGGCATGTGGCCCGACGACCTGCCCGACCGTCCCGGTGAACGTGACCTGTTTGCCGGTGTAGGACTGGGTGTTATCTAGGATCTGATTGGCAGCGGCGCAGCTACTGGCGACCGCATTGGAGTTGCCGCCGCCCTGGGCGGTTCCACTCTGTTGGCTCTGGCCCTGTTGGCCTGCTGTCCCGTTTCCACCACCGCAAGCGCCGAGAATCAGCGCCGACGACGCTGCGACAGCGACCAGACCCATCCGCGCTACTGTGCGTCGTTTCGTGTTCAAGACCTCTCCTTGGTTGTTCGAGCCGGCGCCGGCACGCTTCACGGCGCCGATGCATACGGCTACCCCACAGGGCGTTGGCGGCACCTAGGCCAGCGGTTTGTTATGGGACCGTTACGGCGACCTGTTGTTGACAGGCCGCAGGTAGCAGCGCGGGTTTGCGTCAGCCGCGCACGGGAAACCGATCCGCGACGGCACGGGGAAACGAGACAAGGGTGGATATGGACGCGATCACGTTGCTGCGCGAGGACCACATCAAGGTGCTCGCGATGCTCGATGAGCTGGAGCGCGGCGCGGCCAGTGGCCGGTCAGCGACTCCAAAGGACAACGCCGCCCGCAAGCGACTCGTTACCGAGCTGGTGATGGCGGAATCGGCTCATGAGGCGATTGAGGAGGAGTTCTTCTGGCCGAGTGTGCAGCACTGGCTCAAGGAAGGCCGTCAGCTCGCCGGCCCGGCACTGGAGCAGGAGCAGGCGGCCAAACGCGTGTTGCAGGAATTGGACAAGCTGGAGCCGGGCGATTCCGGGTTCGAGATCCTGCTGCGGCGCGTCATCGCCGATGCCCGCGAGCACATCGCTTACGAGGAGCGTGAGGTCTGGCCGGCCGCCCAGCGGATGGCCCGCTCGGAACTCGAAGAGCTCGGCAAGAAGATGGCCATCGCGAAGAAAGCGGCGCCTACCCGTCCGCACCCGCACACTCCGCCGAAGCCGGGCGTGCTCAAGACAGCTGGGCTGGCCGCGGCCGCAGTGGACAAGATGCGAGACGCGGCGACCGGCCGCGGCAAGGACTAACAGGCATCGAAAGATGCCGAGCTCGCTTACTCGGGTGCGGCAACCATCGCCTCGGGGATCGCCGCAATCGGTTTCCCGGAGCGGCGAAGATCTGCGGCGATCCAGTCCACCATCACGGCCAGCAGGCAAGCCGTCGCCGCGAGCAGCAGTGCGATCCGTGGCGTTTTGCCCATGACATCTCCCGCGTCGAGTTCCAGCTGAATGCCATGTCGGCGTCCGGTGTGAAATCGGCACCGGAAGTCGTCCGAACACGGCGATCTCGATTCCCCGGCATCAATGTAGCCCAACTGTCCAGAACTGGCGCGCCGACGAACACGGCCAGGGCCGGGTGCCAACGCCAGATCCAATCACCATCCACCGTCCCACCCCCGATGAATAACCCAACCGCGCCTGACCCCGCGGCGGCTCGCTCTGGTGTCGCTATGGCTGCGCGGGTTGGGAAAGTCGCCTTCGGCGGGTGCCCCAGCCGGCGGTCGCCCACCAGGAGAGCCCGACACCGGCCACCAGGGAGCCGATGCAGCCCATCAGCAGGTCGAGGATGGTGTCGTTGTAGCCCACCAGCGGGGGGCCTTGCCCGTGGTAGCGCAGCCACTCGTAGAACTCCCAAAGCACCGCGAGAGTCCGCGACCCCGTCGGCCCAGCGGAGAGGTATGGCACTGACCGAACTCCCCGACACCTCCGCTGGCTACCCGAGGCGCAAAGCGGCAAACCGCTGGGAGTCCTAGTCGTCGCGGCGCCCGTGCACGGGCGAATTCCGACCGTGCGGGTGGTGTCGATCGAACCAGGCATCGATCTATCCGAGGACGACTACGACCTGCCGTCCTACCAGCAGTCCGAGCAGCGGGACTAACGCCAGTGGGGTCTGCTCATCGGGAGGCCTTGCCACCGGGCCGGCCACCGGTACGCCGCGCGCCGATCAGCCTGCGACCGGAACGCAGCAGCCGCGACGGTCGCCGGTCGACCTGGGTGGCCAGGAACACTGCAGTGAGCGCCGAGCCGGCGGACACGGCGGTGACCAGGTTGCGCCGCCATCGCGGCAGATCGGGTCCCCCTAGCCAGGTGGCCACGGCATCCACCGCGTCGGCCCCGCCGCCGGCGAGCACCCATGGCGTCAACGGGGCTCCGGTGAGAGCGCAGGCGACCGCGCCGGCACCCAGCGCAACATCACGCCCACCAGCGGCCCGACCGAGCACGACGGGGGTGAGGCCGTGCGAGGCGTCGGGTCCCACCCACGCCTGCGATGCCAAGCGCGGCTTCTTCAGCGCGGTGATGCCCAGCCCGATGCGCAGCGCTGCCCACAGCGCAGTCACCCGCCGCGAGCCGCGTCTCGACGTGAGTTTCATCGTCTGTCCTTGCTCCGCTCCCGTTGCGGGATGATGGTGTACTTCGGATCATTGGCCGACTGCATCCCGGCGTGGAAGATGCCCCACCGGGTCGCCGCCGAGGACGCGAGCAATGCCGCGCCGGACAGGGCACTCACCACCCGGTTTCGCCTGCCCAGCAGGGCGCCGGCGACGCCGAGCACCGAAAGCGCCTTGCCGGCCCGTACGTAAACGCCGCCGCGGCCCTGGGAGTAGGGCTCGGCGGTCATCCCGATGCGGCGCTCCATCCGCTCGAAGGAGGCCAGCTCGGTGCCGACGCCGAACACCGCCATCGCCCGCGCCGGCCCGCTCTGGGTCAGCGGCGCAGCGAGCAGTCCCAGCCCACCGGCGGCCGAGGCCCCGGAGCCGACGAACACGAAGGGCATCTCCGGATAGCCGTCGTGCCAGGCCGGCACCGCGGTGTCACTGATCAGCGCCGCGGTGTAGGACGCAACTGCCGGTCCCAGCAGCGCCGAGCCGGCCGTTGCCGCCATGCCGATTTTCGGTGCCTTGCCGAACACCGAACTCACCGCGGCGATCCCGGCCAAGGGGACGTACCCGGCGAGCACCCAGGACCCGACGCTCATCGGCGAGGTCACCTTGAACACCCGCAGCATGTGCAAGAACCGCGACGGCTTACCGAGGTCGTGGACCAGCCCGACCAGCGACAGCACGCCGGCGCCGAACGCGCCGGCGGTGCTCACCCGGCCCAGTGCCGGGCGCCCGGTGGCCTGGGCGCCCGCGCCGAGCAGCGAGGCCGCACCGGCCAGCCCACCGAGGAACAGGTAGCCCGGGATGTCCGGCGACGACCACACCGGCTTGTTGATCACCGGCATGCCGTAGTAGGAGGTGAACTCCGCCGCCGGCACGGTTGGCGCCCCGTCGCGCTGGCCGTTTCGCCTGCGGTCCCGGCGCCGGCCCCGCTTACCGGTGGCAACGCCGGTCAGCGCATCCCGGTCCGGGCGCACTCCCCGCAGCCCGTTCGTGGTGACGTCCGCAGAACTGGATGCCGAGACGTCGGTGCGCTCGCTCATCAGATCCGCCTTCCCGCGGCGAAGGCCGCCAGCGCGCCGCCGACCAGCGTCACCGCCGCGGCAGCCACGTGTTTCCACATCGATGGCAGGTCCCGGGTGGTCACCACCGGATCAGGTGGCAGACCGTACACCTCGGGCTCGTCGAGCAGCAGGAAGAACGCGCCATCCCCGCCTACGCCGTCGTCCGGGTCTCGGCCGTAGAGCCGAGCGTCTGTGACCCCGGCCTCGTGCAGCCGCGCCAGCCGCGCGTCGGCCCGCTCGCGCAGCTCGTCCAGCGGCCCGAACTGGATGGAGTTCGTCGGGCAGCTCTTCGCGCAGGCCGGCTCCTGGCCCACGCTGAGCCGGTCGTAGCACAGCGTGCACTTCCAGGCCCGGCCGTCACCCTTGCGCTGGTCGATGACCCCGTAGGGGCAGGCCGGAATGCAGTAGCCGCAGCCGTTGCAGATGTCCTCCTGGACCACCACTGTGCCGAACTCGGTACGAAACAGCGACCCGGTCGGGCAGACGTCCAGGCAAGCGGCATGCGTGCAGTGCTTGCAGACGTCGCTGGCCATCAGCCAGCGGAACTCCCCGTCCGCGCCGGGAGTGGTCGGTGTCATCGCCGCCTGGTCGGGAGCGGTGCCCGAGCCCTGCCCGGCTAGCGCCGACACGTCGACACCCTCATGATGGACGCCTGGGTCCTGCGCGGCGATCGGCTTGCGCTGCTCGATGAATGCCACATGGCGCCACGTACTCGCGCCAAGGCCCTGAGTGTTGTCCATCGACATGCCGGTGAAGACCAGCCCGTCTTCGGGAATGGCGTTCCACTCCTTGCACGCCACCTCGCAGGCCTTGCAGCCGATGCACACGCTGGTGTCGGTGAAAAACCCCATCCGCGGCGGGTGATCGGAGTAGCCGCCCTGGGTGGCTGGGTCGGTGTCGCCGTGCAGCGCGCCCTGCAAGTTCGGGCGACGCCCGATCTGGATGTCTACCGGGGCCATCTCATACCTCCGTCCCGGTCCGCTCAGTGATCCCGGCCCGGCGCTGGTACTGCTCGACCAGTGCGTCCCGAGCGCGCCCGCGCGGCCGCCGGCCCGGCTGGATGTCGCAGGCCAGCGCCTTCACTTCCTGGATGTGCACATTGGGATCCAGCGACAGGTGCGTCAGCTCGTTGGCGGGATCCCCGGTAGCCAGGCCGCCGTGACCCCAGTGGTAGGGCAGCCCGACATGGTGGATCCGCTTGCCTTGCACGGTCATCGGCGTGATCCGCTCGGTGACCATGACCCGCGCCTCGATCGCCGCCCGCGCGGTGATGATCGTCGCCCACCCGGCGTGCTCGAGGCCGCGCTCGGCGGCCAGCTCGGGGGAGACCTCGCAGAAGAACTCCGGTGCGAGCTCGGCGAGGTAAGGCTGGAACCGGGTCATCCCGCCCGCGGTGTGATGCTCAGCGATCCGGTAGGTACTACAGACGTACGGGAACACGTCGGCGCCCGGCTCGGCCCCGCTGGGCTCGAACCGGTCGTTGGGATGCACCATCGCGGTGATCTGCCGGACCGGGTTGCGCTGCTGGCGGTACAGCAGGTTGGTCACCGGCGATTCCTGCGGCTCGTAGTGCGCCGGCAGCGGCCCGTCGATCAGCCCGGCCGGGACGAACAACCAGGACTTCCCGTCGGCCTGCATGACGAACGGGTCCACCCCGGCCAGCGCCTCCGCTCCGGTTGCACCGGTGGGCGGCCGGTAGTGCGGTGACTTGGCCGCACTGAAATCCGGGGTGTCATGGCCGGTCCACAGCGCCTTGTCCGCGTCCCACCAGACCAGCGCCTTGCGCTCACTCCACGGCTTGCCATCCGGATCGGCCGAAGCCCGGTTGTAGAGGATGCGGCGGTTGGCCGGCCAGGCCCAGCCCCATTCCTTGGCGACCCAGTCCTGCAACATCGCCGGCTTGCGCCGGGCCGCCTGGTTGACCCCGTTGGTGTAGACGCCGCAGTAGATCCAGCAGCCACACGCTGTCGAGCCGTCCTCGTTGAGCTGCTCGTACGACGTCAACGGTCCGCCCTCGGAATCCCAGCCGTTGATCTCGGCGAGCACTGCCTCGGCCTCTGGTTCAGCGATCGACCCTTTCGTGGGGTAATCCCAGGTGAGATCGAGCACCGGCCGATCCATCTCATCCGTACTTCCGGCCAGCTTCTCGCGAATGATCCGGCCGAGGTGGAAGGTGAACCACAGGTCGCTGCGCGCGTCACCGCCGGGTTCGACGGCCTGGTGGTGCCACTGCAGCATCCGCTGGGTGTTGGTGAAGCTGCCGTCCTTCTCGGTGTGCGCCGCGGCCGGCAGGAAGAACACCTCGGTGCCGATGGCTTCCGGCTTGAGCTCACCGGATTCGATCTCCGGGCCGTCCTTCCACCAGGTCGCGCTCTCGATGAGGGAGAAGTCCCGGACCACCAGCCACTCCAGGTTGGCCATGCCCAGCCGCTGCATCTTGGCGTTGGCCGACCCCACTGCGGGGTTCTCGCCCATCAAGAAGTAGCCCTTGCAGTCACCCGCGAGCTGCGCCATCACGGTCTCGTAGGTCGAATGGCTGCCGGTGAGCCTGGGCAGGTAGTCGAAGCAGAAGTCGTTGTCCGGTGTCGCGGCCGGCCCCCACCACGACTTGAGCAGGCTGACGGTGTAAGCCCGCATCTCCGCCCAGTAGCCCTTCTTCGGTGACTCAGCCTCGATGAACGCATCGAGATCCTCGTTGGAGTGCGCATGGGGCATCGGGATGTAGCCCGGCAGCAGGTTGAACAGGGTGGGGATGTCCGTGCTGCCCTGGATCGACGCGTGCCCGCGCAGCGCCATGATCCCGCCGCCGGGCCGACCGATGTTGCCCAGCAGCTGCTGCAACACCGCCGCGGTGCGGATGTACTGCACGCCGACGGTGTGCTGGGTCCAGCCGACGGAATAGACGAATGCGCTGGTGCGGTCCCGCCCGGAGTTCTCCGCGAGCAGTTCGCAGATTTGCCGGAAGGTGTCGACCGGTACGCCGCAGATGTCGGAGACCATCTCCGGCGTGTAGCGCGCGTAGTGCCGTTTGAGCACTTGGAACACGCACCGCGGGTGCTGCAGCGTCGGGTCGACCTGCGGGATGCCGGTGATCCCAACCCCACCCGAGCCGTGCGCCTCCCCTCGCCCAGACTGGCGCACTCCGCTGCTGCGGGATTGTCCGTTCTTGCCGCCGGCCTTGTCCTGATATTCCTGGTCGCGGTGACCCGACGCGGCCTGGACCTCCATGCCCTCGTACTGCCAGGTGTGGAAGTCGTAGGTGCGCTCGTCGACGTCGAGCCCGGAGAACACCCCCTCCAGGTCCTCGGTGTCGCGGTAGTCCTCGGTGAGGATCGTGCCGGCGTTGGTGTAGGCGACCACGTACTCGCGGAAGTACTTGTCGTTGGTCAGGACATAGTTGATGATCCCGCCGAGGAAGGCGATGTCGGTGCCGGCGCGCAGCGGAACGTGGATATCGGCCAGCGCGCTGGTCCGGGTGAACCGCGGGTCGACGTGGATGATCTTCGCTCCGCGGGCCTTGGCCTCCATCACCCACTGGAATCCGACCGGGTGACATTCGGCCATGTTCGAGCCCTCGAGCACGATGCAGTCGGAGTTCTGCAAATCCTGCTGGAAGGTGGTGGCGCCGCCGCGCCCGAAGCTGGTCCCCAGACTGGGGACGGTGGCGGAGTGTCAAATACGGGCCTGATTCTCGATCTGCACCGCCCCCAGCGCGGTGAACAGCTTCTTGATCAGGTAGTTCTCCTCGTTGTCCAGGGTGGCCCCACCCAGGCTGGCGAAGCCCATCGTGCGGCGGGTGCGCTTGCCGTCGACCTCCCACTGCCAGCCTTCCCGCCGGGTTTTGAGCACCCGGTCGGCGATCATGTCCATGGCTCGGTCCAGGGGCAGCTGCTCCCAGTCCGTGCCGCCCGGGCGCCGGTAGAGCACCTGGTACTGGCGGGCCGAGCCGGTGGTCAGCTGCAACGTCGAGGAGCCACGGGGGCACAGCCGGCCGCGGCTGACCGGAGAGTCCGGGTCACCTTCGACGTGCACGACCTTGTCGTCTTTGACGTAGACGTTCTGGCCGCAACCGACCGCGCAGAATGGGCACACCGACTTGACGACCTTGTCCGCGGTCGCGGTGCGGGGTTGCAGGTGGGCGCTGTGCTTGCTCTTGGCCGCCACACCCCGACCCAGTGGGTCGCCGCCAGTCAGCTGCCGGACAACCGGCCATCCCTCAATCCAGCTCTGCACGCCCACCCGCTGCCTCCTCGCGTATCAACCCCGACATGGAGACATCTCGGGGTTTTCAGGGCCTTCCTGGCCCCGACATGTCTCCATGTCGGGGTCCGTCATTGGGGTTTCTTCGGCTTGCCGCGCCGCTTGGCGGGACGATCACCCACCGCGTCGCGGACCTTGTCCACCGCGGCGGCGGCCAGGCCGGCGGTCTTGAGCACACCGGGGCTCGCGGGGGTGTGCGGGTGCGGCCGGGTCGGGGCGAGCTTCTTGGCCGCGAGCAGCTCCGTGCCCAGCTCGCGACGTGCCTCATCCGACATCGCTGACTTGAGCTCGAGGAACAGCTTCTCCTCGTACGCGACGTGCTTGCGCAGCAGGAGCACGAGTTGTTCCACCAGTTCGTCGAACTCGTCGGTGTCGGGTTCGAGCTTGCCCAGCGCGGTGAGCGTGTCCTTGCCCTGCTGCTCCTGCTCGATGGCCTCATCGGCCCAGCGGTTACCGTCTGGCATCGCCTCCCGCACGGCCGGCCAGAAGTACTGCTCCTCGACCGCCTCGTGCTGGGACAGCTTCACCGTGATCATGTCGACGATGGATTTGCGCTGCGACATCTGCGCGGCGCTCCCGCCGGTGGTGTGGCTGGGCAGCGCCTCGAGCTGTTCCTGCAACGCCTTGACCTGATTGTGGTCGCGGGTGAGCACCACCAGGGCGTCATGGTCCGCGCCGTCACTGTCTGGGTCGACGATCTCGCCGGGCTCGGCGTCGCGGTGCTGCGCCGCCGCCTGCATCTGCGCGTCAGCGCTCACCCGAGCCTTGATCCAGTCGAGCACGGCTTGCTTGGTTGTGGGGTTCTCCGCGCCCAGGCCGAGCAGATGCTGAGCAGTGGGCAGCACGCCGGGGCGCTGGCGTTCGGCGTCGGTATAGGTGTCACCGCCGTCAGCCGGCATGCCCGTACCGATGAGGTAAACCTGCCCCGGTGGCACTCCGAGCCGGCGGGCGATCTCTGGGTAGTCGTGTCCCTGCTCCAGCAGCTGTCGCACCTGGTCTCTGGTCGGCACCAACTACCTCCTGCAGACGCGAGGGATCACGGCTGACATACCCGGCATCAGCCGCACGAAACCCTGAGGTGGTGCGACGTTACGAGCAATTCGAGACTGTCCCGGCCGGCGACGGCGCGCCGTTTATTTCCGGCGGGCGGGGAAATCCCTGTGAGGGTATCGCCGAGCGGGGAAGGGGGCCGATATGTCGCCTGTGCCGTATCAGCAGGCGGTGATCGACCCGCGTGGGGGGTTGCAAGAGCAGGATGCAACCCGAATCGTGCTACGTCCGATCGCCTCGCCGCTGCCCTTGGCATTTCTTGGTCTGGTCGTCGGCAGCCTGCTGATCTCCGCGCTGCAGCTGCACTGGGTGCCGCCCGCCCAGCGCCACGAGCTGGCCATCGGAGTACTGGCGTTCACGGTTCCGGTCCAGCTCATCGCATGCCTCTACGGCTTCCTGTGCCGCGACGTGGTCGCCAGCACGGGGGTGGGGGTGCTGTGCGGCACGTGGGCGACGCTCGGGGTGAGCTTGCTGACCTCACCACCTGGCACGACCGACCCCGGACTCGGGATCTTGCTCGTGGCAGCGGCGGGCGCACTACTCATCCCGGCAACGGCGGCAATGACGAGCAAGGTGGTAGCCGCGCTCGTGCTCGTCCTGGCCGCCACGCGATTCGCCATCAGCGGCGGCTATGAACTGACCGGCACTGCGGTATGGCAGTACGCCTCCGGCGTATGCGGAATCGTGGTCGCCGGGATAGCCGCCTACGCAGCGCTGGCCGCCGAAGTGGACAGCGCCACCCGGCGCAGCGTGCTGCCGATGCTGCGTCCCCCGCACGGGCAGCGGGCGGTATCGGGACGGCTGCCCGAGCAGGTGGAGACTCTGGGGCGAGAAGCCGGGGTCCGCGAGCAGCTCTGACCGGGCGTCACCCGGCAGGAAGAGCAACGAGCGCGTCGACTACCTCGACGAGGTCATCACCCATCACGTCGGGCGGGGCGAATATCGGGGCGTACCGGCCTTCGAGGCGGCTCACCCATCCGGTCACCAGACCGGCCTCGTGGGCCCCATGGGTATCCCACCCGTGGACGGCGACCAGCGCGACCTGCTCACGTTCGACCTGGCAGCTCTTAGCCGCGTGACGGTAGATCTCTGGTGCAGGCTTCCATCGCTGGATGTCATCCACTGACACCACCTGCCGTACGTAACCTTGTACCCCGGCGCGTTTCAGCAAGGTTCGAGTCGTATCCGCCGAGCCGTTGGTGAGCGTGATGACATCGATCCCGGCATCGACGGCGCGGCGCATCGCCGGTTCGACCTCGGGATGCGGGTCCAGCTCGGCGAAGCCGGTCACGATCTCCTGCACCGTGTCATCGGGCAAGGCGTGGTCAGTGGCCGAGGCCAACGCACTGGCCGCGATGTCGGCGAACGGCCGGAAACCGCCGCTGGCGCACAGCGCGAAGGCATCCCGCAACAGCCGGGCGAACCACAGTTCCAGCAGGTGGCCGGGCTGACCGGCGTCGATGAGGCGGTGCCGGAGCGATTCCAGTGAGAACAGGGTCTCCACCACGTCGAATGCGATAACCAGTGGCCGCCGGGCCATGCCGAGCTCCTTTCCGCAGCGGGGCTGCCGACCTGGGTCGACCTAGGTGTTGACCGGGGTGAGCTCGGGTACCCAGCGGGTGCCGTCGGCCAACATCCGAACGGTCAGCGACGTAGTGAGGGGTGCATCGGCGTGAGCCAGCAGACTGGATTCGGTAACGAGCTGCACGCGCAGGCCCGGGAGTACCGACAGGGCAATCCGCGACCGCTGGGTGGCTACGTGCTGGTCATGACCCTTTTCGCCACCGTGGTCGGCCTGGCGGGGCTGATAGCGGCAAAACGCGGGCGGGGGCTGCCCCACCGGATCGCGCCTTACGACCTGGCGCTGATCACCGCAGGCACCCACAAACTCTCCCGGACGATCAGCAAAGACGCCGTGACCAGCCCACTTCGCGCTCCGTTCACCCGTTACCGCGGTACCGGCGGTCCCGCCGAGGTGATGGAAGAGACCCGCGACGCGGGCACCGTGCGCCACGCCGTCGGGGAACTGCTCAGCTGCCCGTTCTGCCTGGATATGTGGATAGCCACCGGCTTGGTCATCGGGCTGTTGTTCGCCCCGCGGTTCACCCGGGTAGTTGCGGCCACGTTCACCGCTCTCGCCGGGGCAGACTTCCTTCAGCTGATCTACGCCCGCGCTCAGCAAGCCGCGGAGGGCTGAGCAGCCGAGCGGGTCGCGCCGACGCCAACGCCGGCGTGCGCGCCGACTGACCGTCGCGCCGACGTCTGCTCGTCGTGACCATGCTGGCTGCAGCCGTCACCAGCAATACGGCGACAATCACAGCCAACGAAAGCTCGATTCCCACCGTCGGCACCGAGTCCAGGGGTTGGCCGCCGTTGAGGAACGGCAGTGAGTTGTCGTCGAGCGCGTCGAGCACCAGTTTGACGCCGATGAACCCCAGGATCAGGCCCAACCCGATGGACAGGTAGACCAGGCGGGTTAGCAGCCCGCCGATGAGGAAGTACAGCTGCCGCAAACCCATCAGCGCAAAGGCGTTCGCGGTGAAGACGAGGAAGGGTTCCTGGGTGAGCCCGAAGATCGCCGGGATGGAGTCCAGGGCGAAGAGCAGGTCGACGGATCCGATCGCGATCATCACCACGATCATGGGAGTGAACCACCGCTTGCCGTCCCGGACAATCGTGAGGCGGGATCCCTCGTAGTCGTCGGTCACCGGGATCAACTTGCGCAACGCGCGCAGCACGGCATTCTCCTCGAATGTCGCATCGTCGTGGCGTTGCCGGATCTGGCGCCACCCGAGGTAGATCAGCAGCGCACCGAACAGGTAGAACACCCAGCTGAAGTGTGCGATCAGCGCTGCACCTGCAGCGATGAACAACCCGCGCATGGCCAGCGCCAGCACGATGCCGATCAGCAGTACCCGATGTTGCTGGATGGTCGGCACCCGGAAAGCCGTCATGATGATGACGAAGATGAACAGGTTGTCCACCGACAGCGAGTACTCGGTGAGGTATCCCGCGGCGAACTCGACAGCGAACCCGCTGCCCGCGTACAGCCACACGCCCAGCCCGAACGCCACCGCGCAGGCCAGGTAGAACACCACCCACCGGATCGCCTCTGCCATGCCCACCGCGTGTGGCTTGCGGTCCACGATGATCAGGTCGAAGGCGAACAGTAAACCTAGACCGGCCACCGTGGCTAGCCATACCCATGTGGGCACATCCATCAGAGAACCTCCGGGCAGACGGCATGCGTCGAGCACCGGAGGTCTCTTCCACCGGCAAGCCGGTCGACGGCACCGGGCGCCCATGACGATGCGGGCAAGCCGTGTTGACGACGCCGCCGCGAAGGAATACTCCCCTCCACGTATGGGCTAGTGTCGCGCATCGCCGTCACTACCACCACCCCGGGGTCGGGAATCCCGGACGGCGCGGACAATCCTTCCGGAACGCTGCGGCACCGCAGCACGGTGACCTACCGTCGGTGGTGTGCCCCGAATGGCCCCGCTGCGCCGGCTGACCAACCTCCGTCGGACGCCTGCGGTACTGCTGGCCGCCGCTGCGCTGGTCGCGGGGACCGCCGTGGCGATCACCACCACAATGGCTCCCGATCCGCCGGCGGTGAGCGCCGAAAACCTCACGATCGACGTGCCGGGCGGCCCCGGGGTCGCCACCACGGTGCATCTGGATGCCACGGTGTACCGACCTGCCGTCACCCCGGCGCCGGCCGTGCTGGTAGCACACGGCTTCGGCGGCTCGAAGGATTCGGTCAGCGCGGAGGCCACCGCGTTGGCGCGCCGCGGCTTCGTCGTGCTCGCCTGGACCGCCCGCGGATTCGGCGCGAGCACCGGGCAGATCGGGCTCGACTCCCCCGACTACGAGGTGGCCGACGCCCGGGCACTGGTGGACTGGCTGGCCAAGCAGCCCGATGTGGTGCGCGACGCTCCCGGCGATCCGCGGGTAGGCGTCACCGGGGCGTCCTACGGCGGTGCCCTGGCGCTGCTGCTGGCCGGGACCGACCGGCGGGTGGATGCGCTCGCACCGGAGATCACCTGGAATGACCTGGCGCAGGCACTGTTCCCGAACACCGCCAGCCGAGGACCCGTCCGCGGCGATACCCCGGCCGCCGGCGCCTTCGCCCCGAACGGGGTCTTCAAACGAGACTGGGCCGGCTACTTCTTTGGTAGCGGCGCTGCTGGATCTGGTCCATGCGGCCGGTTCCGCCCGGAGATCTGCGCGGCCTATGTGCAGGCCGCCACCACCGGCAGCCCGACCCCGCAGATCGTGGCGCTGCTGCACCGATCGTCACCCGCCACAGTGGCCGGCGACATCACCGCACCGACCCTGCTCATCCAGGGCGAGCAGGACACGCTGTTCGGGCTGGACCAGGCCGACGCCACCGCCCGGCAACTCGCCGCGGCCGGCGCCCCTCTGAAGGTGATCTGGTACGCGGGTGGCCACGACGGCGGCGCGCCGACTGCCGCGCTGCAAGACCAGGTCGGCGATTGGTTCGACTATCACCTTGGCCGGACCGGAACGAATCCCGGAACTGGATTCGACTACCAGGTACAAGGCATCTTCGGAACCCGGCGTGGCCTGCCCCCGCGCACGGTGCACGCAGCGGCCTACCCCGGCCTGGCCGGAGACCCGGTGCAGCGCCGGGAGCTCATCCTGCACGGCGTCCCTCAGCAGGTGATGCGTCCGCCCGGCGGCAGTCCCGCCGCGCTGACCAGCCTGCCCGGACTCAACGCGGCCCTGCCCGCGGGTGTGGCGAACCTCAACGGCCTGGCGCTGGACTTGCCCGGGCAGGCTGCGATGTTCGTCACCGATCCGCTGACCGACCCGGTGGAGATTGTGGGAGCGCCGCGGATCCAGTTGCGGGTAGCCGCCGCCACCCCGCACCAGGACGAAGCGGTGCTGTTCGTCAAGCTCTACGATGTGGGACCGGACGGGCGCCGCACGCTTCCCGGCGGCGCGGTGGCGCCGGTGCGGATCGGGCCACTACCCGCTGACGGCGCTGCGGTGGACTTCACCGTGACGCTGGCCGGGGTGGTGCGACCCGTGCAGGCCGGTCACCGGATCGAGATCGCGGTAGCCACCACCGACCAGGGCTACTCGCTGCCCCCGCAACCCGCCGGGTACACCGTGTCACTGGGCAGCGACGCGCACCTAGCGGTACCGGTCGTTCCCGGTCAGCAAGTAGCCGCGCCGGTGCCGACCGTCCAACTCGCCGGGCTGGGCGGGCTGGCCGCTGTGGTGGCGGCGGCCGGGCTGCTCGCCGCGCTGCGCCGCCGCCGCGCCGAGGACGCCGATCCCGAGCCGGCCGAGGTGCCCCTGGTGGTCACCGGACTCACCAAGCGCTATCCAGGGGGCCTCACCGCGGTCGACGAGCTGTCGTTTCGCGTCGAGCACGGGCAGGTACTGGGTCTGCTGGGACCCAACGGTGCCGGCAAAACGACCGTACTGCGGATGCTGATGGGACTCATCCAGCCCACCAGCGGGGAACTGCGCGCGTTCGGCCACCGGGTCAGCGCGGGTGCGGCGGTGCTGTCGCGGATCGGGTCGTTCGTGGAAGGCCCGGGGTTCCTGCCGCACCTGACCGGAATGGAGAATCTGCGGCTGTACTGGGCAGCCACCGGCCGACCTGCGGCGGATGCCGGCATCGAGGAGGTGGTGGCGATCGCCGGATTGGGCCATGCGGTGCACCGGCGGGTCGCCACCTACAGCCACGGAATGCGGCAACGACTGGCGATCGCCCAGGCCATGCTCGGCATACCGGACCTGCTGGTGCTGGACGAGCCGACCAACGGCCTGGATCCGCCGCAGATCCACGCGATGCGCGAGGTGCTGCGCGCCTACGCCGCCCGAGGTGCCACGGTGCTGGTCTCCAGTCACCTGCTCGCCGAAGTGGAACAGATCTGCAGCCACGTGGTGGTGATGCAGCGGGGCCGGTTGGTGGCCGCGGGGACCGTAGCGGAGATCGTCGCCGGCACCGGCACGGTCAGCTTCGCGGTGGACGACCCGGCTGAGGCTGCCGCGGTATTGCGCGGTCTGGCCGGGGTCGACGTGATGGGGGTCGACCGGAACGTGGTGCAGGCCCATCTCGACGGGTTGCCGTGTGCAGCCGCGGTCTCCGCGCTGGTCGGCGCCGGGATCGGGGTGGAGAGGGTAACCGCACGCCAAGCGCTGGAGGAAGCGTTCCTGCAGCTGGTGGGCGAGGAGGCCGTCGAGTGAACGCCTTCGGAGCGGCTCCCGGTTACCGGGCGGAGGCGACCCTGCCACTTCGGGTGGAGCTGGTGCGCCAGCTGCGGCGCCGGCGCACCGCGCTCACCCTGGGATTCCTCGCCCTGCTGCCATTCCTGCTGCTGCTGGCCTTCACGATCGGCCGCGACGACCGCAACCGCGGGGCGGCCACCCTGGTCGACCTCGCTACCGCCGGCGGGCTCAACTTCGTGGTCTTCACCATCTTTTCCACGGCGAACTTCCTGCTGGTTGTCGTGGTGGCGCTGTTCTTCGGCGACTCGGTGGCCAGCGAGGCATCCTGGTCGAGCCTGCGTTACCTGCTGGCCGCACCGGTACCCCGCGGGCGCCTGCTGCGACAGAAGGCGGGGGTGGCTGCGCTGTTGTCGGTCGTCGCGCTGGTATTGCTGCCCGCGGTGGCGCTGGCAGTCGGGGTGCTCGCCTACGGCGTCGGTGACCTGGTCTCCCCTACCGGCCAGTCGCTCGACTTCGCCACTGCCGCGGGCCGGTTGGCGCTGGTCCCGCTGTACCTCGCGGTACACCTGGCGTGGATCGCCGGGCTGGCGCTGTTGCTCTCGGTGAGTACGGATGCACCACTCGGGGCCGTCGGCGGGGCGGTCATGGTGTCGATCCTGTCCCAGATCCTGGAGACCATCGAGGCCTTGGGCGACCTGCGGGACTACCTACCGACCCGGTTCAACTCAGCGTGGGCAGACCTGCTGGCCTTCCCCATCGACTGGACCCACCTGGCCAGCGGGGCCTTTTCCGGCCTGGCCTACGCCACGGTGTTCGGGCTCGCCGCCCGCTACCGGTTCGCCACCAAAGACATCACCTCGTAGGACTGCCCCCGCAGGCGTACCGGCGTACCTGCCGGCCGAGATCCGGCAGGTACGACGTTCATCCGGCGGAAAGCTGCCCGCCATGCTCAAGCAAATGAACGCGCGCACCATCGACCACGAAGGAACCGCCATGACGGTTATTGACGACATCCGTGGCTTGTGGTGCGCGTTGGTACCAGCGGCACGAGTGCTGGGCAAGTCACAGCGTGGGTTCGACGCCGGTAAGCCGGCGGGCAAGCACCGGGCGGGTACTGCGCGGCGTCCATACGCTCCTGTCGGGCGCACCGGCGCCAGAATCTATCGACCGAATTCGCATAGCCACTCAAGAGCCGCCGGCACCGAATACCAGAATTGACGCGGTGAAGCCGTGCAGGTGATTTCGGCCCCCGACGGGTCCGATCTCCCCCGCCGCGAAGAACCCCGCCACGCCGGTGGTGTCGAGTCCTGACCGCACCGCCAGGACGTCATGATCCGCGCTCGGGAACATGGTCCGGCCGCGCCCGTTGCAGGAGAACAGCAGCGCACCGCCCACCGGACCGGCCTCGGCCCGAAATCGTGCGAACAGCTCCTTGAGGTCCTGGTCGGCAGCCGACGCATCGCGCACCTGGAAGCGGACGGTCCGGCCGACCTCCACAGCCTCCCCGATCACGATTGCACCCTGCTGCCGGTCGGCTCCCACGACGCCGCGGACGAGGAAGTCGCCCCGCTCATGCTCCTCGGCGTACTCGTCCATCGCGATCCCGATGTGCAACCCGCGCGCAACGGCCTGCCGATCCTCGGCAGAGATCTCGGCGACGATCTGCTCGAGCTTGGCCAGCGCGGGCACCCCGGCTAGCTCCCACAGCACGTTTCGCTCGGCCTTGGTGACGATCATCGAGGGACCGAAGGGGCGGCAACCCTGGCTGACGACCGTGCGGATCGCGACCGGACCGCTCAGCACGACTCCCACCGCACCGGCCGGCACGCTGCGCCTGTCCAAGAACAACCGGCTGCCGCGTGGACCGCTGGCCAGCCCTCCGATCAGGGGCAACACGGTGGGGTCGGCGTTGGAGCGCTGCAGAAACTCCACCGCGGGGAAGGTGAAGGGATCGGCGAGCAGCACCGCGACGGCGTCGTCATCGCACCGATCCGGCATTCCGACGACAGCCGGGCCGTCGGGCGTGCGGACCAGCTCCAACTGCAGCGGGGTGCACCGGACGCCGGGTAAGCAGGCGGCGAACGCACTGACCGCTGGCACATTCTCGACGCCCCGGCCCGCACCGATCACGCCACCAGCGCTGCAGCCCAAGGTCGTATGGGCGCCGGCCAGCTCCATGGCGCGCATACCCGCCGTCTCAGCCATCGCCGGGTCGGCCGCGCTGATGAACACACACAGCAGGTCGGGGCGCTGGCCGCGCAGCGGGGCGAGGGCTTGAGTGACAGCGGACTCCGCCGCCGCCACCGGGTCGAGTTCGGTGGCCAAGCCGTCACCGAAGCGGAAGGTGAGCAGGTCTGCTGGTGAGGACATGGGCGAACTCCGACCTCGCGAGTGCTGAAAAGCCCATTGTGCTTGCCCGACGCCACCGGCGTCACCCGTTCGGCAGGATGAGGTCGCCGGCATGCGTTCGCCGCCAGAATCGGTCCGGGTACTTTGTGGCGGCGACATCCAACTCAGTCGGTGGTGAGCGTTCATGGCGGAACAGCACAACGCGCACGGCCAACCGCCACCGGGGACTGTGCGACCCAAGGGAGTGCGGCCCCGGTTGCACTACGAGCTCATCGGCTGCGGGCTACGCGGCCACGAGATCATCGGCACCGACGTCGCGAAGATCCGGCCTGCCGACGACCTGCTCGTTCGCGAGCCCGGGGATGGGCTTCGCTGGTATCGCTGCGTGCGTTGCGACGCCTGGGTTCCATTGCCACCACCTGCTGCACCGACCCGTGAGTATCTACCCGAGCGCGGCAACATCGTCTTGCCGCTACGGGGACGGCCGCTGCGTGACCGCTATGTGCTGCGGCTGATCGCGCTGGACCGGGTCGTGCATTTCCTGGTGCTGGGCGCGCTCGCGGTGGGAGTGTTCATCTTCATCGCCGATCGGGCGTCGCTGAGCTCGACGTTCTACCGGGTCATGGATGCGGTGCAGGGTGGCGTCGGGGGCCCGAACGGGCACGGCGGCGGGGGCATCCTGCAAGAACTGCAGCGCGCCTTCGCCGCCAAGGCCTCCACCCTCTGGCTCGCGGGCTTGGTGTTGGCCGGTTACGCGCTGCTGGAGGGGATCGAGGCGGTGGGGCTGTGGTTCGCCCGGCGATGGGCCGAGTACCTCACCTTTGTCGCGACGACATTGCTCTTGATTCCGGAGGTGTACGAGCTCACTGGCCGGATCACCGTTACGAAGATCATTACTTTGATCATCAACATCGCTGTTGTCTGCTACCTGCTATTCGCCAAACGCTTATTCGGCCTGCGCGGCGGCGGCCGCGCGGAAGCCGCCGAGTACGACCACGACACGGGTTGGAAGGCGCTGGAACGCACCCTACCCGCCTCGTCACCGGCCCGATCCTGATTCCGGTCCGATTGCACGCGGTATGGCCTGGCGGCGCGGTGGTGTGACGCACTGCAACTATTGTTGGCGCTGGCGCGTCTACCCGTGGAAGCCAGAATGCCGGCGGGTAACCCGAATGCAAGGAGTGGCGTGGCTGGTGGGGATCGACGACGTCGCGCGGTGCGCCCCGGATGGAATGGGGGCAGTACCCGTGGTGACCTGACCCGGCCGCGACCTCCCTCGGCGACAACCTCCCGGCGCGCTGGGAGATCAGCGCCGGCCGGGGGGACGCACGCCCGTACCAGCCGCGACCACCGTGGTCGGGACAGCCGGCGATCACGGCATCACCCAGCTCGCACCACGGCCGGCCGCTGGCTGCGGATTGCGCGCTGGGCCGTGGCGCTGGTGTCGGTACTGGTGCTCAGCGTGACCGGATACGGCTGGAGCCAGTATCATGATCTTCTGACGGGGGTCGGTCGGTCAGACGCCATCCGCGCCAATGCACCCAAATCGGCGGGTGGCGACACCAACGTCCTGATCATGGGTTTGGACAGTCGCCTGGACGAGAACGGCAATCCCCTGCCGCCAGCGGTCTATCAGGCTTTGCACGCCGGTGACCAGCAGGTCGGTGGGTACAACGCCAATGTTCTGATGCTGGTGCACCTGCCGGGTGATGGTGGCAAAGCTACCGCGATATCCATTCCCCGCGACGATTACGTCACCCTCCCGGGCAGCCCGGACGGCATCGCGAAGGGCAAGATCAAACAAGCCTACGGTTTGGCCTTCGATCAGGAGCACCGAAGGCTCGTGGCCGCAGGCGTGACCGACCAGGCCAGCCTGGAACAGGGCAGCCGCGACGCCGGCCGCGCCGAAGAGGTCGACACGGTCGCCGAGTTCTTGGGAGGCGTGCCGATCGACCATTTCATCGAGGTCACTCTGGTGGGCTTCTACCAGCTCGCGCAGGTCGTCGCGCCCATCACGGTATGCCTGAACGAGGACACCAAAGACAGCTACTCCGGTGCGGATTTCCACCGCGGCTACCAGCAGATCAATGCCGCCCAAGCAGTGGCCTTCGTCCGTCAGCGCCGCGATTATGCTCATCCCCAACTGAACTTTACGGATCTGGATCGCGAACGCCGTCAACAAGCCTTCATCGCCTCGCTGGTCTACCAGCTCAAGCAGGCCGGTACGTTTCTCAATCCAGCACGGCTGCACGGCTTGATCAATGTGGCCAAGCAGAACATCGCCGCCGACACCGGCCTGGAACTGCTGTCCTTCGCCGAACAAGCCTCCTCGCTGGCCGGCGGGAACATCACCTTCACCACGCTGCCGATCGTCCGTTTCGGGACCGATCCAGCGGGCGAAGATGTGAACATCGTCAACGTGCCCGAGATCCAGAACCTCGTGCACAACCTGATCGGCGGGCCCGTCCCCACGCCGGCTGCGGCGCCGCCGGTCCCGGTCGCCCCCAGACGATCGGGCATCGTGGACGTCATCAACGCCACCAGCCGAAACGGGCTGGCGGCCGGGTTGGAACGCGGCCTTGCCGACACCGGATTCACCTCGGGGGTCGCCAGCACAGCCGCTCGCCACCGGCGGACAACAATGATCTACTACCCGGATCCCCGGTCAGCTGAGTCGGCGAACGCGCTGGCCGCGATGCTTGGCGGGCTACCCACCGCACGCGACTCGACGGTGCCGGCGGGGCACCTCCTGGTAACCATCGGCGCCGATTTCACCATGCCCGACGACCTGCCCACCGGCGGCGCGTCCGGAGCTGGCGACTCGGCGCCCCACACCGGCACGCCACCGGCACCAGGCGTCGCCGACCACAGCGACGCGGTGGCCACCGGTCCAGGCAGCGGCGGCGTGCCGTGCGTCAAGTAGCAACCTGCGCACGGCGGAGCCACCGCTACGGGACAGCTGCTAGCCGGCCGAGGAGGACATAGCAGTCCATTGCGACCATGGAATGGTCCAGTCGTAGTAATCACCGTCTCTGGCCGTTAATTGCCGGGAGGTACCGGTGACTTCGACCGGGTCACCGGGCAAGACGGCGTCGTATACCGCCGCCGCGTTGGCCGGGGAGAGATTGATGCAGCCGTGCGAGACGTTGGTCCTACCCTGCTGGGCCACCGACCACGGAGCCGAATGGATGAACTCACCATTATTTGAAATTCGCACCGCCGACCGCGCTTCAACGTTCTCGTAATGATATTTCGGGTTGCTCATGTAGAACACCGGAGACTTGCTCATCACGACATGGGTACCGCTGTGAGTTCTGCGACCGGGGTCGGAATCCAGTCCGTAACTGGCCGGGTAGTCGGCAACCTGCACCCCGTTGGCGTAGGCCCGTAGCCGGTGCGTACGAGCATCGCCTCGCAACACGTAAGACCTGCCGATCGTGAACGTGGAGCCGATGTCCCGGCGGCCGAATGCGCCGTCGCCCATGGCCAACCCGTAAAGCTTCGCAGTCACACTGACCCGGGTGTTGGGCGCGAAATAGGTCTTGGGACGCCAGTGCACCGTGGTGTCATCCAGCCAGGCCCACGCCCCCTCCGTGGGAACGGAAAGTTGCACCGACAAGGCACGCTGCACAGCCGCTCTATCGATGATCCGGGAGCTGAACGTCAGCGCGATCGGCATCGCAATGCCGTAAGTCGCGTCATCAGCAACATTGAGCTGGGCACTGACCAACCGATCGGGGACGACCGTCTGGAACGAGCCGGTGATTGCGCGCGGCAGGTGATCGATTCCGGTGGCCGTGCCTGACCAGGTATAGGTCTTCGCGTATCCAAGCGGTTCAGTGGCCGTCCAGCTCAGCCTGTCCGGCGCGAACCGCCCGGCTACGACCTTGCCGTCCGCATTGGTCAATGACACCTTGTCGAGGACGCCATTGGTAACCGACACCCGTACCGGCGCGATCGGGCTGACATCGGCGGTGCCATTGGTCGGCTGCGTGACAATCGTCGGCGACACGATCGGGACGCCGGGCAGATCCGGCCCCGCCGGCTGCCCCGACCCAGCTGACCGCGCCGCCACCTGGCCGTGGGCCATCGGGCTGAATGTCACCGTGATGCCCCCGGTGAGTAGCACAATCGTCGCGAGCACCCATCCCAGCAAACACTTGGGCAAGCGCTGCCGACGGCCGCCCACCCTGCCTACCCCTGTCACACCGCATCCTCCCGCCGCGTCATCCCGAATCAAGAACGACGCGGCACCCAATGTGGTGTGTCTGGCCATCATGTGAGCGTGACCACTACGGCGGATCTCAGGTATTGAAAGTTGCGCCGACTAGGTCAGGTGGCCGGCACCGCATGCCACTCGACCGGTGCGCCCAGCGTGTTGTTACGCAGGAATGAGCAGGTTCGGCGTTATCGCCATACCGCGGTCAGGCCCTCGGAGCGCAGCCACATCCTGTTCAGGCGCCTACGGCGGTACTTTTGCAGGCAGCTACGTGAGAGCTCCGGCGAGTAGACATCGAACACGCTGCCCCGCCGGCCATGAACGAGTACGGCATGGCAGTCGACCTCGCCCCAATCATTGTCGACAGAGATCCACACGATGTTGCCGTGGTCTACGGCGCTGGTGATGTCGGCGAGCGAGGGCCTGCGGTGCTCAATGCACATCCTGGTTCGGAAGGAGCTCAACTCTTGCGCCGCCAGACACTCGTGGCGATGCCGCTGGAGCCGATGCGATGTCCAGTACTCGTCCCATGACGAGTCCCATTCGTGGTGGTAGTAGCGCCTGAGGTAATCGACGCCTTCGTGCAGGAACCGCGCAGGGTCATAGGCACACACCACATGCAGGGACAGGCCTTGCTGGAGCAGCAAACGCCTGGCGCGGTCACGCTGGGCTCCGCAACCCGGCTGCCGACCAAGCTCGCGATCGACCCACCGGGTGTCCGGGATATCGGTGACCCCGAACACATACAGAATGTTCGCAACCACGCAGGTCAGGCATGAATAGTCGTCTACCTGATACAAGTCCAGCGGTCTTCGCTGAGGTAGGACGCCGGTCACCGCGGGCGACTGTACCCGAAGGGCGAGCCACCCGTAGCCGTGGCACTTCGGCGCCCTGCCAACCCCGCACAGGGCTCCCGCCGGCCGGCCGGTTCCACACCGTGCGTTGCGCATGGCGATTTCCCGCTGGCCGCCGCGCCGCGGACGTGGTAGGAGGGCTCGACGATCGCCGCGCGAGACGGGAAGCTGGATATGGCCGAGCACGCTCGAAAGGCGGCGCGGCTGAGCCGCGAGAGCACCGCGGAATCCCGCGCCGGGGTACGGCTGACCAATCTCGACCAGCCCCTGTTCGACGACGCGGACGCGACTAAGCGTGACCTGATGGACTACCTCGACGCGGTCCGGGACCGCATCCTGCCGGAGCTTCGCGACCGGCCGCTGTCGGTGATCCGCGTGCGGCCCGGCCAGTCGCCGTTCATGCAGAAAAACGTGCCGAAGTACACCCCGGACTGGATGGCGACCATCTCCGTGTGGGCCGAGGCGTCCCGGCGCGACGTGACCTATGCGCTATGCAACGACCGGCGTAGTTTGCTGTGGTTTGCCAATCAGCGTTCTGTCGAGTATCACCCGACGTTGGTGCGTGCCGGGACGAGCCACCCGACGTATCTGGTGCTCGACCTCGACCCGCCGCCCGGCGACGCGTTCCCGGATGTGGTCCGCGCAGCTGTGGTGGTACGGCAGGTCCTGGCTGACGCCGGGCTGGCGGGCGTGGTCAAGACCAGCGGCAACAAAGGCCTGCATGTGTTCGTACCGCTCAACGACCGCGTGACGATCGAGGAGGCGGCCGCGGCGACCAGGGCCCTCGCCGCCCGTGCCGAGCGGCTCGACCCCGACATCGCGACGACGGCATTCATCCGCGAGGACCGGGGCGGCAAGGTGTTCCTGGACTCGACCCGCGCAGGCGGCGCGACCGTAGTGGCCGCGTACAGCCCGCGGGCACGTCCTCGCGTACCAGTGTCCTTCCCGGTCGGGTGGGATGAGCTCGACCGTGTTGTCCCAGGCGATTTCACCATCCGCACCGCCGCCGCACTGCTAGCAGACCGCGACCCGTGGCACGAGCGGATGCCCGAGCCGCAGCTCTTGCCCGCGGACCTCATAGCGGAGGGCAGCGCCATCCCGATCGCCCGGGTACAGGCTATGCACGAGGGAAAGCGGCGCGCCCGCGCTCGCCGCATGCACTAGTCGGCCGCCGGTGGGCCGGTCACGCGGATGGCTTTGCTGCGGAGGGCAACGCAGGTACCTTCGCCGCCGTCGTCGGGACTCCCGATCGTCACGGTGTCCATGCACGCTCGCATGAGCGGGACGCCGCGGCGGCGATTCTCGTCGTCGATCGGAGGACAGCGCCAGCGTCCGTGGTCCCGCACCACGACCACGATTCGGCACGGTCCGCCCGGTGTCGTCTCAACCTCACCGTGCACATCGATCAGCCCGGGCGGTCCCTGGAGGTACGCGTATTCGGTGGCGTTGCTCACGGCCTCACTGACGGCCAGCACGATGTCCTCGAGCTCAACCGCCGGCCAAGCCAACCCGGCCAGCCAACGCCGCAGCCGGTGTCGGGCCACCGAAGGCGCGACCGGGTCCGCCGGCAGCGCGAGCCGCAGCGGCCGACACGCCTCACCCGCGCGGTCAACCGGATCCCCGGAAGAACCCGGCGACGCCGCGCAACCCAGGGTCTCGTCGGGAGTTTCAGTCGGGGCCATCGCGGGCGCAAGTCTGGCAGGCATCGGGATGTCCCGCCATCTGGATCAATCCGTCCACGGCGTGACCTCAACCACAGGGCACCGGCCACGGTGCCCACCACGAGTAGCCGGCTTCAGGCGGCCTGGAGGGCCTCCTCGACGGTGTGGAACAGCGCGAGAACATCGTCGAGTCCGGTCAGCATTATCGGACGGATCACCGGGCGAGTGGCGTCCACCACAATTCTCAGCGGCTCACGCCGCTGGGAGGCAGTGCGGGTGGCATCGACCAGGGCCTGCAGGCCTGGCGAGCCGAGGAACGTGACGTCAGTGAGGTCGACCACCAGGATCCCGCCGTCGGGCAGTTGGTCGAACCCGGTGCCGACCGCGGCGCGAAACCGATCGATTGTGAGCACATCGATCTCCCCGGCCACCTTCACGATCAAGGCCGCCCGTTGGCCGTCCACCACCCGGGCAATGTCTATCCGCACCAGTTGCTCATTGACTGATCCGCGTCCATCATCGGACGCACCGACGACGGGCTTCTGCACACCCGCACCCTATCCGTCCGCTCATCAGGCCGGCTGGCAGACATGACCTCGCGCTCTGCCGTGCCCGGCCGTCGTGGTTACCGCACACCGACTGAATGCCACCGCTTAGCGACGATCGCCGGCTCGGTGGTATCTCTCCGTCGCATCCGTCCTACCGTGCGAAGCGTGAGCAGTGGCTTCTCGGTGGACATCATGGGTCTACAGGTCACCGGTGACGGTCCCGATGCGCGCGTCGTGACCGTCACCGGTGAGATTGACGTGGTGACCGCGCCGGACCTGGCCGACTGCCTGACCACGCAGCTAGCCGGGAGTCAGGTCGTGGTGGTGGACCTCGATGGTGTGCGATTCCTGGGATCTGCCGGCGTGGCTGTTCTCTTCGAGGCCAACGAACTCGCCACCCGCCAAGGCCGCGACCTGCAGCTGGTATCTCACTCCCGGGCCGCCAACCTGGCATTGAAGGTCACCGGTCTCTGCACATGCTTCACCTTTGCCAACAGTGTGCCGGACGCACTCAACCACGTCGTCTAGCCCGCGCGCACTGTGCCGGGAGCGGGACTCGAACCCGCATGTCCGTGAGGACAGACGCTTTTGAGGCGCCCGCGTATGCCTATTCCGCCACCCCGGCCAGCAATTACTCAGCGTCAAACCATCCGAATGCTAGCAGTGCGCGGGCGGGCGGCCTTCGCAGTGTCGTGGCCGCCAGACGGCGGCCGCTCCAGTCACCGGGCAGGTGTTGGCGGGATCACGGTCCGAGCTGGCGGAATACGGCCCCCTTCGGCCCCCGACATGGCTATCGTGCGAAATCTAGAGGTACAACCGCGAGGGACGGAGGTCTCCAGGCGTGAACCAGCAAACCAACACGAGTGTGGTAGCCACGGACACGGAGCAGTCAGTGACCGCACGCCGGGTGCTGGTCGCCGAGGATGAGGCACTGATCCGGCTGGACCTGATCGAGATGCTCTCCGAGGAGGGCTACGTCGTGGTCGGTGAGGCCGCTGACGGCCAACAGGCCGTCGAGCAGGCCGAAGCGTTACGCCCCGATCTGGTGATCATGGACGTGAAGATGCCGAAAATGGACGGCATCGACGCGGCGTCGATCATCGCGGAGCGCCGTATTGCTCCAGTGGTGATCCTCACTGCGTTCAGCCAGCGTGACCTGGTGGTACGGGCCCGGGACGCGGGGGCCATGGCCTACCTGGTGAAGCCGTTCGGTCGGCGGGATCTGGTGCCCGCAGTAGAGCTCGCCGTGTCGCGCTTTCGCGAGTTGGTCGCGTTGGAGTCTGAGGTAGCGGGCCTGACCGACCGGTTGGAGACCCGCAAGACGGTGGAGCGCGCCAAGGGCCTGCTGATGGCTCGCCACGGGCTCACCGAGCCCGAGGCCTTCCGCTGGATCCAGCGCAGCGCGATGGACCGCCGGACCACCATGAAGGCGGTGGCTCAAGCCATCCTGGAAAGCCTGTCCTGAGCATCACATCTTCGTCACGACAAGCGCTCGATCCTGCCTATCGGACACCGGCGGCATTACGGTCTGACGATCACATCGCGGGACGCTGCATTCGGGCGCCCGCACCAGGTGTCTGTTCTGAGGAGTGAGCATGGCCCAGCGCACCGTTGTCCGTGCGGCGGCCCTCGTCGGCGCGGTGTCGATCGCACTGGCGGGCTGCGGCGGAGGACACACCACGGCCCAAAGCCCGGCCAGTGGTGGTCCGGCGGCGGCCAAGAAGTGTGAACCCGCACAAGCCAAGGCCAGCGGGCAACCGAGCACCGCACCGTTGAAGATCGGCACGCTGCTCCCGGAGACCGGCAGCCTGTCGTTTCTGGGCCCACCCGAGTTCGCGGCGGTTGACGTGGCGATCAAGGAGATCAACGCGGCCGGCGGGGTGCTGGGCAATCCGGTCGCCAACATCAGGGGCGATTCCGGTGACGACAAGACCGACACCGCGAACCAGACGGTGGATCGTGAACTCGGCCAGGGTGCACAGGTGATCATCGGAGCTGCCGCATCCGGCGTGACCAAGCTGGTCATCGACAAGATCACCGGCGCCGGCGTGGTCGAGTTCTCGCCGGCCAACACGTCCGACGAGTTCACCTGCTGGGCCGACAAGGGCCTGTATTTCCGGACCGCTCCCCCGGACAAGCTGCAGGCGCAGGCCCTCGCGGCGTTGATGGCCGGTGACGGTGCCCAGCGGATCTCGATTCTGGCCCGTAACGACCCGTACGGCAGCGGCCTGGCCAATAACACAGTGGACAACCTGCGTCAGGCCGGCATCCCGCAGAACCAGATCCAGAAGATCATCTACGATCCGAATGCGACCTCCTACAACACCGAGATCGACGATGTCCGGCAGTTCAACCCGGATGCGATCGCGGTGATCGGCTTCGACGAGTCGAAGAAGATCCTCACCCGGATGAGCGAGGTCAAGATCGGACCTGGCCAGAAGCTCGTCTACGGCACCGACGGCAACATGGGTAACGCCTTGGGCCAAGGTCTGCCGCCGGGGCTGCTCAACGGCATGAAGGGCACGACCCCATTGACCAAGCTGTCGCCCACCTTCGAGCAGCGAATCAAGGCTGACGACCCCAAGTTGGTGGACACCAACTACGCCGGTGAGGCTTATGACGCCGTCATGATCGTCGCGTTAGCGGCCGAGCGGGCGAAGTCGACCAAGGGCGTGGACATCGCCTCGGAGATCAACGGGATCACCAAGGACGGTGAGAAGTGCACCACCTTCCGGCAGTGCCGCGACATCATCGACAGCGGTGGTAATCCTGATTACGACGGTGTCACCGGCACGCTGGACTTCACCCCCGCCGGCGAGCGCGCCGTCGGCTCCTACGGCATCCTCAAATTCAACGCCCAGAACAAGATCGACGAAGCCACCACCCAGTACCGCGTAGTAGGCCGCTAACCCCGCCCGCTGAGGGTGCCCAGGTAGAGGTCGATGACTTTGGGGTCCTTGATCAGCGCGGGGCCGGTGTCGGTGTAGGCGTTGCGACCCTGGTCCAGCACATAACCGCGGTCGCAGACCTGCAGGCAGCGCCGGGCGTTCTGCTCGACCATGACGATGGAGACGCCGGCCGCGTTGATCTTTTTGCAGCGCACGAAGACCTCGTCGGCGAACATCGGCGACAACCCGGCGGAGGGCTCGTCGAGCAGCAGCACCGAGGGTTCCATCATCAGCGCCCGCCCCATCGCGACCATCTGCCGCTCACCGCCGGACAACGCGCCGGCCTTGGTCTTGCGTCGCTGTCCCAACAGGGGAAACAGCGCACACACCGAGCCGAACCTGGCGGTGAAGGTGCGCGGCCGCAGGTAGACCCCCATCTGCATGTTCTCCTCGATGGTCAGCGAGGAGAACACGTTGTTGGTCTGCGGCACGTAACCCATGCCCATGGTGACCAGGGTGTGTGCCTTGGCCGACGTGACATCGGCATCGCGCAACGACACCGTGCCGCCACGCACCGGGATGAGCCCGAACATCGCTTTGAGCAGCGTCGATTTCCCAGCACCGTTGGGCCCGATGATGCCGACGATCTCGCCCTCGCGGAGGAAGAAATTGCACTCCTGCAGGATGTTGACGCCAGGCAGATAGCCGGCCACCAGATCGTCAGCTCGCAACAACGCTCCCCGCGCCAAGTCGCGGTGCCGCTGCGAGGTTGCCGCGACCTGGGCGGGGGACAACCCGTTCGCGGTGGGGCCATGGCCGGCCGAATCGATCACGCTGAGAGGTCCTCACCACGGTGGATGGCCGCTTCGAGCTCGCTGTGGATCTCGGCGGCGAGCGCCGCTGTCTGCCCCACTGGGTTGCCCTGCGCGTCGAATTCCAGCGCCTGGTCGTGGTGCGAGCCCAGGTAGGCGTCGACGACCGCCTTGTTGGACGACAGCGCATCCGCGGGCCCTTCGGCGATCACCCGGCCCTGCGCCATCACCACCACCCAGTCGCTGATATCCCGGATGACGTCCATGTCGTGCTCGACGAACACCACGGTCATACCGTCCTCACGCAGGGACTTGACGTGCTGCAACAGGCTCTCGGTGAGTGCGGGGTTCACCCCGGCCATCGGTTCGTCGAGCATCACGATGATCGGGTCCATCATCAGTGCCCGGGCCATCTCGAGCAGCTTGCGCTGACCGCCGGACAGCGTGCCGGCGAGATCGCCTGCCTTGGCGTCCAACCGGAACCGGGTGAGCAGCTCCATCGCCTTGTCGGTGATGGCCCGCTCCTGCCGTGCCCACCCGCTGAGCAACGCACCGAAAAACCGCTCCCCGGTCTGATGCGGAGCGCCCAGGCGCATGTTGTCCAGCACGGTGAGCTTGGCCAGCGCCTTGGTGAGCTGGAAGGTGCGGACCACTCCGCGGCGTGCCACCTGGTGCGGGGCGAGCCTGGACAGCGGCGCGCCGTTGAACGTCCACCGGCCGGTGTCGGGCCGGTCGAAGCCGGTGATCAGGTTGAACAGGGTGGTTTTTCCCGCCCCGTTCGGGCCGATCAAGCCGGTGATCCAGCCTCGCTGAAACTCGAGGTGCTCCACGTCGACGGCACGCAGGCCGCCGAATGACCGAGTGATCGAATCGATCACCAGTACCGGATCGGGCTTGGGTGCTCCGGGCTGCTCGGGCGCGCCGGCAACCGCACGTTCAGCGCGCATCGAGCAGCACCTCGCTCCGCTTACCGAAGATGCCCTGCGGGCGGAACACCATCAGCAACACCAAACCCACCCCTACCAGGATGAAGCGGACAGCACCGACATCCTGATTGTCGATGAATGAGATCAGTGGGTTACTACCCGCGGTGGCTTGACGCAGGAAATTGTCGGTGATCGACAGCACGAACCAGAAGATCATCGAGCCGATCACCGGACCGAACACCCGTCCGGCGCCACCGATAATGAGTGCTGCGTAGGCGAAGAAAGTCTGGGGCGGCGAGTAGAAATCAGGCGTCAGCGACTGCGTGGTCAGCGCGAGCACTATCCCGCCGACCGCGCCGAACACTCCACCGAGCACCAGGGCCTGCATTTTGTAGACGAAGACGTTCTTACCCAGCGCCCTGGCCGCATCCTCGTCCTCCCGGATCGCCCTGAGCACTCGGCCCCATGGGCTGCGTACCAGCAGATACACCAGAATCAGCGACAGGCCGACCACCGCCCAGCCTACACAGATCGACCACAGATCCTGGCCCAGGAAACGTACTCCGAAAAAGCTGTAAAAATGGCCGTTGTCAAAAGGAGAAGGTTGCCGGAAACCTTGGCCATAGCCGGTGAGGCCCTGGGTTCCGCCAGAGAAATCGGTCATCGAGGTCGACCGGGTGATCAGCCGCAGGATCTCTGCGGCCGCGATCGTGACGATCGCCAGATAATCCGCGCGCAGGCGCAGCGTCGGGATGCCCAGCAATAGCGCGAGCACCACACCGGCCAATATCCCCACCAGCACCCCCGGCCATAGCGGCAGGCCGAAGTCGACCACCGCGATGCCCATGCCGTACCCACCGACCAGCGCGAAGCCGATCTGACCGAAGTTGAGCAGACCGGCATAACCGAATTGGATGTTCAGCCCGATCGCCAGCAGCGCGAAGAAGATCGTCGATGGTCCGACCGCGGCCGCGACGCCGTTGGCGAGCAGGGCTGAGATGTCGATCATCTGTTCACCCGATCCGCGCGCGGCTGCCGAGCAGGCCTTGCGGTCTGATCACCAGGATGACGATGAGCACTGCCAGCCCGCCCAGGTACTTGAGGTCGACCGGGATGAGCTGCGCGGATATCTGCACCAGCACGCCCACGACCAGGCAACCCACCAGGGCGCCGTATGCGGTGCCCAGCCCGCCCAGGATCACCCCGGCGAACATCAGCAGCAGGAGGTTGAAGCCCATCTCGTACTGCACGGTCCCGCCTAGCTCGGACAGGCCGAACAGCACGCCGCCCAGCGTCGCCAGCGCCCCGGCGAGAATCCACACGAACAGCACGACCCGTTCAACGTTGATACCCGACGAGGCTGCCAGATCTCGATTGTCGGCCACCGCCCGCATGGCCTTGCCGATCCGGGTGCGCTGCAGCAGAAGGGCGACCCCGACCAGCACCACCAAACTGATCACGATGGTGGCGAGGTCTTTGTCGGTGATGCGGATGAAACCGTAGTTGCGCTCCACCTGGTTGGTGTAGTCGGCAAACGACTCCGACCGGCCACCGAAATAGACCAACACCAGGTAGCGCAGCGCGAGAGCCAACCCGATGGAAATCACCAGTTGGGCGATGAGTCCGGCGCGCCGGCGCCGCATCGGCCGCCAGATGCCCAGATCGTTCGCCGCGCCCAGCACGGCACCGACGACGATCGCCAGCAAGGTGGCCCAGATCAGCTGAAGCCCGGCGGTGACGTTCAGCGTCCAGGCCACCACGGCTCCGATCGTGACCAGCTCACCATGCGCGAAGTTGGTCAGCCCGGTCGTTCCGAAGATCAACGACAGGCCTATCCCGGTGATGCCGATGACCAGACCGAACCTGATGCCGTCGACCAGCACCCGCAGGACCTCCGCGCTCGCCGCGGTCTGCAGTCCGCCGCGTTGCGCTCCGAATCGGAACACGACCAGCGACAACGTGCCCGGGGCTACCTCACGGACTACCTCGCCCTGCAGCACTTCGACACCCTGAGGCAGGGATCTCTGATCGATCCGGAAGGTGTACCGGCCCGGTGTGGGCACCGTCAGCTCCCAGCGGCCACTGTTGTCCGAGATGGTCGAGGAGACCTGCTTGCCGCCGGCGTCGAAGACCCGAACCTGGACACCGGCCAGTAGCGTGCCGTCGGCGTTGCGCAGCGTCCCACTGACCGGTAAACCCTGCTGTTCGGGTGACTGGTCGGATGGCTGTTCGGGTGGCTGTTCTGGTGGCACTGGCTGCGATGACGTGGGCGGGGTAGGGGGTGGTTGCCCGCCGGCCGAAGCCGCCCAGTAAGCACCCGTCGTCCCGAGCAGCGCGGCGCTCGCGATCATGGCTGCGAGCAGCGCGCCCAACACCCTGAGGATGCGCCGGGCGGATGCGGCCTTACCGAACCGCGCGCCGTCTGGATCTCCGACCAGGCCTGGTGGTCGCACAGGCGGGTGTCTCCTTCTGCACAGGGTCGACGGCGGCCCCCGGGATCCCCGTGCGATCCCGCCCGCCGACCAAGTGCTCATAGTGAGCTATCGACCGCGCGCCCTCGCAGGCCCCCCTCCCCCGACACCCTCCCCCGACATGGAGACACATCGGGGTTTCCGGAGGCGGATTTACCCCGATTTGTCTCCATGTCGGGGTAGCGGTCCCCGGAGGGGGGTCAGTCGGCTGGGCGGTCCCGCAGCAGGCAGGTCAGCCGGGCCGAGCAGATCGGTCGCTGCCGCTCGTCGCTGATCCGGATCTCGAAGGTCACCACCGTGCGCCCGCGGTGCAGCGGCGTGCACACGCCGGTCACTTCCCCCTCGGTGGCCGGCCGGTGATGCGAGCAGGACAGCTCCACCCCCACCGGAACCTTGTCCGGCATGCCCCACAGCCAGCCGGCGACCGAGCCGAGGCTCTCTGCCAGCACCGCGCTCGCCCCGCCGTGCAGCAGGCCGAAATACTGGCGATTGTGCGCGACCGGCATGGTCCCCACCACCCGCTCCGGGCTCCATTCAGTGATCTTGATGCCCATCCGGTCCATGAGCTGCTCTCCGGCCCAGCGAGCAAGCACCTCACCGGTGGCCGGATCGACTTCGAACGGGACGGCGGGCGTGGTCACGCGCAACCTCCATGACGACTGGGCGGGGGTTGCGGCCCACTGTAGGTGCTGACGCACCGGGCTGTCGGTGGTCAGGCCTAGACTCGCAGGCCGTGACGATTCACCCACCGCGGCTGCTGCTGCTCGATGGTCACTCGCTGGCCTACCGGGCGTTCTTTGCGCTGCCAGCGGAGAATTTCCGCACTTCAACTGGGCAGACCACCAACGCGGTGTACGGCTTCACCTCAATGCTGATCAACCTGCTCCGCGATGAGCAACCCAGCCATGTCGCCGCCGCGTTCGACGTCTCACGCAAGACCTTCCGGGCCGAGGCGTATGCGCCGTACAAGGCCAATCGCAGCACCACGCCGGACGAGTTTCGTGGTCAGGTGTCCCTGATCCAGGACGTGCTCGCCACCTTGAAGATCCCGGTACTCACCCTGGAGAACTACGAAGCCGACGACCTCATCGCGACCCTGGTCACCCGGGCCGAGCCGGCGGGTTTCGAGGTACTGGTCTGCACCGGTGATCGGGACACCCTGCAGCTGGTCAGCGACCAGGTGACGGTCCTCTACCCGCGCAAAGGTGTCTCGGATCTGACCCGGTTCACCCCCGCGGAGGTCGCCGAGCGCTACGGCCTGACCCCACAGCAGTATCCCGACTATGCGGCGCTACGCGGTGATCCCTCGGACAACCTGCCCGGTATTCCCGGAGTGGGAGAAAAGACCGCGGCGAAGTGGGTGCGGGAATTCGGTTCGCTGGACTCCCTGATCGACCGGGTGGACGAGGTCAAGGGCAAGGCGGGCGACGCGCTGCGCGACAACCTCGCCTCAGTGCTGCTCAACCGCCGGCTCACCGAGCTGGTCCGCAACGTCGACATCCCCGAGCAACCAGCCGATCTGGTACTCAAACCGTGGGACCGCGACGCAGTGCACCGGCTGTTCGACGAGCTGGAGTTCCGGGTGCTGCGCGACAGGCTGTTCGCCACGCTGAGCACCCCCGAACCCGAGGCCGAGGAGGGCTTCGAGGTGCGCGGCGGGGTGATCGAGGCGGGCGGGTTGGCGGCCTGGCTGACGGCACACGCCGACGGCGGGCGCCGGACCGGGCTCGCCTTCCGCGGCAGCTGGGCGAGGGGAGTCGGCGACCTGGAGAGCCTGGCCCTGGCCACCCCCGACGGCGACGGTGGCTACCTCGATCCACGCGCGTTGAGTCCCGACGACGAGCGGGCGCTGGCGCAGTGGCTGGCCGACCCGGCCGTCCCCAAATCCGCGCACGACGCCAAACCGCTGCTGCACGCGTTGCGGGCCCGCGGCATCACCCTGGCCGGACTGACCAGCGATACCGCGCTGGCCGCCTACCTGGTGCGACCCGGCCAGCGTTCCTTTGACCTCGCTGACCTGGTGCTGCGGTACCTGGGCAGGGAACTGCGGGTGGAATCCAGCGAGACTGGCCAACCGAGCCTGTTCGAGGACGAGGACACCGCCGCGCGGGTGGCCGACGAAATCATGCGCGCTCGTGCGGTAGCCGAACTGGCTGAGGCGCTGGACGCCGAGCTGGACCGGATAGCGGGCCGGTCCCTGCTCGCCGACCTGGAGTTGCCGCTGCTCGCCGTGCTGGCCGAGCTGGAAGCCGCCGGCATCGCGGTCGACGGCGACGTGCTTGCCGAGTTGGAAGTCGGTTTCGCAGCCGCGGTGAAGCAGGCCGAGCAAGACTGCTTCGGGGTGATCGGCCGTGAGGTGAACCTGGGCTCGCCCAAACAGTTGCAGGTCGTGCTGTTCGACGAGCTGGGCATGCCGAAGACCAAGCGCACCAAGACCGGTTACACCACCGACGCCGACGCGCTGCAGACGCTGTATGAGTCGACCGGGCACCCGTTGCTGGCCCATCTGCTCGCGCACCGCGACGCGACCCGGCTCAAGACCACGGTGGACGGGCTGCTGAAAACCGTCGCCGACGACGGGCGGATTCACACCACCTACAACCAGACGATTGCCGCTACGGGACGGCTGTCGTCCACCGAACCGAACCTGCAGAACATCCCGATCCGTACCGAGTCCGGGCGTCGAATCCGCACGGCGTTCGTGGTCGGCCCGGGCTATTCGGAGCTGATGACGGCTGACTACAGCCAGATCGAGATGCGGATCATGGCGCACCTGTCCGAGGACACCGCGCTGATCGACGCTTTCACCTCGGGCCATGACTTTCACGCCGCCACCGCCGCCCGGGTGTTCGCGGTGGACGCGACGGCGGTCACCGGGGAGCAGCGCGCCAAGATCAAGGCGATGAATTACGGATTGGCCTACGGCCTGTCCGCCTTCGGCCTGTCCGCCCAGTTGCGCATTTCCACCGAAGAAGCACGCGAGCTGATGGACGAGTACTTCGACCGCTTCGGTGGAGTCCGGACCTACCTGCGCTCAATCGTGGACAAGGCGCGGGTGGACGGCTACACCGCCACCATCATGGGGCGGCGACGCTACCTACCCGACCTGGTCAGTGATAACCGGCAGCGTCGCGAGATGGCTGAACGGATGGCGCTCAACGCGCCGATCCAGGGCAGCGCTGCAGACATCATCAAAGTCGCCATGCTCGGCGTCGCTCGGGCGCTGCGGGCCGAAGGGCTGCGTTCCCGCGTACTGCTGCAGGTGCATGATGAGCTGGTCCTGGAAGTCGCCGACGACGAGCGGATTGCCCTGGAAGCCCTGGTACGCCGGGAGATGGCGTCGGCGTATGCCTTACGGGTACCGCTGGAGGTATCGGTAGGAGTCGGCCGGAGCTGGGACGACGCAGCGCACTGACGACGCCGGTCAACGACGGCGGCAGCAGAAAATGGCGGTTCCGGGGTACAGCGCACCCCGTAGCGGGCTCCACTGACCCCAATTCCGGTTCAGGCCCGGCGGCCATAGCGGCTCGACCAGGTCTTCCAGCGTCAGCCCGGCGGCGACGATTTCCCGGACCCGGTCGCCGAGAGTGCGGTGGTGCTCCACATATGTGGGTTGCCCGGCGCTGTCCACCTCGACGTAGGGGGTGCGGTCGAAGTACGACTGCGTCACGGTCAAACCGGCTTCCCCAGGGTCATCGGGGAAGATCCAGCGCAACGGATGGGTGACCGCGAAGACCCACCGACCGCCGGGCCGGAGCACCCGCGCGACCTCTCGCATCACCGCCGCCGAGTCCGCGACGAACGGCACCGCGCCGAACGCCGAGCACGCCACATCGAAACTGCCGTCGGCGAAAGGCAAGTGCGTGGCGTCGGCCTGCACCAGTGGGACGCAGATCCCGGTTTCCCGTGCCGCGTCCACCGCATGACGAAGCATTTCCGCCGACAGATCCAGGCCGACGACCAGCGCGCCCTGATCAGCCAGCCAGCGTGCACACGGCGCCGATCCGCAACCGACCTCGAGCACCCACCGACCCGTCACCTCGCCCAGCAAGCCGGCGTCCGACTCGCGCAGTCCCTCGGGGCACCACAGAAAGTCCACCAGGCCGAGAAAATCGCCGTGTTCGGCGAGGTAGTCCTCGGCGTCGGCATCCCACCAACGGCGGTTGGCCGCCACCGTATCTGCCTCGCTGACCTCCCGCTTCACCACGCCAACAGTGCCCAGTGCTACCTCGGCAGCTCGGTCGCCCGGCCCGTGCTCGGGCCACCCGGATTGCCGCGCGTCTGTCACTGAGGAAGTCTCTCACCTAGCAGCCGGCGCACTCCGAGGGTCGAGTTTGCTGCTCTGACTCCCACCTGGGTAGGATCGAATTGCGCTGTGGCTGCCTGCTGCCCGGGTTGTCCTGTTGCCCAGTAGTCCGGGTATGGATGATCCGTCGCGGTACGCTAATCAGTGCGGCTTCACACCTGCAGCATCACACCCAAAGCACTGTCACCACAGTTAACACCACAACACCACTCGACCCTATCCCTTCGGAGCAACCCACCGCATGTCCACCGACACCACCACCGCCCCGACCACCCAACAGGTCGCAATCAACGACGTCGGGACGGAGGAGGACTTCCTCGCCGCCATCGACAAGACCATCAAGTACTTCAACGATGGCGATATCGTCGAAGGCACCATCGTCAAAGTCGACCGTGACGAGGTCCTGCTCGACATCGGCTATAAGACCGAGGGCGTGATTCCGTCCCGGGAACTGTCCATCAAACACGACGTCGACCCGGCTGAAGTCGTGTCGGTGGGCGACGAGGTGGAGGCCCTCGTTCTCCAGAAGGAGGACAAGGAAGGCCGGCTCATTTTGTCCAAGAAGCGCGCCCAGTACGAGCGCGCCTGGGGCAATATCGAGACCCTCAAGGAAAACGAAGAGCCGGTGCGCGGCACCGTCATCGAGGTGGTGAAGGGTGGCCTGATCCTCGACATCGGGCTGCGCGGATTCCTGCCGGCCTCGCTGGTCGAGATGCGGCGAGTCCGCGATCTGCAGCCCTACGTAGGTCGCGAGCTCGAGGCCAAGATCATCGAGTTGGACAAGAACCGCAACAACGTGGTGCTGTCCCGGCGGGCGTGGCTCGAGCAGACCCAATCCGAGGTGCGCAGCGAGTTCCTCCACCAGTTGGCCAAGGGCCAGGTGCGCAAGGGTGTGGTGTCCTCGATCGTGAATTTCGGTGCCTTCGTGGACCTCGGTGGAGTGGACGGCCTGGTGCACGTCTCCGAGTTGTCCTGGAAGCACATCGATCACCCCAGCGAGGTTGTCGAGGTCGGCCAGGAAGTCACCGTCGAGGTGCTCGATGTCGACTTGGACCGCGAGCGGGTGTCGCTGTCGCTCAAGGCCACCCAGGAAGACCCGTGGCGGCAGTTCGCCCGGACTCACCAGATCGGCCAGATCGTGCCCGGCAAGGTCACCAAGCTGGTGCCCTTCGGCGCGTTCGTCCGGGTCGAGGAGGGCATCGAGGGTCTGGTACACATCTCGGAACTGTCGGTGCGGCACGTGGAGATCCCCGAGCAGGTTGTGCAGGTCGGCGATGACGTAATGGTCAAGGTCATCGACATCGACCTGGATCGCCGGCGGATCTCGCTGTCGCTCAAGCAGGCCAACGAGGGGCTGTCCCCGGATATGGAGTTCGACCCCACGCAGTACGGCATGACCGCCGAGTACGACAGCGAGGGCAACTACATCTACCCGGAGGGCTTCGACCCGGAGACCAACGACTGGCTCGAGGGCTACGACAAGCAGCGCCAGGAGTGGGAGCGCGCCTACGCCGAGGCTCAGGTCCGCTTCGAGCAGCACCGCAAGCAGGTCACCAAGGCGTCGGAGGCTGAGTCGGAGGCTGCCGAGGACCAGAATTACTCCTCGGCGGCAGCTGCCGAGGCGCCCACTCCCAGTGACACCGGGTCGGGATCGCTCGCCAGTGATGAGCAGCTCGCGGCGCTACGAGAGAAGCTGTCCGGCGGCGTGTAGCTGTCGCGCCCGCATGGCCCGATGCTGCGGGTAGGACTGACCGGAGGGATCGGGTCCGGTAAGTCGATGGTCGCTGCCCGCCTCGCGCAATGCGGGGCGTGGATCATCGACTCGGACCGGATCGCCCGCGAAGTCCTCGAGTTCGGTACTCCGGGGTTGCGTGCGGTCGTCGACGAGTTCGGGGACCAGATCCTCGCCGAGGACGGCACGCTGGACCGGCCGGCGCTGGCGGCACGGGTGTTCGACGACGCCGGCGCCCGGGGTCGGCTCAACGCCATCGTGCACCCGCTGGTCGCGGCCCGCTCCGCGGAGCTGGCCGCGGCCGCACCGCCCGACGCCATCGTGGTTCACGACATCCCACTACTGGTCGAGAACGAGATGGCAGCCCGGTTCCCGCTGGTGGTGGTGGTGCACGCGGACGCCGCGGTCCGGCTGCGCCGGCTGGTCGAGCAACGCGGGATGGCCCAGCCGGATGCCGCCGCGCGGATCGCGGCGCAGGCCACCGACGCGCAGCGCCAGGCAGTCGCGGACGTGTGGCTCGACAACAGCGGGAGTCCGGACCACACGTTCGCGGCGGTGGATCGGTTGTGGGCGCAGCGACTGGTGTCCTTCGAAGCCAACCTGCGACACCATAGCCCGGCCCCACGCCCGAGAAGCCCGGTCGTGGTGGCGCCGGATCCCAGCTGGCCGCCTCAGGCGCGACGGATGATTTCCCGGATCGCCGTGGTGACAGGTGCGCGTGCGCACCGGATTGATCACATCGGCTCGACGGCGGTCCCCGGCCTGGATGCCGAGGAGGTGCTGGACCTGCAAGTCGTTGTCAGTGATCTGGACATGGCCGCCCGCATCGCCGACGAGCTCATCGCAGCAGGTCTGGTGAGCCGGCACGGCCGTTGGTGCGATAGCACCCGCGACGGCACCGTCTGGGACAAGGCCATGGCGGCCAACGCCGATCCGGCCCGAGCCGTCAACTGTCACATCCGGCCCGCCGAATCCCCCGCCTGGCGGGAGGCGCTGCTACTGCGGGGCTGGCTGCGCGCTCACCCATCCGATGCCGGTGACTACGGTCGGCTCAAGCATCGGCTTGCGGCACGGCCATGGGACAGCATCGACGCCTACGCCGAGGCCAAGACCTCTTTCATCCGCAGCGCACTGGACCGGGCGCAGCAGTGGGCGCAGCGCACCGGCTGGCAGATGGTCTGAAGGCAGGTCAGCGTCGGCTCCAGGTCAGCGACATTCCCACCGTAGACAGCCAACGCTCCAAGAAGTAGCCGTGGCGAGCCAAACCGTCCACGGTCCGGTAGGTGGTAGTCAGGGCGCCCTGCGCGGTGACCGGATCGAGCAGGCCGGCGAGGACCGCGTCGAGCAACTCGTCGGTGTCGACCACGTCCACCCCGCGGCCGGGGCGCACGATGAGATCCAGGTAATGGTCTTCGGTGCGCCAGCAGCGAGTATCGATGTCGATGCGGACGACATCGATGTAGAAGTGGTCCTGCCACTCATGGCCGGCCGAATAGCACCAGTCAGTGATCCGCAACCCCAGCTCAGGTAGCAGCCAGGATTCCAGCGAGCGGATGGACCGGTGATCGATGACGTCGCGGGCAAGGTAGAGACCGAACGGCTCGAGACGGTATTCGCGGACCGCGCGGACGATACCCTTCGGGTCGGTGTTGGTCATCGCCTCCAGATCGAAGATCTCGGTCTTGGGAGGATGGATGTGCGGGGCGGTCTCGGCTTCCAATCCGCGCGGAGCCGTCATAGCGCTCGACCTTACGGTAATGCCGGGCGTCCATCCGGGGGCTCCCCCTGGCAGCGCATGCCCCCGCTCGACCACGCCACGATCTTCCAGGCGACGGACAACACGCTCACCCTCGAGGAATTGCGGCAGAGCACGATCCGGGTTGCGGGCACCGATTTCGGCATGTACGACCCGCGGCATCTCTGGACACAGCGGCCCGTCCAGAGTGGCAGGGCGTCGAGGCCGTGCTGCTGCGGCCCGACGGGCATATCGGTTGGGTCGACATCGGGCCGGATACCTCGGCGGAATCCGCGGCAAGCCTGCGACGAGTGCTTGCCGGGTGGCTCGACGCGATGCCCACCGCGTGGTTCGGGTCCGGCGCAGACTGTCAGAGTGGCCGCCTACCCTCGAGGGCATGACCAAAACCGCCGCCGTCCGGCGCGACGTGCACCCACACTCGGAGTTCCGGCCGCTCGCCAAGACCTCCCGGGCGCCGGGCCGGTTCCGCATGGTCAGCGACTACGCACCGGCCGGCGACCAACCAACCGCGATCGACGAGCTGGAATGCCGGATCACCGCGGGTGAGCGGGACGTCGTGCTGCTGGGCGCCACCGGAACGGGTAAGTCGGCCACCACCGCCTGGCTCATCGAGCGGATACAGCGGCCGGCGCTGGTGATGGCACCGAACAAGACCCTCGCCGCGCAGCTGGCCCATGAACTGCGGGATTACTTCCCGGACAACGCGGTCGAGTACTTCGTCTCCTACTACGACTACTACCAGCCCGAGGCTTACGTCCCGCAGACCGACACCTACATCGAGAAGGATTCTTCGATCAACGACGACGTGGAGCGACTGCGACATTCCGCCACGATGTCGCTGCTCACTCGCCGTGATGTCGTCGTGGTCGCCTCGGTGTCGTGCATCTTCGGCCTCGGTACCCCTCAGGAGTACCTGCGGGGATCGATCCAGGTGCCGGTCGGTGGTGACATCGGTCGTGACGCGCTGCTGCGGGCGCTGGTCGACATCCAGTACACCCGCAACGATCTGGCCTTCGCCCGCGGCACGTTCCGGGTCCGCGGTGACACCGTAGAAGTCATCCCGGCCTATGAGGAGCTCGCTGTTCGCATCGACTTCTTCGGTGACGAGGTGGAGGCGCTCTACTACCTGCACCCGCTCACCGGAGAGGTGGTTCGGGAGGTGCCCGAGCTACGGATCTTCCCGGCCACCCACTACGTTGCCGGGCCAGAGCGGATGGAACGCGCTATCGCGGGCATCGGATCCGAGCTGGAAGAGCAGCTGGCGAAGCTGGAGAAGCAGGGCAAGCTGCTGGAAGCCCAGCGGCTGCGGATGCGCACCCAGTACGACGTCGAGATGATGCGTCAGGTCGGGTTCTGCTCGGGCATCGAGAATTACTCGCGGCATATCGACGGGCGCCCGGCCGGGTCGGCCCCGGCCACCCTGCTGGATTACTTCCCGGAGGATTTCCTGCTGGTCATCGACGAGTCGCATGTCACCGTCCCGCAGATCGGCGGGATGTATGAGGGCGACGCCTCCCGCAAGCGCACGCTGGTGGAGCACGGGTTCCGGTTACCCTCCGCGCTGGACAATCGGCCGTTGACGTGGGAGGAGTTCCAGGATCGGATCGGCCAGACGGTGTATCTGTCAGCAACCCCGGGACCCTACGAGATGGCCCAGGCCGGCGGCGAGTTCGTCGAGCAGGTGATCCGGCCCACCGGCCTGGTGGACCCGGAGGTGGTGGTGAAACCCACCAAGGGTCAAATCGATGACCTGGTGCACGAGATCCGCCTGCGCGCCGAGCGCAACGAACGGGTGCTCGTCACCACGTTGACCAAGAAGATGGCCGAGGACCTCACCGACTACCTGCTCGAGCTCGGCGTCCGGGTGCGCTACCTGCACTCCGAGGTCGACACGCTGCGCCGGGTGGAGCTGCTGCGGCAGTTACGGCTGGGTGAGTTCGACGTGCTGGTCGGGATCAACCTGCTGCGCGAGGGTCTGGATCTCCCCGAAGTGTCCCTGGTCGCAATCCTCGACGCCGACAAGGAAGGCTTCCTGCGCAGCGGGACCTCGCTGATCCAGACCATCGGTCGGGCCGCCCGCAACGTGTCCGGCGAGGTGCACATGTACGCCGACACCGTCACTGACTCGATGCGCCGGGCGATCGACGAGACCAACCGGCGGCGAGCCAAGCAGGTCGCGTTCAACACCGAGCATGGGGTGGATCCGCAACCGCTCCGCAAGAAGATCAACGACATTCTGGAGCGCGTCTACACCGAGGCCAGCGACACGGCGGACACCGTTGCGATCGGCGGATCCGGTCGCAACGCCTCCCGGGGCAAGCGCGCCGCCGGCGAGCCGGGCCGGGCCCGCAACAGCGCTGGCGTGCTGGAGGGTCGGGACACCTCGTCGATGCCCCGCGCCGAGCTGGCGGATCTGGTGCAGCAGCTCACCGACCAGATGATGGGCGCAGCCCGCGAGCTGCAGTTCGAACTGGCCGCCCGGCTGCGCGACGAGATCGCCGACCTCAAGAAGGAGCTTCGCGGCATGGACATCGCCGGTCTCCGCTAGTAGGCCGCCCGTCAAGTACCGCCAACCCCCGGTCCCGGCGCCGCTAACCACAGCCAACCCAGCCAATCACTGCGCGGACACCAGCGCGTGGCGGCCACGCACTTCACGGCGGGTGAGCAACCACCAGCGACTACCGGGGCAGCCGCACCACGCCCTCCTGCACCACGCTGGCGATCAATCTGCCATCACGGCTGAAGAACCGTCCGGTCGCCAACCCGCGCCCGCCCGCCGCCGAGGGCGAGGTGTAGTCGCACAGCACCCAATCGTCGGCCCGGAACGGCCGATGGAACCACATCGCGTGATCCAGGCTGGCGGCCATCACATCTTGACCCAACACGTGACCGTGCGCGGCGGCCACCGACCCCAGCAGCGTCAGGTCTGAGGCATAGGCAAGCACGCAGACGTGCAGCAAAGGGTCGTCGGGCAACACGCCGTCAGCCCGCATCCACAGCTGGTCACACGCCGGCGGCCCGGTCCGCCGCCGCACGCTGGCAGCCCAGATCGGCGGGGTGATGAAGCGCAAGTCGAACGGCCGTGGCACCCGGGTGAACGGTGCCGGGGCATCGCCGGCGTGTCGGGCCCAGCACGCCCAGTCATCGAGCTGGTCGGGCGGCGGCACCTCGGGCATCTCATCGGCGTGTTCCAGGCCGACCTCCGGGAGCTGGAACGACGCGGACAACACGAAGATCGCTTCGCCGTGTTGGATCGCCACCACGCGTCGGGTGGTAAACGAGCGCCCGTCCCGGATGCGGTCGACGTTGTAGACGATGGGCACCCGGGGATCGCCGGGCCGGACGAAATAGGCGTGCAGCGAGTGCACTCGGCGCTCGACCGGAACGGTGCGGCCAGCTGCGACCAGCGCCTGGCCGGCCACCTGCCCACCGAATACCCGCAGGTGGGCATGCGTGGGACTGACGCCGCGGAAGATGTTGTCTTCTATGCGTTCGAGATCCAGCAAGGCCACCAGGCGGTCCAGCACCGGCTGCCCGCGCGGCACACCGTCGGCCGCCCGCGGAGCGTCGTCCCACTGGCGCCGTGCGGCGTCTGCGGGGTCAGCCAAGATCCTCCTCGCCCAGGCGGTGCACCCGAATGAGGTTAGTCGAGCCCACCGTGCCGGGCGGGGATCCCGCCACGATCACTACCAGATCGCCCCGCTGGTATCGCCCGATCGTCAACATCGCCTGGTCCACCTGGCGGACCATCGCATCGGTGGTCTCCACCCGGTCCACCAGGAACGTTTCGGTTCCCCAGGTCAAGGTGAGCTGGTTGCGCACGGGGGCTTCCGGGGTGAATGCCAGCAACGGCAGGTGGGTGTGCAGCCGCGCCAGCCGGCGAACGGTGTCACCGGACTGCGTGAACGCCACCAGCGCCTTGGCCTCGAGCTGCTCGCCGATGTTGCGCGCCGCGTAGGACAGCACACCCCGCTTGGTCCGTGGCACATGGTTGAGCGGTGGAACATGGTGCGACCCGGTTTCCACGGCCTCCACGATCCGGCTCATTGTTTTCACCGACTCGATCGGGTACCGGCCGACGCTGGTCTCGCCGGACAGCATCACCGCGTCGGTGCCGTCGAGCACCGCGTTGGCCACATCGGAGGCCTCCGCCCGGGTCGGCCGGGCGTTGCCGATCATGGAATCGAGCATCTGGGTCGCCACGATGATCGGCTTGGCGTTTTCCCGGGCGACCTGGATGGCCCGCTTCTGCACTAGCGGCACGTTTTCCAAAGGCAACTCCACGCCCAGGTCGCCTCGCGCCACCATCACCGCGTCGAAGGCCAGCACGATCGCCTCGAGATTGTCGACCGCCTCGGGTTTCTCCAGCTTGGCGATCACCGGCAGCCGGCCACCCGGCACTGCATCCATCGTGCGATGCACCAGGTCGATATCGGCCGGTGACCGGACGAACGACAGCGCCACCAGGTCCACCCGCAACCGCAGGGCGAACTCCAAATCGGCGATGTCCTTGGCGGACAGCGCCGGCACCGACACGTTCATCCCAGGCAGCGACAAGCCCTTGTGGTCGCTGACCACACCACCCTCGATGACTTCGCAGACCACCTCGGTGTCCTCGACCTTGCGCACCAACAGGGCGATCTTGCCGTCGTCCACCAGTAACGAGTCGCCCTCGCGGGCATCGTTGGCCAACCCCGCGTACGTGGTCGAGACCCGGTCATGGGTGCCGGGCACGTCCTCGACGGTCACCCGCACCTCGTCGCCGGTGCGCCACTGCACCGGACCGGCCGCGAACCGACCCAACCGGATCTTGGGGCCCTGCAGATCGGCCAGGATCCCCACCGCGTGGCCAACCTCGTCGCTGGCCTCCCGAACCATCGAGAAGACCCGTGCATGATCCGCATGCGAACCGTGACTGAAGTTGAGGCGAGCAACATCCATCCCGGCCCACACCAACTCCCGGATCCGCTCCGGGGTCGCAGTGACCGGCCCGATCGTACAAACGATCTTCGCGCGTCGACTCATAGTGGGACAGAGTAGCGGTGCATGCGGATCGGTCAGATGGCGCTCAGGTGTCCGGTGGATGTCTAGGTCGAGGTTGCTCCGACCTGCCTGGCCAGCCACTCAGTCAGGGGCCGGGTGGTTCGCCAACCGTCGCGAACCCGGTCCAGGCAGGTCCGCTGGTGGAGTACCTCGCCCGGTGGCCACGATTGCCACAGGTACAGCGAGCGGTGCCGCAACAGGTCCAGCCGCGGATGATCGGTGCAATCCCCCGAGGACATGAGCGCAGCGTGTCACCATCGCGCTGCATCCAAGACTACCGGGCGAGCAGGCGCTGCAGATCCTCACCGCTGCGCTCGGCGTCCACCGCCATCCGGTATCGGGTGATCTCGTCACTGGACCAGTGGTACGCGCCGCCCGCGACGAACAGCCCGTCGGCCCCTCCCTGGGTGTAGAAGGCGGCGCCAGGCGCGTCGATCACGGCGCCACAGTGCGTCTTGTACGGACTCTAGAAACGCACCGCCGCATGCTAGCGGCGGCCCTGCGCTAGGAGGCCAGCGCCGGCTCCTTGCGCTCGGCGAGTACCTCCGGATCCTCCCTACCCCGGGGCGCCATGCTCAGGTAGATCACCGCGCCGACGAACACCACCGCTGAGGTGATCACATTGATGCGCAGCCCGAAGATCATGGTAGCCGGGTCGGCGCGCATCAGTTCGATCCAGAACCGGCCGGCGGTGTAGCCCGCGACGTAGAGCGCGAAGGCTCGCCCGTGGCCGAGCCGGAACCGGCGGTCGGCCCATACGACCAGCGCCGCGACGCCCAGATTCCAGATCATCTCGTAGAGGAAGGTCGGGTGCACGATCTCCACTGGAGGGCCCTGCGCGATCCCGTTGAGTGGATCGGGGATTCCGGTGACCGGATTCACCCGCTCACGGATCTCCAGTCCCCACGGCAGCGAGGTGGGGCCGCCGTAGAGCTCCTGGTTGAAGTAATTGCCCAGCCGGCCTATCGCTTGGGCGGTCACGATGGCCGGCGCGACGGCGTCGGCTAACGCGGGCATCGGGATACCCCGCCGCCGGCAACCGATCCAGGCCCCGACGGCTCCGAGCGCGATCGCCCCCCAGATACCGAGGCCGCCCTTCCAGACCTCCAGAGCGGCGATCGGGTCTCCGCCCGGGCCGAAGTACTTTTGCCAGTCCGTCGCCACGTGGTACAGGCGGCCACCCACCAGGCCGAACGGTACGGCGAACACCGCGATGTCGGTCACCGCCCCGGCTTGACCGCCCCGAGCCTGCCAGCGACGTTCGCCCCACAGGATCGCCACGATGATCGCAGCGATGATGCACAGCGCGTAAGCGCGGATCGGCACCGGCCCCAGATACCAGACCCCCCGATCCGGGCTGGGAATGTAGCTGAAGAACATCGCGGTAAGCACGGGCGACACGGTATCTCTCGCCCAGATGGCGCAGGGGCGCGGGTAAGTCAGGCGGGTTGCGGGGCGGGTCGGCGCACACCGGTGGCGAGGTCGGCGGCCAGTGCGCGGACGCCTGCCTCGCCATCCCGCGCGGCGGTGACGAAGGCGGAGCCGACGATCACCGCGTCGGCGAACGCGGCTACCTCGGCAGCCTGCGCACCGTTGCGCACCCCGAGACCGACCCCCACGGGCAGCCCTGGCGCCAGTTCCCGCACCCGGCCGACCAGCGTCCCCGCCGCGCTGCTCACCACGTCCCGGGCACCGGTCACCCCCATCACGGAGCTCGCGTACAGGAAGCCGCGGGTGACTGCGGCAGTGTCTGCGATCCGCTCGTCGGTGGACGACGGGGCGACGAGGAAGATCCGGTCCAGATCATGCGCTTGAGCCGCACCGAGCCAGTCGTGCGCCTCGTCGGGGATCAGATCGGGGGTGATGACGCCGAGGCCACCGGCAGCTGCCAGATCCCGGGCGAAGGCGTCCACACCGTAGCGGTGCACCGGGTTCCAGTAGGTCATCACCACGGCCCGCCCACCGGCAGCAGCGATGGACTCCACGACCGCCAGCACATCCTTCAGCCGCACCCCGCCACGCAGCGCCGCGTCGGCGGCGGCCTGGATCGTCGGCCCGTCCAGCACTGGATCGGAGTAGGGCACCCCGACCTCGACCAGGTCGCAGCCGCCGTCCAGCATGGCCTGCAGCAAGGTTCGTGAGCCGTCCACTGTCGGGTAGCCGGCGGGCAGGTAGCCGACCAGCGCGGCCCGATGCTCGGCACCACAGGCGTCGAACAGCGCCGCCAGCCGGGGGGTCATTGCTGTCCGTCCAGCAGGTTGAACCACTTCACCGCGGTATCCACGTCCTTGTCACCCCGGCCGGACAGATTCACCAGCAACAACGCCCCATCCCCCAGTTCAGGACCGAGTTTCAGCGCCCCGGCCACGGCGTGCGCCGACTCGATCGCCGGGATGATCCCTTCGGTGCGCGACAGCAGCTGGAAGGCCTCCATCGCCTGGGCATCCGTGATCGGCCGGTACTCGGCGCGCCCGGTGTCCTTGAGCCAGGAATGCTCGGGGCCGACCCCGGGGTAGTCCAGCCCGGCCGAGATCGAGTGTGTCTCGATGGTCTGCCCGTCGGAGTCCTGCAGCAGGTAGGACAGCGCTCCATGCAGCATCCCGGGCTCTCCGGCGGACAGCGTCGCCGCGTGCCGGCCGGTATCGACACCGTCGCCGGCCGCCTCGAAGCCGACCAGGCGCACGTCCGGGTCGTCGATGAACGGGTGGAAGATGCCGATCGCGTTGGAGCCGCCACCGACGCACGCGGCCACCGCATCGGGTAACCGGCCGTACCGGGCCAGCATCTGCTCGCGAGCCTCCAGCCCGATGACCCGGTGGAAATCACGCACCATCACCGGGAACGGGTGCGGCCCGGCGACCGTACCGAGCAGGTAGTGGGTGGTGTCCACGTTGGTCACCCAGTCCCGCAGCGCCTCGTTGATGGCGTCTTTCAACGTGCGCGATCCCGTCTTGACGGGCACCACCTCGGCGCCGAGCAGCCGCATCCGGGCGACGTTGAGCGCTTGGCGCTGGGTGTCCACCTCACCCATGTAGACCACGCACTCCAGCCCGAGCAGCGCGCACGCGGTCGCGGTGGCGACGCCGTGCTGGCCCGCACCGGTCTCCGCGATCACCCGTGGCTTGCCCATCCGCTCGGTGAGCAATGCCTGACCCAGCACATTGTTGATCTTGTGGGAGCCAGTGTGGTTGAGATCCTCGCGCTTGAGCACGATGCGGGCGCCGCCGGCGTGCTCCGCGAGCCGGGGCGCCTCCGTGATCGGTGATGGCCGGCCGGTGTAGTCGGCGAGCAGGCCGTTGAGCCTGGCGGTGAACTCCGGGTCGGACCGGGCGGCGGTGTAGGCGGCGGTGAGCTCGTCGAGGGCCGCGATGAGCGCTTCGGGCACGAAACGGCCGCCGTAGGCTCCGAAGTGACCGCGGGCATCGGGCTGGGCCACGCTCAGCGCGGGATGGATGCTGACCATCCCGTCACCGGACCGGCTTGGGACAGGCCGGGTGCGACCCGGCGGTGACCAGCTGGATGACTGCGGCCTTCGGATCGCCGCTGGTCACCAGACCCTCACCGACCAGAACAGCGTCGGCGCCCGCACCGGCGTAGGCCATCAGGTCGGCTGGTCCTCGTACTCCGGACTCGGCGACGCGCAGCACATCGGGCGGCAGACCAGGGGCGATCTTGCTGAAGACCGCTGGGTTGACGTCCAGGGTGTGCAGGTCGCGAGCGTTGACGCCGATCAGGCTCGCGCCGGCCTCCAGGGCTCGGTCGGCCTCCTCGGCGGTGTGCACCTCGACCAGTGCCGCCATCCCCAACGACTCGACCCTATCCACCAGTGCGACCAGCGCATTCTGTTCCAGCGCCGCGACGATCAGCAGCACCACGTCGGCGCCGTGCGCCCGGGCTTCGTGCACCTGGTAGGGGCTGACGATGAAGTCCTTGCGCAAGACCGGGACATCCACCACGGCACGGACGGCATCCAGATCGGCCAGCGAGCCGCCGAAGCGCCGGCCCTCGGTGAGCACACTGATCATGCGGGCGCCGGCCTCGGCGTAATCAGCAGCGAGCGCGGCCGGATCCGGGATGTCGGCCAGCATGCCCTTGGACGGGCTGCGGCGCTTGACCTCCGCGATGACGCCGATGCCGGGGCTGCGCAACGCCGCCAGCGCATCCCGGGGAGCCGACACCCGGGAGGCGCGCCGCTTGATTTCGGTGAACTCGACCGCAGCTTCGCGGGCCGCGAGGTCGACTCGGACCCCTTCGAGGATCGCTTCCAGGACGCTCAAACCTCTCCCCTTCCGCCCCCGTGCGCAGCCGGGTATCGATGCTAGCTGCGGAGTGGTCGGCGTCACCTCACCGGGGGTGTCCTGGGGACGTGGGGTCCTCGCCGGCGTCCATGCGCTCCCAGAATCGTCCGTCGTCCGGTGGTACCCGGCCATCCGATCGGGCTACCGGCGATTGGTAACGGCGGCCCAGCCGGGACATCCGGCGTCCCCGCGCGAGCAGCACGACACCGGCCGCAGCGAGCAGCCCCGCCCCCACCGCGGCCAGGACCGGGCCGGCGAACAGGATCGTGGCCGGACCGAGCGGGACCGACCGGGCGGGCAGCTGCCTCGCAGACATCGCGACCCCGGTAAGCCAGCCCAGGTCGAACACCCGCAGTACCGCGACGGCCAGCGGCGCTGCCGCACCGAGCAGCAACGCACCGAGCAGCCATCGCACCCGTCCACCGGTGGCCAGTACGGCCGCCACCGCTGCGAGTGCAAGCACCGCCAGCGGGCCCAGCGCCGGCAGCACCTCCGAGCCGGCCAGCCGCACCTCGACGATGCCCCGCAGCGGCGTCTGCACCGCGATGTGCGCCCAGCCGAGTGCCGCCGCGCCGCCGAGTGCCGCCGATGCCGCAATCAGCGCCGCGACAGTCGCCAGCAGCGCACGGCGCGAGGCAGGAAGTTCAGGCACGCACCGACTCGGCGGTTTCCCCGGTGGCCAGGCGCAAGGTGCCGGCAGCGGCGATGGCCGCCAGTACCGCACCCGCCTTGTTCAGGCACTCGGCGTCTTCGGCCACCGGGTCGGAGTCGGCGACGATGCCGGCACCGGCCTGCACGTAGGCCACCCCGTTGCGGACCACCGCGGTCCGGATGGCGATCGCGGTATCGGCGTCTCCAGCGAAGTCGAGGTAGCCGACCACTCCCCCGTACACCCCACGCCGGGTGGGCTCGAGTTCCTCGATGAGCTCCATCGCCCGCGGCTTGGGCGCCCCGGACAGCGTCCCGGCCGGGAAGCACGCGGCCACCGCGTCGAACGCGGTGCGCCCCTCGGCCAGCTGGCCGGTGACCGTCGAGACCAGGTGCATGACGTGGCTGTAGCGCTCGACCCGGAAGAAGTCGGTGACGTGAACTGAACCGGGCCGGCACACCCGACCCACGTCGTTGCGACCGAGATCGACCAGCATCAGGTGCTCGGCGCGCTCCTTCTCGTCGACCAGCAGGTCCTTTTCCAGCCAGCAGTCCTCGTCCGGGTCGGCGCCGCGGGGGCGGGTGCCGGCGATCGGGTGCATGGTGACCTTCCCGTCCCGCACGGTCACCAGCGACTCCGGGCTGCAGCCGACGATGCTGAAGTCATCCAGCGTGAGCAGGTACATGTACGGGCTGGGATTGCTGGTGCGCAGCACCCGGTAGATGTCCAGCGGATCGGCGTCGGTGGCCATTTCCAAGCGCTGCGACACCACGACCTGGAATGCTTCACCGGCGCGGATCGCCTCCTTGGCCGTTTCCACTGCGGCGTAGTACTGCTCCGGGCTGCGGCGGCGCACGAACTCCGGCGCCGGCCGGTGAAACACCGCCGCGCTGGCCGGCGCTGGTGTGCACAGCTGCGCGACCATTGCATCCAACCGGGCGACCGCGTCGTCGTAGGCCTCGTCGACGCGATGCGGGGAGTTGTCCCAATTGATCGCGTTGGCGATCAGCGTGATGGTGCCCTCATGGTGGTCCAGCGCGGCCAGATCGCTGGCCAGTAGCATCACCAGCTCGGGCATCTTGAGGTCGTCAAGCGCCAGTTCGGGCAGCCGTTCCAGGCGTCGCACGGCGTCATATCCCAGGTAGCCGACCATTCCGCCGGTGAGCGGGGGCAGGTCGGGAAGCGGCTCGGTGTGCAGCGCCGCAACGGTTGCCCGCAACGCCTCCAGCGGCGTGCCCGCCCATTCCTGCGCCACCCCGGGAAGCCCTACCGGAGGTTTTCCGCGCCACACCGTGCGACCGCCGGCCTCGGTAAGGGTGGCGGCGCTGTGGACCCCGACGAACGACCAGCGTGACCACGACGAGCCGTTCTCCGCGGACTCGAACAGGAAGGTTCCCGGGCGGCCTTGGGCGAGCTTGCGGTACACCCCCAACGGGGTCTCACCGTCGGCGAGCAACGTCCGGGTAACCGGGATCACCCGGCGATCGGTCGCCAGCGCGCGAAACCGCTCCCGATCCAGCCGTAGTTGCCCGATACCGGTGGCGCGGATACTGACCATGGAGACATTGTGCCCGCCCTTGACTCCAGAGTGTGGTCGGGCATAGTTTTTCATTTGTTGTTGAAAAGGAGGAACCCTGCGTGGTGCACGAGGGCAGCAGGCAGGCTCGACCCCGCGGACGCCGTCCGGCCGGGGAGAACACCCGGGCGGCACTACTCGACGCCGCCAGGATGGAATTCACCGAGCGTGGTTTCGACGGCGCCACGGTGCGCACCATCGCTCAGCGAGCGGGCATGGATCCCGCGATGGTCAACCACTGGTTCGGCGGCAAGGATGGCTTGTTCGTCGCCGCCCTGCAACTGCCGGTCGACCCGGAAGACATCATCCATCGGGTCCTCGACGGGCCTGCCGACCAGACTGCTGAGCGGGTTCTGCGCACCTTCCTGTCGGTTTGGGACACCAACGGCGGTGGGGCGCTGACTGCGCTGGTGCGCAGCGTGGCCAGTCACGAAGCAGCCGCCCGGATGATGCGCGAGTTCGTCAGCCGGGTGGTCTTCGGCCGGATCATCTCCGCGGTCGCACCCGACCAGCTCGAGCTGCGCACCGCGCTGTGCGGCACGCAGATCACGGGTCTGGCGATGGTGCGCTACGTGATCCGCCTGGAGCCACTGGCCTCCGCCGGTCACGACACCGTGGTCGCGGCGATCGCCCCGAACCTCCAGCGGTACCTGACCGGCACCCTGTAGTTGGGGGCTCTTCAAGAGCTACCAACCCCGATACGGGCGGTCGTTAACCGCCACCAACCGAAGATCACGGCTTGAGCAGACTGCTGAAACACGTCGCTGAACCGGTGTGACAAGCGGGGCCGATCTGGTCGACGAGGAGCAGCACCGCGTCGCCGTCGCAGTCCAGCCGAACCTCGTGCACGTGTTGGGTGTGCCCGGAGGTCTCGCCCTTCACCCAGTAGGTCCGCCTGCTGCGCGACCAGTAGGTGGCTTTGCCGGTGGTGAGCGTGCGGTGCAGCGCTTCGTCGTCCATCCAGGCCACCATCAGCACGTCACCGGTACCTCGCTGCTGGACCACGGCGCACACCAGCCCGTCGGCGTTGCGCTTGAGTTTGCCGGCGATCACCGGGTTCAGCCCACTCACCGGACCGTCACCCCCGCGCGGCGCAGGCCGTCTTTCACCTCGCCGATGCGGAGCTGGCCGAAATGGAAGACGCTGGCGGCGAGCACCGCGTCAGCGCCGGCCGCCACCGCGGGCGGGAAGTGCTCCACCTCGCCCGCCCCGCCACTGGCGATCACCGGCACCGTGACGACGCCACGTACGGCAGAGATCATTTCCAGGTCGAAGCCGGCCTTGGTGCCATCGGCATCCATCGAGTTGAGCAGGATCTCCCCGACGCCCAGTTGCTGGCCTCGGGCCGCCCAGGACACCGCGTCGATCCCGGTGCCGCGCCGACCGCCGTGGGTGGTCACCTCGAACCCCGAGGGGGTTGGCGGTTCACCGGCCGGGACCCGGCGGGCATCCACCGACAGCACGATGCACTGCGCCCCGAATCGATGGCTGGCCTCACGCAGCAGCTCCGGGCGGGCGACCGCGGCGGTGTTGATGCTCACCTTGTCCGCGCCGGCCCGCAACAACCGGTCCACATCGGACACCTCGCGGATCCCGCCGCCCACGGTGAGCGGGATGAACACGCACTCCGCGGTGCGCCGGACCACGTCATAAGTCGTCTCCCGATCGGCAGCTGATGCCGTGACGTCGAGGAAGGTCAGCTCGTCGGCGCCCTGTGCGTCGTAGGCGGTGGCCAGCTCCACCGGATCGCCGGCATCCCGTAAGGCGGTGAAGTTCACGCCTTTGACGACCCGACCGGCGTCGACGTCCAGGCAGGGAATCACGCGCACCGCAACGGCCATCCATCCAGCCTAGGCGCGCGGGCATCAGGCCCCGGCACACCGGGCAGGAGGGCACGAGACACCAGGCACTGGGACGCGACACACCGGGCGCCAGGGAGCGACATGCGTGGCAGGAGGGCGCGACACGCCTGGCTAGCGGGCGGCGGCCAGGGCGTCGGGGAGCGTGAGGGCACCGGTGTAGAGCGCCTTGCCGATGATGGCGCCCTCCACACCTTCCGGGGCCAGAGCTGCTAGCGCGGCCACGTCGGCGGCGCCGGAGACCCCGCCGGAGGCGATCACCGGCGCGTCGGTTCGAGCGCACACCGCGCTGAGCAGCTCCAGATTCGGACCCCGCAGGGTGCCGTCCTTGGTGACGTCGGTGACCACGTAGCGCGGGCAACCGTCGCCGTCCAGGCGCTCGAGCACCTCCCAGAGGTCACCGCCGGACGAGGTCCAGCCGCGCGCGGCGAGGATGTGCTGCCCGTCGATGATCCGCACATCGAGCCCCACCGCGATCCGCTCGCCGTACTCGGCGATCACCCCGCGGCACCAGGACGGGTTCTCCACCGCGGCGGTGCCCAGATTGACCCGGGCGCATCCGGTGGCCAGCGCACGCCGCAGCGACACATCGTCGCGGATACCACCGGACAGCTCCACCGCGATGTCCAACCGGCCGACGACCTCGGCGAGCAGGTCGGCGTTGGAGCCCCGACCGAAGGCCGCGTCCAAATCGACCAGGTGGACCCATTCAGCTCCATCGGCTTGCCACGCCAATGCGGACTCGACAGGGTTGCCGTACACGGTCTCGGTGCCGGCCTCGCCCTGCGTGAGGCGGACAGTCCGGCCACCGGCAACGTCGACCGCGGGCAGCAGCACGAAACTCACCGGCCCACCCTAAGCCGTGGCGCACCGGCTATAGCGTGGCGATCCAGTTCCGCAGCAGGTGCGCACCCGCGTCGCCGGACTTCTCCGGGTGGAACTGGGTCGCGCATAGTGGCCCGTTCTCCACCGCCGCGACGAACGGCTCGCCGTGCTCGGCCCAGGTCACCAGCGGCGGAACCAGCGGCCCTGAGCTTTCCATTTCCCAGCGGCGGGCCGCGTAGGAGTGCACGAAATAGAACCGGGTGTCCGCGTCGAGGCCGGCGAACAGTTTCGAGCCGACCGGTACGGTCACCGTGTTCCACCCCATGTGTGGCAGCACATCGGCCTTCAACCGCTCCACGGTCCCCGGCCACTGGTCGCACCCCTCGGTCTGCACACCGTGCTCGACACCACGGCTGAACAGCACCTGCATGCCCACGCAGATACCCAACACCGGGCGCCCACCGGCCAGCCGGCGGCCGATGATCCGATCACCGCGCACCGCCCGCAGCCCCGCCATACACGCCGCGAAGGCCCCGACCCCGGGCACCACCAGCCCGTCAGCGTTCAGCGCCGCCCCAACATCAGCCGTCACCGCCACCTCTGCACCGGTGCGGCTCAACGCCCGCTGCGCCGACCGCAAATTCCCCGACCCGTAGTCCAGCACCACCACCCGCGTCACCCCCCTACCTTCCCTCAGCCGCACTCCGCGGGCTCAGCGGGGTAAATGAGGTGCCAATAACCCCGCTGAGCCCGCTGAATGCGCCATCCTGGGGCGGTGCGAGAGCAGGACTTGATGCGGCATTTGGACGATCTTGTGGCACGCCGGTATGAGGGGGCGGCGTCGTGGGTGGATCGGGTGGCGGTGTTTCAGCGAGCCGTCGAATTGCTCGATCCGGTGGTCCGCGGTGTCTTCGCTGAGGCCGACGCGATGTTCCTCGAACACACCGGGGAGATCACTCGCCACAGCGTCGAGGACAGCGACGGCAGCGTGGGCGAGCGTTGGGAGCTGTCCTGGCCGCGGCAACGGGAAGCCGTCTCCCGGCACGGTGGCCCGGTCGGTCCCGTGCAGGTGGTCGCCTGGTTCCGGCGCAGCTTCAACCATGCGCACCTGCGCGGCGCGACCGCCGGGGATTGGCCGCTGCAGGTGACCACGACCGACGACGCCACCAGGCAGTTACCGATCGTGCGCGCCATCGTCGAGGCGGAGCTGCACCAGAAGATCTATGAAGGGCGGTATCCGGTGATGCCGGTGGCGGTGCGCAATTACGGCCTACCACCTGACTGACCCACGGTGCGCGCAGGCCAAGAACCACCGAGGGCGTGTGCTGATCGTGACGTGCGGCGGTGAACAGCCCTCCGCACCCGCGGTGCATACCCGGCATGCGGGTCAAGCCGGCGATGTGCACTGTGCTGCGTCCAAGGCGCGTTCAGGACTGTTCACATCGGGAAGACCTTCCGCATGGATATTTCACGGAAGACACCGGAGGACTTCCCTCGGACCGCGATCGTCACGGGGTCTGATTCCGGCATCGGCAAGGCAACCGCGGTGGCGTTGGCTGAGCTGGGGTGTGACGTCGGGGTCACCTGGCACAGCGACGAGCAGGGCGCGAAGGCGACCGCCGATGAAGTTCGTGCCAGCGGCCGACGTGCCGAAGTGCGGCAGCTCGACCTCGATGCCCTACCCGGCGCCGTAGAGGTCATCGACGAGCTCGCCGACACCCTGGGCGGTGTCGACGTACTGGTGAACAACGCAGGCACGGGGTCGTCGGCGCTGCTGGTGGATCTGGACTACGACACCTGGCGTCAGGTCATCGCCACGGATCTCGACGGCGCCTTTCTGTGCCTGCAGCGGGCGGCCCGGCGGATGATCAACGCCGGGCGTGGCGGCCGGATCGTGAACATCACCAGCGTGCACGAGCACCAGCCCAGGGTCGGTCTGGGAGCCTACTGCGCGGCCAAGGGCGGATTGGGTCTGCTGACCAAGACCGCCGCGCTCGAGCTGTCCGAGTACCAGATCACGGTCAATGCCGTCGCACCAGGGGAGATAGCCACCCCGATGACCGGGCAGGAGGACATCGACGTCCACGAGCAGCATCGCGCCGGCGTGCCGCTCGGCCGGCCCGGGGACGCGCGAGAAATCGCGGCGGTGGTCGCGTTCCTGTGCTCGCCTGCGGCGTCGTACGTCACCGGAGCGTCCTGGCCGGTGGACGGCGGGATGCTGCAGATGGGCCCGATGGCCGGTTCCCATCTACCAGCGGAGGACTGGCGCCGGCCATGAAACGCTCGAAACACCATCGCTCCCCCGGCGGACCCGCCAGGTAAGCCAGCCGCGACTCGAATCCAGATTATGGGCGGTCAACAGCTCCACGGGCATCAGGCCGCCGTCCGCAGCGTTACACCGCTGCCGCGGCCTTGCGTGCCGCCACCAAGACGGGATCCCACACCGGCGAGAACGGCGGCGCGTACCCGAGGTCCAGGCTGGTCATCTCCTCGACGGTCATCTCGTTCCAGAGCGCGACGGCGCAGACGTCGACCCGCTTGCCCGACCCTTCCCGGCCCACCAGTTGCGCGCCGAGCAGCCGCCCGGTACCCCGCTCGGCGATCATCTTCACGGTGACCGGCACGGCACCCGGGAAGTAACCGGCCCGGGTGGTGGACCGCACCGTCACCGCCACCGACTCCAGCCCCACTGCCCGCGCCTCGGTCTCCCCCAATCCCGTTCGGCCGACCTCCAGATCGCACACCTTGCTGACCGCGGTGCCGACCACGCCGGGGAAGGTCGCATAGCCACCGCCCAGGTTCGTGCCGATCACCCGGCCATGCTTGTTGGCGTGGGTGCCCAACGCGACATGCACTCGACGTTGCGAGACGCGATGGAGCACTTCGACGCAGTCGCCGCCGGCCCACACCCCGTCGTGGCCGGGCACCTTCATCTGGAAATCCGTGAGCACTCCACCGTGCTCGCCCAGCGGGAGCCCGACCACCCGGGCCAGTTCCGTGTTCGGCCGCACACCCAGGCCCAGCACGACGAGCTGCGCCGGAAGCGTGCCGTCCCGGATGACCACAGCAGATACCCGGCCGCCGGGGCCGATGTCGAAACCGGTCACCGGGGTACCGGTGAGCACCTCGATGCCCATGCCTTGCATCGCCTCGCGCACCAGGGCGCCCATGTCCGGGTCGAGGGTGGGCATCGGCTCGGGAGCCTGGTCCACCACCGTCACCGCCAGCCCGCGGCGAACCATTGCCTCGGCCATCTCTAGACCGATGTACCCGCCGCCCACCACCACCGCCTGGCGTGGCGAACGCGTCAGGCCGTCCAGTACAGCCGCGCCGTCGTCGAGGGTCTGTACGCCGTACACGCCCGGCGCATCCACTCCCGGCAGCTTTGGGCGCACCGGGATGGCGCCGGTAGCCAACACCAGCTCGTCGAAGGCGACCTGGTAGTTCGCACCGCCATCCAATGGGGCGGCATGCACCGTGCGGGCATCCAGGTCGATCTCCGTGACCTCGGTACGCAGCCGCAGGTCGACGCCGTTGGCTCGGTGCTCGGCGGCGGTTCGGGCGACCAGATCGTCCGCGCCGGTCACGTCCCCCGCGATCCAGTACGGGATGCCGCAAGCCGAATAGGACGTGTGGTGACCGCGCTCGAAGGCCATCACCGTCAACCCGTTGTGCCCGGCGCGCCGTAGCGCTTGGGAGGCCGCGCTCATTCCGGCCGCGTCGGCGCCCACGACCAGCACTCGTGTTGTCATGCGCTCGGTTCTGCGCTTGTCATGCCGGGCATGCGACCCCACCAGGTCGCGGCGGCTGCGCACGCCGATCTTATTGATCGGCCGCTTCGGGCGCACCTGCCACAGGTGAGACCATCAAGCTGCGCGCGTCGACGGTGGCAAGATCGTCAAACGGCAGACTCAGAGCAACCAGGCGATACCGGCGGCAGTGGCCAGTGCCGCGGCGACGCCGAGCGTTCCGGCCAGCAGTCGCGAGGTGCGCCAGACCGAGGCCACGCCGCCGAGCAGGAAACCGGCCACGGCCAGCAGCACGAGACCTACCCAGGTCACAACACCCCTTTGGTGGAGGGCACCCCGCCGGCCCGCGCGTCGGGTTCGACTGCGGCGCGCAGTGCCCGGGCCAGTGCCTTGTACTGCGCCTCGGTGACGTGGTGCGGGTCTCGACCGTGCAACACCCGGATGTGCACCGCCAGCTGCGCGTGGAACGCGAGCGTCTCGAACACATGCCGGTTGAGCACCATGGGGTAGTTACTGCCGCGGTAGTGACCGCCGACGACGAAACCGGCCAGCGCGTCGGGCTCACCGGTATGCACGCAGTAGGGGCGACCGGACACGTCCACCACGGCGTGCGCCAGCGCCTCGTCCATCGGCACCCAGGCATCCCCGAAACGCCGGATGCCCGACTTGTCGGCCAGCGCCTCGCGCAGCGCCTGGCCGAGCACGATGGCGACGTCCTCCACGGTGTGATGCGCGTCGACCTCGACATCACCGGACGCCCGCACGACCAGGTCGAAGGCCGCGTGCTTGCCCAATGAGGTGAGCATGTGGTCGAAGAAGGCGATGCCGGTGCTCACCTCGGTGCTGCCGGTGCCGTCGAGGTCCAGTTCCACCAGCACCGTGGACTCCTTGGTGACCCGCTCGATCCGGGCCGTGCGGCTCACTGTTCCTCCTGCGCTAGCACTGCCGCGCTCGCGGCCAGAAAAGCGTCGTTCTCCACTGGGGTACCGATGGTGACCCGCAGGTGACCCGGGATCCCCACGTCACGGATCAGTACACCGTGGTCGAGGTAGCGCCGCCAAGCTGCCGGCGCGTCGGCGAAGCGTCCGAACAGGATGAAATTGGCGTCCGAAGGCACCACCTGCGCGCCCAGATCGTCCAGCGCGTCGGCGACCCGGTCGCGTTCGGCCACCAACGTCACCACGGACTCCAGGGTGGACGACCCGTGCCGCAGCGCCGCGCGGGCGGCCACCTGGGTGAGCGCGGATAGGTGGTAGGGCAGCCGCACCAGCAGCAAGGCGTCCACGACGGCCGGCGCGGCGGCGAGATACCCCAACCGGCCACCCGCGAAGGCGAATGCCTTGCTCATCGTCCGGCAGATCACCAGCCGGTCGGCGAATTGCTCCAGCAGCCCGATCGCGCTCGGCCGCGTGCTGAACTCGCCGTAAGCCTCGTCGACCACCACGATGCCCGGCGCGGCGGTGAGCACGGCCGCGAGGTCGGCGGGCGGTATCGACTGCCCGGTGGGATTGTTCGGGCTGGTGATGAACAGCACGTCGGGCCGGTGCTCCTTGATGGCCGCCACGGCACCGGCGGGATCCAGTGAGAAGTCCGCCCTGCGCGGTGCCGGCACCCATTGGGTCCGGGTGCCGGCGGAGATGATCGGGTGCATCGAGTAGGACGGTGTGAAGCCCAGCGCGGTGCGTCCCGGCCCGCCGAAGGCCTGCAGCAGCTGCTGGATGATCTCATTGGAACCGTTGGCGGCCCACAGGTTCGCCGCGGTCAGCGGCACCCCAGTGCGCTTGGCGAGGTAGCCGGCCAAGTCCGTGCGCAGCGCGACAGCGTCGCGGTCGGGGTAGCGGTGCAGGTTTCGAGCCGCCTCGCAGACCGCGGCGGCGACGTCGCTGACCAGCCCGGGGGGCGGCGGGTAGGGATTCTCATTAGTGTTCAGCCGCACCGCGACGTCCAGCTGCGGCGCCCCGTAAGGCGTGCGTCCCCGCAGGCCCTCGCCCAACGGCAACTCGCTCAACGTCACCCAGCACCCCACCCCATCGCCTCTCACCGGCGGAAGCGGGCCGTGATCGCCTGGCCGTGGGCGGGGAGGTCTTCGGCTTCCGAGAGGGCGATGACGTGGTCGGCGACTTTTACCAGCGCGTCCTCGTCGTACTCGATGAGCTGCACGCCACGGAGGAAGGTCTGCACGGACAGCCCGGACGAATGCCGGGCGCAGCCGCCGGTGGGCAGCACGTGGTTGGACCCGGCGCAGTAGTCGCCCAGCGACACCGGCGCGTACGGGCCGACGAAGATCGCCCCGGCGTTGCGCACCCGGCGGGCCACCGCGGCCGCCTCCACAGTCTGGATCTCCAGGTGTTCGGCCGCGTAGGCATCCACCACCGACAACCCGGCGTCCACATCGGATACCACGATGCAACCGGACTGCCGCCCCGTCAGGGCGGTGCGGATCCGCTCGGTGTGCTTGGTGGCCGCGACCTGCTGCCGCAGTTCGGCGTCAACAGCGTCGGCGAGGGCGACCGAGTCGGTGACCAGCACGCTAGCCGCCAGGGTGTCGTGTTCAGCCTGAGAGATCAGGTCGGCGGCGACGTGCACCGGGTCGGCGGTGCGGTCGGCCAGGATGGCGATCTCGGTGGGCCCGGCCTCGGCGTCGATGCCGATCAGGCCGCGCAGCGCGCGCTTGGCCGCGGTGACGTAGATATTGCCGGGACCGGTAACCATGTCCACCGGGTCCAGCGGCGAGCCGTCGGTGTCGGTGCCGCCGAAGGCGAGCAGTGCGACGGCCTGCGCGCCGCCGACCGCCCACACCTCGTCGACCCCGAGCAGCGCCGCCGCCGCGAGCACCGTCGGGTGCGGGAGGCTGCCACGGTCACCGCTGCCGGCTTGCGGCGGTGAGCACACCACCAGTGACGCGACCCCGGCCATCTGCGCGGGTACCACGTTCATGACCACAGTGGACGGGTACACCGCCAGGCCACCAGGCGCGTAGAGGCCGACCCGCGCCACCGGCATCCACCGCTGCGTGACGGTGCCGCCCGGCACCACGCGGGTGACCGTTTCGGCGCGCCGCTGGTCGGCGTGTGCCCGCCGGACCCGGGCGATGGATTCCTCCAGCGCGACGCGCACTGCCGGGTCCAGCTGCTCCAGCTGTGCCTGCAACACGCTGGACGGCACCCGGACGGAAGCCGGCTGCACGTGATCAAAACGCTCGGTGAACTCCAGGACCGCCTCGACCCCTCGGGCGTGCACCGCGTCGATCACCGGAGTCACCTGGTGGAGCACCGCGTCGACGTCCACCTCGGCCCGCGGCAACACCCCCCGCAACACCGCCGGCTCAGGAACCCCGCCACGCAAATCCATCCGCCTCAACACGTCCCCCACCCTAATGCGCCGGCGCTGCACATCGAGCGGGCTGAGCCCGCTGACTGCCACGGACGGAGCGGTCATTACGCTCCGCTCGATGTCGATGTGGCGGGTTGTCGTGATCGTGTTGGTGGGGACGCTCGCGCTGAGTGTTCCGTTGTCCGCGACGGCGGAGCCACCGCAACCCCCGCCCTCACCGCCGTCGGCCTATCGGGTAGCAGGGGTCGATGATCCGGCAACCCGGACTGCGATAACGCGCCAGGGCGCCGAGGTCCTCGGCGGCGGCCGCGGCTTCGTCGAAATCTTGGCCACCCCCGCGCAGGTTGAACGGTTACGGGCCAGGGGACTGCGGCTGGCGCCACTGGCGGCGGCGTCACCCGTCCCGGTGGGACCGGGCAAGTTCCCGATCGGGTATCAGGGCTACCACACCTACGCAGAGCTCACCACGGAGCTCGACGCACTGGCCGCCGCGCATCCCAACCAGGTCGCGGTCTCCAGTTACGGCAAATCAGCGCAGGGCCGCCCACTGCTGCTGGTGAAGATCAGCGACGAGGTGCGCACCGACAAGCGCGAGCCCGAGGTGCTGTTCACCTGCGCCCAGCACGCCCGTGAACATCTCACCGTCGAGATGTGCCTGCACATCGTCAAGCGGCTGGCCGAGGGTTACGGCACCGATCCGACCATCACCCGGCTGGTGCGCTCCCGCGAGATCTGGGTCGCGCCGATGGTCAACCCGGACGGCGCCGAGTACGACATCTCCACCGGTCTTTTCGCGCTGTGGCGCAAGAACCGGCAACCGACTGCCGGAACCACCGACGTCGGAACCGACACAAACCGCAACTGGGGCGACGAGTGGGCCTGCTGCGGCGGGTCGAGCGCCAGCCCCGGTAGCGACAGCTACCACGGCCCCGCCCCGTTCTCCGCACCGGAGACCGCGCAGCTGCGGGACTGGGTGAACAGCCGGGTGATCAGCGGGGTACAGCAGATCACCGCGCACATCGACTTCCACACCTTCTCCGAGCTGGTGCTGTGGCCCTACGGTTTCACCACCAAGGACACCGGCCCTGGACTGAGCGCTTCGGATGCGGCGACATTCCGCAAGCTCGGTGAAGCAATGGCCGCCAGCAACGGTTACACGCCGGAGCAGTCCAGCCACCTCTACGTCACCGACGGCTCGATCGGCGACTGGATGTGGGCGCAGCACCACATCTGGTCCTACACCCTGGAGATGTACCCGACCAGCCTGACGGAAGGTGGCTTCTACCCACCGGCGAGCGTGATCGATCGCGAGACCGCCCGCAACGACAAAGCAGTAGACCTGCTGCTGGACTACGCAGACTGCGTCCCACGGATCACCGGGGGTTCCTGCCCGGCACGCCCGTGAGCTAACTCCAGCGAAAGGACAACCGATGGTTGCTGACGCGGCGCGTGAGCTGGTCGCGCAGACTCCCAGCTACGAGTTCCGGTCCGCTGGCAAGCTTTGCGTGGTCTGTGGCTCGATAGTCGGCAACGTCCCCGGCGACGACCAGGTCCACGCGCAGTGGCACGCCGCGCTCGCCGCGCTGGTCGGTGGCTCCGGGCCGCCCTAGCCCGACGTTGCGGCTAGAGGGCGAAGAACTCGAAACCCGAGCACCACGGTTCACGCCCCGATATGGGGGCAGCATTACGCCGTCGGGGCAGCATTACGACAGGTCCAGGCCGAAGTCCAATGCTGGGGCGGAGTGGGTCAGGGCGCCTACCGCGAGGTAGCGCACCCCCGTCTCGGCGTAGGCCCGTGCGACATCCAGCGTCAGGCCGCCGGACGCCTCCAGCTCGGTGGCCGAATCGGCGGCGCGGCGGACCGCCTCGGTGCACTGCGCCACTGTCATGTTGTCCAGCAATACCAGGGAGGCACCCGCAGCCAGCGCCTCGTCCAACTCCGCGAGGGTGCCGACCTCCACCTCACAGGGCAGCTGCGGAACTGCCGCCCGGACGGCCGCGATGGCCGCAGTCACCGACCCGGCAGCGGCCACGTGATTGTCCTTGATCAGCACAGCATCGCCGAGACCCATCCGGTGATTGACCCCACCGCCGCAGCGCACCGCGTACTTCTGCAGCGTGCGCAGTCCGGGCAAGGTCTTGCGGGAGTCCCGGATCGATGCGCCGGTACCCGCCACCGCATCGACCCAGGCTGCGGTGACGGTGGCTATCCCGGACAGGTGACACAGCAGATTCAGTGCGGTGCGCTCGGCGGTGAGCAAGCCGGCCACCGGAGCATGGACAGCGACGACCACATCGCCCGCGGCAAGTCGATCGGCATCCCACCGCTGGGTGGTGATCTCGTATTCGCTCGCGCCGAGTACCGCGTCGAGAACGGCGCGGAATACCGGTAATCCGGCCAGCGTACCGGGAGCACGTGGCGAGACGGTGGCCGTCGCGACAGCGCCGGCGGGCACGCAGGCGGCCGTGGTGGCGTCGGGGCCGTAACGCAGATCCTCTTCCAGCGCGGTGGCGATAATCCGATGCACGTCATCGGTGTCAAGTGTCAACATCGCGATATCGGCACTCACGCCGCACCTCCGACTAGCGCCGATCCGGCCGGTACCGGAGCTCCCCTGTCGTCGAGCACGATGGCGATACTGCGTCGCCAGCGCGCCGCGGTACGCGGGTGATCTGTGCGCAGGTGACAACCGCGGCTTTCGGTGCGCGCCGTGGCGGCGGCGAGCACGGCAGCAGCGGCCAGGGTCAGAGCGGCGTCCTCGGCGTCCCGAACAGTACGCAGCGGCCGCCGTGTGGTGGCTTCTGCCACCACCGAGGCGCCGGCCAGACCAGCGGCATCGCGCCCGATCCCCGCGTGAGCGCTCATTGACCGTTGCAGCGCATCACGATCAGCGATCGGACGCACCGCACACGGCAGCAACGGCGGGCCGGGACGGGGCAGCGCCCTGAGATCGGCGGCCACCGCCTCGGCGGCTCGGGTCCCCATCACCAGCCCTTCCAGCAGGCTGTTGGAGGCGAGCCGGTTTGCGCCGTGCAAGCCGGTGCGCGCTACCTCTCCGGCGGCATAAAGTCCCGGGATTGCGGTTCGGCCACTGATGTCGGTGACGACTCCGCCGCACTGGTAATGCGCCGCGGGAGCTACCGGAATCGGCATGCGGGCCGGATCCACGCCGATCGTCATACACGCCGCGTGCACCGTCGGGAAGCGGCGACGCAGCAGTGCGCCGCCAAGATGCGTGGCGTCGAGCAGCACATGGTCGGTATCCGTCGCAGCCATCCGGCTGGTGATCGCCGCGGCCACCACGTCCCGGGGCGCGAGCGCCCCCCGGGGATGCACGCCGGTCATCACCGGTGCGCCGGTGACGTCCAGCAGCACTGCGCCCTCGCCCCGGATCGCCTCAGTGACCAGTGGCTGGCGACCCCGCGAGCCGGGCCCGACATACAGGGCTGTCGGGTGGAATTGCATGAATTCCAGATCGGCGGTCACTGCGCCGGCCCGTAACGCCAGCGCCAGCCCGTCACCGGTGGCCACATCGGCGTTGGTGCTGACGGCGTAGAGCTGGCCGCTGCCGCCGGTCGCGAGCAGCACAGCGCGAGCTCGCAGCACGCCGTCCCCGAGCAGCGCCAATCCGGCCACCCGGCCGGCGTCATCGAACACCACATCGGTCACCGGCTGCCCTTCCAGCAACGGCAGCTGCCCACCACGAGCAGCGCTGGCCAGCGCTCGCTCGATTTCCGCGCCGGTCGCGTCACCACCGGCATGGATCACCCTGAAAGCCCGGTGCCCACCCTCACGGGTGCGCTCCAACCGCCCTACCCGGCCATCGAAGGCGGCACCGCGGGCCCGCAGGGCACTGACCGCGGCCGGCCCGGCGGCCAGGATCGCCCGGACGGCACTGTCGTCGCACACTCCCGCGCCGGCCGTCATAGTGTCCGCCACATGCGCTTCCACGCTGTCAGTGATGTCCGGGGCGATGTCCGGGGCGCCTGGCAGCACCACCGCGACGCCGCCCTGGGCCCACCGGGTGTTGCCGTCCTCGACCGTCGTCTTGGTCACGGCGACCACCCGCAGTCCAAGCTCGGCGGCGCGCAGAGCGGCGGTCAACCCGGCCACGCCGGTGCCGACTACCGCGAGATCCGCAGTGGCTTCCCATGCATGCGCCTTCGCCGCCTCCGCGGGACCAAGTGCGTCGGCGGGTACCAATGCCGCCTCCGCGGGACCAAGTGCGTCGGCGGTCATTCGCCGACACCCGGCCGGCCGATGGCGATCATGCGCTGCACCGCGTCCCGGGCCCGCTCGGCGATCTGCGGTGCCACGTGCACCTCGTCGATGCCCTCGCGCAGGCAGCGCAACAACGCCGCCGGAGTGATCATCTTCATGTAGCGGCAGGAGGCCCGGTCGTTCACCGCGCGGAAATCGACCTCGGGAGCCGCTAGTCGAAGCTGGTGCAACATGCCGACCTCGGTGGCCACCAAGACCTCACGGGCGCCGGTGGCCCGAGCCGCGTCGAGCATCCCGCCGGTGGACAGGATCCGCACCCGCTCGGCGGGCACCGCGCCTTCGCCGGCCAGGTACAGCGCGCTGGTTGCGCAGCCACATTCGGGGTGGATGTAAAGCTCGGCGTCCGGTGCGGCGGCGGCCTTCGCCGCCAGTTGGGTGCCGTTGATCCCGGCGTGCACGTGGCATTCGCCGGCCCAGATGTGCAGGTTGCGCCGGCCGGTGACGCGCTGCACGTGCGCACCGAGGAACTGATCGGGCAAAAAGAGCACCGCGCGGTCAGCCGGGATCGAGTCGACTACCTCGACTGCATTGGAGGAGGTGCAGCAAATGTCGGTCTCGGCTTTGACCTCGGCGGTGGTGTTCACGTAGGACACCACGACCGCGCCGGGGTGCTCGCCCTTCCAGGCCCGCAGCTGCTCGGCGTCGATGGAGTCGGCCAGCGAACATCCCGCTCGCGCGTCGGGAATGAGTACCGTCTTGTCCGGGGCAAGGATCTTTGCGGTCTCGGCCATGAAGTGCACACCGCAGAACACGATGGTGCTCGCCGGGCTCTCGGCGGCGATGCGCGACAGCGCCAAGGAATCTCCGACGTGGTCGGCGATGTCCTGGATTTCGGGCACCTGGTAGTTGTGGGCGAGTAGCACTGCATCACGCTGATCGGCGAGCTCACGCACCTCCGTACGCCACGCGTGATCAAGATCCGACCTCGAGTGGCCGGCGCCAGTCCGCTCCGTTGCGGTAGTAGCGGCCATATCGCCTCCTTCGCCAGCGCCTGCGCTGGCCCACGCCCTAGTTTTCGCCTTACAATCGAAAACGTGAATCATAACAGTGTTGGGCTCGCGGTGCACGAAGTTCTCGCTGCGGTGCTGCAGGTCCGTGGCGGGAAGCTGCAGGTACTGCTGTGGCAACGCGGCATCGAGCCCGACGCTGGACGCTGGGCACTGCCAGGCGGCCGGCTCGGTGATCGCGAGGACGTGCAGGCGTCGGTGCTGCGCCAACTGGCCGAGAAGGTGGACGTCCGCGAGGTGGCGCATGTGGAGCAGCTCGGAGTGTTCAGCGAGCCGATCCGCATGCCGCAGCTGCGCACCGTGGCGACCGCGTTTCTCGGGCTGGTCCCCTGCGTTTCCGATCCCGCGCTGCCGCCCGACACGGCGTGGCACCCGGTGGCGGATGTGGTGGGCGGCTCACCGCTTACTGCCTTCGACCACGGCCTGATCGTGCGACGAGCCCGGGACCGGCTACGAGCCAAGCTTTCTTACACGAATCTCGGGTTCGCGCTGGCCCCACCGGAATTCACGGTCTCGGCATTGCGTGGTCTCTACTCGGCCGCACTGGGCTATCGGGTGTCGGCGACCAACCTGCAACGGGTACTGGCCCGCCGCGGGGTGTTGATCCCCACCGGCGGGACCGCCGCGCCGGGGCCCTCCGGCGGCCGGCCCGCGGCGCTGTATCGCTTCGCGGAGCACGATATCCGGGTCACCGACCCATTCGCCGTGTTGCGGCCACCAGACCTTTGAGGAGCCGAACCTAATGAGCGCCGCCGTTTCGCGATCGGCTCGCGGCGCCGTAACGTTAGCGTGTGGCCGAAACAGTCCCGTTGTTCCCGTTGGGCACCGTGCTGCTCCCGGGCGCATCGCTTCCGCTGCACATCTTCGAGCCCCGATACCGTCAGCTGACCGTTGACTTGGTGACCGGGGTGGTACCCGGCCGCAGCTTCGGGGTGATCGCGGTCAAGCAGGGTTTGGACACTATCGAGGAAACGCACTCAATCGGCTGTACTGCGCTGCTCCGGGAAGCCCGCAGACTTCCCGACGGCCGCTTCGACATTGTCACTCGCGGCGAGAAACGGTTCCGGCTGCTGGACGTCGACAATACCTCGGCGCCCTACCTGGTCGGCAAGATCGAGTGGGTTCCCGATAATAAGCCGCCGGCAGAACAATCGATGCTCTTGCCGGTGCTGGCCGCCGCGGCTCGCGAAGCCCACCGGCAGTACTGCTGGGCAGCGTGGCAGCACGGGGATTGGGAGGAACCGAAAGACGACGTCGACATGGCCACGCTGGCCCACCTGCTCGCGGCGGATTGCCTACTGACCCTGGAAGATAGGCAGGCTGTGCTGGAGGAGTGCGACTCGGTAGATCGGCTGCGGCTGGTGCGCAACCTGCTGGTTCGGGAAGCGGCGTTTCTGCGGACTCTGCGTGCGGTACCGGTCCCGTTGAATCAATACGCCGAGAAGGCCAGTCAGAACTGACTCGTTTCGCGACTCCACGCCGCGCAGATGCAGTAGCTCACGGCCACGCCGAAGGGCTGCGTAATGATCACCCAACTCGACTCCAAGACCGGCGCACGCGGGTACGGCGCGCCGGTACTCGCCAGATCGGGATAGCCGGCGGCGACCACCCACAGCCCGATGCGCATCGCCAGCCACGCTGCAATCAACGAGCCGAGCACTCCGGCGAGCACGATCAGTGGTCCGCGCCGGCGCCGATACAGCCACAGCGCCGCGCCAGTGAGCACCCCGGCGGCCAATCCGAACAGCAGGAATGTCGCCATGTCGTCGAAGCGATGTTCGCTTTCCCCGACGAAGGGCAGCACGCCGCCAGGCGTAGGTGCGCGGGGCGAGCGCGCGAAGAACTCGGGCGGTGCGAGCCAAGCCCACAGCGCGCCCAGTGGAAGGCCGAGCAAAGCCACCGCGCCCAGCACACTCACCGCGGGCAGCAGATCCGCCCGCACTACCGCACCAGGTGCAGACGGCGCCGGGTGCGTTTGCAGGTGCACTGCGCTCATGTCAACCCCGGGTGCGCGCCGTGCGCGCTGCACCGCGCCGACCAACCGGCCGGCATCACTTGCACCACCATCCGGCGCGCGCAGTGCGGGCAGTACCGGGGCGGCTCCAGGCCACGGCGGCGAGCGCAGCTCGCATGGTTTCCCCCGCCGGCTGGGCGCCCGCAGACATCGCAGAAGGTCACAGCGTCTGGCCCAGCGCCTTGATCGGCATCCTCAGGTCGGTGAGCATGTCCAGATCCGCCTGCGCCGGCCGGCCGAGATTGGTCAGATAGTTGCCCACGATGAGCGCATTGATGCCGCCCAACATGCCCCGTTCGGCGCCCAGGTCGCCCAGGGTGAGCTCGCGGCCCCCGGCGAAGCGCAGGATCGTGCGGGGCAAGGCGAACCGAAATGCGGCGACGGTCTTGAGCGCCTCGGCGCCGGCCACCACGTCGTAGTCCTCGTAGGGGGTGCCGGGCTGCGGGATCAGGAAGTTCATCGGCACCTCGTCGGGATCCAGTGAGGCGAGCTGCGCGGCGAACTCGGCGCGCTGAGCCACCGTCTCCCCCAGCCCCATGATGCCCCCGCAGCAGACTTCCATCCCGGCCTCGCGCACCATCTGCAGCGTCTGGAAACGCTCCTCCCAGGTGTGGGTGGTCACCACGGTCGGGAAGTACGAACGGGCGGTCTCCAGGTTGTGGTTGTAGCGGTGCACCCCGATAGCTGCCAGCTCATCCACCTGTTCCTGGGCGAGCATGCCCAGCGAGCAGGCGATGTTGAGGTGCGCGGTCTCGGGCTCTGCGCGGATCGCCTCGATGCCGGCTTTGACCTGTGACATCAACCGCCTATCCGGACCCCGCACGGCGGCGACGATGCAGAACTCGGTCGCCCCGGTGGCCGCGGTCTGCTTGGCCGCCTCGACCAACCCGGGGATGTCCAGCCACACCGCCCGTACCGGCGAGTCGAAGTGGCCGGACTGCGAGCAGAAGTGGCAATCCTCCGGGCAGCCGCCGGTCTTGACGCTGACGATGCCCTCGACTTCGACCTCCGGGCCGCACCAGCGCATCCGCACCTCGTGGGCCAGCGCGAGCAGTTCTTCCAACCGGTCGTCCGGCAGTTGCAGGACAGCGAGCACCTGCTGCTCGGACAACCCGGTGCCCTCGTTCAGTACCCGCTGTCGGGCGACGGCCAGCACATCGACCTGCGACCGGGTCACGGGTTGCTCCTCTCAACGGCGGCAGCGGCGCTCCCAGCCAGTCTGCCGCACCGGTCTGCTCAACCGGCGGCTGCGTTGCGGATCCAGTCGGCGACTTCGCCCATCTTGCTGCTCACCAGCTGCGCTTGTTCGGGCGCCACGAGGATGTGCCTGCCGCGCGAGTCGATGATCAGCACATTGGGCATCCGCACGACGACGGTGACCGGTCCTGCCGTACCGCCATTCGCCGGGATCTGCCAGGTTTTTTCAACCACCATCTCGCTGGTGGCCTTCGCCAACGGTTCCATACCGCAACCATCTGACATTGCAAGTGATGCAAGCAATGATTCGATCGGGTGATTGGGCCAGGCTTCGCACCAGTGCATAGTGCGCGCTATGCCCGGTAACCCGTACACCTCGGTTCGGTCTCGTCAGGTGGCCGCCGCGCTGCGCGAGCTGCGTGAGCGGGCTGGGCTGTCCGGCGCGGAGGTGGCCAAGCGCATGGGTATGTCACCCAGCAAGATCAGCCGGATCGAGACCGGCAACAGTGGGTTGCAGATTGAGGATGTTGCCGCGTTGTTGGGTCTGTACCAGGTGCCCGCGTCCACCCGCGACGAACTGCTCGACCTGGTTCGGCGGTCGGAGGAACGCGGCTGGTGGACCCGCCAGCCCGGGCTGCCTCAGCTGTGGCGCAGTCTGATCGACTTCGAAGCCAAAGCCACCCGGGTGCAGAACTACGAGGCACTGGTCGTGCCCGGGCTATTGCAGACCGCGGAGTACACGAGGGCGATTGTCCAGGGCATCGCGCCCGCCATCACCGAAGCCGAGCTGGACAACCTGGTGGCCGCCCGGATGGCCCGCCAGGCGGTACTGACCCGGTCCAACGCCCCGCAGTTCTTCGCGGTGGTGGACGAGGGCGCGCTGCGCCGCCCGATCGGCGAGCCGGGCGTGATGCACCGGCAGCTGCATCACCTGCTGGTGGTGGCCGAGCAACCGCACGTGATGCTGCGGGTGGTGCCGCTGGCAGCCGGCGCACACACCGGGCTGCGCGGCTCCTTCGTGATCCTGGAGTTCGCCGAGGAACCCGCGCTGGTGTTCGTGGAGAACCAGAGCACCGGGCTGTTCCTGGAGGAAGAGGTCGATCTGGCGGCCTACCGGCTGGCATTGGGGACTATCCTGAATGCAGCCCTTGCACCCGCTGCAACGACCGAGCTGATCGCCCAGATCGCCGCTGAGCTTGGCTGACCCGGCGGACGCACCGGCCACACCAGCACTGGAAAGGAGCGCGGGATGCCTGCGCTGGATCTCAGCGGCGCCCGCTGGCACAAGAGCAGCCGCAGCACCGACGTCGCCAACTGCGTCGAGGTCGCCGTCGCCGCCGGCACCGTTGCCGTGCGGGACTCCAAGAACCCGACCGGCAGCGTGCTGGCCGTCCCCCTACCCGCTTGGACCGCCTTCACCACGGCCGTCGGCACCGGCGAGCTCGATTGATCATCAAACCGTCAATACGATCCGGCCATGCCGGCCACTGACGATGACATCGAGACCCGCCTGGCCCTCGTCGAGCGCGACGTCGCCCAGTTTCGTGAGCAGCTAGCCCGGGCCAGCTCGGACGCTACCGCCACTCGGACGCTCGCCGCGGGAGCCGATCACGACGTCTCCGAGGTCCGCGCCGAGCTGCCCGAACGAAGCACACCTCCGGCTGGTCAGTCCACCAAGACGACCACGGCACCCTCACCTGGACCAGCCCCAGCGGACACCTCTGGACTCACGAACCCCCACCCATCGCCGAACCCACCCCGCATCCTCGTGACCCGGATGAGCGTCGCAACCGACCCCGGCCGTGGCCCGCAGATGCTCTCCGAGCCCGGACACCACGTCACCGGCGACCACCCCGAGCAGCTCGGCCTCGCGGATGGCCGCGGCCACCTTGCTCGCTCGCTGGCCGGCGTCGTACCCGTGCAGTGGGAAAAACCAGTCGATCTCCTTGCCCGCCACCCGCACCGAGGCATCCGCGCCCGCATCTCCACCAGCCAGTGCGCCGCCAGCCGTTCCGGCAGGTACCAGACCCCGCAGCTGTCCCAGGCCAGTCCCGCCCGCACAGCTCGCCCACTGCTGTACTCACCGCCTGCTCCGAGTGCCCAGCAAGCGGATCAAACCCGGAATCGTCGCTGATGGACCCAGCGCGGCGATGGCCTGACCGACGATCACGGTATCCCGGTTCACCGACTGCAAGGCGACGCCCAACGACTCTGCACCGCCCAGCCGCTGCGCGAGCTGGCTGAACCCCCGGGGAACCGGCTGCACCAGGACATCCGGGCGCGCCTGGAGCAACGCGGTAAGCGACGACTCACCCACACCGGACAGATACTCGGCAAATGATCTTGTACCCACGTCCGTCATTCTGCCCACGGACCACTCGAGACCTCGCACCGGCACCGCACCGACCCGAGCGATCATCGGTAGCGAAAATCCGGTAGCAATTTGAACACTCTATCGGTGCCGCGGCATGTGTCGTTACAGCTGTAACGCTCGGAACTCGTTTGGCGAAAAGCGAGCATGTCACCGATAACACCACGCGTCAGAAGCCGAAGAATACTAGCCTCGTTGGCAATTTGCAGCGCAGTTCTTGTGAGCGGGGCCTCGGTCACCGGATGCCAGAATGAGACCACGGCGCAACCAACCGGCTCGCAGCTTTCCACGGTGGTCGGCAGCAATTCTGCGGCGCCCTCGGCGAATCAAGCATCGGTGCCTGATCCGGCACCGATGCCGCGTCCGGCAACTGCGGTGACCACGCCGTCGGTCCCTATCACATCGGTGCAAGCAGCACCACGGTTGGCGCCGCCGGCGCCACGCCCAGTACCGGCGCCCACTATCGCGGCAGCGGCACCTGTCAGATCAGCGCAGGAAAGCAGTTCCTGCGACGGGGATTATTACCGCAACAGCGACGGCAACTGCGTGCACCGGCCAGCACCAGCGGCCACAGCACCGCCTGGTGCCACTGCCCGATGCAATGACGGGACCTACAGCTTCAGCCAACACCGGCAAGGCACCTGTTCGGGTCACCGCGGCGTCGCGCAATGGTTGTGAGTCTCAGTACTGGCAGCGCAGCACAAGCATAGCTCTGGGCTGCACCCGCAACCGCCCGCCCGCCACGGCGTCGCGTTGCTTCCGCCGGGCATTGGCCAGCAGCGGATCAGCGGTATCCACCACGATTTCCCAGCTGCCGCCATACGTGGCGTCAGGCAGTGTGAAGGTGATCGGCCGGTGATGGGCATTAATGAGGAGCAGGAAGGAGTCGTCTGTGATCCGTTCGCCGAGTGCGTCGCGTTCGGGGATTCCACGACCATTGAGGAATATCCCAACGGTCTTGGCGAACCCGGCATTCCAGTCGTCGTCACCCATCTGTTGCCCGTCAGGGCGTAGCCAGGCGATGTCCTCGATGTTGGAGCCGCGGATCGGCCGACCCTGAAAGAACCGGCGCCGGCGAAATACTGGGTGGGCGGCGCGTAGCCGGGTGAGTGCGGCGGTGAATTCGGTGAGGACCGAATGCTGACGGGCGTCGTCCCAATCCACCCAGCTGATCTTGCTGTCCTGGCAGTAGACGTTGTTGTTGCCATGCTGAGTCCGGCCTAGTTCGTCCCCGTGCGCGAGCATGGGAACACCCTGAGAAAGCAACAGGGTGGTCAGCATGTTTCGTTTCTGACGTTCTCGCAAAGCGATGATCTTGCCGTTGTCGGTGGGACCCTCGACACCGCAATTCCACGACCGGTTGTGGCTTTCGCCGTCGCGGTTGTCCTCGCCGTTGTCGTCATTGTGCTTGTGGTTGTAGGACACCAGGTCATTCAGCGTGAACCCGTCATGCGCGGTGACGAAGTTGATCGATGCGATGGGTCGGCGGCTGTCCGCCTCATAGAGGTCCGACGAGCCGGTGAATCGAGACGCGAATTCGGCGAGCGTGGCCGGTTCGCCGCGCCAGAAATCGCGCACGGTGTCGCGGTATTTGCCGTTCCACTCGGTCCACAACGGCGGGAAACGGCCGACCTGATAGCCGCCCTCTCCGACGTCCCACGGTTCCGCGATCAGCTTGACCTGGCTGACCACCGGATCTTGGTTGACCAGGTCGAAGAATGCCGCCAGCCGATCCACCTCGTGGAACTCCCTGGCCAGCGTGGCCGCCAGGTCGAACCGGAAGCCGTCCACATGCATGTCGATCACCCAGTACCGCAGCGAATCCATGATCAGCCGCAACGACTCGGGATGGCGGACGTTGAGGCTGTTCCCGGTGCCGGTGGTGTCGTAGTAGTGTTTCGGGTCTCCGTCAACCAGTCGATAGTACGCCGGATTGTCGATACCCCGGAACGACAGCGTCGGTCCGAGGTGATTGCCTTCGGCGGTATGGTTGTAGACCACATCGAGAATGACCTCGATTCCGGCCTCATGAAGTGCGCGAACCATAGACTTGAATTCTTGCACCTGCTGGCCACGGGTGCCGAAACAGGCATAGTCATTGTGCGGAGCGAAAAACCCGATGGTGTTATAACCCCAGTAGTTCGACAGCCCACGATCCGCCAACGTAGAATCATGCACGAACTGGTGCACCGGCATGAGCTCGACCGCGGTCACCCCGAGATCACGGAAATGTTTGATCATAACTGGATGGGCGATGCCGGCGTAGGTGCCGCGGACGTCTTCGGGGATGCGCGGGTGCAACATGGTCATCCCCTTGACGTGCGCCTCGTAGATCACCGTTTGGTGGTAGGGAATCCGCGGCGGCCGATCGTCGCCCCAATCGAAGAATGGATTGATCACCACAGAGGTCATCGCGTACGGCGCGGAGTCGTCGTCGTTGTAGGAGTCCGGGTCACCGAACCGGTATGCGAACAGTGCCTCGTTCCACTCGATACGGCCGTCGATCGCCTTGGCATACGGGTCGAGCAGCAGCTTGCTCGGGTTGCACCGCAGACCCGCCGCCGGATCGTAGGGGCCGTGCACCCGGTAGGCGTAGCGCTGGCCCGGACCCACCCGCGGTAGGTAGCCGTGCCAGACCAGGCCATCGCGTTCGGGCAGCGTGATCCGCGTCTCCTTGCCGCTGTCTTCGAACAGGCACAGCTCGATGCGATGCGCGGCCTCGGAGAAGATGGAGAAGTTGGTCCCGCCACCGTCGTAGGTCGCACCCAACGGATACGACCTGCCAGGCCAGATGTACACGTGCCCTCCGCTGATCCGCGATGTTCGTGCGACGAGGCCCCCAGATTGGGAAGGCGGGGCCGCCCGGCGATGTCTTTGTATCGTCTACACACCGTGTTCGCCACCGCAAAGGCAGCGCGATGCCACGAACATCCGCGGTTGGGACGCTGAGACAATGGCCGGACACGCCAGGGCGAGGAGGACTACGCGGTTGACTGAACACGAGGTGCCCTCGCTGATCAGGCTTGTCGAGGTCGCGGTGGCCGGCGCGATCACCCGGGTGGTTCCCGAGGCATCCGGCGCCGACCCCGTGGTGCGCCGCTCCGAGCACGCTGACTTTCAGTCCAACGCCGTGCTGGCGCTGGCCAAACGCGCCCGCACCAGGCCCGCTGAGCTGGCCGCCACCGTGTCCGAGGCGCTGCGCGCTGATCCCGGCACCGCGGTAGCTGAGGTTACCGTTTCCGGGCCGGGTTTTTTGAACCTGACGCTCGCCGAGCCTGCACTGTGGCGGCAGGTCACCGCCCGGCTGGCCAGCCCGCGGCTGGGCGTCGGCAGCCCCGAGCAGGGCCGGCGCACTGTCGTCGACTACTCGGGACCGAACATCGCCAAGGAGATGCACGTCGGCCATCTGCGCACCACCATCATCGGTGACTGCCTGGTCCGCGTGCTGGGCTTCCTCGGCGCAGACGTGATCCGTCAGAACCATCTCGGCGACTGGGGCACCCAGTTCGGCATGCTCATCCAGTACCTCGATGAGCACCCCGGCGTCAGCTGGCACCACGACCAGCTCAACGCCGGCACCACGACCGTCTCAGCACTGGATGACCTCTACCGGGCGGCCCGAGCCGCTTTCGATGCCGACCCCGCTTTCGCCGAACGGTCCCGAGCCCGGGTGGTGGCATTGCAGGCCGGTGACGAGGACACCGTGGCCCGCTGGAAGGAGATCGTCACCGAATCAGAGTTCGCGTTCGGCGAGATCTACCACCGGCTCGGCGTGCTGCTGGAACCCGAGGATGCCAACGGCGAATCGTTCTACAACTCCATGCTGCCTGATGTCGTCGACGAGCTGACCGGGGCCGGTATCGCGGTGGAAAGCGACGGCGCGCTCGTGATCTTCTCCGATGAGGTCACCGGCCCCGATGGCAACCCGGTCACTCTCATGGTCCGCAAGCAAGACGGTGGTTACGGCTACGACACCACCGACTTGGCCACCATCCGCTACCGCATCCGCGACCTCAAAGCCGACCGTATCCTCTATGTGGTCGATGCGCGCCAGGCATTGCACTTCCGGCTGATCTTCGAGGCGGCGCGCCGCGCGGGCTGGCTCATCGATGGCATCGAGGCCACCCACGTCAGCTACGGCACCGTGCTCGGCCCCGACGGGCGGCCGTTCAAAACCCGCTCCGGGGGCACCGTCAAGCTCATGGCGCTGCTGGATGCCGCCGTCGACCGGGCGAAAGCCAGCGTTTCCGAGAAGGCCCACGAGCTCACCGACCAGGAGCTGGCCCAGATCGCCGAGCAAGCCGGCATCGGCGCGGTCAAGTACGCGGATCTGTCCACCTCGCGCACCAAGGACTACGTGTTCGACGTCGAGCGCATGGTGTCGTTCAACGGCAACACCGGGGTGTACCTGCAGTACGCGCACACCCGGATCTGCTCCATCCTGCGCAAGGCCGGTGACCACCACACCAACGTCGACCCAGCGTTACCGCTGCACCCCGCGGAACGGGCGGTCATCCTCGCTGCGGACGCTTTCGGCGACGTCCTCGCTGAAGTCGGCCGGGTCTTGGAACCGCACCGGCTGTGCGGGCACCTCTATGAGCTGGCGAAGGCCTTCACCGACTTCTACGAAGCCTGCCCCGTGCTGGCGGCCGATGAACCCGTCTGCGCCAACCGTCTCGCGCTGTGCCGGCTGTCCGCTCGCACCTTGCGGCAGGGCCTGAACCTGCTGGGCATCGCGGCACCCGAACGCATGTAACGTACTGATGGTCAATGCGCGCATCCGGATCCGGCGGGTCTACGACGACCCGACCTCCGACGACGGGACGCGGGTACTGGTCGACCGGATATGGCCCCGAGGGCTGTCCAAGGAAGCGGCCCACCTGGACGACTGGATCAAAGCCGCCGCCCCGTCCACCGAGCTGCGCAGGTGGTACGCGGACGATCCGGACAAGTTCCCGCAGTTTCGCGCCCGCTATCGCGCCGAGCTTGCGGCACCGGCCGGCCAGCCGGCGGTGGCGCAACTGCGCGAGCTCGCCGCCGATCGGCCGCTGACCCTGCTCACCGCAACCAAAGACATCGAGCACAGCCATGCCGCGGTGCTGGCCGATGTGCTCGCCGAATCGCCATGACCACACCTGGACCCGACGAAGGCGGCGATGCCGCCTGCTGGTTGTCGCGCGTCTGCCCCTCCTGCGGCCGGCTCGCCGACTCGGATCCGCCGACCGAGTGCAGTTCCTGCGGCACCGAGATCCCCGACGATCAGGTTGACGACCGACCGATCACCCCGTGATCGAGGCGTCGAGCAGGTGCTCGACGGCGGCCAGCTTAATGCACAGGATCAGCCCGTCCATCGCCTCGGCCAGCTCCGACAGCGGCGGGTAGGTGGGTGCCAGCCGGATCACCCGGTCGTCGGGGTCCTTGCCGTACGGGAACGGCGCGCCGGCCGCGGTCAGCGCGATGCCGGCTCCGGCCGCCAGCGCGACGACTCGGCTGGCACAACCCGCCAGCACGTCGAGGGTGACGAAGTAACCGCCCTCGGGAACCGTCCACGTCGCCACCGCGCTGTCGCCGAGCTGATCGCCGAGGATGCGCTGGACGAGATCGAACTTCGGCGCCAGCAGCGCCCGGTGCCGTTCCATGTGGGTGTGCACGCCGGCAGGAGTCTGCAGGAACAGCGCGTGGCGCAGCTGGTTGACCTTGTCCGGGCCGATCGTGCGTTTGGCCAGATGCCCGGTCAGCCAGTCCACATTGGCCATCGACGATCCGTAGAAGGCCACCCCGCTGCCCGCCAAGGTGATCTTCGAGGTGGAGCCGAACACGAACGGCCGGTCAGCGTGGCCGGCCGCGCCGGCCAGCTGCAGGATGTCCGGGATCTCGTGGCGGATCTCAGTCAGATGGTGCACGGCGTAGGCGTTATCCCAGAAGATCCGGAAGTCGTCCGCGGCGGTGCGCATCCGCGCCAACCGGTCGACGGTCTGCTCGGAGTACCTGATACCGGACGGGTTGCTGTACTTGGGAACACACCAGATGCCCTTGATCCTGGCGTCCGCCGCCACCAGCCGCTCCACCTCGTCCATGGCCGGGCCGGTGGCCTCCATCGGCACAGTGATCATGTCGATGCCGAGCTTCTCGCACAGCGCGAAATGCCGGTCATAACCGGGCACCGGGCAGACGAACGCCGTCCCGGTACCCAACCCCCACGGTTGCACCGACCCAGGCACCCCGAACAGCACCGCATGCACCAGACACTCGTGCATGAGCTCCAAGCTGGAGTTACCGAACGCGACTAGTTGCCCAACAGGTACCTGCAGCAGTTCGCCGAAGATCGCCCGTAGCTCCACCAGCCCCCGGATGCCACCGTAATTGCGGGTGTCGCTGCCATCGCCGGCCAGGTGCCGGCCGGCACCTGGCAGCTCCAGCAGGGCCTCGGACAGGTCCAACTGCTCGGCCGAGGGCTTCCCCCTGGTGAGGTCGAGAGCGAGTCCCCGTGCCTGCAGCGCCGCGTACTCGCCGCGCAGCTGCTCACGGTGCCGGGTCAGCTCGCTGGTCGACAGGCGGGGCAGGTTCACCTTTGCATCATCCCTGGCCGAAACCGGCAATGCAGGGTTGATCTGGACCACAGGTCCTAGTCTGGCGAGTTATGACTGACGGACGTCGTGTCTGGAAGCCTCGCCAACGGCAACGCTGGCAGCGCTACTGGAATCGGCATGCGCACACCTATGACCGCGAGATGGCTGTGCTGGACCGGCTACTGTTCCGGGATACCCGCCGGTGGATCTGCGCGCAGGCGACGGGTCAGGTCCTGGAAGTGGCCATCGGCACCGGTCTCAACATCGCGCTCTACCCGCCGGGCGTCGCACTCACCGGTATCGATCTGAGTCCCGCCATGCTGGCGATCGCTCGACGCCGCGCTCGCGAGCTCGGTCGAACCGTCGACCTGCGGTGCGGGAACGCTGAAACGCTGAACTTCCCCGGCGCATCGTTCGACACCGTCGTGTGCACGTTCTCGCTGTGCGGGATTCCCGACCACGAGCAAGCGGTCGCGGAGATGGTGCGGGTGTTGCGTCCGGGCGCAACGTTGCTGCTCGCCGATCACGTCGCCGCGACCCATCCGGCGCTGCGCGCCGTCCAGGGCGTCGTGGAATTGGTCAGCGTGCCACTCGGCGGGGAGCATCTCCGGCGGCGCCCGATAGAGTTGGTCCGGTCCGCCGGGTTACGGATCGAACGTCACGATCGGTTCGCCGCCGGGATCGTGGAACGGCTGACCGCGCGTATGCCACCCGCTCCAGAGTAACGCCCTCACACGGAGAGGCCGTTACTCAATCAATGCCGATGGCCATCAAAGGCCGCCAAGAAGCCCGCCCAGAAGGCTGGTGATAAGATGGATTATATTTCCGATTAAATCCATGATTTCTCCTTTCGGGTTATCGGTCGATCTCACCTCGAATCGCAGGCAGTGGTACACCTCCACTCACCCCACTCGGCTGGCGCCGCAGATTACCTGGCCCCGCAAATTGCCGACCTTTGTCCAGCCAATTGCTCGAAACGATCCCGAAGTTGTAGGAATTCCTGCTTTGCCCATTGCCTGCCGCGGAATGGTAGGGGCACACGGAAGCCGATGTCAACAATGCGGGGCGGTAGCAACTGAAGACGCATCGTCACCGAGCTCGACCCAACTGAACGTTATGACACTGATCGGGAACCGAGAGTGTTGAATCCTAAAGCCGGACAACACACCACAAGAACGGTCGGAGGCCAACGGAGCCGCCTCCTAACCTCGCAGAAACCGCGGAAAACTCGGCGTGAAATGGAAGTGACGAGAGCGCGGTGAGACACCGGTGCCATAACTGACAGCTACCTGAATGCTGCTATTTGAATCTAGATCTACCCCTTTTGGATCTCAGCTCCGGACTTGACGTGGTTCGCGCAGGCTGCCGCTGGCAGGCCGGCAGGAACAGCCCGGGGAAATCACTAGCGAGCAGAGAAGCGGAGACGACCAATACGACGGGGACCCCGGCCCTGATGGGCCGGGGTCCCCGTCGTACCGCGATACGATCATGCGCGCATTCGGTCAACTGATCGGCGCAGCGGCGACCGCGGCCAATGGCTCTTGGGTACCGCCCGACCTTGCGGTCGAGAGGACTCCGCGGTGGCTGCGACGTTGGTGGGGTCAATCCACGTCCGCGATCCGATGACCAGCACTCGGCAGCCGCGCGAGCCGGGCTCATCGGACACCGGACGAAAGTCGCGCTGGCCGTGCAGCGCGCGCAGGGCGTGCAGCTGAGCCGGCCGCGCCTGATGCATGCGGGGTTCGGGTGCGGTCGGACGAACCGCGAGCAGCGGATCGGTGGTTCGCACCTTGACCGGAGCTGGGACGGTGGCCGTCGTGGGCGTCTTGCGCGCCGACGTGAACCCGGTCTTGCCCCACGGTTTCACCACGGACAGGCCCGTCGCGACGAGCAACAGCACCAGCGCGACCGACCTCATGGCCACCGTCCTGAGCTGAAGGGGCTCGCCGTCGCCGACCAAGAGGTTGGATAGGCGCGGCAGGATCAAAACCACCCCGGTGACGGTCAGCACGGCGGCGATTCCAGCCTTGGCGATCAACCACCAGTGCCGCGCCAGCCCCCATGAGGTGCCCACGGCCAAAACCAGCCCGGTGCACAGCGAGGCGAAGACCAGGGGGATCAGTATCCAGCAAGCGATGGCGGCCATGGCGATGGAGATCCCGGTTTGTAACGCCTGGTCAGCGGAGTTCAAACCGATCACCTCCAGCACGACTAGCGCCCCGTCGAGGCCGAGCCATCCGGCCGAGGCGGCGACATGGACCGTGAGTAGTGCTGCTCGGACCCGCCGCGGTAAACGCCGAACCAGGGGCATGTGAGCAAGGGCTGTGGCCAGCGAAGGGCTCATGGCGCGTTAACGAACCCCCGGACCCAGCGTCACGGTCAAAGTGTCTGAGCTGGATCCCGGCAAACGACGCTACGGCGTGTCGCCGTGTCGCCGTGTCGACACGTGGCTAAACTGGGCGTATCAAAGCCCCGGCCCGTCTACGCCGGGTGATCGGGCCCGCCTAGCGGACTCGGGGGTCCGCGAGTACTCGGCGGCTAGGCCATCACTAGGCCGGATCGACGATGTCGTCGGAGGACAGCGTCGTCTGCGGCGCCGACGCGACTACCCCGTCGCGCACCAGCTCACGCACCGCCGCAACCGGGTCGGGGTCGGAGAACAACGCGGGATCGTCGTAGTCGGCGATCCGCCCGGTCGGGTCAACCACCCACCAGGATGCCTCAAGCGCGATCCCGTTGGGGTCATTGAAGTAAATCGAGCGTACAAAGCCGTGGTCGATGACGTCGGTCACCTCGCAGCCGTGCGACTTCAACCGGGCCCGCAGCTCCTCCAAGGCGTGCTCGTCAGGAAGGTTGAACGACAGGTGATCGAACTGGGCTTTGCGCCGGTCCGGCACCCCGGCCGGCACCTGAAACCGTTCCACGGCGACGCCGCGGTACTCGAAGAACGCCACGGTCTGCTCGTCACCGAACTCGAAGAAGTAATGCCGGAACGACTCGTTGCCCAGGTGCGCGACGAGCCGGGCCCCGAGCACCCCGTGCCAGAAGCGCGTGGTGGAGTCCATGTCATTGGTGATCAGGGCCAGGTGATTGATACCTCGCCAGAACGGCTTAGTTGTCTCGGTCATGGTTTAAGTCTAGAAAAAACGCCAAGCCCGTGCTCGAGTCGACGCAAGTCGCGCTCCCCTGTTCGCTATTGGTGCCGGGCATTACAGTTTGGGACGAGTCCGCACCTACTCGAGCGGGTCCACGCCAGCTACGTTGCCGAGGAGGCGTGGTCACTGATGCGCACCGAATTGGTCGGTCGCGAACAGGAGCTGGCCGCGCTCGTGGAGCACCTCGAGTCGGCTCTCGCCGCACATCCGCGCGTCGTGTTGTGCCGGGGCGAGCCCGGGATCGGCAAGACCCGCATGGCGGAAGAACTGACCGGGCTGGCGGCGGCGCGGGGCGTTGCGGCCGCGTGGGGGCCGGCCGCGGAGTCAAACGGCGCGCCCCCGTACTGGCCGTGGCGTCAGGTGTTGCGCGCGATATCCGTCGGCGTCGACATCGTCAAGATCGCCGGCGAGCTCGGGCTGACTCCCGACCTGGCGCGGCTCGCACCTGACCTGTTCGACGCTCCAGCCGGCGATCCGGGTGGCAGCGGCTCGGGCGAGGACCGGTTCCGGCTGTTCGACGCGGTCGCCCGGCTGCTGAGCGAGATCGCCGCGCGCGCACCGTGGCTCATCGTGCTCGATGACGCGCACCGGGCGGATTACGGCTCGCTGTTGCTACTGCACCACGTGGTGCGCACGCTGGCTCGCGAGCGACTGCTGGTGATGGTCAACCACCGGGACACCGAACCAGTGCCCGACATCCTCGTCACGGCACTTGCCCGGGAGCCGGTCACCCGGCGGATCGATCTGCGCGGTTTGACCGCTGCGGCCGTCGGCGAGCAGCTCGCTGCGCTGGTCGGTCGCGACGTCGCGGCGGCGCAGGTCGCTCGGGTGCACGTGGTCACGGGTGGCAATCCCTTCTTCGTCGGTGAGATGGGCTGGGCGTTGGCCGAGGCGGGTGCGGCCGCGTCACCGGCCCAGGTCCCGGTCCCGCTGAGCGTGCTGCAGGCGATCAACGAACGGCTGGCTCGGCTCCCGCCGAAGTCCGTGTGGCTGCTGCGCGCGGCGTCGATCGTCGGCCGTGACTTCTCCGTCGAGGTGGTCGGCCGGATGGTGGGCGAGCCCGTGCTCGGCTGCCTGGGCCAGCTCGACGAGGCAGCGGCCGCCGGCCTGGTCGAGTCCGTCGCGACACCCGGCCGGCACCGATTCGTGCACGTCCTGATTCGGGACGCGATCGAGGCCGGCTTGGGCACAGCCGAGCGGGTACAGCTGCACCGGACGGCGGCCGAGACGGTGGAGGAGCTCTACTCCGACCGCCTCGAGCCGCATTTGTCGGATCTCGCGCGGCACTGGGCGGCCGCGGCCGTGCTGGGCGACCGCGGTCGCGCTACCAGTTGGATCCGGCGGGCCGCGGACGAGGCGGTGAGCCGGCTCGCTTACGAGGAAGGAGTCCGGCTCTACCGGCTCGCGCTCGACGTCGGCGGCGGCAACCTCGACGATCTCGACCGCTGCCGGCTGCTGCTCGCTCTGGGCACCGCGCAGAGCCTGTCGGGAGATCACCCGGGCCGGCTGCACACCTGCCGCAGCGCAGCCGATCTCGCACGTTCGATGGCGCGGCCCGACCTCATCGCCGAGGCAGCCTTGATTTTGGACGGTGGCGACGGCGCCGAAGCTGATCGGCTGGTCAGACGGCTCTGCGAGGAGGTCCTGCGGTGCCTGGATCCACAGTCCTGCGCGCTGCGCGCCAGGGTGGCGGCCGGCCTGGCCCGCGCGTGTATCTATCTCGACGATCCCGATGCTGCCACGCGGGCCAGCGAGCACGCACTGGCCGTGGCGAACCGGTGCGACGATCGGACCGCAGTGGTGGCGACGTTACAAGCCCGCCAGCTCGTGCGCAGCGGTCCGGATGGGACCGACGAGCGGTTCGGCTTGGCCGCGCAGCTGCTGGAGATCAGCCGGGAAGCCTGCGATCCCGAGATCGAGATGTGGGCCCACCTCTGGCGGATCGACGTGATGCTCCAGCGCGGCGACCTCGCCGGCGTCGGCCGGGAGCTCGATCCGCTGGCCTGGTGCGTCGGCGAGGTGGGCGGGCCGGTCGCGCGCTGGCACCTGCTGCGCTGCCGGGCCGCGCACGCCCAGGCGCAGGCCCGCTTCGCCGATGCCATCCAGCTGGCCAGGGAGGGCTTCACCGAGCTGATCCCGCTCTCGGCGTGGGTCCGGGATGCCGTGTTGGCCATGACGGGCCATCACATCGGTCCCGAGGCGAGTGGCGCGGCGAGGGCCTACGGTCTCGACGGGCCTGTGGGCGCCCGAGACCACTCCCCGGCCTTCGGCGTCCTCTACTCGCTCGCGCCGGCTTACGTGCTGATCTCAGCGAGGCGGCGCGCCGAGGCGGCAGGGCTCTACCGGGCGCTGGGACCGGTCGCCCAGTGGAAGCCGACCACGCACGGGACGACCATCAGCTACGCGCTGGGCATCGTGGTCGCCACGGCTCTGGACGCTGCCGAGGATGTCGCGGCGCTGCGCGGGCTGCTGGCCCGCTACCGCGGCCACCATGTCGCGGGCGGGGCGGGCCCCGCGATCTACCTCGGGCCGGTCGAGCTCTACCTGGGCATCGCGGCCCGGCATCTGGGACTGCTCGATGACGCCGTCACCGACCTCGACTACGCGCGGCAGGTGTGCGCGGCGAACGGGGCGGCTGGTTACCACGTCGAGGCGCTGTTCGAGCTGGCCGTGGCGCTGGCCCGCCGGGCTGGCGACGGTGATGCGGCCCGGGCCCGTCCGCTGGCCACCGGGGCCGCCAGCCGAGCCACGACCCTGGGCATGGCGCCGTTCGCGGCGCGAGCCCAGCAGCTGGCCGACCGGCTCAGCCAGCGGCCGACCGAGCCGCTCACGCCCAGGGAGCGCGAGGTCGCCGAGCTGGTCGCACAGGGGCTGACCAACCGGCAGATCGCCGCCCGGCTCTGCCTCTCCGAGCGCACCGCACAGAACCACGTGCAGCACATTCTCACCAAGCTCGATCTGTCGAACCGGAGCCAGATCGCGGTATGGCTCATCAGCCGCAGGTGAGTATGCGGGTTGAGCATTTCGGCGGACGCCGCAACAGCGGCTTCTCACTACCGTGTCGAGGTACACGCAAGGACGAGGAGGCAAGGAGCGAGATATGTACATCACGGCGATCCACGACATCTCCGACCCGGAAAAGTTCTCGGAAGTGGTGCGGTCGGCCACGGCGGCGGGGTTTCCGGAGGGCATCGTCCTGCACTCCTCGTACCCGAGCGCGGACGGCACGCGGAGTACCTGCCTGTGGGAGGCGGACACCGTTGACACCGTGCGTGGCCTGGTCGAACCGGCCGTCGGCGAGTTCAGCAAGAACGAGTATTTCGAGGTAAGCACGGACCTCGCGATCGGGCTGCCGGGCTGAACCAAAGCCGAGCAGCTGATACGCCGTAGGGCACGCGCACAACCAGCTCTCGAAGCCCGATCTACGTTTCGGATTGCAGCAGCAATTGAGCACGCGGGCTGAGTAATTCGGCGGATGCCGCCACACCGCACGCCGGCTTACCCCCATGTGCCGGCTCAAGAATTGATCACGGCTTACGGGAGTTTTCATGACACAGGTAGTGGAAGCAGACCTGGAGGCATTCCGTCGATCGTTTACCGGGCAGCTGATCGCAGCACCGGGTGCCGATTACGACTCGGCGCGTTCGCTGTGGAACGGTTGCTTCGATCAGCGGCCTGCAGCGGTCGCCCGATGCTTGCGCTCAGCCGATGTGGCCGCCGCCATCGCGTTCGCCCGGCAGCAAGATCTGGAGATCTCGGTGCGCGGCGGTGGGCACAGCATCTCCGGCGTCTCGGCCGCAGATGGCAGTCTGATGATCGATCTGAGCCGGCTACGTGAGGTTGTCGTCGATCCGGCCTCCCTGCGCGCGCGCTGCGGCGGCGGGACCACGGGAGCAGATCTCGACGCGGCCTGCCAGCACCACGGCCTCGCGGTCACCACCGGCACCATCAGTCATATCGGCGTAGCCGGCCTGACCTTGGGCGGTGGTCTCGGCTGGTTGCGGCCGATGATGGGCCTGAGCATGGACAACCTGGTCGCGGCAGAGGTGGTGCTGGCCGACGGCCGCTGCGTCCGCGCTTCCGAGGATGACCACCCGGACCTGTTCTGGGCGCTGCGCGGTGGCGGCGGAAACTTCGGCGTGGTGACGAATTTCGAGTACCGGCTGCAGCCGGTCGGTCCCGAGGTCCATGTCGGTCTGTTCTTCTGGAGTCTCGACCGCAGCGTGGAGGCGCTGCGGCTGTGCCGCGACGTGGTCGCGGACTTACCGAGAGATGCCTCCAGCATGATCGTCGCCGGCCTGAGTGCCCCACCGGCACCGTTCGTACCCGAGCAATACCATTTCACGCCGGGAAACGCGTTGATCGTTGCCGGATTCTCCTCGGCCGAGCAGCACAAACGGCTGATCGACCCGATCAGGGCGGCGCTGCCGCCGCTGTTCGAATTCGTCAACCCGATGCCGTACACCGCGCTGCAGCAGATGCTCGACGGCGCCTTGCCCTGGGGTGTCCACGCCTACGCCGAATCGCTTTTTCTCCACGACCTGCCCAACGACGCGATCGACGTGCTCGCCGAGCACCTCCCAGCGAAGAGTTCCCCCATGTCCGTCGTGCCGATCTTCCCGCTGGGCGGTGCTTACAGTGATATCGCCGATAGTGACACGGCGTTCAGCGGTAGTCGGACGGCTCGGTTCAGCCTCGATCCGGCGGCGGCCGCGCCAAGCACGAAGCTACTCACCGCCGACCGGGCATGGCTGCGTGCCTTGCGGGAGAAGCTGGTCCCGTACGCCGACAAGCCAGCCGCCTACGTCAACTTCATATCCGAATACGATGACCAGCGGATTCGTAACGCTTACGGCCCGGCCAAGTACGAGCGACTGGCGCGGATCAAAGCCGACTACGACCCGGGCAATGTGTTCCACCTGAACGCGAATATCAAACCGGCACCGACCGGCTGACGGTCGCCGTCTCCCAGCAAATCTCACCGGACGCACCTGAACAGGAGTAGTCATGGCCGACAACGTCGCAATCGTCACAGGTGCCTATGGTGCGTTGGCGAAAGGTGACATCGACACCTTCCTCGATGCTCTAGATGAGCAGGTCGAATGGCACCTGCCCGAACATCACCCGCTATGGCCAGGCAAGGCACTTGTGGGACCGCAGGCGGTTCTCGAAAGGCACCTCGCTCGAGTGGCTGAAATCTATGATGGTTTCCGGATCGATCTCCAACGGGTCGCTGCGCTGGGCGACACGGTGCTGGTCGAGATGCGGTGTCGCGGTAGGGGGAAGGTGACCGGCCAGGATCTTGACGTGCAGGCCGCGCAGATATGGGATCTCCGTGACGGGAAGTGCGTGCGGTGGCAAGAGTACCTGGACACCTGGCAGCTAGCGCGAGAGATGAACTCCACCTGACTCAAGGGGTTGACATGATCGCAAGCGTATCGGCGGCTCAATGGCAGCAAAGTCAGGATGCACTCCGCGATGAGGTCCGCCGGCTGACGACCCTGATGCGGTCCATCACTGATCCGACAATTCCCGCGGTGGGTGGCTGGAACATCGCGGAAGTCGCCATGCACCTGTCGCAGAACTGGATGCTGGTGGCAGGGCAGGCACGGCAGGACGTCTCCCGATATAAGGCGGTCGTGCCCGGCACACATGAGGTGGCCGGTAACTCGGTGATACCCGACATGTGGGACAACGCCGACATGAATGAGCGCGGGTTGAAGTCCGATACCGAGCGGAATCTAGCCGTTCTGGCGGACCGCATCGAGCAGCGAGCGCAGGAGTACCTCGACGAGTGCGCAGGGCACTCGCCCGATGAGCTGCGCCAGTGGACGGTCGAAGGCACCACGCTGCCGCTGTCGGCCCTGACCTGCAACCTGCTCAACGAAACAATCATGCATGGTTACGATATGGCCCGTGCCGCCGGGCGCAAGTGGAGAATCGAGCCAGCCCATGCGGCCATGGTGATAGAACAGTTCTTCGTCCCAGTGATGCAGACGTGCGGCCCGCAGACGTTTGTCAACGCTGATAAGGCGGCCGGCCGGCAGGCCACCTACCAGGTGCAGCTGCGGGGCGGTGGCCGGTTCAATTGGATTTTCGACAATGGGTCGCTCACGCTCGAAGAGCCGTCTACACGGCCGGTCGACTGCCATATCTTGGCCGATCCCGCAGCATTCTTCATGGTGTTCTGGCAGCGCCAGAGCCAGTGGAACGCAATTGCCAAGGGTCAGCTGCTGGCGTGGGGTCGGAAGCCTTGGCTAGGGCTGAAGTTCAGGTCGCTGATACGTAGCCCGTAACCAGCACATCGCCCCGATTTCTGCCCATCGGCCGAAGTTCCGGGGTCTCCTCATCTCGATCAGTGAGCGCTGCTTGAACGGCTGGGCGTGGGACGTCTCCTGGCGCCCGCATAGCGAATCTAACTAACCCCGGTGGTGTGAACGATGGCAACCGCCAAGACCAGTTACGTCCCCACCGCGGCCGAAGCGAGCGTCGCCGATCTACTGCTGCGGCTCGGCGACGGTGACCCCACTGCGTGGGAAGAAATCGTGAGCCGATACGGCGAACTCGTTTACGCGACGGTGCGCACGTTTCGATTGCAGGGTGCGGATACGCGCGACGCGACGCAGACGACCTGGCTACACCTGGCAGAACACGCCCACCAGATCCGCCATCCCGAACGGCTGAGCGGATGGCTGGTCACCACCGCACGCCGGATATGCCTGCGCATCGTGAACCACGCCAACCATCCTTTGGTCCTTTTTGATCCGGTGACCGAAACAGTCGCCGATCCCTTCGCCGGGCCCGAGCAGCGCGTCATCGATGCTGACAGCACACGCCGGTTGTGGAACTTCGTCAGCGAGTTGTCACCTCGCCGGCAGGCGCTGCTCCGGGTGCTGTTCACCGAACATTCCCGCCCCTACACGGAGGTGGCTCGCCTCGCCGGAATTCCCGCGGGAGGGATCGGACCCACTCGGGCGCGAGCCCTCGCGCAGCTTCGCGACACGCTCGAAAAACACGGACTCGGCCCGGCGGCTTGGTGATTGTCGCGGTGCATGCCAACAGCGCCGACAATGATGGGGCACTTTAACACGTGTGCATAGTTCTATCCGTCCGGTCACGCATCGCTACCATCGTGCGCGAAACGACCCTTACACCAATCACCCGAAGCTGATCCGCTCCAGCCAGAAGTCGAGCAGCTGCACATCGCCAAGGATCTCGATGCGTTCGCTGCGAGCGGGGCACCGCTTGTAGATGATCAGCAATAGATCGGTCAGCGGGCCACGCACGGCGACTGCGGCCTTCTCATGCTCGCGGCGCCAGACGATGGCGTCGCCGGTGAGGTCGATCAGCCACTCCGCTGCCGCCTCCGGGGCGGTGTCGGTGGCGTGGAAGTGAAGGGTGCGCCCCGGGCCGAGCAGCTCGCGCATCCAGGGACGGATCTCGAAATGCATCGGCAGGGAACCGAGCTCCATCCACTCGTCGATGGCGTCGAGGGCAACCTCCTCGTCGAGGGTGAATTCCGCACCGACGGCCAAAATCGCATCGGCCCGATGGATGACCGTCTCATGCGCAAACCGGCGCGCGTAGAATTTGGTGGTCCCCCCTGGCACCGGGGTCCACACCTTCGTGTCGGGCCCAGCGTCGCGCAGTGTGTTCGCTAGCAGCGCGGCCCCCGCGACGAGCCAAGGGACGACCACGGCGGGGTCTTCGTCGGCGTAAACGGACAGGTCACGGAAGCGCTCGTCGGACAGCGGCTGCGTCGCCCGGATCCGTACGGTCTCCTCAGCCCAGCGTTGCGCACCACCGAGGTGCCGCAACAGCTGACCAAGCTTCCAACCGGGGCAGGAGGGCACTGGGACCGTCAGGTCCGCGTTCTCGATGCAGGACTTCAACAGATCGGTCTGCGCAACGATCTCGGAGCAGTAGCGGTCATAGCCCAACAGAGTCATGACGTCACGCTAGATCGCGCGATTGAATGGTGCCGCCGGAGCTCGGCATACAACGCTCCAGATGCCGCACCGACAGCTTCACCATCGATGCCGCGCCCAAGGCAGGCTTGGCGAGCCACTTCGTCGGTGCCGCGCACCCGCGGCCGACCGAAGCGCACGACCGTACCATCGGAAGGTGAGCGCTGAATGATCGATGAGTCCGATCGCTGCGTGGCCCACGCCCGGGTGCAGCGCGACACAGGTCAGCAGCACTGCACGGGTCTGGCAAGCAGTGTCCTGCCGGTGCCTTAGCCACTGCCGGGGAAGACGCAGGAGTTTACTCCTGCGCGAGCTTGGGTAACTGTGAGCAACCGACGGTTACGGTTTCGGTCCTCATGGCGGACCGTCCGGGAAGACTCGGCGTCCCCTATGGAGCGCCACCGAGGCAGGAAAGCGCAGGAAAGGAGCCGGCGATGGTGTTGTCACCCGGCACCTTGGGCCGGGCAAGACCATTGGACCCCCCAAACCTATATCTTCGGGTGGCCGAGCATGGGTCCCAACGCTCGTGTGGTCACCGTAGGAGGTGAGATTGATACCCGGACCGCCCCGCAATTGGCTGCCATCGTGACGGTTCAGCTGGCCGCTGCTCCTCGCGTAGTGTGTCGAAATCTTGATGGGGTGCAATTCTTGGGGTCCGCCGGACTTTCCGTGCTAGTCGAAGCAAACGACCTCGCTACCCGGGAAGACCGCCACCTGCGATAGGTGTGCCATTCCGAGTGGTCAATCGAGCCATGGACGTGGCCGCCCTGCGGGAGCACTTCAGTTACTTCGCGGGCTTCGGAGGCCTCGGAGCGTCCAACGGGGCGGAATCAATTTCTTTGCGTGGGCGGCGACCGTCTGTCAGTAGCATCGCCGCGATCAATAATACTTGACGGGTATGGTTTGGATCGATCCCTTACGGGTATCCAATACAACAACACATCCAACACGCAATACACCCGAGTGCGCGTCTAGACAGAGGGGAGTCATTATGACGCTCGTTTCGAGCGGTGTGAGTACACAGCCGGTCGATCACCACGCTGAACTGTCGGACGTCGTCATTGCTGGCGGGTGCCGCGTTGGCTGCAGCACCGGCGAGAAGCTGACGAGCTGGCGCGGTGGACCGCCGATGTATCGGTAGAGGCCGAGGCACCCCGCCTCGCAGCGGGCATGGACGTACCCATGGTCAGCATCACATCCTGCGGCCACGGTTGGATCAAGCGGCGTTACTCGACCACCCGCCACTAAGGATGCTCATGTGGCGGCATAACCAGTCATGAAACGTTGTCTCGATTGACATCTCGCCTCAGCCACCCGGCCGGACGCATCTACCCTCCCCCAACGCAGCGTCCGGACCGGGAACCGCCCGGCCAGACGGACGCCCCCTCCCCCACCGTCTGGCCGGGCTCAAGCCTTTAGTTTCTCCGAGTGCCACGTATACGACGGATCTCGAGAGCGTTTTACAGATTGTTAAAAAGGGTAACCCAACGCTACCAATGGCATGGCGTTACTGGAGCGGATGCTGAACCGCCGAGCGCGGACGCGGCATCCACAAGACGATCAAGAAGGGGGACGCACCCAATGTTTATCTCGTCAGCTGAAGTCGCCACCTCAGCCTCCAGGGCAGTCCCATCGGCTGATGCGGAAAAGAGGCACTCGGGTAGCGCTTCGGCGGGGATCTTGGGACGCCAAGAACGGACCCGGCGTCCCACAAGACGATCTAGAAAGAGATACGCCCATATGTATCTCGTTAGCTGAAGTCACCACCTCAACCTTCGGGCTGGCGCTATCGGAAAGTTGCTGCGCCGATGGCAAGAGTTCTCAATCATCTGACGTAAGCGGTACAGCAACGGGCCAGTGCTGCTCCTCGCAAGCCATCGCCGAGCTGCGTGTTCTTAATCTCTCCACCCCAGCCACGCCTGCGATAGCGCGTATCACGGCGTAATGTGGCCGCTGGAATGGCCACGATCGAGCAAGACACGAATGCGACGCGCAGCAGCCATCGTAGCCGTCATATTAGCGCCGAACGCGCTCCACGTCCGTGCGGATGTTCCAAGCATTCGAGAAGTGACAACCCTTACCGTGCATGTAATAACCGCATGTAACGGCGGCCCCGATGGCGGCTGTGATCGTCCAATCCACTGAAAGGTGCCGGGAGGAGGAGCATCGATGACGACACCAGCACAGTTGAAACCGCACCCCACTCAACACAGCGGGAAGGTCGTGCTAGCGGACGCCAGGGCAGTGCCGCCAGCAGGGCTCATCTCGCGGCTTTCGCCACCTCCAGCGCCCGTGTCCCCTTTCGACCCCTTCGCCGATGGCCAAAGAACAGCATCTCCGGCGCGTGGGCGGGCGCTCGCATCGGCCGTCGGGACGGTGGAAACCGTGCGCTCACCGGCACAGCGGACCGGTCGAGGAGCACGGCTGGTAGCCGCCGTTACCGTAACGCTGGCCGTGGTCGGCGGCTTGGGCTGGATCGGGCAGGGCACCCATCCCCGGTTCCCGACCAACACGGTAGTAGTCCAAGTGGGAGCAGGGGAAACCATATGGGACGTCGCGCGGCGGGTCGCACCACGGTCTGACCAGCGCGCCGTGGTGGAGCGGATTCGACAGCTGAACCAGATCGTGGGTTCTGCCGTTTCTCCGGGTCAGCAGCTACAGGTGCCTGACGGCCGATAGCCAGACTCTTGCCTGGGGTAGGACCGCTGGCCACCATGATCCGCTCCGCAGCGCGGCGAAAGGGTTTCACCACGCGACGAACGCGAGCCAATCACCCTCTGGTGTTAGCCCAACGGCATCCGGGTCGTACAGCCGAAACGCTTGACGCACTAGAGCCACCAACCAGCGACGTCAAACGGATGTGCGCTACCCGGGCGGTCTGGGTGAGGTGTTCAGTGACGTTGCAACGGTCACGACGATGGAGGCGAGATGGACTGGACGGACGCCTGGCGGGACGCCTTTCGCACCGAACTGCGGGCAGAAGCTATCACCTTCGCCGACCACGGCTGGCCGGTAGTCCCGGGCAGCTACCCCCGCGATAGCCGCTGGGTCAATATCCCTTCCTCCCTTCGCACCGGTGCCGGACAGCGCGGCTGCGTGCCGGTGCACCCGGACTGGGCGCAACTGGCCGGCTGCGGCCCTGAACGCGTCGCGAAGCTGTGGTCGGGTCATCCGTTCAGCGTGCTGCTAGCCACCGGTATGGGCATAAACGCGCTCGACGTGCCCGCCGAGCTCGGACGGGCCACCGCAATCGGACTGCGGGTTGCCGACGTCCCGGTCCCCATCGCAGCCACACCAACCGGACGGTGGCTGTTGCCGGTACTGGGCGGTGACGTGCTGCACCATGAGCTAGCTGACCACCCCGACGTCGTGCTGCACGCCCACGGCAGCTGGATACCGCTGCCGCCCTCACCCTACCTACCAGGCGTCGTGCACTGGCGGGTCAAGCCCGGCATGTGTGGCTGGAAGCTGCCCAGGTTGCACGAGGTAACCGACGCCGTGCTCGCCGCACTCCACGAACTGCGCCCGCTGGCAGCAAGGTGAACACCGCATTCGAGCACGGTCATCGCTACCACCCGTTTTGCCCCAGCAGGTCGTTGCCGTACTGATCTGTCGGATGCATGGGTTCACGATGGGTTCACGCGTGAACAGACCGAGGTCCACCTGACCTGGTCTTAACCAACCGGATTTCTCTGTTGGGCAACGGTCGGTCCGGCGAACCACCCGAGCGTTCGCACGGCGTGGAATTGGAGAAACGCTCGATCTCGATATGGTCATGCCGCGGAACCGGGATTTCATCGCGGCGGGTTACGGGGTTTGCCGCGGTCCCCAACCCTAGCTCGTCGGTAACCTGCTGCGCGGAAAGCATCATGATGCGTAGCGTCTGCCACCGGTCCGCCAACCATCCGATACGCAGCGGTTCAGGTCGGGCATTCTGATCCGTCAAAGTGGTGCACAGCTCTACCAATTGGCTTAATCCGCCGAACAGGTCACCCAGCGCGACACCAGTGGCGGCCACGTCGCGTTGCTCGAGCACGGACCCGCGCCGGATCCGATGCACGGCCTCAGTGATCGCCTCGGTAGCTTCGTCGATCAGCAGCACCGGCACAGCAGCCTTGCCGTCCGCCCAATACCTTTCATCAAAACCTGCAACAACCTCGTTGGGGCAAATGCTCATCGTCGGGCCTTTCTGGTCAGCATGCAGTCGGGTCGGTTCGCCCGCCAGCAGCGACCGTGCCCCCAGCCGACGCCAGCGTTGGGGCCACCATTACCCCGAAGTGTGCTCTGCCAAACATCCATCCTGGCCGCAGCTCACCGTCGTGGCTGCCCGCCAACACCGACACGTGGGGGCCAGGGGCGACCGTGGCAGTCACCGCCGCGCGCACCAACGTGGGCAAGCCGGTCGAGGATGGTGTGCGCGGCCGGCGGGCGCGCCTCGCCGGCGCCGCAGAACTCCTCGGCCTCGGTCACCGACATCGCGAGCACCTCGGTGTGTCGCGGCCGCCGAGGTGGTGGTCCAGCACCGATGCCTGGAACCGCTTCCCCGCTGCTGCGGCAGCGCGTCGATCTCGAGAACCTCGACTTCGCCCTCGATTATGGATACGTCGCGGGTGTGGCCCAGCCCCAGCCGAACGGCCCGGGTGGCAGCCAGGTTCCTGCCGGTCGGACTGTCCGTCGGCGTGGCCACCAGCAGCGCCTCGCCGTCCCAGTCGAAAGACAGCGGCACCAGATATGGCGCACCGTCCGCCGAGGCACTGGCCACCCAGACATCGATGTCGTGGGGAGCCGATGCTCGGTGTCGCGACGACGCTGAGCGCGGGAGCGGGGGGGTCGGCACTCATCGGTCCTGAAGCAGCCCGAGGACGTTGCCATCGGGGTCGGTGACGGTGGCCACCAGGCGGCCGCCACCGACGTCGTGCGCGGGCTCCTTCACGGTGGCACCCACGGCGGTCACCTCGGCTAGCTTCGCCTCGAGGTCCGGCACGTGCCAGTAGGCCACCGGTGAGGTCATGCCCTGCGGTCTACCGCCCGGCACCAGGCCGATGTGCTGGCCCGCGGCCTCGAAGCCGACGTAGTAAGACTCGTCGGTCTGCGGCGGTACGCCGAGGAGGGCGGCGTACATCTCCTTGGCCGTCGCCAGGTCGGAAACGGGATGCAGCACGGTCTTGATTCCCTGGGTTGAAGAGCCGGTCATGGTCACTCCTGAAGTCGTGGGTCTGTGGGGATTGTCTGGCTTAAAGACGAACGGAAAGTCCGGAAATCGACAGCCCGATCGCCCCGGCGGAGGACCACCGGGACCACCTCCGGGCAGTCGCGATAGAAGGCCAGGGATGCGTCCGGGTCGTCGTGCGGGAGAAAGCTCGCGTGAATGGCGATGTCCATGACGGTCACGCTAGCTGCGGCTCGGGGGTCCGCCCGTGCTTCTCGATTTCTGCTCGGTCTGGTCACCTGTTTCGCGCTGAAGGTGCCCAGCGATGAGCAACCGACCGCGAAGCACACCTCGGTGACGCTGAGGTCGCCCCGACGCCGCAGCGCCACCGCGCATTCGATGCGCCGTGTCATCAGGTAGCCGTACGGCGGCTCGTCGTAGGCGAACCGGAACTGGCGGCTGAAGTGGCCGGCCGACATGTGCGCGCCGTGGGCGAGCGCCTCGAGGTCCAGCGGCTGCGCGTACTCGCGGTCGGTCCGGTCGCGGACGCGGCGCAGCCGCCACTCACTCACTCCGCCAGCTGGCTCAACCGCATCGAGGCCCAGTTCACGCGCTGCGCCACTTCAGCCTCGACAGCACGGACCACGAGAGCCACCTGGCCCAGGCCTTCTTGATCCGGCACTCCATCGCCTGGCACAACCGGCACGCGCAGGATCGAATGCAGCGTGAGGTGGTCAAGCGCGCAAACGTTGCCTGATGCGGCACTAGACAGCCCCGTAGCACACGCCGTTGATTCAACAGCCTCAGTGTCTATATAGGGCAGCGCCTATACAGGGCAGCGCGATCCACTCCATACGGTGGGTCTACCGGGCCCGCCACCAAGCGCACGGCCAAGTTCGAGCCCACTGTGCGCACCCGCGTCGTGGCGAACTTGCGGTCTTTCCGAGTTACGAAGACGGCAGATGACGCCGTGCTGTGTCAGTGATCGGCTTCCGATCTCCTAGTCACGAAGCAGCAGGTGTCGTCAACCCCTTTGCGGCCGCGTTGACCTGCACTCCGACCTGGCTACACGCGCCACCGAGGTTCAGCAAACTGGACTTCGTAGCAATATCGATGATCCCGTTTGTTATCGAGACCCCGATTCGGCATGGGCACCTGTCCCGGAGGTCGCAAAGCTCGGCCGGGTGCGCATCGGGGTGCCTGGTGCACTGGATCCGGACCCGTTCAGCTCTCGCAGCTGTGCAGCCAGGTAGGTTTTTAAGCGGGTGCGGTATTCCCGCTCCCATGCCCGCAGGTTCTCGATCGTTGTCTCCAGAGTGCTCTTCTCGTGGTTGAGCGCACTCATAATCTCGGTGTGTCTGCGTGTCGCCTCGCGCTCCAGCGACGCAGCCTTGTCCTGAGACTGCTGCTGCACAGTCTCAGCCCTGCTACGGGCATCAGTGAGCATTGTCTCGGCCCGGGTCCTGGCCTCCTTGACCAGACCATCGGCCTTCACCCGCGCATCAGCAAGCAGCTGCTCTGCTTGAGTGCGAGCCGCGCCCACCATCCCGCCGGCTTCGGCCTTGGCCTCACCGGTCAATTGGTCGGCCATCGCCTGAGCCAGACCCAACACCCTGGCGGCGTGAGCATTGGGATCACCACCGGGCGAAGTCTGTTCCACCATCGGCGGCAGCGCCGGGGTCATCACCGGTCCAGGCGGCTCTACCGGGAAAAGATGAGACCCAGTGTTCACCGGCGCGACGCGTTGTTGCTGATCGAGCTGCTCAACCTGGTTGCGGAGGTCGTTGTTCTCCTCGATCAACCGAGCCAGCTCGGTCTCCACCAGGTCAAGGAAGGCATCCACCTCGTCCTCGTGGTAACCCCGCTTGCCGATCGGCGGCCTACTGAACGCGACGTTGGCAACGTCGGCGGGGGTCAACGGCATCGGATCACCTCACGCACTCCTTGACGACTCTGCACACGCTGGTAGGCCTCCCTGGGACATCGGCGCCGAGCCTGGAGGCAGCGACGGTCTCGAATCGACCACCAGCATCCGGATCAACACCACAAGGGGCAGCACCCTACAAGTCCACGTCTCACCCCTCCGATGCGGATCGGTCCCCGCTCGGCCAGGCTCCCTCCTCTGATCCGCTCGAGACACGCTCGCCAACGCGACGAAGGCGTGCTCAAGGAGACTGCCGAGTGGCCTAGCCCGGCCAGAAAAACACCTGACCACTGATCCTCCATTGCATTTTGGCATGGTGCACTAATGTTGACTGTAATCCTTCTCGTGGACCGCCGATACCGACACAATCCGTCAAAGCCCGTGGGATCGAGTCAGAAGTCCGCAAGCTTATGAGACCTAGCCGTAAGACCGCTGTCATAGTACATTGAACCGATGGATGTTGTGGTGGTGAAAAATGCTCTTCTTTCCGCGGCTGTCACCAAACTTCGCGACAGCAGCACCGACGCGCAGGGTTTCCGATCGGTGTTGTCAGCTATTTCAACGATTGTGATCTTTGAAGCAGGGCGGCATACGCCGGTTATCGAGGCGCCAATAGCGACGCCGGTATCGCGAGCTGTCGGTGTCGAGCTAATCAACCCGCCTCTGCTGGTGCCGATACTCAGGGCGGGACTTGGAATGTTGTACGCAGGGCTGTCGCTGATGCCAATGGCGACAGTTGGGTTTGTTGGCCTATCACGAGACGAGAAAACCCTGGTTCCTTCCTGCTATATGGCGTCACTGCCCGAATCAATCGCAGGCCGGCCCGCATATATTCTGGACCCGATGCTCGCCACGGGTGGTTCGGCGGCGTATACAGCCCACTTGCTCGTCGAGCGCGGCGCTGCACATATAACGATCGTCTGTGCGATAGCTTCTCCCGAAGGGCTGCGTTTCATTCAGGACTCCAAGCTTCCGATAGAGCGAGTTGTAACGGCGAATGTGGACGATCGTCTAAATGATGCGGGGTTCATTGTTCCCGGGCTTGGCGATGCGGGAGATCGACAGTTTGGCACGGTATAGGTAACCTTAGCCACCGCATGCGGGTACGCTGTCGACGCATTCCCGAAACCTGTTAATAATCCGGCAGTAAAGACGGCCAGATGGCGACCCGGACTGTGCTCGCGTAGTTGCTGATCGGGGCTGCGATAGCGGCCACCTGCTTCACTCGGGGGTGAACTCAACGGCCACAATGCCTCCAGTCAACCCAGGGTGAAGGGGTCGCGGGTTTGCCCGGACAGCTCAACCCAGATGGCCTTGGTCTCGGTGTATTCCCGGATGGCATCGGCGCCGTTCTCCCGACCGATGCCACTGGCACCGAAGCCACCGAAGGGCACGTGCGGGCCCACGACGCGGTAGGCGTTGATCCAGACGGTGCCCGCGCGGAGTTTCGCGGCCACCCGATGGGCCCGGTGCACATCCGTGGTCCATACCGCAGCGGCCAGCCCGTACGGGGTGTCGTTGGCGATCTCGACGGCTTCGCTCTCGTCGTAGAACCGGATCACCGCGAGTACCGGCCCGAAGACCTCCTCCTGGACTACCCGCATCGAGGGGGTGACGTCGGTCAACACAGTCGGCGTCACGAAGAAGCCACCCAGGTCCTCGACCCGCTCACCACCACAGGCGATGGTGGCGCCCTGCTCGCGAGCGGAATGGAAATGGCTCAACACCTTGTCGAACTGCTGGCTGGTGGCCAGCGGACCCATTTCGGTCTCGGCGGCCTTCGGATCACCGATCTTGATCGTCCTTGCTCGGGAGACGATCTTGTCGACCAGTGCATTCGCGATACTGTCGTGCACAACCAGCCGTGACCCGGCCATACAGGTCTGGCCGGTCGCAGCGAAGACCCCGGCGATCACCCCATTAGCGACCGCATCCAGATCAGCGTCCGGAAACACGACCTGCGCCGACTTGCCGCCCAGCTCCAGGGTTACTCGGGTGAGGTTATCCGCGGCCGCGTGCGCGACCGCGATACCGGTTGCCGTCGAGCCGGTGAAGGCGACCTTGTCAACATCGGTATGCGCCGACAATGCGCTTCCTGTTGCTGAACCCCATCCGGTGATGACGTTGACCACGCCCGGAGGGAAGCCGGCCTCCCCGACCAGGGACGCCAATTCCAGAGCACTGACCGGAGTGTGCTCACTCGGCTTGACCACCACGGTGCATCCCGCGGCCAGCGCCGGTGCCAGCTTCCACATCAACAACAACAGCGGTGAATTCCACGGCGTAATCGTGGCGACCACGCCGACTGGTTCGTGCCGGGTGTAGACGAGGTAATTGGGCTTGTCGCTGGGAATCACACTTCCCTCGACCTTGTCAGCCAGTCCCGCGTAGTAGTAGCACCATTCCGGCACGGCAGCGAGCTGGCCGGCCATCTCGCGAAGCAGCTTTCCCGAGTCACGAGTTTCGATCTCGGCCAACCGCTGGGCGTCACGGGCGATCAGATCACCGAGCCGGTGCAGCAACTTTCCACGCTGGGTTGGGGTCAACGCAGCCCAGGGCCCGGACAGCGCCCGGCGAGCGGCCGACACCGCGCGGTCCACATCGCTTCGATCACCGTCGGGTACTACCGCCCACGGCTGCCCGGTGAACGGGTCGATGGTCTGGTAGGTACGGCCGCAACAGGCAGGCTGCCACTCCCCATCGATGTACAGCCGGTACTCCGCCCGGTGCACCCCCGTTGCGGTCATGCTGGTGGCTGCCACTGCTGCTCCTCCACTGTTCTCCAGACCAGGATCGGCTCCGAAAGCCCGGCAGCGCCCGGTTCACGACTCGCGCCGGCGTCGTAAACCGAGCAACTGATCACAACACAGTATGTGCTGCCCCGGTCCGTCGCTGCACAATGCTCAGCGCGCTCCCCCGGCCGCACGATGGGTGCTGCCGCCCTTGCCGCTAAAGGCGTCTCGCTAGCATCTTGATCTTAGTCTTGGTCTATGCGTACGAATGCCGCACGCGCAGAATATGCCCTTGTTGAAATCCATCCGGGGCCTTCGCTTCCGGGTCGTCACCGTGCTGTGGATCGTCGCCGGAGGGATGAGCGTTGACGAGATCGTCGATGGGCATCCCGACCTGCAACCTGAGGACATTCCCGCAGCGCTGAACTACGCCGTGGAGGTGCTTGCCGAGTTACCCGCTGAGGCCGCCTGCGTGAGGTTCCTGATTGATGAGAACTTCCTTCTTCACCGCTCCCGTGTCAGCGGAGGTTGCTCGGCGCCGTGGCAGCGCGTAACTGCGGGAGGCGATGGCGCTGCGCGGGCACATGGACTTGGCCAGCTACGACCGGCCGTACCCGTCGCAAGATGTACTCCGACCGGTGGGGTAGGAGATCTCATCGCCGCGCCGCTGCACGGCAAGGCGCGCCGCGACGGGGTGAATGGCCGCCGGTCACATCGCGCTCGGCAGCGCCGCAATTCGGTGTAAAAGCCCTCCAGCATCCGAGTGGTGGGCTTGTTGATTGACACCTCACCAAGGCGGGCGGATCGCCGCGTGATGTAACCGCGGTAACCCTCGCACGTGCTGTCCTCATGCTCAGAGGTCCGCATCCACTCCTCGATGGCATAGCCGAGGTTCATCAGGGAGGCGTCGATCGCTGCTTGTTCACCTGTGTGCGGAAGTCAGCGAGCTTGTCCTCAGCCTTTTTGTGCGCCTTCTTGTCGGTACCGGGATGGAGGCGGCGAGGTAGACGTCCCGGCCGGTCACCGGATCCTTGCCAGCGAACGGCCGGACACGCAACGAGCTGCCCCGCTGCTCCCTCGCTGCTCCCTCGCTGCTCCCTCGCTGACGTCCGGGTCATCTCGCCATCTCTGCTGGTAGAACGGTGGACCTAACGCATCAGCATACGAATCACACCGTGCTAGTCGAAGGACCTGAGATCGCGATTGGCCTGGTCGGTAGGCGGCCAGTGGTGAAACGGCACGAGTGATGAACTCGGTTTGAAACGCCTGCTGTCGATGCCGGCGTGCTCGCCTCGTCGCTGGCCAAGCACGCGCGATGATCTATTCCGATATGAAATCTGCCCGTATTGAGTCGTCATCTCTGATCACGAAAATGCTGTCACGTCCTGGTTGCCAGCCCCCAGGAAGGAGTAAAAATTTATCGTTGCATCGTGCTAGTAACCGTATACCACTGTACTGGTAGTGGTACGGCGATTTGAGTGCCAAGATGGTTGGCATGCTTACAGTCCACAAACTGGCCAACAGGCCAAGGGTGAGCAATACCGTCCTGTGAAGCCGAAAACTCACGTTTTGCGGGCCCATGCGAATCCTGCCGAGTAGTCCAGGGTAGTGCGACTGTAGATACGCCGTATAGCCGAGCATAATCGTCGCAGCGATCAGCAACAACGGGAGCACTATCCCCAGCGGGACGCCGACCTGGTCCGGAAACAATACTCCCCCGTGATCCCTACCGCGATCAGCGCAGCTGCCAGAACTTGCGCTGCGAGTACAATCCACCTAATTACATTTCGAGCTCGACCACGTTTCATCCGATCCAACATTGGCGAGATGGCAAAGTGATGAACTCCGAACAAGATGAGAGCGGCACACGCCCCACCAATCAGCGGCGGGAAAAGCAACGTTAACACTGCGCAGCATGTAATCGATTGGGCTGTAGCTAATCAGAGTGGGGTCGATCCCAAAGTAATCTAAGATGGCATGTGTGCGCAGCCAGCCGAAATAGAAGAGCACGGCTCCGATCGCCGCAGTATGAGAGGTGATCTTTCCTATGATCGCGAATGCGCTGGGGCTACTTGACGCCGGACGCCGGTGCTCACCGACGACTCCGCGGGGGCGGTGCTCACCGACAATCCCGCGGATCCGGCGGTACCAGCAGAGCTCTCTTGAGGGCCGGAGCCCCGACTGGTTAAGTACGTTGAGCATGGTTCAGGGCACCGGTGCTGGTCGATGGAGCTGTCACCTCTAAATGCAGGGGGACCACCCCCAACTTGGTTGGTAGGGTAAACTCCAGCACCCTGTTGATTCGGAACCGACGTGAACCACTTTTGGGGGTCAAACCGCTGATGTACCAGTTACTGGTGGCTCTGTAACCGATAATCTCACCGACAATGCACTTTCTGGGCCATCACCAGGATCGGCACAAGCAGCAGCGATCCAGCCGGACCATGGGCGGGATTTGAACCCACGGCCTCTTCGTCCCATAGCAACAAGGTCACTTTCGGATTGTCTCAATCGCATATAGCGACGACATGTATGTCAACGATCCTGCTGGCTGAACTTGACGCCTTGCGCTAGCGGCAATTCGGCAGAAAAGTTGATCGTGGCCGTTGACCGTCGCATGTACGAGCGCCAGGAGTCAGACCCCGACTCCCGGCCACCACCAGTTTCCTTCTCACCGCCGAAAGCCCCACCGACCTCGGCACCGGAGGGCCCGATGTTCACATTGGCGATGCCGCAGTCCGACCCCGCGGCCGCCAGGAACTGCTCGGCTTCCCTTAGGTCGTTGGTAAAGATGCCCGACGACAATCCCTGGGTGACATCGTTGTGCATGGCGATGGCCTTGTCGAGCTCGTCGTAGCGCAACACGTAGAGGATCGGAGCGAAGGTCTCACGTCGCACGATCTCCGTCTGGGCCGGCATCTCTACCAAGGCTGGCTGGGCGTAGCAGGCTCCCGGGAATTCATCTGCCAGAATCTCGCCCCCGCCATGGACGATGCCACCATCGATTCGGGCAACCTCCAGGGCCTTGTTCATCGCTTCCAACGCTGCAGCGTCGATCAGCGGACCAACCATGGTGGCGGGATCGAACGGGTCGCCGATGGGCAGGGTGTTGTAGCGCCGTCGCAGGCTGGTGACGAGATCGTCAGCAATCGACTCGTGGACGATCAGCCGGCGCAGGGTGGTGCAGCGCTGGCCCGCGGTGCCGACCGCGGCGAACAAGATGGCCTGGATCGCGAGATCGAGATCGGCCGACGGAGCCACGATCACGGCATTGTTGCCGCCCAGTTCGAGCAGCACCCGACCGAACCGTTCGGCCACGACGGGGCCCACCTGCCTGCCCATGGGCACCGACCCAGTTGCCGAAACCAGGGCGACCCGATGATCGGAGACCAACGCAGCGCCGGTATCCCGGCCGCCAAGCACAACGGTGGATAATCCGCTCCAGTCCTCGTCACTGCCGCTACCTGCGGTGTACGCGCGCAGGGCACGCTTGAAGATCTCTTGGCAGGCCAGCGCGGATAACGGCGCCTTCTCCGACGGCTTCCACACCACCGGATCGCCGCAGACCAGCGCCACCGCGATGTTCCATGACCACACCGCCACCGGGAAGTTAAACGCCGAAATGATGCCCACCACGCCGAGCGGGTGCCAAGTCTCCATCATGCGGTGCCCTGGCCGCTCCGAGGCGATGGTCTTGCCGTAGAGCTGCCGGGACAACCCGACGGCGAAGTCACAGATGTCGATCATCTCCTGTACCTCGCCAGCGGCCTCGGTCAGGATCTTGCCGGTCTCCAGCGTCACCATGGCGGCCAAGGCATCCTTATGAGCCCGCAACTGCTCCCCCAACAGGCGGACCAGCTCGCCTCGCTTCGGTGCCGGCACCAAGCGCCAACGAACGAACGTGCTGGCCGCCCGGCCGACAGCGGCGTGGATTCCTTCGCGGGAGGTGGGTATCAGCCGGCCGATCACCGCTCCGTCGATGGGGCTGCGGGTAGCCAACTCGCCTATCTCGCCGCTAGCCAGATCGGCCGGGTCGAGCCCGACTGCCCGCAGGATCTTGTCGCGGACACTGGTGGTGGTCGCCGGGCTCATGTCACGCCCACCTCCCTACCTTGCAGGTAAAGCGACCCGAACCGGTTAGCCAGGAACTCCTCCAGCGCGCACTCCTCCTGCCGGACGAACCCTGACGTTGACAGCTTCTCCTCCCGGACCAGATCGGCCATGGCGCAGATCCCCGCCGCGGTGGTGAGCTGGATGGCCGAAAGCCGCCGCCCACCCACGTCCGCGGCATAAACCTTGCGCGCGAAGACCTGCTGGGTGAGCACCCCATCACGGGTTCCTGACACATTCACCAAGACCAACACCACATCCTGGTCGGTCGCTGGGATGGCAGTCTCGAGCACATCCTTGAACACGTCACGCCGGCGAGCCAGGCGCAAGTCCCGGACCAGCAGCTTCACGATCTCACAGTGACCGGGGTAACGCACCGTCTTGTAGTTGAGCGCCTCCACCCGGCCACGGAAGGTCTCACACAAGGTGCCCAGCCCACCCGAGGTGTTGAACGCCTCGTAGGCGATGCCATCCAGGGAGAACGTCTCCAGCTCTTCGAGCGGCGACACTTCGCGCAGCTCGCCGTCGACGATGGCCTGGCAGGGATTGCAATACTCGTTGATAAGCCCGTCGGTAGACCAAGTCAAGTTGTACTTCAGCGCGTTGGTCGAGAACTGGGGCAGGGCACCGACCCGCATAGACACTGAACGCAACTCGTCGAACGAACTGGCCAGCGCAGCAGCGGCCACCGACACGAAACCCGGCGCGAGGCCACACTGGGGCATGAGCACCGCTGGCGCGTCGATGGCCATGGCGGCGACCGCACGAGCCGATGCCCGATCTTCGGTGAGGTCGAAGTAGTGGACGCCAGCATCACACGCGGCCCGCGCGACGCTTGTGGTCAAGTGGAACGGGGCAGCGCTGAGCACCATGTCGTTGCTGGCGGCCAGCCGCCCGAGCATGGCGGCATCGGCAATATCGCCCCGCACCGTGCGTACCCCCAGACTCTCGGCCCTCCGCAGCGCCTGCTCAGTACGATCGAGCACGGTCACGTCGTAGTCAGGTGCTGAGGCCAGCAGAGCAGCGATGGCCGTGCCGATCTTGCCAGCGCCGACCACAAGCGCCCGGGTTCGGTTACCGGGCATCATCGGGCCGATCCTGTCTCGGCTACCACTGCGGAGGATCTCATAGGGTGAATGTACGACCAGCGGCCCTCACATTGACCGGTCGATCGATCGATTCGGCTTCCAGATCCGGCATAATGGCAGCCGACGAGATTCTTCGCCGGAGTCATCCGCTCTGCCTCGGCGGCCCGTTTCGACGGCGAGGCAACTAACACCCCACTGACCCCACGCGTCGCGTGCTCAACTTGCATAATCGCTCTCCTCCAGTCGGCCGTCCACGGCATAACCATGCCCCGGAGGCGATCTACCTGGTCGGGCGGTTGACACACACTCACTCGGCTACGCCGTCAAAAAATCTACACAGGATCAAGCTCGGTACGTACAACGTGTCGAGAATTAAGTAGTCCAACGAGTTCTTTACGTAGTTTGATGCCGAAACGTCTACACCTGACAAATAGGCGCGCAGGGCTTCAAAACCTCAAGCAACATATAACGGACATCGAGAACGACTAGAACGATCACTGTGGGACTCGTTAATTCCACTAGAACACGCGATACGGCCAGACCATACAGATCTCCCCTTTTCGGGCCAGTATTCCTGCTTAAAAAGAGCCTGTGATCGAATCCTGAAAGCCCTCACAAGGGGGGCAGACCTCTGTGCTCGCCAGCCATCTGACCGATATCTCCAATCAGCAAGAAGTCAGCAAAGGCTGGTAGCTCAACCAATTACGACAGCCGCATGTCGAGATCAGATCGAGCAAACCAAAATGCGGCGTGGGCTCGATGGGTTGCTTGTGCGGTCAGGTCCTGCACGTCGTGATCCTGCTCCAACGCGTCGACCGCGTCTGGACCTAATCTGCTGGTACCGACACCGAGCCGATCATGCTGATCTCTGCCACGCAACTTCGGGCTAGTTCGCGTGATGGTCCGTCGTGACGATGATCGCGTGGTCGCGTTGCGCGGGCTCGGCGCGGAGGTGGTCATCGGTGATCTGACCCGGCCCGAGAGCGTCGCAGCAGCGCTCAGGGGTGTCGGGCGGATGCCGTTGCGGCGCCGGCCCGCGCTGATCAGGGATGCCTGCTCCCATGGGATATGTGGCTCGTCAACTGTCCGGCAGCAGGGAGGTGAAGGGCATGGCGGCGATGTCCGTCGATGGGCGGGACAGGTAGAGGTTGGTGTGGTACGCGCCGTCGGTCTCCTTCCCGGACGGGTCATACCCGGTGGCGATGACGGCGTCGATCGCGTAGCGCTGCTCGGCGGGGCTGGTGAACCGGCGTTGGGGGAAGGTGCAGGTGGAGGTCTCGGTGACCAACCCGTACCCGGCTAATGCGTCGGCGATGGGCTGGTAGCTGCCGGTGCGCAGGACGAACGCTGCCACCCACACCGGGCGCTCGGCGTTGTCGAGCAGGGGCTGGAACGTGCGCGGGGACAGGAAACTGACTCCGCCGGTGATCGTGATCAGCCGCACATCCCGTACCGCGGCGAGCAGAGCGGCACTGGCGGATGTGGTTTCCAGGTTCTCGGCGAAGCCGGCATCCACCAGCCCCACGGCACGGGCGTAGTCGATGGCGTTGCGGGCCGGGTCCAGACCGACCACTCGCGCCAGCTGGCCCGTCGGGTGACGGTGGGCGGAATAGAAGACCTGGTCAGCGCTGACCAGTTCCTCGACCGAGAGAGTCGTGGTCTCCGGCCCGGTGTATCGGGCCCACAGGTCGGCCAGCCTCAGGTCGTGGTTGAGCAGCGCGGCGTTGATCCCGTACGAACAGCAGATGTCCAGCACCGTTACCCGCTGCCCGGCATTGTTCGGTTTGAGCGCGGCGACCAAACGTCGGAACACCTCTTGGGCGTGGTGTGGGATCTGGTACCCGAACGGCCCTAACGCCTGGAAATACCCACGCAAGTCCGGTTGGTCATAGACGTGGTCGAACCCCGTGCGCGCCTCCCACCCGGGGCTTCCCGTGTCAGCGCCAGGTCTGCCGGAGCTGGCCGGGCGGGGGTTAGTCGAAGCTGACGGTGTGGTCGGCGTCATTGCGTGATCTTCCAGTCCCTGGCGGTTGGCTCTGGCCGCCGACGGCCCCCGTTTGTCGCTGTAGAGGAGAGATGCGTCGCCCGAAAGGTCATCTGGGTCCTTGATCGTCCCAAGTTTGTCCGTCATGCCTCTCTCCTTCGTTCTCGGCCCAGTCCGTTCCGCGACCAGCTCCGCCATCGGCGGAGGGCTCACCCGCCGCGTACCCGAGTTCCCAACTCATTCGGGTGTGACACGTAACTCAGTCCACCCACGTACCACCCCCGGCAATGGCCTTTCTCGGCCAGCAGCGCCCGCGGGCTGGTGCGACAAAGCACGAGGAGCACGGCTGACTGACATACCGGGACGGGTTTGAGCGGTCGGCAGGCACGAGACAGATCGGCAAGCGGCCTCACAACACGAATCAGACCTATCCGCAAAATGCGGAGCGTACGGGGGCTCGCCAAGGCGGTCCCGAGGCAGATAGGGGCTACCCCGCCTAGACCGCGGAAAGCGCCTGTTTTCGGCATGGTCAACCCTAATCTGCCTCGCCAGGTCGTCTGCCTCGCCGCCGCTCAGGCACGCAGGTGACCGAGTGCGGGGGCGAGGCAGTGCCCTAGCAAAAAGGCGGTGCCTCACCGCTGCCTTACTCCCACAATCGTCGTCCGGGGAGATCACTGCGCGGGAAACACCGGCCTTCGGTAGCCCCGTGGGCGAGCCGCGCACAAGGGATCTACCCCCCCCCCCGCTAGCGTGCTGGCCAGGAGCCACTACCCGGGCCTCTACCGGGGTAGAGGCCCTCCGCGATGCGACGCTACCAGTAGCGGACCTGATTGGCGCTTTGTACCGCCTAGAGCGCCACTTAATTGAGGAGAAAGGGTAAGGCGTCAGCCGCGTCTAACGAGGACACCCTATGTACAGCCCTATCGGTGTTTGGCTCCACCTGGATAGACCTGAGGCACGCCAAACTCAGAAGCACAGCACGACTAACTGCACAGATAGGCCACAAGGAGGCCGCTGTCGTATCGGGCGGCAAACGGCTCCCAGGCGCCACTCTGCTTCGTTGTCGAGGAACTCACGCGCAGCAACCACCGCGCGGTATGGGCCCAGGCGTTGGGCGACCTGACTTCGGCCAAATTAGTGCGCACCTGCGGTCGGATGATCTGAGCGAGGGCATCGCGTAGCTCTGCGAGGATCGGGTCGGCGGCGGTGAGTAACTGGTTCCCGGCGCGGATTTGGATGGTCCGGTAGCGCCGCGCGGTCTGGATGAACTTCTTGATGGACCAGCCGGTGCGGGCCTCGATCAGGCGGGTGATCGCGAGCGCGGCGAACACGATGGTCAGGTGCGCGTCGATCGACTCGCGTTTGTGGTGGTAGATCGGCCGGGCGCGCAGGTCGTGCTTGGACATGCGGAACGACTTCTCGAGACGCCACAACGCGGCGTATGAGTCGATCACGAATTCCGGCATCGGGCTCGTGATGTTGGTGGGGTAGCCCTTGTTATCCCGACCTCGGGATAACAAGGGTTATGCCGATGTCGGGGTTATGCTGACCGGTGGTTTGTTTTGCCTGGTGGGGGCCGTGCTAGGGCTGGATTTGTCGGCATAATCACTGCTGTCTGAGCGGGATGCTGGCCTTCCTTGGTTGCGAAAGGAAGGGATTGTCAGCATGGGCAGTAGTGATGGTTCTGGAGGGTGCCGGGTCCGTCTGGAGGTCGCCGTCGGTGATTTCGAGCGCTTCTTGGTTGCTGGTAAGGGTGTCCCGGCGGCCACGAGGGAGTGTTATGTGCGGCATGTCCGGCCGTTTCTGGCTGAGGTGGTCGACACGGCTGGCGTGGTTGATCTTGGAGGTGTGTCGGCTCAGCAGGTGCGTTCGTATGTGACGCAGCTTGGCTATCGATATGCGTCGGAGTCATTGAAGCTGATCGCCACGGCGTTGAGGGTATTCCTGGGATTTGCGTGGATGTCGGGTTGGACCCGCTGCGATCTGACGGCTGCGGTTGGAACGGTGGTGACTCACCGATCGGGTCGGCTTCCCCGAGCGTTGCCTGCTGAGGATCTTCAGCGGCTGTTGGCCGTTCCCGATCGTGGCACGAGGATGGGGACTCGGGACTACGCGCTGCTGATGGTGTTGTCTCGATGGGGCCTGAGGGCGGGAGGTCGCCGGACTGTGCCTGGGTGACTTCGACTGGCGCGCCGCGACGGTGACCCCGAGAGTCAAGGGCGGGCGCAGGCTGTGTCTGCCGATTCCTCATGATGTGGGGCAGGCGGTCGTGGCCTACCTGGGTCGACGCCCGGTGGGTGTCGTATGCCGCGAGGTATTTCTGCAGGCCCGGGGCGGACCGGAGCCGATGACAGGCCGGGCCGTGACCCAGGTCGTGGCCAGACATGCTGCCCGGGCAGGGCTGGGGACGGTGCGTGCGCACCGGCTGCGCCATTCCGCAGCTCGGGCCGTTCTGGCCGCTGGCGGCAGCCTGACCGAGGTTGGCGAACTGCTCGGCCACTCCACTGACGCGGTGACCATGATGTATGCCTCCTTTGACCTGCAGTCGTTGACCGCTCTTGCACGCCCCTGGCCAGCGCAGGCCGTCCATGGGTGAGCTATTGGTCTTGATCAGTGAGTACATGGCCTTCCGTGCTGCGCGCGGGTTCCAACCGAACCGGAAGACGGAACGCCTGCTCACCCAGTTCGTCGGTTCTCTTCCTGCCGAACGCGACGATGGCCTGTTGTTCTCCCAGGGGGAGGCGTTGGCGTGGGCGCACGCCTCCGTCGGCGGACGTCCGGCATGGCTGTCTGCTCGGTTGTCCACCGTCAGACAGTTCAGCAATCTATCTCGCCGGCTCCGGCCTGCCAGTAGGCGTGCCCGCAACCCGCCAAGGAGTCAGCGGAAGCCGCCGAGCTATCCCGTATCTGTACTCGACCGACAACATCCGGGCTCTTATGAGGGCGGCTGAGCAGCTGTTCACCCCGCTGCGTGCGGCGACGATGAAGACCTTGATCGGACTGCTCACGGTCGCGGGGATACGCATCGGAGAGGCCGTCCGGCTTACCGTCGGCGATGTCGATCTGGACCACGGAGTCATCCTGATCGCTGACGCGAAGTTCGGCCGTCAACGCGTGGTCCGGCTCGATCGGAGCTCGTGCGACGCGCTGGCCGGTTATCTCAGCGACCCGGTCCGGCACCGCCTCGGCACCGGAGGCGACCACGCGGTGTTCGTCACAAGGCAAGGCACTGCCGTCAACGAGCACACCGCTCAAGGCGCGTTCCACCAGATGGTCCGTCACGCTGGTCTGCCGGTTCGTGCGGGCACCCGTCCGCGCCTGCACGACTTCCGCCATTAGGCACAGCCCGCCACCCAAACCATGATCGATGCCTACCGATCAGGACGGGACCCGGCCCGAGCGCTGACCCTGCTGTCGATCTGGCTTGGCCATTCCAACCCCGCAGACACCTATTGGTATCTGCAAGCCGCGCCGGAGATCGCCGCCGTCGCGGCCCAGCGGCTCGAACCGAGCAAGGAGTCGTGATGCCGCTCCTGGCTCCGGTCCTGCAGGAGTACTTCACCGCGCACCTGGTCGCACAGCGGGCTATGAGCCCGGCGACGATCCGGACCTATCGCGACACCTGGAGACTATTCCTGATCTTCCTGTCCGACAAGACACGCGTGCCAGCCCCCCGGCTCGAAACCACACACGTCGACGAAGCACAGGTAAATGCGTTTCTCGAGCACCTCGAGCACGAACGCGGCAACAGCGTCGCGACCAGGAATCTCCGGCTGGCCGCCATCAAAGCGATGATGGCCTTCCAGGCCACCAAGGCACCCGAGCAGCTGGACACCGTCGCGCGAATCCATGCCATCCCCACCAAGAAACACGCCAAATCGCAGGTCACGTTCCTCACCCCTGCGGAGGTCCAGGCGCTGCTGGACACCATCGACACCGGCACCTGGACCGGCAAACGCGACCGAGCCATGTTTATCCTGGCGGCCCAAACCGGGTTGCGGCTCAGCGAGATCACCACCCTGACCATCGCCAGCCTCCACCTCAGCACAGCTGCTCACGTGGCCTGCACCGGCAAAGGACGCAAGAACCGCACCACACCGCTGACCTCAGCCACAGCATCGGTGCTGAAGACCTATCTCGAGAACGGACTGCCCGCCCTGGCCAGGCGCTCTTCCCGAACCCACGACGGACATGCACTGTCCGCTGACGCGGTGCAGCGACGTCTCGCCATCCACCTCGCCAAAGCCGCCACAATTTGCCCCGAACTCGCCGGCAAACATGTCACCGTGCACACGCTGCGCCACACAGCGATGCGCTTCCTCGACGCCGGCATCGACGCCGCTGTCATCGCTCTCTGGCTGGGCCACGAATCAACAGCAACGACCAGCATCTACCTCCACGCCGACATGAGTATCAAACGCGCGGCTCTCGACCGGAGCCGCCAACCAGACACCCCCGCCGGCGACTACCACCCCGCCGATCCACTGCTCACCTGGCTGCGGAGCCTGTAATTATGCCGACAAACCCAGCCCTAGCACGGCCCCCACCAGGCAAAACAAACCACCGGTCGGCATAACCCCGACATCGGCATAACCCTTGATCCCGGCCAGGGCGCGGGCCTTGGCCTCCAGGCCCAGATTCACGCCGTTGGTGGCCCCGTCGAGTGCGATGAACCGGTTGCGTTACTGCCGATGCGCGGTCTCAAACAGCTCGGTTCAGTACGGGCGATCAGCGTCGGCCATGCCTTTGTCCAGAATGTAGAATGTCCGCCGCGGCCACCACGAACTTGCCACCGACGTTGAGCCTCGACCCCGACTCGCACCTGCCTTTGCCGAACTCGCGCTCGCCATCTGATCAGGCGCAGTCGACGGTGACGCTTGCACCATCCCCGTCAAAGCAACTGTGAGGATTCGGCGTGTTTCCGCTCCAAAGCTTGGTCGGATTGTGAAGATCGTCGGCGTGCCATCCCGGGTCGTGGTCTGACCCGCAACGCAAGCGGCTGACATGCCTTGGGTCTGATCTGTCGGCTACGGCTTGGGATGGTGCTTGCCGCCGCCGGACGGGTGGGCGTGTCCCGATCGGGGCCTTGTCGTCAACAGGCACCGTCACAGTTTTGACCACCCGCACCGGTCCGGCGACGGCCATCGGTTCCCGTGGCGATCAGGAGATATGACCATGCCCAGCATGCCCCAACCAATTCCGAACGAACAGGACGACAACAGCATGGCCGCGGAGATCGTGCTCACCGCGGCGGCGCTGAGCACGCTGGGTGTGCTGCTCACCAGCGACGACTTCCCGGCCACCGCGGCAGGATGACTCCGGCGCTGAGCCAGCCGAAGACGAGCAACGTGTCGGTCGGCCATCCCCACCACCGGCACTGTGCCAAGAAACCCACCACGTGGCCCACCACTGCCAGCACCCCGGGCCTTGAGTGACTAGTTATCCGATGCGCGGGGCGGGGAAGCTCACCGACGGTTCCAGTGGTCGCCATCCCAACGGTCGTGCACCCAGCGGTGATGGGCCGCGTCCCAGGTCCAGCGGTCCCCACGACAGTGCGGATCGCCGCGGTGGTTCCAGTCATCGCAGTATGCCGACCAGAAGTCGCCCCGACGGTTCCACCGCTGACCATCCCAACGGTCGTGGATCCAGTTGTGGCCATCCCACGTCCACCGGTCCCCACGACAGGACCCCTCGCCGCGATGGTTCCAGTCATCGCAGTAGTCCCAGTCCGCGAGAGACACTTGGCCCGAGCTGACGTCGGCCGTCTGCGGAGCCGGGGTGAACGTGCTGGCCGGCGCTGAGCCCATTCCGAACACCAGAGCGCCCGCGGCAAACAGCGCGGTCCGGCCTAGATGCATGGTGAACCCTCCTCGATCGAGTGCGTAAGGACCTCAGAAGGGACGTTCGGACACGAAATCTCGTTGCGAGAAGTAACTGGGAGTTCGCTGGGAGTCACTGAAAAGTTCGCTGGGAAAGATCCCATCACTGCTACGCCTAGCCGGACTCACGGTCATGGACGCCGCGGTGAACGCGCTGGTCCGCGGCCGATACGGGGCCGTCTACCCCCGTGCCACGGCCGGGCGCGAAGGCAACGACACGACATCACGGTGGCGCATCGCTGCCCCCGTTGCGGCGTTGGTGCCGGCATGACATTGCACAAGAGCTGCCTGGTGGTGGTCAGCGGTTTGGTTGTGCTCCTCGCCGGTTGCAACAACGCCACCTCCGCCCCGGCCACGCCCTCGCCCACGCCTACCGCTTCTCCCGCGCCGACGGCGCGGACCTCATCGGACTCGAACGGCGGCACTGACTCTTCCCCAAACGGCGGCACTGACTCGTCCCCAAACAGCGGCACCGACTCGTCCGGGGCCGACACATCCAACTCGGGTTCCTCGCCCGCTCCCGCGAACGCCCCAACTCCCGCGAACGGGCCGGCTAGGGAAGCGCTGGGGATGGCGGGGACTTCTCCCTTCCACCTCTCTGATGCCTCCTCTCCAACCTGACCTGCCTGTATGCTCGGTGGGGACCCAATTCTTGGTTTCCACTAAGGACTCGCGACAAAATAACGTAGGTTTTTGGGTTCGGGTCATCTACCGTCTGTGATAGGGCGAGCGATGCGCGGGTCGGGGAGTCGGTGGCACGCAGGTACGCAGTGCTGCGTCCGCATCTGGACGAGCGGCAGCGTCGT
>DATNDR010000087.1:0-2659 GCA_035606945.1 Pseudonocardiaceae bacterium
CGCATGCCTGGAACTGCTCAGCACCGGGCGGATCGGCCGCCTGATCTACAACAGCCGGTATGGGCCGGTGGCGCTGCCGTCGGAGTACAAGATGCATGACGGGTCGATCGTGTTCCGTACCTACCGGGTCACCTTCACCGAGGAGGACTTGCGCACTGGTATCGCGCAGGCCGAGTACCAGGTCGTCGTGGAGGTCGACCAGGTCGATCCGGAAGCGCACGAGGGGTGGGTGGTGCTAGTGCGGGGCACGGCGCATCACGTGGATACCGAGGCCGAGCGTGCGTCGATCAGCACCGTTGGCCTCGAGTCGTGGGTAGAGGCCGAACCCGAGCACTTCATCCGGGTGGTTCCGATCAGCATCGCGGGCCAGCGCCTCCGCTCGGCATGATGTCGGCAGCGGTGACTTCCCAGGATGAGGTTGAGGACAGCCAGCCCTCAAGTGCAATGACCACCAGCCCCGCCTTCTGTGGACCCATTGACCCTGGATGATGTGGCGAAGCATGGTGCGCGCGGTCTCCCTCGTCTCGCTGTGTTTCACCGCGTCCAGTATGCAAAGCCGTTTACAGATCCTGGTCAGCCAGGACGGTGAGGCGCTCGGTGGCGATGCAGGACACGAGGCAACGCTCCTTGGCGTTGGCTGTCAGCTGAGCCGTCCATGTGGTGAGCCCGCCGTCGCCGAGTTCAGCCTGGCCCTGGTCCGCCGTGATCCGCAGGGCGAATCCGGTGTAGTACCCGCGGCCATGGGCGCGATCGGGTTTGTCCACCAGCAGCACAGCGGGACTGCCAAGTGCCGGGCCGATGGTGTCGGCGAGCCGCTCGGCCAGCACCGGGCTGTCGAACACTGACAGCTCGATCCGAGGCTGGCGTTGCGGGATCAGGGCTTGCAGGACGTCCAGCCAGTAAGCCAGGTGACCGGTCAGCATGCATGCCTCGGTGCGGCCCGACCCGCTGTCACGGCCGCTGGAGACCAGGGTGAACAGCCGAAAGTGGGCAGCTGCGCCGGGACCGAACACCTGGGCCCGGAGCTGGCGCTGGCAGGCGGCAAGGTCAATCTGCTCGGCCGCGCCCCGGCCGCGCCGCCGGGCTGCCGCCTCGACCGCAAGGGCGTTCGTGGAGTCGCTGACCACCTCGGTGTTCCGGACGGTGGCGACGACCCGGTTCTGGCTGATCCGAGCTACCGCGCTGCAGGTGCCCAGGGGTGCGACCGGCGACAGCTCAATCCCGGTGAACCGGGCCGGTAGTAGCTGCCACAGCCGACTCTCGACCGCGGCCAGGCGGCGCGGATCAGCTGCGGCGGGCCGGACGAACCGGTCGTGCTGCCAGCGGCGCATCACGTCCGCGGCCGTGATCCGGTCCGCCCGTGCCCTGGCCACGGCGATTAGCAAAGTTTGCAAGTCGGTGGGTGACAGGTCATGCTCGAGGGCCTCCCATGTACCGGCAGGCAGGGCACGCCGGACCCGCTCCGCGGCGCGATCCTGGTTCTCTGGCATCTGGCTACTGTTGCAGACGTCGAGACCACCACGAACGGTTTGTGCCTCGATCCGCGCTGAGCGCTGTTGGCTCACAAAGGGAGCGGCTTCAGGTCCTGTCCTATCGGATCAGTCAACTGGTAGTTGCTAAGGTGCGGCGATGCATCGCAGCCGGCTTTCCACCCTGCTTATCGACGTTCCCAGCCACTGGGCGTCCGACGCCGCCGCGTTCTGGTCGGCGGCGCTTGGCGTGCCGGCGAACCCGGTGCCCGGCGAGGCGCAGTTCACCTCGCTGCCCGGCGCGTTTCCCGGGCTGGCGACCGCGATACAGGCGGTGGACGATGAGCCCCGCTACCACGTCGATATCGAGACCGACGACGTGGAGGCCGAGACAGCCCGGCTCGGCGCCCTGGGGGCGGTCGAGCTCCGCCGGTGGCTTGACTGCCGTATCCTCCGGGCGCCGGGCGGCCACCTCCTTTGCGTCATTCCGCTGCACAGCGACCCTGACACCTTCCACCGGCTCGCACGTGTCTGGGACTAGCGAGGTGCAAGCATCCCGCGTCTTGACAAAGACGGATCGGTTAGAGAATGCTAACGGTTAGTGGATGCTAACCGAGATGCTGACCGGTGGGGCGCGCTGGCCGATGGCACGCGCCGGGCCATCGTGGCGCGCCTGGCTGACGGGCCCCGGGCTGTGGGCCAGCTGGCGGCGGGGCTGCCGGTGAGCCGGTCGGCGGTGTCTCAGCATTTGAAGATCCTCAAGGACGCCGGCCTGGTGGAGGACGTGGCCGCGGGGACGCGCCGGATCTACCGGCTCAACCCGGTCGCGCTGGCGGCGTTGCGAGATCAGCTCGACACCTACTGGCAGCGGGCGCTGGCCGGGTACGCCCAGGCCGCGGAAGCGCCGGACGAGGAGGGGTAATGACCCAGACGGAGGCAGTGACGGTCCGCAAGCAGGTGGTGGTGGACACGCCGATCGAGCGTGCTTTTTCGGTGTTCACCGACCGGTTCGGGGACTTCAAGCCGCCGGAGCACAACCTGCTCAGGGCGCCGATCGCCGAGACGGTCTTCGAGGGCCGGGTCGGCGGGAGCATCGTGGACCGGGCCGTGGACGGCAGCGAGTGCCGGTGGGCGCGGATCCTGGCCTTCGACCCGCCGGACCGGGTGGTGTTCAGCTGGGACATCAGCCC
>DATNDR010000103.1:0-2084 GCA_035606945.1 Pseudonocardiaceae bacterium
TGCGTACCACCCGATGATCAGCAGCGGGATGATGATCGCCAGGGAGCCGATCGTGTAGGTGCCGATGGGATAGTCGAATGCGATGAACACTAGGCCTCGACCAAGTGTGTCGGCGTGTCAATCGGTGGGTGTGAATGGCAAAGGCCTTACCCTGCCTGGGTTTGCGACTCCAACGCAGCCCAGTGGGAAGGCCTTTGTGGTGAAGAAGATACCGCATGAGCAGAGTCGACGGAACGCGGCCCGTCGGCGGCGGAAGGTGGCCGCCCGACACGCCCGGGCCGGGCACTGGGGTGCCCGGCCGGCGCCGATGCTGACCTCGGGGAAGGTGGGCTACGAGGTCGGCGGCAACGTGGACGCGACATGCTTCGGCGGGGTCGCGGCGGTGCACCGGCTGGTGACCAGGCTCGGGCTGGCCGAGTGCATCAACGAGCGGCTGCAGCTGCTGAAGGTGCACCTGCCCTACCACGAGTCCGATCACGTGCTGAACATGGCGTACAACGTGCTGTGCGGGGGCACCCGGCTGGAAGACATCGAACGGCTGCGCCACGACACCGCCTACATGAACTCGGTGGGTGCGGACCTGATCCCGGACCCGACGACCGCGGGGGACTTCTGCCGCCGGTTCGCCGAGGCCGACGTGCTGGAGTTGATGGAGGCCATCAACGAGGTTCGGCCCCGGTTGTGGGCCGGGCGTGGCCGGGATCTGCTGGGCCCGATCACCTACCTGGACGTCGACGGCACCATCGTGCCCACCTCTGGGTCACGCAAGCAGGGCATGGACATCTCCTACAAGGGGATCTGGGGGTACGCCCCGCTGATCGTGTCGCTGGCCAACACCAAGGAGGTGCTCTACCTGGTCAACCGGCCGGGGAACGCGCCCAGCCATGCCGGCGCGGCCGACTGGATCGACAGGGCGATCGAGTTGGTCGCCCCGCACACCGAACGGGTCTGCCTGCGCGGCGACACCGACTTCTCGCTGACCGCCAACTTCGACAAGTGGGCCAAGCGGGCCGATTTCATCTTCGGTATGGATAGCACCGCGGCGCTGCGGTCCCGGGCCGAGGCGTTGGACGAGGCGGCGTGGAGCCGGCTGGACCGTCCCGCCGGTCACGTCTCGCCGACCGGCGCCACCCGGGCCCGGCGGCAGGACCACAAGCAACGGATCGTCACCGAACGCGGCTATCTGGACCTGCGGCTGGACCATGAGGACGTCGCCGAGTTCGGCTACCAGCCCGGCAAGTGCGCCCGCCCCTACCGGGTGGTCGCCCTGCGCAAGAACATCAGCAAGGCCCGCGGCGAGCAGGTGCTGATCGAGGACATCCGTTACTTCTTCTACATCACCACCCGCACCGACCTGACCGTTGCGCAGGTGGTGGCCTGCGCCAACGAACGCTGCGACCAGGAGAACATCATCGGGCAACTCAAGTCCGGGGTGAACGCGCTGCGGGTGCCGCTGTACGACCTGGTGTCCAACTGGGCCTACATGCTCATCGCCACGCTGGCCTGGAACCTCAAGTCCTGGTTCGCGATGATGATGCACCGCAAGGCCGACCGGCGGGACTACATCCGGATGGAGTTCCGCCGGTTCCTGCACGGCATCATCCTGATCCCGGCCATGGTCAGCCGCCGGGCCCGCACCATCACGGTCCGGCTGATCGGCTACCAACCCAGCCTCGACCGGCTCTTCAGCGCCTGGAACACCATCGAACGAACCCGTTTCGGCTGACACCCGCCCGCCGAAACTGAATGAAGCAGCCGACCGCCGCGATCACCGCGGCGGTGATACCGGCTACCCCGATACCGAAATCGGGCATCCACAGCCCGAGAACCAGCCCTCACACCACCAGCCACACGCGCCTCACCCACATCACGGCGGCCCAACACGCCGAAATGGGGCGCCGAAAATCCCCGACCATGATCATCTCGGCGTCGGCCGGCGACCCGCGGCCGACTCGCTTATTTGAGGACTAGAACCACGAGCTGGTGGCTCAGTTGCTGGCGGAGCGGATGGAGGGTGTCGCGGAGTTGCGCGAACCCAGCGTGCTGACCACCTGGAACCTGGCCCGGATCCAGATCCTGCGTCC
>DATNDR010000120.1:0-4510 GCA_035606945.1 Pseudonocardiaceae bacterium
TTAGTGAGTGTCTGATAAATCGGTGCTGGCGGTAGATGCCCGTCGGTGGTGGCGGTGTGTCGTTCGGCTCAGATGCCAGGCGCGGGCCCCATGATCCCGATGTGTGACGACCAGGACAACACGAGAGCCCGCGCGTGCCCAGAGTACGCGCCGTGGGCGTGGGCGGGTCTGGGGTTATCCCAGTGACCTGACCGACGCTCAATGGCAGGTCATCGCCGCGCACCTGCCGGCTGACCGGCCCGGACGGCGGGGGCGGCCCCGGGTCTGGCCGAGGCGGCGGATCATCGAGGCGATCTTGTATGTGGACCGGACCGGGTGCGCCTGGCGGTACCTGCCTGCTGACTTCCCGCCCTGGCAGACCGTCTACGGCTACTTCGCCGCCTGGCGCGACGACGGCACCTTAGCCCGGCTGCACAGCCAGCTGCGGGCCCAAGTCCGCGCCGCCGCCGGACGGACCTGCCAGCCCACCGCCGCGGTAATCGACTCCCAGTCGGTGCGCGCCGCCGACACCGTCCCGCGCGCCACCCGGGGCTGGGATGCCGCCAAGAAGATCAACGGCCGCAAACGCCACATCGCCGTCGACGTGACCGGCCTGATCCTGGACGTGGTCATCACCGCGGCCTCGGTCCAGGACCGTGACGGCGCCCGGCCGCTGCTGTGGAACACCCACCGCGCCTGCGCCGGTGTCCGCCTGGTGTGGGCCGACGCCGGCTACCACGCCGCCAGGCTGACCGCCTGGGCCGCGGCCATGAAGATGACCTTGCAGATCGTCGCCAAACGCGACCCGCACGCCTTCGAGATCCTGCCCCGCCGCTGGGTCGTCGAGCGCACCTTCGCCTGGATCAGCAAACACCGGCGCACCATCCGCGACTACGAGCACCTGCCCGCCAGCCACGAAGCCATGATCTTGTGGGCCATGACCGCCCTGATGACCCGCCGGCTCGCCCAGACCAACGATTTATCAGACACTCACTTACAGCCGGCCACCATCCCGTGTCACCCCACTACACTCCGTAGGTGACCGTGCGGTCTTCCCGCGTAAACCCGAGGAGATCCATGATCGTCCAAGTTCGTCCGTAGCGGTCGATCTCGTCCAGAGGCCGCAGGTTCAAATCCTGCCCCCGCTACGAAATCCGGCCCCTGACCTGAGGAAACGCAGTCAGGGGCCGGTTTGGATTTGAACCCACCGGCCAGAAACCAGCCACAAAAAACGGCCCGGCGCTCCGTGGTACTCCGTCACATCCCATGTCGGGTGCACTCTGGCGCCGGCCTCACTGGGGCGCGTGGTCACGGGTCGTTCCGGACCCTGCTCCTAGGGCGCGTTCGCTGGTGGAGGTGACAGCCGCAACCGCGGTGCCCACCTGGACCGGCCTGCATGACTACGACGGAAGCAGCGCATTCCACAGACCGTTCCTCGAGGCTGCGGCGTCTTCATGAACACCGACAAGATGCCCGACCCGTTTCCCTTCCTGCATGCAACCGTCGACCGTGGAGCCAGAGCGGCTGTGTGCACGTTGGGTTCCGCGGCGGTGGTTGGCTCTGGCGCGCCAACGACGCGACTGGGAGACGACGGACGAGGTTAAGCACGCAGCTTCGGGTCGACCCTCTCGCTCCCGACAAGCACGTCCTCTACTACACCTCAACCGCCCCATCGAGGCCGGTCCTGGCCGGCGCGCGCGGGTGGTCGGTGTAGGCGAGACCGTCATCGGTCCGCCGGGCCCTGGTCCAGCCGGAACGGCGGGTAGGTGTCGGTCATCAGGGCGACGTACGCGGTCACTCTGTAGACCCACCGATTCAGGCCGACCAGCAGGTCGAACAACGACGCCGGGTAGCGGCCGGTAAACAGCAACAGCAGTCCGGCGGCCAACGTCAGCGCACCGATCAGACCGCCGACGGCGAACTGGAAGCCGTGCGCGTCACCGAACTGCCACGTGCCCGCGAGCACCCCCAGCACGATCAGGTGCGGCAGCGCCAGTAGCCACGACTTGACCAGCACCAGCCCGCGCGAGAGCCGCTCGGGGTAGCCGATGTCGAGGTCGGCCGGGTAGTCGGTGTGGTCGAGGGTGAACGGCGGGTAGCGGTCGGTGCCGATCGCAGCCGTCGCGTAGAACTGCACCCGCCAGGTCCACCGCAGGATGCCGACGTTGAGGTCGAACAGGCCACGCGGGTAGCGGCCGGTGACCAGGATCGCGAAGAACGCCACCACGGTGAGCACCATGAAGACCAGCCACAGCAGCGCAAGCACGACGAAGTGCGGGATCGCTAGGAACCACTTGACCAGCCAGAGCCCACGGTTCAGCTGCGGGTCCTTCGCGCCGACCAGGGTCACCGGTGTGTCGGGCCGGACGCCTTCCGGTGGCTGACCGGGCGCGGCCTGGCGGGGGACCCGCGGTCCCGGCGGCCTGGCGCCGTACACGACGAGCAGAGCGCTGCCGAGTATCAGGGCGCCGCCGAGCAGGCCGAGGCTCCATGCCAGAGGTGTGAGCCAGCCGAGACGTACGCCCGCGGACAGGTCGACGTCGACTCCCGGGGAGCCGTCGACGTTCATGATCACGGCGGTGTAGGTGCCGGGCTCGAGGTCCCAGGTCAGCTCCTGGGTGCCGGGGCCGCTGCTCTGCGCAGTCCAGAAACCCTGGTCCGTGGGAGCCTCGCTCAGGTCACCGCCGGTGCCACGCCGGGTCAGCGAGTAGCCGAACGGGTCGGTGCGCAGGTCGCTGATCTCGTCGTACGACGCGCGGCGCAGGTAGCGCGCGACGTCGGCGCTCGGTGCGATCCCGATGAAGACGGCCGATGCGCCCTCGGACCGGGCGCTCAGCCGCACGGTGGCGAGGTCACGGTCGGCCCACCAGTCGTCGGTGCCGGATTCGCCGAACTTCACGGCCTCGCTGGTAAGGGCCACCGTCTCGGTGGTGAGCCGCTCGGTCGCGGTGCTGAAGAACCCGTCGTCGTCGCGCTGGGTGCCCATCGCCCAGCCGAGGCCCAGGCCTCCGAGCAGCAGCGGGAGGCCCACGAGCGCGAGCAGGATGCCGATGACGAGGCGGACCGGGCGGCTCCTGCGTGAAGCGGTGCGGCCTGGTTCAGCTGGTGGGATGTAGGTGGTCATGGTTGTGGTCTCCTTTCCCGTCGCGAGGCGATGTCATGACCGCGGCGCCGAGCCGATCCGCCACGAAACGGCGGTATCCGGAACGCGCGGATGAGTTCCGGAAGCGCCGCCCCGTGTGTGTGGCTACTTGATCTCGGAGCGGCGCAGAGACAGCAGCCCGACGACGAGGGGAAGGACGATCCAGATCATCGTGGTCGAGCCGAGCATCGCCCACTCCTTGACAGTGTTCGTGGCGCCATCGAGGAGCGCCACCTGCGTGTGGTGCCAGTCGATCCACGGCTGCAGGTCCTCGAACCACGAACGCACCTGAGCCAGGAGCGCGAGAATGCCGGGCATGACTAGTGAAGCGACGAAGTAGCCCACGATCGCGGCCGCGGAGTTGCGCAGCACGACACCGAGTGCGAAGCCGAAGGCCATGCCCACCAGGTTGTAGAGCACCATCTGGAGTGCCATGGACAACGAAATGTCCCACGCGGTGTCGACGCCGGCGAGTGCTGACCCGGCCACGTTGCCGAGGGCGCCAACCGCAAAGGCGACGGAGACGGCGCCGAGGCCCACCAGGAGGGTCGCGATCGCCTTGGCGCCGATCACGCGTTCGCGGCTCGGCACCAGCGTGAACGTGGTTAGCCCACTTCGCTGGCTCCACTCACCCGTGACGGCCAGGATCGCGATGATCGGCAAGATCACTGACATCGGGAACCCGCTCGCCCTCACGAAGTTCTGGTAGGTGACGTCGCTGTTGAGGCCGAGGACGAGGAGCGACCCGGCCGAGATGGGCGACAGGGCGCCGATGCTGATGAGCATCCAGAATCCCGAGCGGGTGTTGAACATCTTGCGCAGCTCGACCTTGACGAGTCGGGTGGCCGGGATGGGTTGGGCGGTCCGTCGGGCCGGCTCGGCCTCGATGGTGTCGGGAGGGATGATCGTGGCGGTCATGCCGCAACTCCTTCGCGTTGGGTGTCGGCGGTGAGCGAGAGAAACACGTCTTCTAGGCCGGCGCCCTCGGCAGACCGGAGCTCGGTGAGGGCGATGCCGGCGGTCAGGGCCACCGCCCCGACCCGAGCTGGGTCGGCATCGGTGCGGACCGAGCCGTCGCCGGCGAGCGTGCTGGGGATCCCCGCCTGCTCGAGGGCGTGAGCGAGGTCGCGCGGTGACGTCGACCTGGCGAGCGTCCCCGCTGCGGCCAGCAGCTCTTCCTTGGTGCCAGCCGCGACGATCCTTCCGTTGCCGATCACCACCAGGTCATCGGCGATGACCTCGATCTCGTGGAGCAGGTGTGAGGACAACAGGACGGTGCCGCCCTGGTTGGCGAAGTCCGCCAGCAGGTCGCGCATCCACCGGATCCCCGCGGGGTCGAGCCCGTTGGCGGGCTCGTCCAGGATCAGCACCTGTGGGTCTCCGAGGAGT
>DATNDR010000012.1:0-55017 GCA_035606945.1 Pseudonocardiaceae bacterium
CAGAAAACAACACCCACCCATCTACAGGGCAGACATCGCACTGATCACTAGCACAACAACAACACAAACAAACATGGCACTAACAAAAATTCAGCACACTGTTGAGTTCTCAAAGAACAAACACACACCATCACGAACCACCGAAGCGGCAGTTGGATCCGGGATGACTCACTCTAACTTACCCGGCTCATCGACCCTTAGCGGGCCCTGGAACCGAGCGACTCATCGAGCTTACCAGCCGCCCGAGTGGGTCTCCCCACCGGCCTGGCCTTAGCTCTCAGTGCAGTTAACACGCTGAGTGTCTCGTCCATTCCGCTGTGGGGCGAGGGAGAAGGTACGGCCACCGGGCGGGAGAAGTCAAATCGGCGTGTCCGAGCCGGTACTGGACTTGTCTTGGGCGGTCCGCGTCACTGCACCCGCACCCCAGCGGTATGGCGCCGACCACGTCGCAGCACCAGCCAGCCGCCGGGCAGCAGGTCCGACGCCGTGGGCGTCCAGCCCTCATCTCCGATCTTGGCATTGTTCACCGCTGCGCCGCCTTCGCGAACCGTCCGGCGAGCCGCCCCCTTGCTACTGGCCAGGCCACTGGCCACGAGTAGATCGACGATCGTGGGCCGATCAGCCAGCAGCACCTTGCCGGTGGGAGCCTCTGCCATGGCGGCGTCCAGCGTGCGCTCGTCCAACTCACGCAGCTCCCCATGACCGAACAAAGCCTCGCTGGCCATGACCGCGCGGCGAGCCTCCTCCGGGCCGTGCACCAGCGCAGTGACCTGCGCAGCAAGCACCCGCTGCGCTGCTCGCGCCGGTGGCCGCTGCGCCGTCTCGAGCTCGAGAGCTTCGATCTCCTCCCGCGAGAGATCGGTGAAGACCCGCAGGTACTCGCCGACCTGCGAGTCCTCGGCGTTGATCCAGAACTGGTAGAAGGCGTAGGGACTGGTCAGCTCCGGGTCGAGCCAGACCGTTCCGCTTTCGGTCTTGCCGAACTTGGTCCCATCCGCCTTGGTGATCAACGGTGTGGCCACGGCGTGGGCCGAACGCTGCTCCAGCCGGTGGATCAAGTCGATGCCGGCGGTCAGGTTGCCCCACTGGTCGCTGCCACCTACCTGCAGGGTGCAGCCATAGCGGCGGTACAGCTCGAGAAAGTCCATGGCTTGCAGCAGCTGGTAGCTGAACTCGGTGTAGCTGATCCCGGCCTCAGAATTCAGCCGTGCGCTCACCGCCTCCTTGGCCAGCATGCGGTTGACCCGGAAGTGCTTGCCGACGTCGCGCAGGAAGTCGATCGCTGACAGTGGTTGCGTCCAGTCCAGGTTGTTGACCATGCGCGCCGCATGCGGGCCGTCGAACGCCAGGAATGGCTCGATCTGCCGGCGGATGCGGTCCACCCAGTCGGCGACGACTTCCCGGCTGTTGAGGGTGCGCTCCGCGGTGGCCTTCGGGTCGCCGATCAGGCCGGTGGCGCCGCCCACCAGTGCGAGAGGGCGGTGGCCGGCCTGCTGGAACCGCCGCAGCGCCAGGATTAGCACCAGGTTGCCGATGTGCAGGCTTGGCGCGGTGGGGTCGAATCCACCGTAGAGCGTGATCGCACCCGCGCTGCAGTCGCGACGCAGGGCGTCGAGGTCGGTGCTCTGGGCGATCAGACCACGCCAGGCCAACTCGTCGAGGATGTGTGCTCCCACTGCCACATCATCCCGCACGGGTTCATGCCGTTTTTTTGTGCCGACGGTAGGCGGACACAGCTGGGCTGCCGTGTACCCAGAACCGCCAAGGCCGGTCCTGTGCGGCGGCGACGCCCACCCGTGGGCCAGTACGCACCTGGTCAGCAGGGACCGGATCGCCGGGCAATAGCCGCACCGGCGAAGCGAGGTCGGTGAGATCGAGGCCGTTGTGCTCGCGGCGCAGCCCGAGCAGGGTGGCCAACCGGGCGGGGCCTCTCGCGAGCTCAGCGTCAGATCGTGCGGTGGGCCGGCGCAGCCTGGCGACAGCGTGCCCGGACACGACCTCAGCCGCGCGTAACAGCACTGCGCCGGGTTCCCCGTCGGGTAGGCAGGAGATGTTCGCGCAAAAGTGCATTCCGTAGACGAAATAGACGTACAGGTGCCCTGGTGGGCCGAACATCACGGCGTTGCGGGCGGTACGGCCCCGGTAGGAGTGCGCCGCGGGATCGTCGGCGCCGCGATAGGCCTCCACCTCGACGAGCCGGATCACTACCTGCCCGTCACGACCGTCGGCGACCACGTGGCAGCCCAGCAGCTGGCGGGCGGCCGCCAGGACGTCGACGGCCAGCCACTCCCGGGCAAGCGTCGCCACGGTCACGCAGTGACCCAGGCCCAGTGCTCGCCGACGGCATGCCGGGCACGCTCCAGCTGTTCGGCGACGCGTTCCGGCGCAGTGCCGCCATAGGCGTCGCGTGAACTGATCGACCCGGCGACGTCGAGCACCCGGCGGACGTCCACGGTGAGCTCCGGATGGACGGCGGCGAGCTCCATCTCCGACAGCTCCGCCAGCCCGACACCGCGGGACTCGGCCAGCCGCACGCAGGCGCCCGCGGCCTGGTGCGCGGTGCGGAACGGCACGCCCTGTCGGGTCAGCCACTCCGCAAGGTCGGTAGCCAGGGTGAACCCGGCGGGGGCGAGTTCGGCGAGCCGGTCGGTCCGGAAGGCCAGGGTGGCGACCATTCCAGCCATCGCCGGCAGCAGCAGTTCGAGCTGGTCGACCGAATCGAACAGCGGCTCCTTGTCCTCTTGCAGGTCCCGGTTGTAGGCCAGCGGCTGCGCTTTGAGGGTGGCCATCAGCCCGGTGAGGTTGCCGATCAGCCGACCGGCCTTGCCTCTGGCCAGCTCGGCCACATCGGGGTTCTTCTTCTGCGGCATGATCGAACTGCCGGTGGAGTAGGCGTCATCCAACTCGACGTAACCGAACTCGGCGGTGGCCCACAGGATGATCTCCTCGGCGATCCGAGACAGGTCGACGGCCAGCATCGCGAACACGAACGCGGCCTCCGCGGCGAAATCTCGCGCGGCCGTGCCATCGATCGAGTTCTCCACCGGCGCACCGAAGCCGAGTTCGGTGGCCACCGCAGCCGGGTCCAGTCCGAGCGACGAGCCGGCCAGTGCACCGGAGCCGTACGGCGAGACCCCGGCCCGGGCATCCCAATCCCGGAGCCGCTCGACGTCGCGCAGCAGGGCCTGTACATGTGCACCCAGATGGTGCGCGAGCAGCACCGGCTGGGCGTGCTGCAGGTGGGTCCGGCCCGGCATCGGGGCGTCAGGGTGCGCCAGTGCCTGGTCGAGCAGAGCGTTGATCACCTCGAGGGTGCCGGCGCCGACCCGCCGGGCGGCGTCGCGCAACCACATCCGCAGCAGCGTGGCGACCTGGTCGTTGCGGGAACGGCCGGCGCGCAACCGACCCCCCAGCTCCGGCCCGGCGCGCTCGATCAGGCCACGCTCCAGGGCGGTGTGCACGTCCTCGTCTTCTGATGCTGGGACGAACGCACCGGACGCGACGTCGGTGTCGAGACGGTCCAGCGCGTCGAGCATCGCGGCCAGTTCGTCCTGGTTGAGCAGGCCGGCGTCGTGCAGCACGCGGGCATGCGCTCGGGAACCACGGATGTCATAGCGCGCCAGGCGCCAATCGAAGTGGGTTGAGGCGCTCAGTGCGGCGAGCGCGTCAGCGGGTTTCCCGCTGAACCGGCCACCCCAGAGCCCGGTCATGACGATAGCTCCCGGTGGGTGGCCTGCAGGTCTCGTTGGGCTGCAATCTTTGATGGTAACCCCCACAGTTGCACGAAGCCCTTGGCAAGGGACTGGTCGAAGGTGTCGCCCGCGTCGTAGGTGGCGAGGTTGAAGTCATACAGCGAGTGCGCGCTGCGCCGCCCAGTCACCGTAGCCCGGCCGCCGGCCAGCTCCATGCGGATCTCGCCGGTGACGTGGCGTTGGGAGTCGGCGACGAAGGCGTCCAGCGCACGCTTGAGCGGGGAGAACCATAGCCCGTCGTAGACCAGCTCAGTCCAGCGATGCTCGATGTGACGCTTGTACCTGGCCAGATCCCGCTCGACGGTGACGTTTTCCAGCTCCTGATGGGCAGTGATCAGTGCGATCGCGCCGGGTGCCTCGTACACCTCCCGGCTCTTGATGCCGACCAGGCGGTCCTCGACGAGGTCCAGCCGGCCGACGCCGTGCGCCCCCGCCCGGGAGTTGAGCTGCTGGATCGCTTCCAGCACCGTCACCGGGTCGCCGTCGATGGCGACCGGCACGCCGGTCTCAAAGGTGATCACCAGCTGGTCCGGGGCCTTCCATTCGGTCGGATCGCTGGTGTAGGAGTAGACGTCCTTGGTCGGGGCGTTCCACAAATCTTCGAGGAACCCGGTCTCCACCGCCCGGCCCCACAGGTTCTGGTCGATGGAAAACGGCGAGCGCTTGGTGACGTCGATCGGCAGGTTGCGCTCCTCGGCGTAGGCGATCGCCTTCTGGCGGGTCCATGCGTAGTCCCGGACCGGCGCGATCACCTGCAGATCGGGCGCGAGCGCGCCGATACCGACTTCGAACCGCACCTGATCGTTGCCCTTGCCAGTGCAGCCGTGTGCGACGGTGGAAGCGCCGTGGTACTTCGCCGCCGCGACCAGATGCTTGGCGATCAACGGCCGGGACAGCGCTGATATCAACGGGTAGCGGCCCATGTACAGCGCGTTGACCTGCAGAGCGGGCAGGCAGTACTGCTCGGCGTACTCGTCCCGAGCGTCGGTGACCACAGCCTCCACCGCACCGCAGGCCAAGGCTCGCTGGCGAATGGTCTCCAGGTCCTCGCCGCCCTGACCGACATCAACCGCAACCGCCACGACTTCAGCGCCGGTCTCCTCGGCAATCCACCCGATGGCCACCGAGGTGTCCAGGCCACCGGAGTAGGCCAAGACGACTCGCTTCATGTGTCCTCCCTTGGGTCGGACGGGTGCGCCAGCACCTCGATCCGGCGGGCGAGCTGGTCGCCGGTGATCGGTTCCCGGGCAACGACCAGGATGGTGTCATCGCCGGCGACAGTGCCGACCACCTCGCGCAGCGCTGCCCGGTCCAGCGCACTGGCAACGAAATGGGCCGCCCCGGGGGGAGTGCGCAGCACCGCGAGGTTGCCGCTGGCGTCGGTGGACACGAGCAGCTCGGACAGCACCCGCGCGAGCCGGGCGGTGCCGCCGGCCACTGCTCGCACCGGGCTGCCGTCCTCCGGGATGACGTACACCGGCGCCCCACCGTTGACGCCGCGTAGCTTCACTGCCCCGAGCTCATCGAGGTCGCGCGACAGCGTGGCCTGGGTGACCTCGATGCCTTCACCGGCTAGCAGTGCTGCCAGCTCCGTCTGGCTGTGCACCACACGGTGGGTCACCAATGCGACAATGCGAGCCTGCCTACCGGCCCGCGTGGACGTCGTCATGCCAGTCGCTCCGAATCCGGGTTGAGCAACCACGCCAGCAGAGCCTTCTGCGCATGTAGCCGGTTTTCGGCCTCGTCCCAGACCGCGCTGGCCGGACCGTCGATCACCTCGTCGGTGATCTCGGCGCCGCGGTGGGCGGGAAGGCAGTGCAGCACGGTGATCTTCTTTTCGCCACCGCCAGACGCGCGGTGCAGCAGCTCGGCGTTGATCTGTAACGACTGGAACGGGGTGACACGGTCGAGCCCGTCGCTTTCCTGGCCCATCGAGGTCCAGGTGTCGGTCACCAGGACATCTGCGCCATCAACAGCCGCATGGGCGTCGGCGAGCACGCCGGCGCTGCCACCGGTCTGTGCGGCGCGGTGTTTCGCTGCGAGTAAGACATCCGGCATCGGCTGGAAGCTGGGCGGCGCGGCGATCCGGACGTGCAGTCCGGCGGTGGTACCACCCAGGAGCAGCGAGTGCGCCATGTTGTTCGACCCATCGCCGAGGTAGGTCAGGGTGAGGCCGGCCAGCCGGCCGTGCCGCTCTCGGATGGTCTGCAGATCGGCGAGCACCTGGCAGGGGTGGAACTCGTCGGTGAGTGCGTTGACCACCGGCACCCGCGAGACCCTAGCCATAGTGTCGAGACGGTGCTGCGCGGACGTGCGCCAGACCACGGCATCCACGTAGCGGGACAGCACCCGTGAAGTGTCCTCGAGGGACTCCTGGCGACCCAGCTGCATCACGGCGGCGTCGACGACCACGGGGTTGCCGCCGAGTTGGGCGATGCCGACCTGGAAGGACAACCGGGTCCGCGTCGAGCTCTTCTCGAAGATCACCGCGATGGATCGCGGGCCGGCCAGCGGGGTGCGCCCGAGCGGGTTGGCTTTGAACTCATCAGCCAAGTCAAGGATGTCTCGCTGCTCGGCCGGGGTAAGATCGTCATCGCGTAAGAAGTGCCGGGGCATTGCTACTGCAACCCATCCAGAATCGCGGGTAAGGCACCGATGAACTCCTGCGCCTGCGCCTCGGTGAGCACCAGCGGCGGGGCCAGCCGGACCCGGTCCGGCACAGCCGGGTTGACCAGAAAGCCGGCCTGGCGCGCGGCGGTGGCGACTGCCACCGCTACCGGGGAGGTCAAGCCGATCCCGATGAGCAGGCCTGCGGCGCTGACCGACGCGACGAGCGGGTGTCGCATCGCCGTCACCTCAGCGGCGATCTCCTTACCGAGCCGGGCAGTGTGGTCGAGCAACCCATCCGCGGCGATGGTCCGCAGCACGGCCAGCGCGGCCGCGCAACACACCGGGTTGCCGCCGAGGGTGCTGCCGTGCTGGCCGGGTTGCAACAGGTGCGCGGCGGGGCCGATGCCGATACAGGCGCCGATCGGCAGCCCACCACCCAGGCCTTTAGCCACCGTCACCACGTCTGGCACCACCCCAACCGACTGGTGGGCGAACCAGGTGCCGGTCCGAGCAATGCCGGTCTGCACCTCGTCCAGCACCAGCAGCGCCCCCTGCGCCGCGGTGATCTCCCGAGCGGCCTGCAGGTAGCCCTCCGGCGGGATCACTACGCCGTTCTCACCCTGGACCGGCTCCAGGAACACCGCGGCGGTATCGGTATCGACCACCGATTCCAGCGCCGCTGAGTCACCATAGGGAATGAAGACCACCCCGGGTGGCATCGGCTGGAAGGGATCCCGTTTGGCCGGTTGCCCGGTGAGCGCAAGCGCGCCCATGGTGCGGCCGTGGAAGGCACCCTCGGTGGAGATGATCGTGGGCCGACCAGTCCGCCGGGCGATCTTGAATGCGGCCTCGTTGGCCTCCGCGCCGGAGTTGCCGAACAGCACCCGCCCCGATCCGGTCGCACCGAGCAGGTCCAGCAGCGTCTCGGCAAGGGTGATGGCCGGCTCGGTGAGAAAGAAGTTCGAGACCTGCCCGAGGGTGCTGATCTGCTCGGTGACCGCGTTCACCACGGCCGGATGAGCGTGGCCCAACGCGTTGACCGCGACCCCGCCGAGCAGATCCAGGTAGCGCCGGCCGTCCACATCCCACACCTCGGCCCCGGCACCACGGCTCAACGCCAAGGCGGGTGTGCCGTAGTTGGCCATCAACGCGGCTTCCCAGCGACGCTGATAATCGGCAGTGGGCATCAGGCGTGTCCTTTCTCGGATCCCTGCTCGGGCAGCACCATGGTCCCCACTCCCTCGGTGGTGAAGACTTCGAGCAGCACAGAATGCGCCACCCGACCGTCGATCACATGGGCCTGCGGCACCCCGCCCCGGACTGCGCGCAGGCAGGCTTCCATTTTCGGCACCATCCCGGCGGACAGCCTCGGCAACAACCGCTCCAACCGGTCCGCGGTGAGTTCCGACAGCAGGCTGGAACGGTCCGGCCAGTCGGTGTAGAGACCCTCGACGTCGGTCAGCATGACCAGCTTGTCGGCGCACAAAGCGACCGCCAACGCGGCGGCAGCGGTATCGGCGTTGATGTTGTGCACCACACCGTCCTTGTCCGGGGCCAACCCGGATACCACCGGAATACGCCCGGCGTTGACGATGTCGAGCACCGCAGCGGGGTTCACCGCCACCACGTCGCCGACCAAACCCACGTCGACCTGCTGACCGTTCACCGTGGCGGTGCGCCGAGCGGCGGTGAACAAATGCGCGTCCTCGCCGGACATGCCGACCGCGTACGGTCCGTGCGCGTTGATCAACCCGACGAGCTCCCGGCCCACCTGGCCGAACAGCACCATGCGCACCACATCGATGGTCTCCGGGGTGGTGACTCGTAAGCCGCCGCGAAACTCTCCGGCGATGCCCAAGCGGTCCAGCATCGCGTTGATCTGCGGCCCACCACCGTGCACCACAGCCGGGCGCAACCCGGCCAGCCGCAGGAAGACCATATCCTGCGCAAAGGCCTGCTTGAGCTCGTCGTCCAACATCGCGTTGCCGCCATACTTGATCACGACGGTGGCGCCGTGGAAACGCTGCAGCCAGGGCAGCGCTTCAGCGAGCACCGCAGCCTTCTGCGCTGCTGTCTCGATGCGGGTGCTCATGACGAATAGGCGCTGTTCTCCTCGACGTACCCGTGCGAGAGATCGGTGGTGAGCACGGTAGCCTCGCCGCCGCCGAGATGCAGATCGATCTCCACGGTGATCTCCCGGCCGGACAGGTCCGCCTTCGAGCGGTCGGCCGCTGCCGCGCCGCCCTGGCAGAGCAGTGCCCCGTTGATCCAGATGTCCAAGGTGTCGGCTTGCACAGTCGCCGGCGAGCCGCCCACCGCGGCGGCGATCCGACCCCAGTTGGGGTCCGAGCCGAAAAACGCGGTCTTGACCAGGTTGTCCCGGGCGACCGCGCGGGCTGCGGCAAGCGCCTCGGCGTCGTCGGTGGCTCCGCGGACGGCGATGGCGATCTCTTTGGTGACGCCCTCGGCGTCGGCCTGCAAGCTGGTCACCAGCTGGTGACATACCTGCTGCACGGCAGCGGCGAATTCTTCTTCGTCGGGTGCGGTGCCCGAGGCACCGGAGGCCATCAACAGCACCGTGTCATTGGTCGAACAGGCACCGTCGATATCCAGGCGCTCGAAGGTTTCGCTGGTGGCCCGGCGCAGCACGGTGTCCAGTGTGGGCCCGTCGACCACAGCGTCGGTGGTGAGGACGCACAGCATGGTGGCCAGGCTGGGCGCGACCATGCCGGCTCCTTTGGCGAACCCGCCCACCGTCCAGCCGGAGCCGCTCACGGCGGCTTGCTTGGGCACGGTGTCGGTGGTGAGCACGGCGGTGGCTGCGGCCAGGCCCGCTTCCGGGGTGGCGGCCAACGCCGTCGCTGCTTTGTCGATACCGGACAGCAGCGCATCCAACGGCAGCCGCTCGCCGATCAGCCCGGTGGAGCACACGGCGACCTCGGCCGCTCCGCAGTCCAGCACCGCGGCGACCCGGTCAGCGGTGGCGTGGGTGTCCTGGAATCCCCCATGGCCGGTGCAGGCGTTGGCTCCCCCGGAGTTCAGCACGGCGGCGCGCAGGCGCCGGTTGGTGAGTACCTGTTGCGACCACAGCACCGGTGCGGCCTTGACCTGATTGCGGGTGAAGACCCCGGCGGCCGCGTTGGTGGGTCCGTCATTGACCACCAAGGCCAGGTCCAGAGCACCACTGGCCTTGATGCCCGCGGCCACGCCGGCAGTCCGGAATCCGTCTGCAGCGGTGACGCTCATCGTGATGTCCTTTCCCGATTTCTGGCCCTGTTTCACCGGATCAGGGTGAGATTCCCCAGGACGGCAGGCCAGTGGTCTCAGGTAGTCCCAGCGCCAGATTGAGGCACTGCAGCGCTGCCCCTGCGGTGCCCTTGGTCAGGTTGTCCACCGCGCCGACTGCGACCAGCTTTCCGGCGGCGGCGTCCACCGCTGCCTGCACCTGAACGGAATTGGAGCCGATCACCGCGCTCGTTGCCGGCCATCGGCCTTCGGGCAGCAGGTGGATGAATGGTTCCGCTGCATAGGCGGCGTGGTAGGCGCTGCGGATTTTGTCGGTATCGGCGCCTGGGCGTAGTGCTGCGGTGCAGCTGGCCAAGATCCCGCGGGGCATCGGGGCCAGCACCGGGGTGAACGACACGGTGACGTCCTGACCCGCAACGCCGCTGAGATTCTGGATGATCTCCGGGAGGTGCCGATGCGCGCCGGCCATCCCATAGACGCTGGCCGAGCCCATGACTTCAGAACCCAGCAGGTGTGGCTTGAGTGCGCGCCCGGCTCCCGACGTGCCGGACATCGCGGTGATCACAAGGTCTGGGGCGACCAGTCCGGCGTGCAGCGCGGGAGCAAGGGTGAGGCTGACGACTGTCGGATAGCAACCGGCCACCGCGATGCGGCGCGCTCCTCGTAACTTCTCCCGGGCTCCGGGCAGTTCGGGCAACCCGTATGGCCAGGTGCCGGCGTGGTCGCCGCCGTACCAGCGCTGCCAGGCTGCCGGATCCGCCAGCCGGTGGTCAGCCCCGCAGTCGATCACAAGGGTGTCCGGGGGTAATTCGGCCACCAGCGCTGCGGAGTGACCGTGCGGGAGAGCGAGGATGACCGCGTCATGTCCGGCCAACCGCTGCGCCGAGGTGCCGGACAGGGTGCGCTCGGCGAGTGGGATCAGGTTCGGGTGGTGCTCACCGAGCGTGCTTCCGGCGTTTCCCCCTGCCGTCAGCTCGCCGATCTCAATGTGCGGGTGACTGAGCATCAGGCGAAGGAGTTCGCCACCGGCATAGCCACTCGCGCCGGCTACCGCAACCTTCACGGGCATACGCATCAGTATGCAGTACCGTGGAAACTCATACAATGAGTTTGGGGCCGGCCCATCGGCCAGCGCACCGCGGCCCCGACACACCGCGCGCGACAGCACGACACACCGTGCATGTGGGCGCGACACGCCGGGTGGGGACGGTGCGGTTAGGAGCGCAGGGTGGCGTTGTGGGTGGCGGTGGCGGCGGCTACTGCGGCGTCGCGGGCAGCGGTGGCTTCGGCGACGGTGAGGGTGCGATCGGGAGCGCGGAAGCGCAACGCGAAGGCCAGTGACCGCTTGCCGGGACCGATCTGGTCGCCGGTGTAGACGTCGAACAGGCGTACGTCCTCCAGCAGCTCTCCGGCACCCCGACGCAGCGTGGCGGTGAGTTCGGCCGCTGGTACGCCCGCATCCACCACCAGGGCGACGTCTTGCAGCACCGGTGGGTAGGGCGACACCAGCGGCGCGGGCCGATGGTCCGTCAGTGGCAGCGCGTCGAGATCCAGCTCCATCGCACAGGTGCGCGGCGGCAGGCCCAGCGCCTCGACCACGGCGGGGTGCAACTCGCCCGCGTGCCCGACCGTATCGCCGTCCACCCGTAGCGCGCCGCAGCGGCCGGGATGCCACGGTGGGGTGTGCGCGGCACAGACCTCGAGCTCGATGCCGGCGGCGTTGCCGACCAGCCGCGCGGCCTGAACCGCATCGGCCCAGGTCGCAAGCCGACCGGTACCCCACCAGCCCCGGCGCTCCCAGTACCCGGCGAGCACGGCACCCACATACAGCGGCTGCTCGGGTAACGCACTCACCAAGGCGGCGAGCTCGGCGTCGCTGGGTCGGTCGAGCACTCCCACCTCGGGCATCGCCGCGGCGCCGGGCCGCGGCTGCACAACGGGTGCCATCCCGAACAGCGCCACGTCGCGCTGGCCGCGGGCGACGTTACGGACCAATGCTTCGAGCAGGCCGGGTAGCAACGTGGTGGCTAGCTGGTCGCGGTCGGACTCCAACGGGTTGAGCAGCTTGGTGGTGTGCCGCCGCGGATCCTCGTCGGGCAGACCGAAGGCATCCCAGATGCCGGCGGACACGAACGGGCTGGGCAATACCTCCACGTAGCCGGCACCGGCCAGGGTCCGGGAGATGGTGCGGCGGCGCCGCTGCGCGGCGGAGAGGCCGCGGCCGGGTGGCGCGGGGGGCAGCGTGGACGGGATGGTGTCGTAGCCCTCCAGCCGTAGCACTTCCTCGACGAGGTCGGCGGGTTGGACCAGGTCGGGCCGCCAGGACGGTGGGACGACGGTCACCGTGGTGGTGCCGTGGGAACTGGAAACTTCCACCGCGCAGCCGATCTGGGACAGCCGGCGGACGGTGGCGCCGCGCTCGTAGACCCGCCCGGCCACCCGATCCGGTTCATCGATCGGCATCACCACGGATACCGGACCTTCAGGTGTGCCGGCGTCGGTGCGGCCCCGCAGTATCTCCCCGCCGCCGTAGCGGGTGAGCAGCGTGGCGGCGAGCTCGGCGGCCGCCGGAGCCAGCGCGTGGTCGACTCCGCGCTCGAAGCGGCGGGCCGCCTCGCTGGGCAACTTGTGTCGCCGGGCGGCGCGGGCCACCGAGGCCGGGTCCCAGTTCGCCGCCTCCAGCAGCAAGCTGGTGGTCTGCGGGCCGACTTCGGTGCTCTCCCCGCCCATGACGGCCGCCAGCGAGATCGGACCGCCGGCATCGCAAATGACGATGTCGTCGGGATCCAGCTCCCGGCACACCCCGTCCAGTGTGGTGAGCTTCTCCCCCTCGGCAGCCCGGCGCACGACGAGGTCACCGTCGAGTTTCGTGGCGTCGAACGCGTGCATCGGATGCCCGAGCTCGAGCATCACGTAGTTGGTGACGTCGACCGGCAGTGAGATGGGCCGTATCCCGGCCAGTTGCAACCGCCGGCGCATCCACCAGGGAGTTTCAGCGGCCGCGTGCATGCCCGATACCTGGCGCACCACGAACCGGCGGCAACCCTGCTCATCCTCGATGTGCACCGGCCAGCCGGGCTCGGCCGGCGGCACGTCCAGCAGGCCGGGATCGCGGTAGGGAACGTCGAAGGCGATGGCCAGCTCACGGGCCAACCCGCGCACCGACAGGCAGTACCCCCGATCCGGCGTGATCGCCAGCTCGATCACCGCATCGTCGAGACCGAGCACGTCGAGCGCGCTGTCCCCAGGCCGGGCCGCATCGGTGGGCAGCACGATGATTCCGGTGTGGTCATCGCCGAGTCGCAGCTCAGCGGCCGAGCAGATCATCCCGTCGGAGGTCCGGCCGTAAGTGGTGCGCGCACCGATCGCGACATCACCGGGCAGCACCGTGCCGGGCCGCGCCAACACCACCAGGTCGCCCGCAACGAAGTTGGTGGCGCCGCACACCACCCCGCGCGGTGCCGGCTCGCCGTCGTCCACCAGGCAGTACCGGATGGGCTTGGACAAACCAGTCAATTCCTCGATCTCGGTTACCCGCCCCACCACCAGCGGCCCGCTGACCGGGCCGAGCTGGTGAACCGCCTCGACCTCGAGACCGGCCCGCACGAAGGCGTCCGCGATCTGGTCCACCGTCGGGGCGGCGTCACCCTCCGGAAGCGCGACATGATCGCGCAGCCACGACACGGGAACGCGCATCGGCTCAAGCCTCCATTCCGAACGCGCAGGCGAACCGGATATCACCCTCGACCATGTCCCGCATGTCGGCGATGCCATTGCGGAACATCAGGGTGCGCTCGATGCCCATCCCGAAGGCGAAGCCCGAGTACACGTTCGGATCGATCCCGCAGGCACGCAGCACGTTCGGATGGACCATGCCGCACCCACCCCACTCCACCCAGCCCGGGCCGCCCTTCTTCTCCGGGAACCACACGTCGGGTTCGGCGGACGGTTCGGTGAACGGGAAGAACGAAGGCCGCAACCGGATCCGCGAGGTGCCGCCGAACATTGCTCGCGCGAACGCGTCCAGGGTCCCCTTCAGATGCGCCATGGTGAGGCCCTTATCCACCGCGAGACCTTCGATCTGGTGGAAGACCGGGGTGTGGGTGGCGTCCAGCGCGTCGGTGCGGAACGTACGCCCTGGGCACACCACATACACCGGCAGCTCGCGCTCCAGCAGCGCCCGTATCTGCACCGGGGAAGTGTGCGTGCGCAGGACCATGCCGGATCCCTCGGGCGCGACGTAGAAACTGTCCTGCATGGTGCGCGCCGGGTGATCTTTGGGAAAGTTGAGGGCGTCGAAGTTGAACCACTCGGCCTCCAGCTCCGGACCCTCGGCGACCTCGTAACCCATGGCGACGAACACGTCGGCGATGCGCTCGCGCAGCGCGGTGATCGGGTGCCGGGCACCGGTGGGCACGCGGTCCCAGGGCAGCGTGACGTCGACGGCCTCGGCCCGCAAGGTGCTGGAGTCCCGCTCGGCCTGCAGCTCGGCGCGACGCTGGTCGAAGGCGGCCAGCACAGCCGTGCGGCTGGCGTTGAGCCGCTTGCCGGCCTCGGCCCGGGCCTTCGGAGGCAGCGCACCGATCTCCCGGCGGGCGCTGAGCAGCGGTGACCGGTCACCGAGATGGGCGGGTTTGACCGCAGCCAATTGTTCGAGATCGGTCGCCTGGGCAAAAGCTTTCTCAGCGTCCTCGACGGCCTGCGCGAGCGCTTCAGGAGTGAGCACGGCGACCTGCTTGGGATCGTAGGAGTCGTTGGGTCCAGACATAAGATGAGAAGCTCCTGGGCTTCCGGAGTGCCACGACGTCGGGCGCCTGCCGTGCCGGTATGCGGTCAGTTCTGGGGCAGATCCTAGGTGATCGGTCCGGCGCCGGACCGTCGACGGTGCGCCCGCGCACTCGCGTACAGGCAGATCGCTGCCGCGGTAGCCAGGTTGAGGCTCTCCGCACGCCCGTACAGCGGGATGGCGACGGCGTGGTCAGCGACCGCCAGCAGGTCAGGATCCAGCCCGTGCGCCTCGCTGCCGAACAGCCATGCCGTCGGTGCCGCCAACCCGCCAGCGTCGACCAGGTCGTCGAGGTTGCGCCCGGCGCCGGCATCAGCGGCCAACACCTGCAGCCCAGCCTGGTGACATGCGGTGACCGCCCGGTGCGGATCGGGTGCCACTCCTAACGCCACGTGAAAGATGCTGCCGGTGGACGCTCGCACGCATTTGCCGTTGTGCGGGTCGACGGTCTCGCCGGCGAACACCACCGCGCCGGCACCGGCAGCATCGGCCACCCGGATGACCGTGCCGGCATTGCCCGGGTCGGAGACACCGGCCAGCACCGCGACCAGGCGGGTGCCCCGCACCGCTTCTGCCACGGACCGCCCGAGCGCGGCACAGACTGCCACGATGCCCTGCGGAGCGACCGTCTCGGACAATCCTGCGGCGGCCCGTTCAGTGACCAAAGACACCGGAGCGCCGCACGCCTCGAGGAGCTCGGGATGGCGCTGTGCCGCACGCTCGGTGACGAACAGCTCCAGCACCGTTGCGCAGGTGATGGCCTCCCGTACGGCCTGAGCGCCCTCCACGAGGAATCGCCCCTCGGAGTCGCGGTTACGCCGCCGAAGTAAACCGCGTGCAGCGACGATCCTGGGTGTCCGCTCGGTGAACGGAACACCTGGCCGGGCCGGGGACGCTGGGTTCAGGCGGCGTCGCCGTCCCGGGCTGCCGGAGCGCTCGCCCCGCGGCTGGCCGGCAGGTTGGCCCTGGCGATCTCGACCAGCGCGGCGAACGCGGCGGGATCCGAAACGGCGAGCTCGGCGAGGTTCTTGCGGTCTACTTCGACCCCCGCAAGGCGCAGTCCCTGCACGAGCCGGTTGTAGGTCATCCCGTTCTGCCGCGCAGCGGCGTTGATCCGGGTGATCCAGAGCTGCCGGAAGTCACCCTTGCGTGCCCGCCGGTCACGGTAGGCGTACTGCAATGAGTGAAGGATCTGTTCCTTCGCCTTGCGGTAGAGGCGGGAACGCTGGCCGCGGTAGCCGCTGGCGGCCTCCAGGGTGCTGCGGCGCTTCTTTTGGGCATTGACCGCTCGCTTGACGCGTGCCACTGGTTTGTCCTGTCGATCTCGGGGGCGGCATAACCGCCCAGGGTCGGGGTCGAGGTTTGGCGGTGCGCGGCCCGGTCAGCGACCGAGCAGCTTGCGGATCCGCGAAGCGTCCGGGGAGGCCACCTCGACGACCCCAGTCAGCCGGCGGGTGATCCTGGAGGACTTCTTCTCCAGCAGGTGGCGTTTGCCAGCGCGCTGCCGCAGCAACTTGCCGGTAGCGGAGAGCTTGACGCGCTTCGCGGTACCACTGTGGGTCTTGTTCTTCGGCATGTCCGTCCTCTTTGCCACCGGGCATGGCGGCGCTGACTGTGCGGTGGCCCCCTGCCGGGCCACCGCGTTTCACGGTGACCCGCTGCGGGCCACCGAAGCTGCTAGGAGCGGGCGTTACTCTGCCGCGTCGGCCGCACTCGCCGGCTCCGCCGCGGCCCGATCGGCCCTGGGCCCCCGTGGCTTGTTGCGGTGCGGGGCCAGCACCATCGTCATGTTCCGGCCGTCCTGCTTGGCGGAGGTCTCCACGAAGCCGAGCTCGGCGACGTCCTCGGAGAGCCGCTGCAGCAGCCGGAAGCCCAGCTCCGGCCGGGACTGCTCGCGACCCCGGAACATAATGGTGACCTTCACTTTGTGCCCCGCGTCGAGGAACCGCACTACGTGGCGCTTCTTCGTCTCGTAGTCGTGCGCATCGATCTTCGGGCGGAGCTTTTGCTCCTTGATAACCGTCATCTGCTGATTGCGGCGGGACTCACGAGCCTTCTGCGCGGTCTCGTACTTGAACTTGCCGAAGTCCATCAGCTTGCAGACCGGTGGACGGGCCTGCGCCGCAACCTCCACCAGGTCGAGGTCCGCTTCCTGAGCTAGTCGAAGCGCGTCCTCGATGCGGACTATGCCGACCTGCTCGCCATTCGGACCAACTAACCTGACCTCGGGAACGCGAATGCGTTCGTTGATGCGTGTCTCGACGGTGATGTGGCCTCCTCAGTCGTGCTACCCGCGGCGCAACCGAGCAAGTGGGACCTGCCTCCCCCATCCGTGTCCCAAGGACACACCCCGGACGCCACGCAGCCCCGCACGCATCGTGACGTACGGGGCCCGCAGTCCGACCGATCGACGCCGCGTGTTGGCTCTCAACACACACCGTCAACACCGGAATCCCGCCAGGGATTCCAGGACCGGACCCGGCCGCCTCGCAGCGGTTCGGGTGGGAGCGGGCTCCACTTGCCGCCTCCGCCTGAACGGAGGTTGGTCGCATCGGACATCGTAGCAGGCACGGCGCCCAACGCAGCCTGCCCGCGGGGGCGGAATGCAAGGCCGTGCCGAGACGGCCGCCGCTATCGGCGAGGTGCTCTCGGCGGCCCAGGGCCCGCGATCGGCACCGTGCGCATCGCACTGCCCCTCGCCGCTCGAGGCGTACGGGTGGACGGTGTTGACCTCTCGCCGTCGATGATCAGCAAGCTTCGTGCCAAGATATGGCCCGCCACGATCCGGTCTCCCAGCGGCTCGACGAGAGCCATGTCGTGCTGTCCCCGCAGGGGTACGTGAGGTTGGCAATTGTTGGAGACAGTGACACCCCCGGTTGGTAGCTCTTGAAGAGCCACCAACAGCTCAGGAGCTGGCGGCGACGGCGGTCCGGCGAGGTCGCGGTGGGGTGGCGTCCTGCACATCCACGACGGTGCGCAGGAATTGGCCGGTGTAGCTGGTGTCGATGGTGGCGACCTGTTCGGGTGTCCCCTCCGCGATCACGCTGCCACCGGCCGCGCCTCCTTCAGGCCCCATGTCGACCACCCAGTCCGATGACTTGATCACATCGAGGTTGTGCTCGATCACGATGACGGTGTTGCCCTTGTCGGCCAGCTCGTTGATCACTCCGAGCAGCTTGCGGATGTCCTCGAAGTGCAGGCCGGTGGTGGGCTCGTCGAGCACGTACACGGTCCGGCCAGTGGAACGTTTTTGCAGCTCGCTGGCGAGCTTGACGCGCTGCGCTTCGCCACCGGACAACGTCGGCGCGGGCTGCCCGAGCCGGACATAACCCAACCCGACATCCACCAACGTCTTGAGGTGGCGGTGTATCGCCGAGATCGGCTCGAAGAACGCCGCCGCCTCCTCGATGGGCATATCGAGCACCTCAGCGATGGTCTTGCCCTTGTAGTGCACTTCGAGGGTTTCCCGGTTGTACCGGGCACCGTGACACACCTCGCAGGGCACATAGACGTCGGGCAGGAAGTTCATCTCGATCTTGATGGTGCCGTCGCCGGCGCAGGCCTCGCAGCGACCACCCTTGACGTTGAAGGAGAACCTCCCGGGCTGGTAACCGCGGACTTTCGCCTCGGTGGTGGCGGCGAACAGCTTGCGGATCCGGTCGAACACACCGGTATAGGTCGCCGGATTGGAGCGAGGGGTCCGCCCGATCGGTGACTGATCCACCCTGACCAGCTTGTCGACGTGCTCGAGCCCGGTGACCCGGGTGTGCCGGCCGGGCACCTGGCGGGCGCCGTTGAGCCGGTTGGCCAGCACGGTCGCCAGGATGTCGTTGACCAATGTCGACTTGCCCGATCCGGACACCCCGGTGACCGACACCAGGCAGCCCAGGGGGAACGCCACATCGATGCCACGCAGGTTGTGCTCCCTCGCCCCGACCACGGTCAGCCGGCGTGATCGGTCCACCGGGCGCCGCACCGCCGGAACCGGGATGCTGCGCCGGCCGGACAGGTAGGCACCGGTGATCGAGGTGTCGTGTTGCTCGAGCCCGGGGAACGGTCCGCTGTAGACAACCTGGCCGCCGTGTTCGCCGGCTCCCGGGCCGATGTCCACCACCCAGTCGGACGTCCGGATGGTTTCCTCGTCGTGTTCGACCACGATCAGGGTGTTGCCCAGGTCGCGCAGTCTGGTCAGCGTGGCCAGCAGCCGGTGGTTGTCCCGCTGGTGCAGGCCGATCGAGGGCTCATCCAGCACGTACAGCACCCCGACCAGCCCGGAGCCGATCTGGGTGGCCAGCCGGATGCGCTGCGCCTCGCCGCCGGACAGCGTGGCCGAGGCACGGTCCAGAGACAGGTAATCGAGCCCGACGTCGAGCAGGAAGCGCAACCGGGCCTGGATCTCCTTGAGCACCGCACCGGCGATCATGGCTTGCCTGGTGTCCAGCCGCAGGCCGCCGAGAAACGCCGTGGCGTCGCGGACCGACAGCGCGGACACATCGGCGATGGACTTACGGCCCTCGGTGGTGTGGGTCAGTGTGACGGCGAGGATCTCCGGCTTGAGCCGGGTGCCGCGGCAGGCCGGGCATGGCACGTCGCGCATGTAGCCGTCGTACTTGTCGCGCATGTGATCCGACTCGGCCTGGTTCATCCGGCGCTCGAGGAACGGGATGGCGCCTTCGAAGGCGGCGTAGTAGGAGCGCTCACGGCCGTAGCGGTTGCGGTAGCGGACGTGCACCTGCACGTCGGTGCCGTGTAGCACGGCTTTCTGGGCACTGGCCGTCAACCGTCGCCACGGGGTGTCCATCCGGAACCCGATGGTCTCGGCCAGCGCTTCGAGCAGCCGCTGGAAGTATTCGTAGGTCTGCCCGGTGGCCCACGGCGCGATCGCCCCCTCGGCCAGGGACAGTTCCGGATCCGGCACCACGAGCTCGGGGTCAACTTCCTTGCGTATCCCGATTCCGGTGCACTCGGGGCAGGCGCCGTAGGGCGAGTTGAACGAGAACGACCGCGGCTCCAGATCGTCGACGCCGATGGGATGGCCGTTCGGACAGGCCATCCGCTCGGAGAAGCGGCGTTGCCGGTGCGGGTGGTGCTCGTCGCGGTCGACGAAATCGAGCACCACGAGTCCGTCGGCCAGCCGCAGCGCGGTCTCCACCGAATCGGTGAGCCGCTGCTTGGCGCTGTCCTTGACCGCCAACCGGTCGACCACCACGGAAATATCGTGCTTGTCCTGCTTCTTGAGCTTGGGTGCGTCGGTGAGCGGATACACGGTGCCATCGACGAGGACGCGGGAGTAGCCCTGGGCCTGTAGTTCGGCGAACAGGTCGACGAACTCGCCCTTGCGGGTCCGAACCATCGGCGCCAAGACCTGGAATCGGGTGCCGGCCTCCAGGGCCAGCACCTGGTCGACGATCTGCTGCGGGGTCTGCCGGGAGATCGGTTCGCAGCAGATCGGGCAGTGCGGCTCGCCGGCGCGGGCGTAGAGCAGCCGCAGGTAGTCGTGCACTTCGGTGATGGTGCCGACGGTGGAGCGCGGGTTGCGGCTGGTGGATTTCTGATCGATGGACACCGCGGGCGACAGGCCCTCGATGAAGTCGACGTCGGGCTTGTCCATCTGGCCGAGGAACTGGCGGGCGTAGGCCGACAGCGACTCGACGTACCGGCGCTGGCCCTCCGCGAAGATGGTGTCGAACGCGAGGCTGGATTTACCGGAACCGGACAGCCCGGTGAACACGATGAGGCTGTCGCGGGGCAGGTCGAGGTCGACACTGCGCAGGTTGTGCTCCCGCGCGCCGCGCACGACAAGTCGGTCAGCCACTGTGGTCCCTTCGCCAGACGGCCACACCCATGCTATGCGTGGGTACCGACAGTCGCGGATGCCGCGGTCCCTCACTGACTCGCAGGACTTGGGACGGGCTCATCGGCGCGTTACGGTCGGTGATTGTGGACATTCTCGAGGACTACACCGGCGCGGTGGTACCAGGCGGCCCGGCACAGCGGCGGGCGCTGGCCACCCTGACCGTCACCAAGATCTCGGTCGGGCCGATGGACAACAACGCTTACCTGCTGACCTGCCCCGACACCGGAGAGGCACTGCTGATCGACGCGGCCAACGAGGCCGATCGGCTGATGGACCTGCTGGGTCACGGCCCGGACCGGCCGGATCTGCGGACGATCGTCACCACCCACCGGCACGCGGACCATTGGCAGGCCCTTGGTGCGCTGGCCGGTGCGACGGGGGCGCGCACTGTCGCGCACCCGATCGACGCACCGCAGTTACCGGTGCCGCCGGATCGCCTGGTCGACCATGGGGACACCGTAGCTGTCGGACACGTGCGGCTAGACGTCATCCACCTGCGGGGACACACGCCGGGCTCGATCGCCCTGCTGCACCGTGACGCCGACGGCACCCCACATCTGTTCACCGGCGATGCGCTGTTCCCCGGCGGTCCCGGACGGACGACCAACCCCGCTGACTTCACCAGCCTGATGGACGACCTGACGTCTCGGGTGTTCGACCAGCTGCCCGACCAGACGTGGTTCTACCCCGGACATGGCAACGACTCCACGCTCGGCGCCGAGCGGCCACACCTCGACGAGTGGCGCGCTCGGGGCTGGTGAACGGTTCCTACCCAGCTTCCGTGTCGCGGCGGTCCGCCACCGCACTCGGGTTCTTGGCAGCCTCACCGCCTGAGCCGGTCTTCTTCGCCTCGTCGCCGCGCTTAGCGACAATCAGGTCGACGGTGCTGCCAGAACGGACCTGAGTGCCCGCTTTCGGGTTGGTGCGCAGTACCGTTCCCGCCGACTGGTCCTCCGACACCTCCTCCTTCACCGACCCCACCGACAGCCCGGCAGCACGCAGCATCCACGCCGCGCGCGTCTGGTCCTTACCGACCACGTCGGGCACCTTCACCCGGTCACCGCGTTTGGCGATGACCAGATCGACCGAGCTGCCCGGCCATACCGCAGTACCCGCCCTCGGGTCGGTCCGCAGCACCGTTCCCGCCAGCCGATCCGACACCTCTTCCTGCACCGACCCCACCGACAGGCCGTCATCGCGCAGCATCCGCGTTGCCCGCGCCTGGTCCACACCGACCACGTCAGGAACCGGCCGCAGCGCCGGACCCGGTGGCGGTTGCACCACTACCGGCGGCGGCACCACAACCGGGGGCGACACCACAACAGGGGCAGGCACCACTACCGGGGCCGGTTTCTGTGCCGGTACCGGCGCAACCACCGCAGCCGGTTTCTGGGCCGGCTGCGGTGGTTGCGCCGGCGGGGCTACCGGAGGCGCGGGAGGTGCCTCCGGGCCGGCCGGCACTTCCGTGGTTCCGGACGCCGTTGCGGACGGTCCCGGGATGGCGGGCTCCGCTTTAACTCCTGGCAAGTCGGCAAGGCTCGAAACCTCTGCCCGGGACCCGCCCTGAGTGGCCCATAAGGCAACCACGAGGAGAAGCGTTGCAATAGCAAAAATTAGTCCACCGAACACGGTGATGTCCGGATTTGCCGGTAACCGGTAAATCCTCCGCCACTGTTTGCCGGCAGGCCGTCGCTCCAGCATGGTTGGCCCCCCATCAACCGTAGTGCCCTGTTCTCCAAAAACGATCACAGCATCTCTGCGGTGGCGCGGGACCTCCCGCCAGTCCGCGCCGATAATGTGTGATCGCAATACGGAGGAAGCCGAGTACTCACCGATGAGAACATCACCTGGTTGGCCTAAACCAGGTGACCCCGAGGGTCCGGCCCGGCAAGGTCGGTGCTCGAACCGCTCGTGGAGGAGGTTTCGCCGATGCGTCCCGTCCGTGAGCAGACCGTGCTCGTCACCGGCGCCACCGACGGGCTCGGTAAGGCGGTAGCCACCGAACTCGCCCGGCTCGGCGCCACCGTGCTGGTGCACGGCCGCGACGACACCCGCGGCCACACCACCCTCACCGAGATCGCCCAGGTCACCGGTAACGACCGGCTACGCTGGTATCGGGCCGACCTCGCGGACCTCGATCAGGTCCGCCGGCTCGCCACCGCCGTTACGGCCGACGCCCCACGGCTGGACGCGCTGATCAGCAACGCTGGGATCGGCGGCGAATATCCGGTCGGCGGACGGCAGGAGAGCGCGGACGGCATCGAGCTGCGCTTCGCGGTCAACTATCTCGCCGGCTTCCTGCTCATCCGGCTGCTGCTGCCCACCCTGCGAGCCTCCGCACCGGCCAGGATCGTGCAAGTGAGTTCTGCGGGCCAGGCTCCGATCGATTTCGACGACGTCATGCTCACCCGCTCCTACAGCAGCGGGCAGGCCTACTGCCAGAGCAAGCTCGCGCAGATCATGTTCACCTTCGATCTCGCCGAAGAACTGGCCGGCACCGGCATCACCGCCACCGCGTTGCACCCCGCCACTTATATGCCCACCAAGATGGTCGCCACTCCGATCAGCACGCTGAAATCCGGAGTCGATGCCACCATCCGGCTCGTCGTCGATCGGGCCCTGGACGGCGTGAGCGGCCGTTACTACAACGGCCAGCGCCAAGCGCGCCCCCACCGGCAAGCCTACGATCCGACCGCCCGCGCCCGCCTGCGCACGCTCTCGGAACAGTTGACGGGTCTCGCTCCTGGAGTCCGCCGGTGAAGGAGATGCCGATGTCCGCAGATTCAGCTGACCGACCTCGCGCTGCCGCGTTCGTCGCGCGCAGGCGACTGCGTGTTCTGGTGCTCTCCGGGTCGCTGCGTCGCGAATCGTTGAATACGCGCCTGGCCAGGCTGGCCGCCCGCACGATCGAGCGAAACGGTGGCAGTGTGGACCTCGCCACGTTGGCCGAGTTCGACGCGCCGAGCTACAGCCAGGACGCTCAGGACAGTGCCGGTATCCCGGACGGCCCGGCGCAGCTTCGGCAACGGCTGGAAGCCGCGGATGCGTTCGTCATCGCCGCGCCGGAGTACAACGCATCCATGCCGGGCGGACTGAAGAATGCGATCGACTGGGTATCACGATACCGGCCGCAGCCATTTCATCAGCGGCACGGCATGGTCATGTCGGCATCGCCATCCATGAGCGGCGGTAACCGCGGGCTATGGGCGCTGCGAATACCGTTGGAGCACCTCGGAGCACGAATCTATCCGGATATGTTCTCCCTCGCGCAGGCCCAGCAGGCGTTCGATGAATCCGGTCAGATCGCGAGCTCGCAGCTGGCTGAATTCTTCGAGAATACGATTACCGGATTCATGGATCTCGCTGAGGCGAGCAAGCACTACCCGTGCATGAAGACCGCTTGGATCGAATACCTGGGTGAGCGGCTCGAACCCGAAACGGCTCGGATCGACTGATGCCGGCGCGGTGCTCGCACTCGCTGCCATGACAGTCGAGCCGGTGTTGGAGATGCGCGGTGTCTCCAAGCGGTATCCGGGCGTGCTCGCGGTCGACCGGGTCAGCTTGACGGTGCTGCCCGGCGAGGTCCACGTCGTCGTCGGTGAGAACGGTGCCGGTAAGTCGACCTTGATGAAGCTGCTGTCACAAGTCGAGCGACCGGATGAGGGTGCTGTTCTCGTCGGGGGTAAGTCGGTCACCTTCCGTGGTCCGCGTTTCGCCCAGCTGGTGCTGGGCGTGTCGATGGTGCACCAGGAGCTGGCACTCGCCCCGCACCTGTCGGTGGCGGAGAACCTGTGCCTGGGCGACGAGTCGACCCGCTGCGGCGTGCTGTCTCGCCGGGCCGATCGCAGACGTGCCAGCCAGTTGCTGGCCCGGGTGAACCTCACGGTGGATCCAGGCCGCCTGGTAGGCACGCTTCCGATCGCCGATCGCCAGCGGGTCGAGATCGCGAAGGCGCTGAGTGGAACTTCTTCGGGCGGCGATCCTCGAGTGGTGATCATGGACGAGCCGACCGCGATGCTCACCGAGGCCGAGATCGGGGACTTATTCACCGTGATTGCGGAGCTGAAGGCGCGCGGTATCGCGATCGTGTACATCTCCCACCGTCTGGAGGAGGTGGCGCAGGTCGCCGACCGGGTCACCGTCCTTCGTGACGGCAGGGTCGTCCAGACGCTGCCCGCAGCGGCGGCGTCACCGCAACGCCTCGTCCAGCTGATGGTCGGCCGGGAGATCGACAACCTCTACCCCAAACCGAAGGTCCAGATCGGGGAAGTCCTGCTACGGGCAGAAGGTGTCTGCCGGCGGAGTAAGAACGTCGACCTCGTGGACTGCACTCTGGAGGTACGGGCCGGTGAGATCGTCGGGTTCGCCGGTCTGGTCGGCGCCGGCCGCACCGAACTCGCACGAGCCATCTGCGGCGCGGACATTCCCGACGCCGGGCGCGTTGTGCTGCGCGGCCACGAAGTCCACCTGCGCTCCCCCCGGCAGGGAATCCACGCAGGGCTGGCCTACCTGACGGAGGATCGGCAGGCCGAGGGGCTGGCCATGGCGCTGCCGGTCGATCAGAACATCACCCTGGCGAACGTCCCGCTGCGCGGGGGCATCAGCTGGGGCGTCATCGACCTGCGCGCGGAGCGAAAGATCGCGTTGTCACGGCGAGACCAGCTGGGCATCAAGACACCGTCGATCAGAAGCCGGGTCCGCATGCTCTCCGGCGGTAACCAGCAGAAGGTCGTGGTGGCGAAGTGGCTGGAGACCAGCAGCCAGGTGCTGTTCTTCGACGAGCCGGCACGCGGCATCGATGTGGCCGCCAAAGCCGAGATCTTCGATCTGATCGGGCAGCTGGCCGCCGAAGGACGCGGGATAGTCCTGATCAGCTCCTACCTCCCGGAGCTGATGAACATGTGTGATCGAATCGTGGTCTTACGCGCGGGTCGGATCGCCGGCGAGTTGGCCCGTACGCAGTTCTCCGAGGAGCGGATCATGCAGTTGGCTACCGGAACGGGCAGCGGGTCGCAGCGCTGAGAGGGGGAGGCGAAAGCGATGGGATCGCAACGGCGCGGCGTTGCGTCGCTCGACGCCTGGCGCGACCGCGTCCGTTCCGCGCTGTCCCAGCTGGCGGCCGCCGGCGCGGTGATCGTGCTGTTCAGTTACCTGTCGTTCGCGTCCGACGCCTTCATCAGCGCGAATAACCTGATCAATATTGGCGTCCAGTCGGCGGTGGTGGCGATCACCGCGATCGGCATGACCCTGGTGATCATCACCGCTGGGATCGATCTGTCCGTCGGCTCGGTGGCCGCCCTGGCGGGGGTGCTCGGTGCGTTGCTGGTCGTGGAGTACGGCGTACCGGTTCCGTTGGCCATCGTCGGCGGCGCGGTGACCGGGGCGATCGCCGGCATGGTCAACGGCGTGCTGGTGACGCAGGCAGGAATGGCACCGTTCATCGCCACGCTGGGCATGCTCAGCGTGGCTCGCGGCCTGGTGTACATCGTCACCGGTTCCGTCGCCGTCTCCGGTGCGCCACCGGAGTTCAAGCTCCTCGGTCAGGGAAGGCTCGGCGCGCTACCCATCCCCGTGCTGGCTCTCGTCATCGTGGCGTTAGCCGGCCACTTCATCCTCACCCGAGCCAAACTCGGCCGGTACGCCTATGCCATGGGCTCGAATGCCGAAGCCGCGCGGCTGTCCGGGATCCCCGTCAAGCGTTACCTCTCGATCGTCTACATCATCTCCGGCACGCTGGCAGGTTTCGCCGGAATGATTGCCGCGTCGCGGGTCGACTCCGGCCAACCGAACTTCGGCATCGGACTCGAGCTCGACGTGATTGCCGCTACCGTGATCGGCGGTGCCAGCCTGTTCGGCGGTGAAGGCACGGTCATCGGAACCCTGCTCGGCGCCCTGTTGATCGCGTTGATCCGCAACGGGTCCGTGCTCTTGGACATCAATACCTTCTACCAGCAGGTCATCATCGGCGTGATTATTTGGATCGCGGTGTTCTGGGACCAGTACCGGCGGCGACGGGCGGCGTCCCCTTGATGAGATTCCCAGAAAGGTGGGCGCCATGCGGATCATACTTTCGGCCTCAATGGCCTGCGTAGCCGCTGTGATCGTGCTGGCCTCGGGTTGTTCGACAGTCACCGTGCCCGGTTCGGGCCCTTCCGGAGGTCCGACAGTCAAGGCCAACGGTCCCCTCACCCTCGCCGTTGTCCCCAAGGCAGTCGGATTCGACTTCTGGGACAGCGTCCGCAAAGGCGCGCAGTGCGCGGCGTCGAAGATGACCGACGTGACGCTGCAGTGGGACGGAGTAACGGCGGAGACCGACGTGACAGGCCAGGTCAACCTGCTGCAGAACTTCTTGACCCGGCAGGTGGACGGGCTGGTCTATGCGGCCACCGACGCGAAGGTTCTCGCTCAAGTCACCCAGGACGCCCTGAGCCGGAACGTCCCAGTGATCAATATCGACTCCGGCACGAACCCGCAGCCGGACAACGTGCCGGTGTTCGCGACGGACAATGTCGCGGCCGCCCGCAAGGCGGCGGACCTGCTCGCCGATGCCCTGGGCTCGGGCCATCATAAAGTCGCCTTTATCCCGTTCCAGCCCGGAACAGTGACCAACGACCAGCGCACCAAAGGCTTCAAAGAGGAACTCGCGAAGCACCCGAACCTGACGCTGGTGGCCGAGCAGTCCAGCAACAGCGACCCCAACACGGCACTGTCGGTCACCGAGAACATCCTGACCGCCAACCCCGACCTGGACGGAATCTTCGCGGCGAACGAGCCGGGCGTGATCGGTGCCACCAACGCCCTGAACCAAGCGGGCAAGGCTGGGAAGATCAAACTCATCGGTTGGGACGCATCACCGGACGAGGTCAAGGGCGTCACCTCAGGTGCGATCACCGCGCTGGTCGTGCAGAACCCGTTCCGGATGGGGTTCGACTCGGTCACCGCGATGGTGCAGACGGTGCGCACCGGCCGGCTGGCAGCCAGTGAGGACACCGGCGTCACCTTCGTCACGCAGCGGAACATCAATGAACCTCAGGTGCAGGCGGTTCTCCAGCCGAGTTGCGCAAGTCCCCCGGCGTGAGCCTCGCCGCCGGCATGCCCCGGTCGGGTTAATTCCGGGGTGCTGGGTGGGTTAGCACACCGTGCGGGGTAGCCAACATGGACCTGGTCGAACGACGAGAGGAGACCTCGTGGGTCTCGGTGACAAGTTCAACGATCTGACGCAGAAGGCCAAGGATTTCGCGCGTCAGCACCCGGACAAGACCGAGCAGGGCCTTGACAAGCTTGGAGACTTCGTCGACAAGCAGACCGGCGGTAAGTACTCAGGACAGATCGACAAGGGCGAGGAGATGCTCGAGCGGCGCCTCGGTGAGCAGGGTCCAGCCCAGCAAGGTCCGACGCAGCAGGGTTCAGCACAGTAGTACCTGCGCCTCACCGCGCAAAGATCAAAATCAGCACGATGGTGACTGCGGCTGATAGCAGCAACGAACCGAAGCAGCCCAATCGGTTCGAGAAAAAGAAGAACATCTCGCGAGTCCCTTTCCAGGGATGGGCGCAAGCGGACGCATTGGGGTTCCCGCCATAGGCGACTTCATGCGGGCGAGGTACCGGCGACGGGGCCGGTGACGACGCCGTCGTCATGTAAGCGGCCGATCTGGGCGGCTGACAGGCCGAGGAGGCCGGCCAGAATCTCGTCGGTGTGCTGGCCGAGCAGCGGCGCGGGCGCCGGCGGGACCCGGTCGTCCGCGGAGAACGCGAGCGGCGATCCGGGCGCGAGGTAGGTACCGACGCCCGGCTGGTCGACTTCGGCGAACATGGGATTGGTAGGTGAGCAGCGCGGGTCGTTGGCCACGAGTTCGGCGAAAGTCTGGTATGGCCCCCAGCACACGTCATGCGCGGTGAAGATCTCGCTGACTTCAGCCAGTGTTCGGCTGTTCACCCATGGCTCGATCAGTGCGCCGATCACATGGCGCGCGGCGAACCGGTCACCTTCCTTGGACAGGTCGATCCCGAGCAGCTTCTCGACCTGGACGCAGGCGTCACGGATGCCGACCGCCGCCACGAGACTGCGCCACTGCCGCGGTGTCAGCCCGACCACCATGACCCGCTTGCCGTCCTTGGTGGCGAAGTCGCACCCGAACGCGCCATACAGATAGTTGCCGTGCCTGGGGCGTTCGACCTTGTTGATCTGTACTTCACCGATGTAGCCCAGGTGCCCCACGGTGGCCATGGCCACATCGGCGAGTGCAAGCCGGATGAACTGGCCGATTCCGGCGATGCGCCGCTTGCGCTCAGCGGCTAGCAGGCCGGTCGCGGCCAGGGTTCCGGTGATCACATCCCAGGCCGGCAGCAGATGGTTGACCGGGGTGGACAAGGCAGCCGGCCCAGTGGTCCAGGAGAAGCCGGTGGCTGGATTGATCGTGTAGTCGACAGCGGACGAGCCATCCGGGTTGCCCACGATGTTGACCATGATCAGGTCAGGGCGCCGGGCGGCGAGGGCGGTGTAGGACAGCCAACCCGCGGCCGGGAAGTTCGTCAGAAACATCCCGGCGTCGTCACCGGGCGCAGTGATGAGGTCGGTGAGCAGTTCCTTGCCTTGCGGCGATCGTATGTCGACCGCAATCGAGCGCTTGCCCTTGTTCAAGCCGGCCCAGAACAAGCTCTGACCCTCCGCGGTGACCGGCCAGCGGTGGGCGTCCAGGCCGCCCCCGATCGGGTCGAACCGAATGACGTCCGCGCCGAGTTGGGCCAGGGTCATCCCACCCAGCGGCGCTGCCACGAAGGCTGAGCCCTCCACTACCCGCATCCCCGCCAGGATCCCGGTCATCCGTTCCTCCGCTATCGAGCCAGCGCGAGGAATCGCCAGTCCAGCACCGGCTTATCCGCCGCGGTCGGATCACTGGCGTCTTCGGCGGGGCAGGCGTGCACCACCGCGCGTAGGTCGATCAGCTGGTATCCCTCCCGGGGGTGGACTGCCTCGACGTGCAGCTCGGTGCGCAGCACATCGCCCTCGAACACCGGGCCGGTGTGGTCGCAGCTGCGCCAGGCCACGATCGTCACCAGGTCGGGCAGCGCGCGGGTGGCGTGTGCACCGGCGATGGAGATGGTGTGCCCGCCGTAGACGAGACGACGGCCGTAAGCCGACGCGCCAGGATCGGTGTGGGTGGCAGCGAGGTTGAGGGTGGCTCTGGCCAGCTCGGGTGCGCCGGTCACGGTGTCGCGCACCTCGATGTCGTAGACCGTGCCGGGTGCAGTATCGGTGGGCCGGAAGGCGTCGAGTCGCCAACCCCACGGCAGCTCGTCAGCGGGCTCCGCGTCGGCGGGGATGTCGTCGAAGCTGTCGGCGTGGCCGGTGTTGGCCGTCGGATCGCGCAGCGGGATCATCGGGCAGCGCCAGTAGTCGAGGACGGGCTCTTCACGCTGGTTGCTGACCTGCACTCGCAGCACAGCCAGACCGGTCGGCGGTCGCCCTGACTTCGGGCGGTTCTGCCGCAGCGCGACGACCTCGGTTCGGGTGCGCAGGGTGTCACCCAGGTGCACCGGCCGCAGCAGCCGTAACCCCCGGTAGAACAAGTTGCCCCGGACCCGCTGCGACGGCGCGGTGGTCTGCCCGATCGCGACATGGCAGACCAGCGTGGGATGAGCCAACGGCTCAGCACGGCCGGTGACCGCCGCGGACAGCTCGTGGTCCAGCGGCAGCCGCAGCCGGTCGCCGGACAACGCCTGGTGCAGTGTGGCGAGCCCAGGTGTCAACGTCAGCCCCGGGGCGTCGGCGAAGACCTGCCCGCGCGTCAGGTCCTCAAAATACGGGCCGCCGACCCGCACCCGGTTCTCCGCCATCGCGCCCAATCCTAAGCCGACGCCGCGCTCAGGTTCGGTGGACGTCTGCTTGAGCGACGTTGGCGTCGTCGGGGGTGGCGAGTGCGGCGTGACGGCGGGAGCGGAGTTCGACTGCCGCAATGAGCAGAGCCAGACACACAAAGGCGGTCCCGGTAAGCAGTGCCGCCGCGATGGCGAGCTGGTAGTGGTGCTGGCTGTGGTGTGCCAGCAGCCCGTAGAACACGGCCGCCAGCGTGGCCGTCCCGATCGCCGACCCGATCCGCTGGCCGGTCTGCAGCGCTCCCGCTGCGGCCCCACCCATCTGGGGTGGCACGCTTTCCAGGGTCAGGGTGACGTTCGGGGAGATCACGGCACCACCACCGAGACCGCCCACCAGTAGTGGCAGCGCCGCCATCCACCCGGCCCAAGCAGCGGGTGCGATGTAGAGCACCACGGCGGTGGCCGCTAATCCCACCGCGGTGCTGACCAGGCCCACCACCGTCAACCGGCGCCCGTATCTGGTGACCAATCGCCCGGCTACCGCTGCCGATAACGCCGAGCCGAGCGCGAACGGTGTCACCGCCAGCCCGGATTGCAGCGGCGTGTAGCCCAACCCATGCTGGAAGTACAGCGCGAATACCAGCCAGATCCCGGCGAAGCCCACGAAGTACACCAACCCGAGCGCCGCTCCCGCCGGATAGCCCGGCGTGCTGGACAGCAGCCGGGTATCGAGCAGCGGCGGGCGCTCGCGCCGCACCATCCGTTGCTCCCAGCGAACAAAGAGCGCGACCATCACCGGCGCCAGCACGAACAACCACCACAGCCGGCGCAGCCCACCGCTGTCGACCTGCACCAGGGGTAGCAACAGGCACAGCACACCGCTGCCCAGTAGCAGCGCGCCGACAACGTCGATGTGGGTGGCTGGTGCCGTCCCGGCCGCGCCGCGGCGCGGCCGGGACGGCACCAGCCGCCACGCTGCGACCAACGCGACCAGGCCGATCGGGACGTTGACGTAGAAGATCCACCGCCAACCCTCCTGCTCCCCCGCCACGGTGAGGATGAAACCGCCCAACACCGGTCCGACCGCGGTGGACAGCCCGACCGTGGCACCGAAGATGCCGAACGCCCTGCCTCGCTCCGCGCCGCGGAACAGCACCTGGATAAGGCCCGAGTTCTGTGGAGTGAGCATCCCCGCTGCGAGGCCCTGCAGCAGCCGCGCGACGACCAGCAGGTCCGCACTGGGCGCGGCTCCGCACAGCGCGCTGGTCAGCACGAACGCGGTCAGGGCCACGAGAAACATCCGCCGCCGGCCCAAGGCGTCACCCAACCGCCCGCCCGCCACCAGCACCAGCCCGAAGGTGAGCGCGTATCCGGATACCACCCACTGCACCTGCGCCACCGAGGCGCCCAGTCCCTGCTGGATGGACGGCAGCGCAACGTTGACGATGCTGACGTCCAGCAGGCTCATGAAACCTGCCAGCTGGGTGACCGCCAGAGCGCGCCAACGAGCGGGGTGAGCACCGTGGTCGACAGTGGAGGCGTCCGCGCGAAAGCTCATCGTTTTATCTTGCGGCGCGGGAGCGGCGCGCGCCGTACGATCCCGGGGTGTGACGGCGCTGGTGACCCACAACACTGGCCCGGCTGATGAGATACGACGGGCGTTCACCACTGGGGCAGTGCTGAACCTTGCCGGCGCCGAGGTACCGGGCGCGCTGCTCGCCGGCCTGCTGGCGGCAACACCGCGGCGCACCGAGGGCGACATTCCCGCCCTGCGGCTGGCCGGCGCGGTTGTCCGCGGTTCGCTGGAGCTGCCCGGAGCGACGGTCACCGCGTTGGTCGAGCTGACCGACTGCACCTTCGACGGCCCGATCGACCTCTACGCGGCGCAGCTGGCCGGGTGGCGCCTGATGCGGTGCACATTGCCCCGCGTGCAGGCGCCGAATGTCCAAGTGCGTAGCGAGCTCGCGCTGGAGAACTGCACCATCACGGGGCCGATCGTGCTGCCCGACGCTCGGATCGAGGGACCGCTGCGGCTGATCGGCACCAGCCTGCACAATCCCGGCGGTCACGCTCTAGTGGGGGTGCGCCTGGCGGTTCGCGGCGTGCTCGACGCGCGGCGGCTGCGGGTGGCGGGTGAGGTGCGGTTGTCCGGCGCCCGGGTGGACGGCAACATCGACTTGCGCGGGGCGCAGCTCTCCCGACCCGGCGGCGACGCGCTGGAGGCCTCCGGCGTGCAGATCGGCGGCAACCTGCGCTGCGACCGTGGATTGACCAGCCAGGGCCGGTTGGTCCTGGCTGGTGCCTCCGTCGCGGGCAACGCAGTGTTCTCCGGCGCGGCGCTGCAGGGCACCACCACGCCCGACGACCCCGCGGTCCTCGTGCTGCCCCGCGGCAGCGCCGATCCCAGCGCGGCGCTGCTGGCCGATCGTCTCAGGGTGAACGGCAACCTGGTGCTCGACGCGGGTTTCACCGCGGTGGGCACCGTCCGGCTGACGAATGCCCGGGTTGGCGGCCACTTGCGGCTGTCCGGCGCGACGCTGGGCAGCCCGGTCGAGCCGGGCCCCGACGACGGTGAGCGGCCACGCCCGGTGCCGGTCGCCTTGGCCGCCGACGGTATCGAGGTACTCGGCGACCTGGAGGCACGCCGATCACTGCCCCGCACCGATCAGTCCGCCGCAGCCGGCCCGCTGAGCGCACACGGTCAGGTTCGATTGGTCGGCGCGCAGGTACACGGCAGCGTGAGCCTCACCGGCGTGCAGCTCGACGCGCCGGGTCTGGATGTCCTGTTCGCCGATCGCCTGCAGGTTGGCGGGACGCTGTACTTGTGCTACGCGGAGGCCTCAGGCTCGATTCGGCTACACCACGCCAATATCGGCTCCACCCTGGACTGCACCGGTGCCCAACTCACGGCGCCGCGGCGCCGGCCGGACGGCTCGATCAAGGCATCGCTGGACGCGCGGGCCGCCACGATCGGCAAAGACCTCTACGCCAGCCGTGGCTTCAGGGCACTCGGGGGCGTGCGGATCTCGCTCGCAGAGGTGTCCAAATCGGTGAACTTCTCCAACGCCCGGCTCGGTGGGCCAGGCAAGGACGTCGCAGCGTTGCGGGCCCGCGGGCTGAGATGCCAGGAACTGAAACTCGGTTTCGCCGAGCCGCCGCACGGTGACGTCAGCTTGGCTTGTGTGGTGGCCGGCTCGGTCGTCGACGACAAGCACCTGTGGGCTACCCGGGGGAAGGTGGACATCGAGGACTTCGAGTACCAGTCGCTCACCGCCGCGCCCGAGGTGACCGTGGCTACCCGGCTGCACTGGGTGCGTGACGTGCTCCCCGACTACGATCCCGATCCTTACGACCAGCTCGCGAGGAGCTACCGCGACGGCGGCCACGACGATCTCGCCGACACGGTGCTGCTGGCCAAACAGCGCCACCGGCACAGCGGGCACGGGCCGGCCGGACGGTTCTGGGGATGGCTTCAGGAGTGGACCGTCGGCTACGGCTACCGGCCGTGGCGAGCGGCGTGTTGGCTGGCGGTGTGCTGGTTATTCGGGTCAGTCTGGTTCGTGAATCACCGGTTGGTCCGCCTCGACAGCGGCCAGAACCCGTCGTGGCAGCCGGTGATCTACACCGCGGACTTGCTGGTTCCCGTTGTCAACCTGGGTCAAGACGGGCTGTGGCGCACCTCCGGCGCCTCGGCCTGGGTGGCCAGCGCGTTGACCGCGGTCGGTTGGTTGCTGCTATCCACCGGCGCAGCGGGAGCCACCCGGATCCTGACCCGCCGCTGATCCCTTCCCCCTCCCGGTGTGTCGCGTTTTCCCCCGGGCGAGTCGAGCCCGTAGGTGCACGAGCATCCATGAGATCGTGCACAGACGGGTGATGAGGAGCTGCGATGCCTGCCGACCCGGCCCGACGTCCGGACTGCCATCGATCTCCGGCACCGTTGCATCCCCGTTCCGCCATGGCCCGTGCCCACGCTTGATCGGCGTGCGATCGAAGCACCGAAACCGCAGGTTGGTCAGCCGCGACCGGCAAGCGCTAGAATTAATTATGCTGTAATATCGATAGCTTATACCGACAACGTTGCGAACGCAGACATTCAGACCTGAAAGGTGGTAGCCGGTGAGAAGCAAAAAGATTGATAGGGCTGCTGTTCTGCGAGGCCTGCAGGCAATCGAGGAGGAGGACTACGACGGCTTCGTACTCCTGATACAGGCCGCCCGCAACAGGCACGCCACATTTGATCCGGATCTGCCGGTCTGGAGCCGGGCCCAGAGTCTGGGCATCATCGTGGACTGTAATCGTGGCGGCGTTCCAGAATTCGACGAAGCGATGCGAGATTTCGTGCGCGACAGCAATAACGTGGATGGCTCGGACAAGCGCCCCTACGTGAAGGGCAGGCATTGAGCAAGGCTTGATTATCCGAACAGCGGAAAGCGAGCGACATCTGTGCCCAACTGCGCACGCTCGGTTTGAGATATCGGTGTCCGGCCGGTGGCTATCCGCGCATACTGCGCATCAGACCACTGCGCCGGAGCCGGTCGGCCCAGCAGTCCATCGAGGCACCAGCGCACCTGAGCGAGCCCTTCGCGCGATGGCCCCGGCGCAGTGGGCAGACACACGATCATGTCGAGGTGGTGAATCGTCGCCTCGACAGCGAGGGTGCCCAGCAGGTCGCCAGCGGTCAGCACGTGGCCCTGCGTCACGATGCAGTCCTCGACCGTCGCAGTTGCGGCTGCGTTGACTACGGCTTGGGCTGTCTCCAGGTACAGCTCGCGAAGCTGACTGAATTGCAGGAACATACTCGCGACGACACGGGTGAAACGTCTGCCGTTGGCTGGGCCGATGCCGTCCGGCCGCCAGTCCTGCCAGTAGGTGACGGCGTCCCGGTCAGCAGGACGGTCGACCGGGGTGTGAAGCGCGACCAAGCCACGCTGCGCATCGCTCAGGCAGTGGAAGTCAGGTCACGTACCGACCACCCGGTACAGCCGGTCGCCAGCCACGAACGCTCGTCATCGATCTCGGCAACAACCGCACTCAAAGCGTCGTACGCGGCCCGCAACGCTTGGGCTGGCAGCGGCAACGCTGGTCGATCCGACATGGTGGCGAGTATGCGCCGTGCGCCTCGTCGCCACTGTGAACGTCGGGGCCTAGAGCGTTCCCCTACCGCAACATCCTCGCGCTGATCGACAATGGCTGAATGCACGCCGAAATCACCCTCCGGGTCGACGGGCAGACCCGAGTCCTGACGGTCGATACCCGCACGACGCTGCTCGACGCACTGCGCGAGCGGCTGGGCGTGATGTCGCCGAAGAAGGGTTGCGACCACGGCCAGTGCGGGACATGCACCGTCTTGCTCAACGGTCGGCGGGTGATCACGTGCCTGTCGTTGGCGGTGGCGCAGGACGGCGCGGACATCATCACCGCCGAAGGCTTGGGCGACGGGGAAGCGTTGCACCCGGTGGCGCAGGCGTTCCTCGACCACGACGCGCTCCAATGCGGCTACTGCACGCCCGGCCAGATCTGTTCGGCAGTCGGGATGCTCGCCGAGGCCGCGGAAGGCTGGCCGAGCCACGTGACCACTGACGTGGCCACCGGGACCATCGAGCTGGACGGCGAGGAGATCCGGGAGCGGATGAGCGGCAACCTGTGCCGCTGCGGCGCCTATGTGAACATCGTCGCCGCGATCCGCCAAGCCGCCGCACAGAGCGACCGATGATCCCCTTCGAGTATCAGCGTGCCACCGACGCGGACTCCGCGGTCGCCGCTCTCGCCGCGCGGCCGCGTGCGGTGTTCCTCGGCGGCGGGACGAACCTCGTCGATCACCTCAAACTCGGGCTGCTGCGCCCCGATCTGCTGATCGACGTGTCCCGCTTGCCCTTCGATACCATCGACGCGCTGCCTGGCGGCGGAGTGCGGATCGGCGCGATGGTCCGTAACAGCGACCTCGCTACCCACGCATTGATCCGGCGGCGGTACCCGATGCTGGCGCAGGCGGTGCTGGCCGGCGCATCGGGTCAGCTGCGAAACCTGGCCACCACCGGCGGCAACCTGCTGCAACGCACCCGTTGCCGGTACTTTCTGGACGTCACCACGCCGTGCAACAAGCGCGAGCCCGGCGCGGGCTGCTCGGCGATCGACGGGCACAACCGCGACGCCGCCGTCCTCGGCGCCTCCGAACAGTGCGTGGCCACCCACCCTTCGGACATGGCCGTGGCGCTGGCCGCGCTGGACGCCGTCATTCAGGTCCACGGCCCCGACGGCACGCGCGCTATCCCGCTCACCGAGCTGTACCGGCTGCCTGGGAATGAACCGGCCCGTGACACGATGCTGCGCCACGGCGAGCTGATCACCGCGGTCGAGCTGCCCGACCTGCCCATCGCGGCCCGATCGACCTACCGCAAGGTCCGGGATCGGGCGTCCTACGCGTTCGCCCTGGTGTCGGTGGCCGCCGCAGTCGACATCGCCGACGATGTGATCCGAGATACCCGGATCGCCTTGGGTGGACTTGCCCATCAGCCCTGGCGCGCCACGCGTGCCGAGGAGCTGCTGCGCGGCGCCCCGGCTACCCAAGACGTGTTCCGCGCCGCGGCCGACGCCGAACTCGCCCCGGCGCGGCCGCTGGCGCACAACGCGTTCAAGGTGCCGATGGCTGCCAACACTCTCGTCGCCGTCCTGCGTGATCTCACTACTCGGGACAGCTGATGGGCGGCCTGGTCGAACCCCGCGCGATCGGGACGTCCCTGCAACGCATCGACGGGGCCGCCAAGGCCACCGGCACCGCGCCTTATGCCTACGAGCAGCCCGTCACCGATCCGTTGTACCTGCACGCGGTTCAGGCCGGCATCGCCCGCGGTCGCGTCACCGCAATCGACACGGCCACAGCCGAAGCCCTGCCCGGCGTGGCCGCCGTGCTCACCCACTACAACGCCCCGCGGCTCGCCTCCGATCAAGACAGGGAACTGTGGGTGTTGCAGTCCAGCGAGGTCGCCTTCCGCGGCCAGTTCGTCGCGGCCGTGATCGCGGAGACCTCGGAGATCGCTCGCCACGCCGCCGAGCTGGTGAAGGTCAGCTACCTGGAGCTGTCGCACGACAGTGAACTGCGCGCCCACCGAGACGGGTTTCACACCGGCACCGCCGATGGTGACGTGGACACCGCGCTGGCCTCCGCAGCCGTGCGGATCGACCAGACCTACACGACCCCGATGGAGCACAACAACCCAATGGAGCCGCACACCACGGTCGCCGTCTGGGAGAGCATCGGCGGAACCGACCGGCTCACCCTCTATGACTCCACCCAGGGAGTATTCAAGGTACGTCACGTGCTGGCGCCGGTGTTCGGGCTCGACCCGCAGCGCATCCGCGTCGTCGCCCCGTACGTCGGCGGCGGCTTCGGCTCCAAGGGGATGCCACACGCCCACAACGTCCTTGCCGGCCTGGCGGCGCAGGTCGTGCCAGGTCGGCCGGTCAAATACGCGCTGACTCGCCAGCAGATGTTCGCCCTCGCCGGTTACCGCAGTCCCACCATCCAGCGCATTGCGCTCGGCGCCGACGCGGACGGGCGGCTGAGCGTCATCGCCCACGACGTCATCGAACAAACCTCACGGATCAAGGAATACGTCGAGGACAGCGCGGCGCCGACCCGGATGATGTACGCCGCCCCGAATCGCCGCACCACTCGCCGCCTTGAGAGGCTGGATGTGGCGGTGCCGTTCTGGATGCGTGCCCCCGGTGTGGCCCCCGGCATGTTCGCCGGCGAATGCGCCATGGACGAGCTCGCCATCGCCTGCGGCCTGGACCCGATCGAACTGCGGGTGCGCAACGAGCCCGCGACCGACCCCGAGACCGGCAACCCGTGGTCCGGCCGGCACCTGATCGCCTGCCTCCACGAAGGGGCCCGCAGGTTCGGCTGGCACCACCGCGACCCCACTCCGGGGATCCGCCGCCAGGGTTGCTGGCTGGTGGGCAGCGGCGTGGCCGCGGCAACCTATCCCCACCACGCGTGGCCCGGGTCCACCGCAACTGTCAGCTTCCGCCACGGCCGCTATCTCGTGCGAATCGGGGCCGTGGACATCGGCACCGGCAGCTGGACCGCGCTGACTCAGATCGCCGCCGATGCGCTCACCTGCCCGGTCGGCTCCGTGGAACTCGAACTCGGTGACACCGATCTGCCAACGGCCACCATCGCCGCGGGGTCCAGTGGCATCACCTCGTGGGGCACTACGATCGTCGAGACTGCCCGGACTTTTCGGGACAAATACGGACCCGACCCGTCCGACGGCGACGAAGTCCAGGCCACGATGCCCGATAACCCCGACGCCGACCACTACGCCATGCACTCCTTCGGCGCCCAGTTCGCCGAAGTGCGGATCAACGCCGACACCGGCGAGATCCGGGTTTCGCGCATGCTCGGGGTGTTCTCCCTCGGCCGCGTCATCAACCCCCGCACCACACGTTCCCAGCTCCTCGGCGGCATGACCATGGGCCTGTCCATGGCGCTGCACGAACAGTCCATCGTGGACCACCGGTTCGGGCATGTCATCAACCACGACCTCGCCGGCTACCACATCGCCACCCACGCCGATGTCGCCGATATGGACGCCAGCTGGCTCGACGAACACGATCCCCACTCCAACCCCATGGGCTCTCGCGGAGCGGGCGAGATCGGCATCGTCGGCGCAGCCGCCGCCATCGCCAACGCCGTCCACCACGCCACCGGCATCCGCATCCGTGATCTACCGATCACAGCCGACAAACTCCAGCGCTGACCCGCTCAACGCGTTCAAACCGATCTCGACTCGTCGCCGTGGCGGTGTCGAGGCTGGGTAGACGTCACCGGCTAGCGAAGGGCAGCGGCCTTGACCGCGCGAGTATCCAACTGGTTTCGGCGTCGATGCAGTGCAGGGTCGTCGGCACCGACGTCACGAAATACCATGACGAACATCAGAAAGCCGTGCAGACTCTCGACATCGGTTCAAAAAATGTCCCGAGTGGGCATGTCGGCGCTGGCGGCGTTGGCTGAGCGAGCGTTGGACTCGCCGTAGCTGCCGGGTTTGCGGCGGCCACGCCGGTACTACCGAAAAGCAGTCCGCCGGCCACGGCCGTGGCCGCCAGTAAACGTATGATTACTTTTCGCATGATGTTCCCAACCCCTAGTGATACACCGATTGTCACGGAACATTGCCCAGTTACCAATACCACGGACCGGCCCCGCGCATAACGCTGAAGATCTCCCATCACCCGGCCGGACCACACCAGGCCCGGCGTATGGCGGAGTCCATATGACATAGGAGGCACGTTCCGTAGTACGGCTTGCGGCAACTAGAGTAATTACTACGCCAACTGGTTCGTTGCGGCATCACACGGCTTCTAGCCTGCAGTGATCGCCGAAAAGCGAAGGGCATCTGTACCGGTCACGCACTGCCCGCCATCTCGGACTACCGCAGTGGAGCAGACAAAAACTCTCGCGATCCTCGCAGGCGACAGACGCCAACATAGCCGTGAGCTCGCGGACTGTCAGCAGGCTAGCACTCTTCGTGCAACTCACTCGACATAAGTGTACCGAGCGTGCCTTTGGGCCCGCGCTGGAAGCCGCGGGAGTCACGATGAGCGAGTAAGAAACTCTGACGCCCCGGCACGGCGCGCTGACCGTCTTGCATAGCAAACAATCGTGGCCGACCGGATTCCCGGCGGATCGCGGCGGAGGCTCCTGGCTGCGGGGGATCGGCCGCACAGTGTCGAGAAAGCCGCTTAGCATGGGACTGATGCCCCAATTTGGACCTCCTTGCGCGTTGAAGTCGATGGAGGTGGCCGCGTTTGGGACGGATTCGGGTGCCAGGCTGCGAGCTGATCTACGACGACCTGGGCACGGGTGAGCCGCTGGTGCTCGTGCACGGTACGGGAGCGCAGGCCTCGACCTGGCGCGGCGCGGCCGGCGACCTGGCTGTCGGCGGATACCGAGTCATCGCCTATGACCGGCGCGGCTATGGCCGCTCGACCCATCGCCCGGTGCGTGACTACCGCATCCACGTTGCCGACCTGGCCGCGGTCATCGAACATGTCGGTGCGCCCGCGCACGTCCTTGGCTGGAGCTCTGGCGGCAACACCGCGCTCGCGCTCGCCGTCGAGCGGCCGGAGCTATATCGCTGTTTGGTGATCGTCGAGGCACCGTGGCATGGCCTGCGGGGTTTTACCCCTGACCTTGTCGCCACGCTCGGGCGGGTCAAGTTTTCCCAGCTGCGCGGGCGCCGCCGTCAAGGCGCGGCGATCTTCTTCCGCTGGGTATCGGGACTGCGCGATGGCGGCAACGGTTTCGACCGTCTCCCGGTGGCTGAGCAGGAGGTACTGCTCGCGAACTACCGGCCGGTTCTTCAAGAGCTCGACCCGCACCCGTTCGGCGTGATGATGGAACACATCCCGACAAAAAGGGTGGCCGCCATCCGGGTGCCGATCAGGTGGTTGCTCGGGGTGGACACTCGCAGCGAGTGGTTTCGCAAGGCGCACGCCGACGTTGTGCGAGTGGCGCCGAGTATCCGCACCGAACACATCACCGGAGCCGGACACTTCGCGCACCTTGACATGCCGACGGAGTTCGCCGCTACCGTTCTACGCGCGGTGCAACCAGACAGATCAGACATTTAATGCTCGGCGGTGCGGCAAGTTAGCACCCTTGGCGATCGCGCGGGTGTAGCTCAATTCGATAAGCCCGGTGTAGTGAGTCATCGCTGTCAAAGCGTGGGCCCCGCCGATGAGTCGATTGCGCGATGCGGCTGGAGTCGGGATCTGTCTCAGCGGCTACGAACAGTAATAACGGTGCTGAAGAGGATCAAGCGACAAGGTGACGTCTGGCGGAAAAGGCTGCCCCTCTTCTCTGGTGACGGCGCGGGGACCGAGCTGTGGCCAGCGTGCTGGCCACGCCATCGGTGACGATCCGGCGAATGGAGGAACGGTGGCATGAGCGGGTCAGCTGATGTGGTCAGAGATCAGATCGAGCACCGTCTGCTTCCACATGCGGTTTGCATGAGCCCGCTCTGCATTGTCGTTCACCGGGGCGCGGAGATACGCCTTCAACATGTCGACCGGGCTGAGCGGCTTGCCCCGGTGGTTCATGGTCTCGAAGATCGAGTAGCCGTGCGCATCGGTCTCGGTGGCGATCTCAATGAGTCCGACGTTACCCATGAGCCAGTAGATGAAGCGTGGTAGCGCATCGCCGAGCTCCGCCGCCAGGTCGAGACTCTGGATCTCACCATACTGGGCTACCATGGTTTGGACGGATTTGATCCTTCTTGCCGTCTGCGTTGAACTCGTCATTATTGAACAATGCCCGCAGTGCCGGCAGATGCTCCGGGATGTCGAAGTTGAAGCTCCGTTCACCGTAGTTATCCGAGAAGATCAGCGGCTCGATCGGTGGCGAGACGCTGGAAAGCCCACGCGGGAGCGCCGCCATGGACTATCGCACTGTTCGCGGAATGTTCTTCGCCGAGCCGAAGCGGGGTGCCCCGCCGCCGCTTGCGACCACCACGGGTACCCCTGCCCGCCGGCTGCGGGATGCGATCGAGCCGTTGGCCTGCCAGTCGATCTGGTCGGAGGAGGCCGCCGAGCGTTACGTGGAGCTCGGCCTGGACGACTGGTTCGCCGCGTACATCTGGGAGCGCACCGCCGCGCTGGGTACACCGCCGACTGCGCTCGCCGTGATGGCGATGGGTGTATGGAACGCTGAGCTGATCGGGCCGTTGTTCGAGATGGCGGTAGCTGCGATCAGCCGGGAGGACATCGTGGCCACCCGGTTGACCGCGCCCGGTGCGACCGTGCGGCGGCTGCTCGGTGACATAGAGGCCGAGGCCGCCCCGGTGCTCGAGGCGCTGCGCCGTGGGATCGAGGCCGCCGATGCCACGGCCCGGCCGCTTTTCGCCGGGTTGACCGCCGAGCCCTGGCCGGAGGACGTCGCGGCTCAGCTGGTCCATGCGTGCCACCTGCTGCGGGAGCACCGGGGGGACTCCCACCTCGCCGTCTGTGCCCTGGCGGGGCTGGACCCGGTCGAGATGAACATCCTCACCGAGCTGTACTGCGGCTATCAGCCGCTCACCTACACGGCGACCCGCGGGTGGACCCAGGAGCAGATGACCGCGGCGCTTGAGCGGCTGCGGGGACGTGGCCTGGTGTCCGGCTCCAGTCTCAGCGAGGAGGGGTTGCGCTTCCGTGGCCGCCTGGAGGTTCAGACCGACGCGATGCAGCAGTCGATCATCGACGCGGTGGGCCCGCACCTGGACAGCCACATCACGCGGTTGAACGCGTGGTCAAACGCGCTGGTAGCTGCCGGCGGTGCTCCGCCCGATCCCGCCAAGCGCGCCGCCGGGTAGCACTCGATCCATCGTGTGTGACCAGTTGGCGAGGTTCTGCTCGCTCAACGAGCGGGATCACGACGCTGCGCGTCTCGCGGTTCCACCATTGACGGGCGGCCACGGATGTCCTGCACCACAGTTGGGACGGCGTAGGAGAAGGTGCCTGACGCGCAAGTAAGGCACCTCCTCGTGAAGTGGTTGGATCAACTCCTTACGCGGCGGGTGCTGGGGCGGGTGCCACGCCCAGCTGCTCGAGAATCTCCAGCCGATCGAAGTGCAGGTGCATCGAGGCGACTTGGTCGCCTTCGATTTCGCAGACCCCTCCGACCGTGAAGTCCAAGCGCCGTCCGGTGGCGGGGATGTCTCCGCCGGGAGTTCGCAGCGTTCCCTGATGTGTTCCGGTGACGCGGCCGTGGAAGCCGAGAGCCGAACCATCCTCGACGATCTGCGCCGGAATGACTTGGAAATCCGGGAACGCCTCCCAAAGTGCTTGGTCCCAGGCCACGACCTGATCTACTCCCTGTAGGTAGGCTCCAGGAACCCACTTTTTGCAATCAGGGGTCCAGGACGCCGTAAGCGCCTGGACATCCTGCGCGCTGGCTGCCGCCAACTCCCGACGCAACACGTCTGCTGCCTTTCCCATCTCTACTCCTCCCATCCGGCCCGCTGACGACCAGCAACTTCTGGATGGGTAGGCGGGAAGAAGCAAGTCACATCCGGGAAGAACTAGGTCACATGCCGAATGCAGGCACACTGTGCAGGATCACTCTCGAGGTCACACGACCGGTCCTGTCAGATCTGCCACTTGATCGGCAGCTCGGGCTTGTAGGAACAGAAGTAGCCCGTCCTGATCGTCGTCGCTAGATGTGCCCCGAGCACTGGATGGGCGTTCTCGATCCGTTTGAGGCAAGCACGGAGCGACTTGCTCACGGCCGAGCGCGCTCGCTCTCCGGGCGAGGCGGCCTTCCTGTCCCGCCCGCCCAACCCCACCGCGCGGGCGAGCTCTGCGACGATGAAATCCATCTCTGCCCGTGCCCGGGCGGCCCGCTCCAGATCGTGGTGCTCTTCGGCCTCGGCGACATCTTGGCGGAGCTCTTCGATTCTGGCCCGATAGGCCGCCTTCGCCGCCGGGTCGAGTAGCTTCTCCCCATCCGCTCCGGTGACCTCGAATTCCTGGCTTGGGGTTCGGTGCGGCAATGGCGTGGGTCCCGCTGCGAGGTCGAGAACATGAAACTCGCGGCCCGGCGCGGCAAGCAATCTCCGCAGATAGTGCAGTCCCTTGGCATCCCTGATGCGAACGACCGTGCGCTGGAAGTCGATGGTCCAGTACTCACCCTCGCTGCGGAAGACGGCGGCGATAGCGGAATCCTCGGCGGACGCGTCGGGTTGCATTTGCTCCGTCCTTGCGCCTGCGGGTAAGCCAGCTTGGGCGGCGACCACCTCGTCGCAAAGCTGTTTCATCCCGAGTTCCTCGGCAATCTTCCGTGCATCCGCGAGCAGCTGGGTCGCTCGTCGACGATCGGAGCCGGTGTCCCGGTGGGCGAGCATGGCGCCGTATGCCCCTTGAGCCAACGCGAGGTACGGGCGAGAGCCGATCCTTTCCGCCGCTTCGAGAGCGACCTCGAAGTGTCCGGCGGCGTCGTCGATCCGGGACAGGTTCGCGGCCAGCAACCCCAGGTAATAGGCCACGGGTCCTAGAGGTGCGACGACGTCGCGCCCGGCCAGCACCCAGCGGCGCTCGTACGGACGAAGCTGGTCGTAGATAGCCACCGCTTCCTGGGAGGGAGTTGCGTTGGCCGCTAGCAACGCCATCCCCATAGTGGTGCTCAGCCAGAACGCGGATGGAACCCCGTGGCGCCCATGCCAGATCGCGGAGAAAGCTTGTTCGGTACCTGAGCGGTCTCCCGCTAGGCAGCGAAAACATACGTGCATTTTGTCAATTTCGTAGGGAACCCAGCCTGCCACGAGCTTGACATAATCGGCTGTCTCTTCGACCCTGCCCTGCAGGGCCCGAAGCGCTGCCATTTGGACATGGTGGGAGAGTCGGATGTTTATGTCCCCGACCTTGTCTCCAAGCGCAAGCGAACGCTGGGCGAATGTCTCGGCGTCGGCGAACTGGCCCCGCAGCATTGCTTGAATCGCCCGAAACATCGATGCGTAGGCCAGAAACTGCGGGTAAGCGATGGTTTCGGCCAGCGCCTGGTACACGCCGATCTCGAGATCGGTGCCGGGCCCCTCACCCATCTCAAGTAGGTCTGCGAGACGCCATACGTGTCCGGTGAGCTCTAGGGCGACGTTACCGGCTTGCCGGGCGAGCTCGACAACCTCGGTGGCAAGCGCTAGGCGGTCCTCGACATTGTCGGGCCCCCAAACCGCCAGGTGCCGTGCATTGAGCGCATAGGCGAGCGTCTGGGCATTTCCGAGAATGCGGGCAAGCTCCACCGCGTCTCGGCTCAACGTGTCCCTCCTCGACATCGAGTCGAACGGCGAGAAATACAGAGCGGTGGACAGCCGGGCCATCACACGCACTTTTACAAGCGTCTCCTCGTCACCAAGAGCCGCCAGCGCCTCATCAAGGAGCTCCACTTTGGCCGGGTCGAAGGACCAGGCCTGCATGTACGCCCCTCCATATCCGACTTCTCCTACCCGCAGTGCGGCCTCAGCCAGCCAATGCGGATTTTGCAACTGGCGAGCGAGGGAAGCGGCGGACTGAAACGTCGCACTCGCCTCGGAGATGTGCCCGGCCCACCATTGAGCATCGCCCAGAAGGAGAAGCAACTCGAAGCGCTTCGCAGCCATGTGTGCAGCACCATGCGCTAGTTCGAGCGTACGCTGGTAATGACCAATAGCCTCGTCGTACCCGAACTGACGTGTCGCTCGCTGGGCCGCCCGCTGCGAGTACTCGATTGCCCGGTCGATCTCTCCTAGAGCCGCTGCCTCTGAGAAATGATGGGCGAGATGATCGAGGTATCGATCCAAGTCAAAGGGATCGAGCGTCTCGATCGCCTGACCAACGCGGCGGTGCAGGCGCCACCGCTGCTCATCCGGCAGATCTTGGTATATCGTCTCACGGACAAGTGCGTGAACGAATCGATAGGGACCCAGAGCAAAACCAGCTGGATCCACGAATCGCAGAGCAGCCAGCCCGCCGAGCGTGGTAAGCAGCGCGTCGCGGTCCAGCCCGCTCGCGGCAAGCAGAAGCTCGAACGAGAACTCCCGGCCGATAACCGATGCGAGAGACAGTAGCGCTTGGGCATCGGGTGGCAGGGCAGCGAGGCGATTGCGAATGGGAATTCTCAGGCCTTCCGGAACCTCTAGGCCGCCGCCTGGAATACTTTCGAGTTGCCGCTCACTCACAAGTCTGCGCGCCAGCTCGTCGAGAAAGAACGGGTTGCCCCCGGTCCCCGCATGTACGGCAGCGACGGATTCAGCGCTGAGCGAAATATCGAAACCCCGACTCAGAAACTCGCCAGTTTCATCTCGCCGAAGCCCAGCGAGGCGAATCCGGTGTCCCCTTCCAGCTATTATTCCGACGAGGTCTCGGACCGTAGCTTTGAGATCGCCCTCTGGCTCACGGTAAGTGGCAAGCATCAGCACTCGAAGGTCATAAAGCTGACGTGCGAGAAACTCAAGCAACAACAACGAGGAGCGATCCGCCTCATGCAAATCCTCCAAGATTAAGACGACCGGCCCACTCGATACAGCCTCCCTGATCAGAATAGTTGCAGCATCAAATAGACGAAAGCGCGCCTGATCCGACGGGGGATAAGACGGCGCGTCGACATTCAAGGCGGGGAATCCCTCGAGCTCCTGGACAATCCGAGCCGCATTGAAAGGACCGTCCGGCACCATGCCGACCAAAGGGTTCGGATCCGCGTTGAACATCATGGTCCGGAAAATCTGAATCCACGGCCAGAAGGCTGGGGTCTCCTCCCCCTCCCAGCATCGTCCCCACAAGAGACTCACGTTTGCGGTTCTGCGCGAAATCCGCCAGCTCCCCCACAAGGCGCGTTTTCCCAATGCCTGCTTCTCCGCTCAGGACGAAAAGCCGGCCTCGACCCGCCTGTGCTGCGCATAGCCCCTCACGAAGCTCAGCGAGCTCCCACTGCCGGCCAATGAACACATTGCCGGGCGCCAATCGCCTATCCCTCGGTCCACCGGCCATGATCCTGATCCAGGCAATTGGTGCAAGCGACCCTCGGCGCGGTAGCGGAGCGGTCACGCCCGACTTGGCCGATGTCATATGACGATCCTCGGCCGACCAGAAACGCGACGTTGTTACCCATGATCTCCACTACAAAGCGAGCAAGACCTTCTGTGATCCCTCACCGTAGGCTCCTACGATCTGTCCTGTCGACACTGCTGCCGCGCTGAGCCTGGATCCACCGGTCACCTTGCGTGTGAGGGGTGTCGGATAGGCGTAGATGCCTCTGAACTGGGACGATGTTATTTGGCTGGGCATACGAGGTGCGAGCTCGTCATACCGCTGCGGCGGTGTCAGCGACATTCGATGAACCGAGTCTGGTGTCGTGTGCTGGGTTGGTGCCGGTGTTGCGGTTGGCCGAGCGTGCTGGGTTGCATGCGGCCGCCCAGCAGCGGGTCCGGCTTGCGGCCAGTGCGGGCAGCGCCGCGGCGAACGCTGGGGTGAAGATCACTGCGGTGGTGGTGGGCATGGTGGCTGGTGCCGATTCGATCGATGATGTGGGAGGGATCCGGCACGGGGCGTTGCCGGAGATCTCCGGTGGTATCCAGGTACCGTCGACGTTGGGCACGTTTCTTCGCGGGTTTACCTGGGTCAATATGCGTCAGCTCGATACGGTGGCACGCGAGACATTCACCGGGTTATGGCGGCACGCTCCGTTGTTGCCGGGCGCGGATTCTTACGCGTTTCTGGATGTGGATTCCACGATCAACCGGGTGTATCGGTATGCCAAACAGGGCGCGGACTACGGATACCAGAAAGGCGCCGCCGCTCACACTACTCAACGGTGCCTCATCCAGGTTGACAGGTTCTACGGGGCAGAAATTCCCGAACGCGGTTGAGTCATTGGACCACTTCCGCTCATACGTAACCTGCGGCGAGTCTGATTAGGATTTCACTGAGATCCGAAGCGCCCGCACCTGGTCACGAGCCCTGGAAACATGTTGCGCTGCTCTCGTCACCTACTGGATCCGGTCGAAGATCCGGGCCCCACGACACTTAGGTTCACCTCAAGCAAGATTACACCGACAATAATTAAAGCTAAACCGGCAACGGTGATGATTGTCAGGCGCTCGCCGAACAGAATTGTACCCGCTATCGCCACAATCGCCAGACCGACGCCGGACCAAATTGCATACGCGGTCCCAACTGGGATATTACGCAGGGCAAGCGATAGCATGTAGAAGGAGAGTGAGTAGGCAACGATGACGATCAACGACGGGAGCGGCTTCATAAAGCCATGCGTGTAACGTAAGGCAAGCGTCCCCGCAACTTCTGAGCAAATCGCCACGGACAGGCACAAGTAGCCAGGCACCGGGCCCCTCCTCGTCAGACATTTCGGCAATTATCTGCACCGGTAAGATACACCCCCTGGACGCCGACGTGCAGCCAATGGCAGTTTTCCAGGTTGGACGAGCGTGCCTGCATGTACGCCGAGTAAAATACCGCACTGGCACTTCGCGACGGAAGTATCATATCTGCGACTGTGGGGTTCGGCGTGTCTTCATAAAACGTCATCGACCGACGACCGTCCAGAACTCGATCTTGTACATTTAGGATTGGTCCACAGCGCAGCCCGATTATACTCAGGCCAGGTATGGAGGGATCATCGAGATGCGGCACAACCGCGGACCTGCTCATTACGAGCGTAGGTCGCCACGGCCGCTATCTGAGCGCACTCGCTGATGAGGGCGGGTTACCGTGCACGTCCGAAGGCATGGCAAAGGGTGGGCCACCGGAGTGGGTCGCCGGTCAGGGCTTTCGACCCACGCCGCCGAACTCGTCCAGCTCGGCAGGCACGCCGAAGGGGTTCGCTTCGGGCCGCCAACGCGGAACCGAGACTACACCGGGTTCCACAAGTTCCAGGCCGTCGAAGAAATGATTGATTTGCTCGGGACTACGCAGCCGGTACGGAACCGAGCTAGCTTGGTTCCAGATTTGTATAGCCGCCTCAAACTCTTTCCCGCGAATGACGTTGGTGCCGTCGTTGAGCGCGAAGTAGCTCCCGGAAGCTAGGCCATCTATGAGTCGGCTCGCAATGGCATATGCCTCAGCGTCGTCGGGGATGTGACCCAGGATGTTGTTCAGCATGAGTGCGACCGGTTGGCTGAAGTCCAGTGTCTGGGCGGCCGCAAGCAGAATCATGTCAGGTTCGCGCACGTCCGCGTCGATGTACTGACACGCGCCCTTGCGCGTGCTGGTGAGCAGTGCTTTGGCGTGCGTCAGCACCAGTGGGTCGTTGTCCACGTAGACGATGCGGCACTCTGGCGCGACTGCCTGGGCGACCTCGTGGGTGTTGTTGGCGCTGGGCAGGCCGGTGCCGATGTCAAGGAACTGGCGAATACCGGACTCATGGGCCAGATACCAGACCGAGCGGGCGTTGAACGCTCGAGAGGCGCGGGCTACCGCGATGATGTCCGGAAAGATCGCAGCGAACTGGTCGCCGACCTCGCGGTCCACGGGATAGTGGTCCTTGCCGCCCAGCCAGTAGTTCCAGATCCGGGCCGAATGAGGCACCGTGGTGTCGATCTCGGACCATTTCTGTCCGGGGGAGGAGCTGTCTGTCACGTTGCACCTTCGCTCTGCTCCGCGTCGCGGGCCACTACTGGCATCCCCATGCCTGCGCCTCTGCCACCAGCTCGCGATCTTCTTGTCGTCGGTCAAGCATAGAGCACCGTTCACACTTTCGTGGTCTCCCTCGAGATCTTGTTGCGCACTGCATCATTTACCACCTCGTTGCTCGACACGTTCGGCGCCATCGGTAAGGCGACGACGTCGGTCGTGCGTGCTGGAGAGGCAGACCATCAACGCTCCGGAGTCGCGGCCAAGCACGCCCTGATCACTTCACGGGCAACGTAGCCGCTGGCGCCATGGCATGGCGACGCTGATAGGCGCCCTTGTGGCCAGCACCACGATGCGGGTCGTGGGCAGAGCTTGGTTATGTCCGGTGCTGTCCGGTCGTGTCCGGCTGTTCACGGCTATCCGCGCCCGCAGCACGCGGCCTCGCACGGCGGCGGACCGAAAGCCGACACACCTTGCTGCTGCCTGATCTTGCGCACGGGGACTCGTGGCATCCTGTCGACCTGGCTCAGCCCGACCACGCGGTGCCCGGAGGCAACGTGCCTCCCAGGACATAGGAGTTGGCGTTTCTGGTGGCCAGCCGTGGTGCAGGCACCGTGCGTGCGAGCGGTCGACATGCAGGTTGTTCGCCTCCGGGCAGGGCGTGTGGTCCCCAAATGGTCCCCAACAGGACGTTCCACCTACTCCCCCGGCGTCTTCCTCGTCCTGGCCGTTGATCTCATCGCGGCGCTCGAGTCGATGGCGGTCAAAGGTCATCGCAAAGCGACGCGGAAAACCCATTAATCCTGGTACTGCGGCGTGGACGATGCCGGCATGAACGACACTGACATCACACCTCGACAGCACTGGTCGCCACACTGGCCGAGGATCAACAATGCGAATACGCAATTATGTGCGCACTCTAGCTCGCGGTTAATGGTCAAGATCCACCACGGGTTGGCAACGCACCCTGTCCCGCCCTGTCATCCCCGGCGTGGATGACATCATGCTCGTAAAGCCCGATCAACCAACCGTAGGCAGCAACCAAGGTTCGACCGAACTGGCCCGACTAAGCTGATCACTGGAGGGCACGACCATGGCGTTTGATCGCATCACTATCGACCACGGCAAGACGGGAGGCCTGCCCTGTATCCGTGATCTGCGCATCCCGGTCAGCACTGTCCTGGGACAGCCGGCGGCCGGGCGTGAAGCGCCGGAGATCGTGGAAGATTTTCCTGATCTAGAGCCTGAGGACCATTCTGGCTGCTCTGAAGTACGCCGCCGCAGCGGTTCAGGAGCGTGAACTCCCCTTGACAACTCGGTGATGAGGTTCCTTCTCGACTCCAACCTCTCGCATCGTGTTGCGCAGCTACTGCGCGATGCTGGCATTGAGGCCGCACACGTACGTGATCACGACCTGCGCATGCAACGGATTTCGTGATCTTGGAGTTCGCCCGGACGCACGCGTTGGTCCTCATATCCGAGGACACCGACTTTGGCGATCGCAGCTGCTGCGATGCACCGGCGGTTATCCACCAAGGCGCTGGATTTGACTCATGCATGAGCCGTACGCAACGCGGTCGCCGGATCCCGACTGCACACCTACGTCGTAGTGAGCCTGCTCACCGGGATCCGCACGGAGGAGGCTCGCGCGCTGGGATGGGAGCGGACGCACCTCGCGCAGGTGGGCTCGCTGCCACCACATATCGAGGTGTGGCGCAGTGTGCGCGCGGGTGGGGACACCAAGAGCCGCAAGATCCGCCGGACGCTGGCCCTGCCGCCACAAGCGTCGAGGCGCTCAAGGCGCACCGGGCACGGCAGGCGCCGAACGGCCGGCAGCGGGGCAGCTGTGGAATGAGACCGGTCTCGTGTTCGCCACCTCGACCGGGACCGCGCTGGACGCGGCCAACGTGCGGCGGGTTGGGCACGCCGGCACCGTGGTTACCGAGGCTGTGTACCGCGAGGAATTGCGCCCGGTGCTGGTCGACGGAGCGGCGATGATCGGCTGCATTTTTGCGACGGCGAGGCGCGCCGAATCGGGTTGGGCTCCCCGTTTGGCTCCCTGATCTTGCTAGAGATCATCTCGGGGAGATCGACATGCCGAGGCCCTACGCTTACCTGGACTTCGACGCCGGGAGCATACGTGTCTGCGCAGAGCACCAGCACCACCGTCCGCACGCCTGACGGTCTTTACCTGTCCGGCACCCTGGTTCTGCCGGACAGTGCCCGGCAGGCGGTTGTTCTGTTGCACGGCGGCGGCGTGACGCGGGAGGAAGGCGGTTTCTTCGCCCGGCTGGCGGCCGGATTGGCCGACGCTGGTATTGCATCGTTGCGCTTTGATTTGCGGGGTCACGGGGAGAGCGAGGGGCGTCAGGAGGACTTGACGCTGGCGGGCATCCTGGCCGATATCCGGGCAGCCGTTGCGCTCGCGTCTTCTCGGGTGGGTACCAACTGGGTCGCTCTACTTGGCACCAGCTTCAGTGGGGGCATTTGCGGCTACTACGCTACTCGACACCCGGCTGGGCTGGCGAGTTTGGTTATGTTCAACCCGCTCCTCAACTACCGAAAGCGTCTTATCGACGACAAGCCCTACTGGCATGACGGGCAAATAAGTGAGGAGGCGGGGCGCGAGTTGTTGCAGCAAGGCTACCTCGTTCACTCACCAACGTTTAAGCTTGGCAGGCCGCTATTGAACGAACTTTTCTACCTCCAGCCACACACCGTGCTCGGTGATATCCAGGCTCCGACACTGATTGTGCACGGCACTAAAGATACCTTTATCTCGGTAGAGTCATCCCGGTGGGCCGCACGGCAACTAGCGGTTGAACATCAGCTCATTGAGATCAACGGCGCTCAGCATGGGTTTGCCGTTCACGACGATCCCAGCTACGCGAATCCGCAGAGTCAGCAGTGGCAGGCTGAGGTCATCCGGGCCACGACTGATTGGATCAGCCGCCACTAAAGCGGCAATACCGCTTCGCGTAGCTCCTGCACCGCTGGCCGCGAACGCCACGGCTCAAGAACCGTGCAGACGCGCTTGAGTTCCTGAACCGTGCGCAGAGAATGGGTTGCAACGGCGACGGTCAAGGCCTCGTGTCCAGCCGAAGCAGCATCATCTGGCGCAGAAGCCTGTGCCAAGGCGTTCGCCATCAGTGAGAGGAAGTAGCCCCGGTCGCGGTGCGAGATTTGCTCGTCGTCCAGGTGCTCACGGTACTGCTCGGCGGCTCGTTCTGGTTGACCGGCTTCGCAGTAACAAATAGCGGTTTGCATCGTCAGCAGGGCAAGATCGTAGTGACAGCCCAGTTCACCTGCGGTCGCTTCTGCGCCGGTGAATATCTCCCAGGCTTCATCGAGCTTGGCGTCAACCGTAACGGTAGATTCACCCGTCATTGCCAAGCCACGGGCCTCTTGCTGGGCGACCTCAGCTTGCACCAGCGGCGGCAGTCGCCATGGTCCGTCGTGGGCTGCTTGAGCGAGGGTCAGCATGCGCAGGCCATCACGGTCATCCCAGGCAGCTTGGCTTTTCTTGAGCAGAATGTAGCCTTGCATGGGCCAGTCACCGGCCTCTTGAGCCCACTCGGTGGCACGGTCTCGCCAGTGAGCCGAAAGACGTGGTTGGCGAGCGTCCCGGTAGAGCCAGCCGACGAATTCGGCAGCCCCCGCACCAACCGCCAGCAACTCACGGCGAACGGTGGCCTTCACCCCTCGGGCATGGCGCTCAATAGCGGCCACGACGCCCAATACAAGCGGGAGGGCTTGCGCTGGGCCGTACGTCCCATCGTTTGCGGCACAGCTCGCTAGCTGCTGCTTGAAATAGCCCACGACCTCGGCATCGAGGTAGTGCCTGGCATCATCAAAGGCCGCTCCGAGGTGGCGTAGCTCGTCGAACCCGAGCACTGGGAAGGCGGCACTGTACTCGAGGAAGTCTCGGCGATGCAGCGGTGCTACCTCCTCGGCGATCTGGACAGGTGCCAACAAAACATTTTCTGCTTCGGCAGGCTCGCTCAAGAGCTCCGAGAGGGCGTCATCCGAGATGCCGAGGGCGCGTGCGAGTTTCGGCCTGGCCCAAGGTTACGGACAGGTCTCACCGCGTTCCCAGCGCATGACGGTTGTGCGCTCGACCCCGACCGTCTCGGCCAACCGCTCCTCCTGACTGAAGCCGGCCGCCTTGCGTGTGAGGACTAGCCGGTGTCGCCTGTCTGCCATGCCGCCCCCTCAAAGGACGTATCGGACAGTACACGGTCACATAAAGGTCGATGTTGCTGTTCTGCATCGACACTGCCACCATCCCGCACTGTTGGAGGCGATCTCTCAGCGGTTGGCTTCACCTGGCCCCAGGACCGGGCTGAACGCTCAAGCTGGTGTGTGTTCCTCCCCGGATACCGGTCACTTCCAGTCCCGTGTTCCCCGGCCTTGGGTGCCATCCAAGCGACGAAGCCACACAGACGGGGCTAAAGGCGAGTGCACTACGAAGACAATCGTGCGGGCCGGAAGGCCGGTAACCACCGCAGCGACGGCAGGGGCGAGCTGCTACATGCAACCAAGTACAGCATCCAGTCCGGCCTCACCGTGCCGCCCACCGTGCTCGTCACCGAGCTTGACAACGGCACGTTAGTGCTCCAGGGACGGCCAGACGGACCGCGTGTGTGGCTGGAACCGGCCGACGCCGAATCACTGCGGCGGGAGCTGGCAGCGGCTTTCCGGCGTATCGAGCTGCAGACACACGACGACCAGGGTGACGCTCGGTGATCTGCGAAGATCGGGAGCTTTTGGCCAACTTGTACCGGCTCAACGCTGCCTTGGCCTCCCTGGCCCTGCGCATTATGGACGGCAGTGCCAGCGCTGCTGAGCAACTGGACTACGCGCAGCGCTTGATCCGTGCCGGAGAACAGTTGCAACAACGAGCTACCCGGATGAATGGGGCCGTCTTCGAGGGCTCCGTAATTATTCCTATTCCCCTGTATGCCGTGGAGTCCACCGGGGAATGTGAGCACAGTTCATGAGCCGCGACGTACAAAAGCTTCAAGACCGGTGTGACGGTGCCCTTGTCCAGCAAGCCCCATGGTCCAGTACAGGCGTGCCCCGCCGAGTCTTCGTTAAGGGGATGCAAGGCGTCGATGTAACCCTAGTCGTGACCGTGGTGCAAGGCACGGTCTGGGTGTCAATTTCGCCGCCGTTTACCTGGGAAGCCATCATGGAGCCGGTCAAGGTCGATGAGCTAATGCACGTGCTTGAGTTGGCTCGGGATGAAGCCAGAAACATGGCCGTGGCGCGCAATGGCAGCCCACCACGTCGAACGAGCCAGGCCGCTGTCCGGGTGCAGGGGCGCTGACCTCGCTGGTGCGCGCTGATGCGAGGGGGTCCCGATGAAGTGCCCGCCTGCCATTACGGCCAGCGCAAAAAGCTGACCGCACTAGCGGTCTTAAGCGCGCTAACCTTCTGATTGCGGTCCGCCGCTTACATCTAAGACCGACGCTTATCGCCTTTCTTTGAAGATTGCGTGTCAGCAAGTGTCTTTTTGCGCATTTGATAATAATTTGTGCCAAGTATGATTATTGCGGTCCACCCAAAAAAGAATATAAGAATACCGAGGAGAGCCATATTGCCGTCCAACTTTTTAATTACATAGCTCTAAAGTGCGCGTAACTAGCCTGCTTGTCAATGTTAAGCCGTCCTGTCAAAACTTGGCAGAACGGCTGATGGGCATACGATTACTAGTGCCAGGTAATAGAATGTTCTTTACTTCAGGTTCCGGTTGTTGTCCAGCAGCTTCCGAAAGTCTCGCTCGATGATCTGCACCTTGCCGATAATATCCTTTGCTGTCGCGGTCCACGTGAACGGTGCTGCGTTTTCGT
>DATNDR010000017.1:0-17150 GCA_035606945.1 Pseudonocardiaceae bacterium
GTGCCTCGACGGCCGGGTCAAGACCCTGCACCCGAACGTCCATGCAGGGATCCTGGCCGACACCCGCAACCCTGACCACGTGGCGCAGCTCGCCGACCTCGGCATCGAGCCGTTCGACCTGGTGGTCTCGAACCTCTACCCGTTCACGGACACCGTGATGAGCGGCGCGTCGCCCGACGAGTGCATCGAGCAGATCGACATCGGTGGCCCCTCGATGGTCCGCGCCGCCGCCAAGAACCACGCCAGCGTCGCCATCGTCACCGACCCGGCCGAGTACCCCTCGGTGCTGATGGTCGTGCGCGGCGGCGGGTTCTCCCTCGAGCAGCGCCGCACCCTGGCTGCCCAGGCCTTCGCGCACACCGCGACCTACGACGTGGCCGTCGCCTCGTGGATGGGCAACGTCCTCACCGACACCTCCGACGGCACCGGTTTCCCCGCGTGGACCGGCGCCACGTGGGACAAGAAGACCGTGCTGCGCTACGGCGAGAACCCGCACCAGCGCGCGGCGCTGTACACCCACTGGCGGGCCGGCCTTGCCAACGCGGAGCAGCTGCACGGCAAGGAGATGTCCTACAACAACTACGTCGACGCCGACGCCGCGCAGCGCGCCGCGTCCGACCACGCCGAGCCGGCCGTCGCGATCATCAAGCACGCCAACCCGTGCGGGATCGCGGTCGGCGACGACATCGCGATGGCGCACCGGCGGGCGCACGCCTGCGACCCGGTGTCCGCCTACGGCGGCGTCGTCGCGACGAACCGTCCGGTGACGGCCGAGCTGGCCGCCCAGGCGTTCGTGCACACCGCGACGTACGACGTGGCGGTCGCCTCGTGGATGGGCAACGTCCTCACCGACAGCTCCGACGGCACCGGCTTCCCCGCCTGGACCGGCGCGACGTGGGACAAGAAGACCGTGCTGCGCTACGGCGAGAACCCGCACCAGCGCGCGGCGCTCTACACCCACTGGCGCGCCGGCCTGGCCAACGCCGAGCAGCTGCACGGCAAGGAGATGTCCTACAACAACTACGTCGACGCCGACGCCGCGTGGCGGGCCGCGCATGATCACGACGCCGCCTGCGTTGCGATCATCAAGCATGCCAACCCGTGCGGTATCGCCGTCTCGGCCGCCGGGGACGTCGCCGACGCGCACCGCCGGGCGCATGCCTGCGACGCGGTGAGCGCCTACGGTGCCGTGATCGCGTGCAACCGCGAGGTCACTGTCGAGCTGGCCGCGCAGATCAGCAAGGTGTTCACGGAAGTGGTGCTTGCGCCGTCGTACGCCGAAGGCGCGCTGGATGTGTTGGCCCGGAAGAAGAACGTGCGCCTGCTGCTGGCCTCGCCCCCGCAGCGGGGTGGTGTTGAGTTCCGTGCCCTGTCGGGCGGGTTGCTGCTGCAGACCCGTGACGCGCTCGACGCGCCCGGCGACGATCCGGCGACCTGGACGCTGGCCACCGGGTCGCCCGTGGATGGCGCGACCATGGCTGACCTGGCTTTCGCGTGGCGAGCCTGCCGCGCGGTGCGCTCCAACGCGATCCTGCTCGCCGCGGATGCGGCCACCGTCGGGATCGGCATGGGTCAGGTGAACCGGGTCGACGCCGCGCGGCTCGCGGTGAGCCGGGCGGGCGAGCGAGCAGCTGGCGCGGTGGCCGTCTCCGACGCCTTCTTTCCGTTCCCCGACGGGCTGGAAGTGCTGCTCGACGCCGGTGTGCGCGCCGTGGCGCATCCCGGGGGGTCGATCCGCGACGCCGAGGTGACGGCGGCCGCCGAGGCCGCCGGGGTGCCGCTGTACCTCACCGGAACCCGCCACTTCACGCACTGATGCGACGTGCAGCTGCCGCGGCGACCAGCTCGGCCAGCTCGTCGCGGGTGGGCCCGTCGGGAACGGGTGGGCGCCAGCCGCCGGCGTACATTTCTCGGGCGCGGGGTTCAACGGTGGCGAGGCTGGCCGGCAGGGCGTGCATGGCCATGTAGGGGCCGACGACCTTGAGCATCTCAGGATCGACCTGGGTGGCAGCCATGATCAGGTCGGAAGGCAGCGGCCGGGTGAGGTCGACGTCATGACCCGACCAGCGGCGGATTAGCTCGGCGTCCCAGTACACGTGGTCGGAGAACCACGGCTTGATGTTCTCGGTGCACCAGCGGTCGAATTCCAGCGAGCACGAGATGAAGTCGCGCCGGTGCTCGTCGAGCAGAGCCAACAACCGTTGGGCCTGCATCAGCGAAGTGGCAATGCCTCGTCCGACCGCGGGATTGGTCGTGCACACCGCGTCCCCGACGAAGATCAGCCCGTTGACAGCGACCTGACCTACGTCGTTGAGCTGCGTCCGGTAGGTGTTGGACAGCCGCCCACCGGGCAGGACCGGGGAGATCGGCCGGGACCGGTCCGGCTCGGTCCACGCAGCCAGCGAAGGGATCGCTCGGGAGGCGGCCTCGAACACCTCGGAGAATCGCAGCGCCGCCAACTGACGGTCCGTGCTGGCTCGGGCGATGAGGGTGGAGAAGGTCCGGTTGTCGTGGACGAACACGATCGCCTGGTAGCCGGGGTACATCGCCACCATCCCGATCGGTGCGTTCATCGGCCCGTGCTGGGCGTTCGGCAACAGCTGGTACTGCCGCGACACATAGGCAATTCCGCAGTCACCACCCTCGGCCGGTGCCCGGAACGTCCGGGCGAGGCGGCCGACGCGACCGGATGCGTCGAGGACCAGGTCGGCATCCACCTGGTGACCATCCATCCGGACACCGACGGCCCGTCCTCGCTCGCAGCAGACATCATCGACGTGACCGATCCGCAGCGTGACACCGGGCTGCGTCTCGGCGGTTGACCGCAGAACCCGTTCGAAGATGAGACGGCGGCAGCGCAGCCCGATCACCCGCCCGGGGTTGTCGGGCAGTGTGACCGGTTCGGCTCCGGCTGCCATCAAGTCATCCCAGACCTCCGGGATCTCGGCGAGAAGAGCGTCCACGACCTGCTGACGGAAGCCGTGCGGGTGGTGGAACTGCATCACGCCCCTGCGCTTCCACGACCCGTCCCGGTCAGGGCCGGAGTCGCGATCGATGGCCGTGACCGCATGCCCGCGACGGGCCAGCGCGATTGCGGTGTAGAGCCCGGTCGGACCCGCTCCTACCACGGCAATGCGCATGTCTGCTCCTCGATGACCCGCTGGCCCGCGGTTAGCCCCAGTCTGCACGTCCTCGCCGGCTGGACGCACACCACAGCCGTGCATGCCGTTGCCCAACTACGCCCGGTCGAATGAGGCAACAACCACGCTCACCGCGGCCGATCTTCCGAAAATATGATCACGTGTCAGTCCATGATCAACTCGACCACCGTGCCGGGCCGTAAGCCGGTGCGGCGCGCTGCCGAGCCACCGCGGCAGGCCACCGCGAGGTGTCCGGCGGAGTCCACCAGCAGCATGAGCTCGCCGGGAGCCCCGTCAGCGAAAGTCATGCCGAGGCGCACCGGCTCGGCGCCAGCCGGCCACCGCAGCGTCGCCGCCGCCCCCCTCCGCAGCCCAACGGCCGCCAGCTCGCCGGTCCCAGCGGCGAGCGCGACGTTGCCGAAGTGGTCCACGCACAGCACCTCGACCCGGATCCGATCGCCTTCCACCTGGCACACCGGCGCGGGCAGGGTGACCAGCGATGCCAGATCCAGCTCGGGACCCAGCGCGTCTGGCGGCACCCCGCAGGCCAGGTGCGCGGCGGCCGGCGCGAAGACGTCACGGCCGTGGAACGTCGCACTGACCACTGGCAGCCGGTAGCTCGGCTCGGCGAGCTCATAAGCGGCGCGACACCCGCCCAGGGCTCGCGCAGCGGGCACCAGGAGCCCGTTGTCCGGACCGACCAGCACAGCGTCGCCGCTGACGAGCGCCACCCCGCGCCGTGCCGTACCGACCCCGGGGTCGACGACCGCGACATGCACCGCCGGGGGCAGCCAGGGCAGCGTGTCGGCGAGCACCACCGAGCCGTGCTGTACGTCACCTGGCCCGATCGCATGGGTCACGTCCAGCACACGCACCTGCGGCGCGATCCGGGCGATCACCCCGTGACACGCGGCTACGAACCCGTCTGCATAGCCGTAATCGGTGCACAGGGAGATCCAGTCGAAGGCCGCCACGACATCGAGTGTGCGATACCGGGAGCCGGCGAGCGACCGGCTACCAGAGCAGCGGCTATCCGCCGCCGGTCGTCACCCGGGGGGATCCTCTTGGGGACGCGTTTACCGACGCCGGCAGCAGAAGCGCAAACAGCCCGGTCAGCCGCGCAGCGCCGTTAGATCGATGGCTCATCCTAACGGACAGTCGGTCGCCGAGTATCGAACATACGTTCTATACTGTCTTATGTCCGGCGCTGCCTTCCCCGCAGTGGATCCGGGTGCTGTCGACCCAGCGGGTCGACGTCGGCATGCACCCACCGTGTGGGAGGAGGTCGCCCGATGGCTGGTGGGAGCGTCGCGTCTGCGCTGCAGCGGGTGCAGGTTGCGCCCGCGTCGACGCTGGGTGAGCGGCTCGACGCCCCCGGCGGCCGGCCGCCGTTCCCGGTGGCCGAACCGCTCGCGCCGCTGTTGCCCGGCGGGGGGCTGCGCCGCGGGTCGGTGATCGCGGTGCACGGCTCGCTGTCGTTGCTACTGGCGTTGCTGGCTGCAGCCACCGCGCAGGGAGCCTGGGCCGCGGTGATCGGCGCCGGCGACCTCGGAGTACTGGCCGCGGCGGAGGCGGGGGTGGTGGTGCGGCGGCTGGCGCTGGTTCCCCGGCCTGGGCCGGATCCGGCGCCGGTGGCTGCGGCACTGCTCGACGGGATAGGCCTGGTGGCGTTGGCCGGCGCGGAGCGAGTACCTGCCGGGGCGCGCCGATCCCTGGCCGCCAGGGCACGGCAGCGCGGGTCGGTGCTGCTCCCGCTCGGGCGATGGCCGGGCGCGGACGTCGAACTGGACTGCCGGACCGACTCCTGGCACGGCACCGATGACGGGCACGGGCGGCTGCGCAGCCGCGAGGTGGTAGTGCGCGCAATGGGTCGCGGTGCGGCGACCCGGCCCCGCACCGCCCGCCTGCTGCTGCCCGGCCCGGACGGTGCAGTGGCAGTGGCGATCGGGCACCCGGCGATCAAGGCGGTGGGCTGATGGTCCCGGATCGGGTGGTGGTGATCTGGTGCCCGGACTGGCCCGTGGTGGCCGGGGCGGCCGCCGAGGGCTTGGCCGCGCGGATACCAGTGGCGGTGGTGGCCGCCAACCGGATCGTGGCGTGCTCGGAGACGGCTCGGACGCAGGGGGTGCGCCGTGGGCAACGCCGCCGGGAGGCGCAGGGCCGCTGCCCGGAGTTGGCCGTACTCGCCGATGACCCCGATCGGGACGCCCGGGCGTTCGAACCGGTGGTCGCCGCTGTCGAGGCCCTCGTGCCCGGCGTGGAGGTGGTACGTCCTGGGCTGGTCGCGTTACCGGCCCGAGGCCCGATCCGGTACTTCGGCAGCGAGCTCACGGTGGTCGAGCGGATCCTTGATGTGGTCGCCGCGCAGGCCGGGGTGGAATGCCAGATCGGTATCGCCGACGGCCTGTTCGCCGCGACTCTGGCCGCGCACCGGGGCCTGCTGGTGCCGCCGGAGGGCTCGGCCGACTTCCTCGCGCCGCTGAGCATCGCTGAGCTGCACCAGCCCGCCACCGGGTTTGATCGGATCGGGACGGGTCGGGGCGCGCTGGTGGGTCTGTTGCACCGCCTCGGGCTGCGCACCCTCGGCGCGTTCGCCGCGCTGCCCGTCGACGACGTCGCCTCCCGGTTCGGCCTCGACGGCGTGCGCGCGCACCGGCTCGCTCAGGGGCTCGATGAGCGCCCGCTGGCCCGCCGCCACCCGCCGGTCGATCTCACCGTCACCCGCCGGTTCGACCCGCCACTGGATCGGGTCGACGCGGCGGCATTCGCCGCCCGGGAACCCGCGGAGCAGCTACACACCGCACTGGCCGCCCGCGGTCTGGCCTGTGTCCGGCTCGGCGTCGGCGCCTGCACCGAGGCGGGGGAGGAGCTGCATCGGGTGTGGCGCTGCGCCGGGCCGCTGACCGCAGCCGGCATCTCCGATCGGGTGCGCTGGCAGCTGGACGGCTGGCTGACCTTCCGCGGCTCGCGGCCCAGCAGCGTTGATGACTCGACCCTGCCAGCAGGTTTCGGTGGCATCACCGTCCTGACGCTGAGCCCGGAGGAGGTGATCGGTGGGCAGGCTCTGCAGCGCGGGCTGTGGGGGGAATCCGGGGAGGACGACGAGCGGGCCGGCCGGGCGCTGGTCCGGGTGCAGGCGATGCTCGGACCCGATAGGGTCTTCACCGGGGTGATCGGCGGTGGCCGGGACCCCACCGACCGGGTGCGCCTGGTGCCCTGGGGAGACGACCCGGCTCCGGCGCGCGATGCCGGCCTCCCCTGGCCGGGTCGGTTGCCTGCGCCGTCCCCTTCGCGGATACCTGCTCACCCGCTGCCCGCCGAAGTGCTTGACGATGCCGGATTCGCTGTCGGGGTGAGCGGGCGCGGGAGGCTCACCGGTATCCCGCACCGGATCGCGGTGGGCGGCAACCCGCCGCGTCGGGTGCTCACCTGGGCAGGGCCCTGGCCAGTCGAGGAACGTTGGTGGGAGCCCGGCGGGGGACGGCGTTGCGCGCGGCTGCAGGCGGTGCTCGACGTCGCCGAACCGACCGACGACCCGCTCGCGGTGCTGCTGGCCTGTGAGACGGGCTGCTGGCGGGTCGAAGGAATCTACGAGTGACGGTGGCCGATGGTGCTCATGGTGACGGCCGCGCCGAGCAGGAAGGCGGCACCGGCGATGGCCAGGCCGATCCGCAGCCCGGGAACGATCGGGCCGCCGGCGGCCACCAAGGCGCCGAGCAGGGCCACCCCGATCACCCCGCCGACCTGGCGGGCTGCGTTGATCGCCCCCGAGGCCAGCCCCGCCCGGTCGGCTGGCGCCGCCTCTACCACAGCGGTGGTCGCAGCGGGCATGGTGAAGGCCATCCCGAACCCGGCGGCGACCAGCGGTCCGACCAGCAGCAGGTACGGCGTATGCACCCCGACCACGATCAACCCGAGCAATCCGGCGCCACCGGTGACCAGCCCGATGAGCATGGTCAGCCGGGGACCGCCGACGCGGGCGGTATACCACCCGGACAGCGCAGACGCGGCGGCGACCACTCCCATCTGGGGCAGCACAGCCAACCCCGCTAGCAGCGCGGAGTAGCCCATTACCTGCTGGAAGTACAGGTTGATCACGAATAGCTCACCGTAGAAGCCGAGGTTGATCAGCAGGCCGACCACGTTGCCACCGGTGAACGTCGCATCCCGAAACAGTTTCAACGGCAGCATCGGGTGCTCCACTCGGCCCTCGATGGCGATGAATGCTGCGGTCGCTGCCACGAAGACCGCGGCCCCACCGATCGCCAGTGGTGTGAGGCCCCCGTGGCCACCCTCGATCAGCGCCAGGGCTAACGCCGCCAGCGCGAGCACCCCGGCGAGCTGGGCAGCCGGATCCAGGCTGCGTGGGCAGGCCTTGGGCGCGGGGGCGTATTGGGCGGTCAGGACCATGGCGGCCAGCCCGATCGGGACGTTGATGAAGAACACCAGCCGCCAGCTGGCGGCGGTGATCAGGACTCCGCCGAGGATCGGACCGGCCGCGGCGGCGATGCCGGCGATCCCGCCCCACACACCGACTGCGCGGGCCCGGGGGCCCAGATCCGGATACGCCGCGCGCAGCAACGCCAGTGACGCCGGCACCGCCAGCGCCGCGCCCACGCCCTGCACCACCCGAGTGATCACCAGCACCACGGTGCTCGGGGCCACCCCGCAGCCCACCGACGCCACCACGAATATGCCCAACCCGAGCTGGAGGACACGCCGTGCCCCCAGCCGATCGGCGAGCACCCCACCGGAGAGCAGAAACGCCGCGAACATCAGCAGGTAGCTGTCCACCACCCACTGCAGCCCGCTCACCGACGCCCGCAGATCGGCACGCAAAGCGGGCAGGGCCACGTTCACGATCGTGGTGTCCAGGATGACCATGAAGTAACCCAGGCCGATCGCGATCAGCGCCGGCGACAGCACCCTCATGTCGGTCGGCGTCGCCGCCCGACTCGTCGATGCCCTCATCGCTCCAGTGTGGTGACGCGTCTGTTCGACGCGAGCCGAAACGTGCCGGTCATCGCTCGTGGCTGCCCGGCACGAGTACCCCAGATGACCTGGTGGCGTCCGCTCGAAGCCGCTGCTGGCGCCGGTGATCAGCCAGACCCGCGGCTCGCTGTGCGTCCTGGCAGGTCATCGTTTGCTGGCGCGTCCCGCCTACACCAGTGCCGCCCGGCTGAGCGAACGCGACGCCGCCACACCGGTTGGACAGGAATTTTGCCGGCGAGCCCGAACATCGGCGCCACGGTGCGAAGATGTGTCGGGTGACCACCACAGACATTGATCGTTGCGGGCCGTGATGTCTTCCCTCTACGAGTTGTACTCGCATAGCCCGTTGGAGTCTCCGGTGCTACTGCTGGCAACGGAGAGCTGGACCGACGCCGGGCTCGGTGCTCAAGCCGCCATCGCCCAGATTCTCGAGACGATACCGACGGAGGTGCTGGCCACATTCAAGTCCGACGACTTGATCGATTTCCGATCCCGCCGTCCCATCGTGCGGATCGCCGATGGGGTCGTCGACGGCCTGAGCTGGCCCGAGATCCAGTTGCGGGCCGGCCGGGACGGCGCAGGCAAAAGTCTTCTCGTCCTGGTAGGACCTGAACCGGACATGGCCTGGCACGCTTTTGTGCGAGCAGTGGTGGACCTCGCCACGAAACTGGAGGTGCGGCTGGTCGCTGGTCTCGGCGCTTACGCCGCTCCGGTGCCCCATACCCGCCCGGTCAGGCTGATGGCAATCGCCACCAGAGCTGAGCTGGCGGCCCAGGTGGGTGTCGTGCCCGGCACCGCCGAGATGCCCGCGGGGATCCAGACCGCGCTGCAGGAAGGTTTCGCCGCCGCGAGCGTACCTGCGATCGGTGTGTGGGCGCGGGTGCCGCACTATCTGGCAGCTACCCCTTACCCGGCGGCAGCTGCCGCCCTTGTCGATGCGCTCGCCTCCGTGGCGGGGCTGAAGCTCGATGCGGAGCCGCTGCACGCCGCGGCCGCCAGCATCGTGGGCCAGATCGACGAAATCGTTGCCAACAACGAGGAATACCGGGTGCTGGTGAGCCGTCTCGAGGCCGCGTTCGATGACGAGCTGACCCCACCCTCGGGGCTTCCCTCCGGCGACGAACTCGCCGCCGAACTCGAGCGTTTCCTGCGCGGCGAGGAGGATCAATAGGGACGCGGGACATCACCGACTTGCAGCCACGTGTCAGGACACCGGCTCCCGTCTCTCTCGCAGTACACGATCCGCCCGGCAAGACAACGTGCTAGTATCGAACGTATGTTCGATACCGTTGGGCTTGTAACTCCCCGGACGGGGATCGACCCCGCCCGACCCCTGACCTACTCCCGCTCCGATCTGGCCAACGATGGGCTGGAATGACCCGCCGATGCGGTGGGTAGATCTGGAGCGCGCGCTGTCCGGGCTGCCTCCCGATTCCAGATCAGGACTTCGCGACGAGGAGCATCCCGGTGATGGTGGGGACAGCCCAGCCTGGGCACGCCACCGGGAGCGCTACGAGCCACCGCCGGGACTGGCGACAGCCGGGTTCGCGCAGACCCACCACCGCATTCCCTATGCCGAGCTGCACTGCCACTCCAACTTCAGCTTTCTAGACGGCGCCAGCCATCCGGAGGAGGTGGTCGAGGAGGCTGCCCGGTTGGGCCTGGACGCGATCGCGCTCACTGATCACGACGGGATGTACGGGGTGGTGCGCTTCGCCGAGGCAGCCCGCGAGTTGGGTATCAGGACCGTCTTCGGAGCGGAGCTGTCCCTGCGTCTTCCCGCGCCCCAGAGCGGAGTACCCGACCCGGAGGGTGAGCACCTGCTCGTGCTGGCCCGCGATCCCGAGGGTTACCGCAGGCTGTCCCGAGTGATCAGCGACGCCCAGATCGCCGGAAAGGAGAAGGGTTGGCCGGTCTATGACCTCGACGCGGTAGCAGCCGCCGCGGGTGGGCATTGGGTCGTGCTCACCGGTTGCCGCAAGGCAGCGGTACGCCGGGCACTGGAACGCGACGGTCCGGCCGCGGCGGTTGAGCAGCTACGCCGGCTGATCGAGCTGTTCGGTCGTGACCACGTGGCCGTCGAGCTCACCGCCAACGGCCTGCCCGACGACACCGAGCGCAACGACGCGCTCGCCGCGCTGGCCGCAACGCACGGGCTGGACACTGTCGCGACCACCGCCGCGCATTACGCCACTCCGTCGCGGCACCGGCTGGCCACCGCGCTTGCCGCGGTACGGGCCCGGCGCAGCCTGGACGAGATGGACGGCTGGCTGCCGGCCGCGGCAACGGCGCACCTGCGATCCGGTGCCGAGATGGCCGAGAAGTTCGCCCGCTGGCCCGGAGCGGTCGAGCGGGCCGCCGCGCTGGGCCGGGAGTGCTCCTTCGACCTGCATCTGGTGGCGCCGGACCTGCCGCCGTTCGCCGTCCCGACCAGCCACACCGGGGTCAGCCACACCGAGGCCAGTTGGCTGTGCGAGCTCACCTGGCTCGGCGCGGCCACCCGCTACGGCAGCTACGACGAGCGTCCCGGTGCCTACCACCAGATCGAGCACGAGCTGGCTGTCATCGAGCAGAAGAACTTCCCCGGCTACTTCCTCATCGTGCACGACATCGTGGCGTTCTGCCGGCGGGCCGGCATCTTCTGCCAGGGTCGCGGCTCGGCGGCCAATTCCGCGGTCTGCTACGCGCTGGGCATCACCAGCGTCGATGCGGTAGCGATGGACCTGCTCTTCGAGCGATTCCTCGCCCCGGATCGGGACGGCTACCCCGATATCGACCTGGACATCGAGTCCGATCGCCGTGAGGAGGCTATCCAGTACGTCTATGCGAAATACGGCCGGGACCGCGCTGCCCAGGTCGCCAACGTGATCACCTACCGGGCCCGCTCCGCGGTGCGGGACATCGCCAAGGCGCTGGGCTACTCGCCCGGTACTCAGGACGCGTGGAGCAAGCAGATCGACCGGTGGGGACCGCTCGGGCACGCGGCCGGGGAGACCGACATCCCCGAACCGGTGCTGGCGCTGGCCGCCGAGCTGGAGGGGTTTCCCAGGCATCTGGGCATCCACTCCGGTGGCATGGTGATCTGCTCGCGCCCGGTGGCCGAGGTCTGCCCGGTGGAGTGGGCCCGGATGGAGCGCCGGTCGGTGGTGCAGTGGGACAAAGACGACTGTGCAGCCGCCGGTCTGGTCAAGTTCGACCTGCTGGGGCTCGGGATGCTCTCGGCGTTGCACTACGCGGTTGATCTGGTGGCCGGCCACTACCGGCACCGGGTGCAGCTGTCGGATCTGCAACCCACCGATCCGGCCGTGTACGCGATGCTGGCCCGGGCTGATTCAGTGGGGGTGTTCCAGGTGGAGTCCCGCGCGCAGATGGCCACCCTGCCCCGGCTCAAACCGCGCTGCTTCTATGACCTGGTGGTCGAGGTGGCGCTGATCCGTCCCGGCCCGATCCAGGGTGACTCGGTCCACCCCTACATCCGGCGCCGCAACGGCCAGGAGGCCTGGGACTATGATCACCCGCTGCTGGCCAACGCGCTGCGCAAGACGCTGGGTGTCCCGCTGTTTCAGGAGCAGCTGATGCAGATGGCCATCGACATCGCGGATTTCTCCGCCGCCGAGGCCGACGAGCTGCGCCGAGCGATGGGCGCCAAACGATCCACCGAGCGGATGGAACGTCTCCGCGGGCGGCTTTATGAGGGCATGGCACGGCATGGGATCGGCAATCAGCTCGCCGAGAAGATTTACGCCAAGTTGCTGGCCTTCGCCAATTTCGGCTTCCCGGAAAGCCACTCGATCAGTTTCGCTTCGCTGGTCTACTACAGCGCCTGGTTCAAGCATTACTACCCGGCGGCGTTTTGCGCCGCCCTGCTGCGAGCCCAGCCGATGGGTTTCTACTCCCCGCAATCGCTGATCGCCGACGCCCGCCGGCACGGCGTGACCGTTCGCGGCCCGGACATCAACGCCAGCGGGGTGCACGCCGGGCTGGAACCGGCCGCTGAAGGTGCCCCAGGCCGCGCCGTCCGTCTGGGGCTGGCCATGGTGCGCACCGTGGGTGAGCCGCTGGCCACCCGGCTGGTGCAGGAGCGGGAGACGCACGGTCGCTATCGCAGCATCGCCGACGTCGCGCACCGGGTGGGGCTGACCACCGCCCAGGCCGAGGCGCTGGCCACCGGTGGGGTGTTCGACGAGCTCGCCCCGCAACGCCGGCAGGCGCTGTGGTCCGCCGGAGCGGTGGCCGCGCAGCGGCCGGATCGGCTGCCCGGTACCGCCGTGGGGGTCACCGGCCCAGTGCTACCCGGGATGAGCGCGTTGGAACTCGCCGCCGCTGATGTCTGGGCCACCGGGGTGTCGCCGGACAGCTTCCCCACCGAATTTCTCCGAGCCGACTTGGCTGCCCTGAGCGTGGTACCCGCTGCCGAGCTACCGGCTAAACAGGACGGCCAGCGGGTACTGGTCGCCGGCGCGGTGACGCACCGGCAACGCCCGGCCACCGCAGGTGGGGTCACCTTCCTCAATCTGGAAGATGAGACCGGCATGGTGAACGTGATCTGCTCACCGGGCTTCTGGGTCCGGTACCGCACCATCGTGCGGTCCTGCCCAGCGCTGCTGCTGCGCGGCCAGGTGCAGATCGCTGAGGGGGTGATCAACGTACTGGCCGAGCACGCCGCCCCGCTGGACATGCAGGTGCGATCAAACTCTAGGGACTTCCGCTAATCCCCGCGTGTCGCGCCGCAGTGTCCCGCGTGTCGCGCCGCGGTGCACGGTGTGTCGCACTCAATTGTCCGCTCGCAAGGCGGCTGCACCCGGTGCGCGGTCGGGATGACAGGGTGGGGACATGCCAACGGCAGCCAACGAGCCTGTCGACGAGCCCGGCCACGAGCCCGGCCACGAGCCCGGCAACGAGTGGGTCAACGTCGACTTCACCGACGCAGTGTTCGCTGACGAGGAGTGGGCGGGGCGCTGCTTCGTCGCCTGCCGGTTCACCGATGCCGACCTGCGTGGCCTACGCACCCGTGGCTGCCGGTTCACAGATTGCGACTTCACCCGCGCCGACCTCGGCGCCTCGCAACACCGCGTGACCGCCTTCCATACCTGCACCTTCCAGCGCACCATGCTGGCGGGCTCGGTGCTGGAGCGCTGTTCTCTGCTGGGTAGCACAATCAGCGAGTGCCGGTTGCGGCCGTGGACGCTGCGGGAAGTCGACCTCCGCCTGACGGCTTTGGGTCACGCCGATCTCCGGGAGACGGTGCTCGCCGGGCTCAAGCTGACCGAAGCGAATCTCGTGCAGGCCGATCTGCGCGGTGCAGATCTATCCGGAGCCGACCTGACCGGGGCGCGGATGATCAACGCCCGCCTCGACAACGCCGATCTGCGTGGGGCCCGGTTGGACGCCGACACTTTGGTGCAGGCCCGGCTGACCGGGGCCTGGATCGACATCGACACCGCCATCCGCTTCGCCGCGGCCAACGGCCTGCGGGTCGACCCAGGGCGGTGATGACCGCAGGCGCATCCGCTCAGGGCGCCCGGGGTGCCGCCACCGCGGCGGCGGTCGGTATCGGGTTTGCGGTCGGCGTTCAGGCCTGGATCAACGGCGAGCTCGGCCAACGGCTCGATGACGCTGTCGTGGCAGCCGCGTTCTCCAACGTGGGCGGGCTGTCGTTGCTGGTTGCGTCTGCAGCGGTGCGACCCGGGGTGCGACGGGGACTGCGCCGGGTACTCACCGCGGTCCGGGACCGTACATTGTCCCGCCACCAGCTGCTCGGCGGGATCTGCGGCGCTTTCCTGCTCGTCTGCCAGGGGCTGACCGTGGCGACCATTGGCGTGGCCGTGTTCACCGTCGCGGTCGTGGCCGGGCAGACGGTCAACTCGCTGCTGGTGGATCGGGCGGGCGTCGGCCCCGGCGGTCCGCGGCCGGTCACCGCGCGCCGGGCGGCTGGGGCAGGACTCGCGCTGGCGGCTGTGCTGCTGGCCGTCTCCCACCGGCTCGGCGCACCGTTGGCTCTGTGGTTTGTCCTGCTTCCCGTGCTGGCGGGGGCGGGTATTGCCTGGCAGCAGGCGGTGAACGGACTGGTTGGGGCAATCGCACGGCGTGATGGTCCGGCACGGGCCGGGATGCTGCCGGCCGCGCTGGTCAACTTCGGGGTGGGAACCATTGCGCTGGCGGCCGCCGCGGTAGTGGAGGTCGAGATACGCGGCGGGCTGCCCAACCCGATGCCCAACGAGCCGTGGCTGTACGTCGGGGGCCCACTGGGTGTGCTGGCCGTGGGCGTCGCGGCGGTCATCGTGCCGATCACCGGTGTGCTGCTGCTGGGCCTGGCGGCAGTGGCCGGGCAACTCGTCGGGGCATTGCTGCTCGACCTGCTGGCGCCAGCCGGGCCCAGCCACCTCGCCATCACCACCCTCATCGGCACCGCACTCACCCTTGTGTCGGTCACGGTGGTCGCCCTGCCCGGTCGGCGAGCGTGAACCCGGGTGCAAAGATGCCTGTCGTGAACGCGATCGTGCTGGACGGCAAAGCGACCAGGGAACAGATCATTGCCGACCTCAAGACCCGGGTGGCAGCGTTACGCGGCGCCGGGGTGATTCCCGGGTTGGGTACCGTCATCGTCGGCGACGATCCCGGCTCGCACGCCTACGTGCGTGGCAAGCACCGCGACTGCGCGGCAGTCGGCATCGCCTCGATCCGCCGGGATCTGCCCGCGACGACCAGCCAAGACGAACTCTTCGCGGTGATCGACGAACTGAACGCCGACCCGGCCTGTACCGGTTACATCGTGCAGCTGCCACTGCCCCAAGGGCTCGACACCGGCGCAACGCTCGAACGGATGGACCCGGCCAAGGATGCCGACGGCCTGCACCCGGTGAATCTGGGCCGGCTGGTGCTCGGCGAGCCGGGCCCGCTGCCCTGCACCCCGCGCGGGATCGTGGAGCTGCTGCGCCACTTCGACGTTCCGATCGCCGGCGCCGGCGTGACCATCGTGGGCCGCGGTATCACGGTCGGCCGGGCGCTGGGCCTGCTTCTCACCCGGCGCAGCGAGAACGCCACGGTCACCCAGTGCCACACCGCCACCCGCGACCTGGCAGCCGAGGTGTCCCGCGCCGACATCGTCGTCGCCGCGGCCGGACGCCCGGGGCTGATCACGGCCGACATGGTCAAACCGGGTGCCGCGGTCGTCGATGTCGGAATCACCCGCACCGACACCGGGCTGACCGGAGACGTCGACCCGGCGGTGGCCGAGGTGGCCGGGTACCTGGCACCGGTTCCCGGCGGGGTCGGGCCGATGACCAGAGCGATGTTGCTGGCCAACGTCGTCGAGGCCGCCGAGCGGGCTGGATAAAACCGTGACCCAGCGGACGAGCCTGCGACCCCAGCTCAGCTTCGGCTTGATCCTGGCCGTGGTAGCGGTGGGCATGGTGCGCATCACCCAGTACCACTGGCGGGAAGGAACCGTGATCATCGGCGCTGCGCTGCTGCTGGCCGCCGGGCTGCGAGCCATCCTGCCGCCTGAGCGGACCGGATTGCTCGGTATCCGTCGCCGGACCTTCGATGTGTTCACCTACGCCGGTTTCGGGCTGCTGATGCTGGCCGTGGCGCTGACCATCACCGGCGGACCGCTGGCTGCCGGCTAACCGGCAGCGATAGCCTCGCGCCATGTCACGTGAGGGCAAGATCGCGGTCATCGGGGCCGGCTTCTACGGTTCCACCACCGCGCAGCGGCTGGCCGAGTGCGACCTGTTCGACACCGTCGTGCTCACCGACATCATCGAGGGCAGGCCGGAGGGCCTGGCGCTGGACATGAACCAGTCCCGGCCGGTGGAGGGCTTCGAAACCAGAATCGTCGGTCAGACCACCGGTCGCGACGGCACTGGATACGAGGCGATCGCCGGTAGCGACATCGTAGTGATCACCGCGGGGCTGCCCCGCAAACCGGGCATGAGCCGGATGGACCTGATCGAGGTCAACGCCCGCATCGTCCGGCAGGTCGCGGAGAACGTCGCCCGGCACGCCCCTGACGCGGTGGTCATCGTGGTGTCCAACCCGCTGGACGAGATGACCGCGCTGGCGCAGCTGGCCACCGGATTCCCCCGGCACCGGGTGATGGGCCAGGCCGGGATGCTCGACACCGCGCGGTTCACCAACTTCGTCGCCGAGGAACTCGCCGTCCCGGTGTCCTCGGTACGCACCCTGACGCTGGGTTCGCACGGCGACACCATGGTTCCGGTGCCCAGCGCCTGCTCGGTGGACGGCAAGCCACTGGCCGAGCTGCTATCCGCCGAAAAGATCGACGAGCTGATCACCCGCACCCGAAACGGTGGTGCCGAGGTGGTCGCGCTGCTCAAGACCGGCTCGGCGTACTACGCGCCGTCGGCCGCGGCGGCCCGCATGGTGCGCGACGTGTACACCGACTCCGGTACCGTGCGGCCGGTCTGCGCCTGGGTGGACGGCGAGTACGGCATCTCCGGCGTCTACCTCGGCGTCACCGCCGAACTGGGCCGCGAGGGCGTACGTCGGGTGATTGAGACTCCACTCACCGACACCGAACTTGCCGACCTCCGCAAAGCCGCCGAAGCCGTCCGCGCCAAACAAACCGACATCCAGCACCTCTAGCCCCCTATCCCACCCCCCACCCGACATGCAGGTCGGTACGGCGGGAGCGGGCTGCGGAGCGGTCGAGGATGATCGGGGTATGGATTTCGGCAAGGCACTGCGCATCGAGGGCGCCACCGCTCGGCGGCACCACATCGTCGACACGCTGACCGAAGCTTTCGCGGACCTGATGGCCGCCGATCCAGTCGCCTTCCGCACCAAGTTCCGCAAGATGGCCGCCGATCCGTTCGCCTTCTACCGCGGTAGTGCCTGCCTGTTCTATGCCGACGTCGCCGAACTGGACGATCCGTGGGCTGACGAGCGGACTCGCCGGGTATGGATCCAAGGCGATCTGCACGCGGAGAACTTCGGCACCTACCTCAACGCCCAGGGCGTGCTGGTCTTCGACGTCAATGATTTCGATGAGGCCTA
>DATNDR010000033.1:0-14531 GCA_035606945.1 Pseudonocardiaceae bacterium
GTGCGGCTGTACGTGGTGTCCAGTGGTAGCCAGCAGGTTCGGCCGGAGGAGTCCCTGGCCGTGGAACGGACACCGGTGGTCGGCCTGGTGAAGAGCCTGGACCAGGAACTGCCCTGGCTACGCGCTCGGCACATCGATGTACCCCCCGGCGCCGGAACCCGAGCGATGGAGCATCTCCTGGCCGAGATCGACACCCCCTCCGGTGAGGCGGAGGTGGCCCTGCGTGAGGGACGTCGGTGGGCGCGACGATTAATCCGGCTGCCCGGTGGCATGCTGCCCGAGACCAGACCAGTGTTCCAGGAAGGCGGGCTGTACATCGTCAGCGGCGGCCTCGGCGGGATCGCCGTGGAGGTGGCCCGTCACCTGCTGGCCGCCTACCGCGTCCGGCTGCTGCTGCTGGGCCGCACGGAACTGCCCGATCCCGCAGCCTGGGACCAGCTCGTCACCGACGGCGACAAGCTCGGGGACAAACTATCCGCCTACCGGGAGTTAAGCGCCCTCGGCGACATCGCCTACGCGGCCGTGAACATCACCGACACCGAGGCCCTGCGCCAGGCAGTGGCCACCGCCGAACAGACGTGGTCGGCAGAGCTGTCCGGGGTGCTGCATCTGGCCGGGCACTACGACCAACATCCACTCACCGAACAGACCGCGCAGCAGCGAGCCGCGGTCCTGGCCCCCAAGGTGACCGGCGGCTGGGCGCTGCACCAGCTCGTCAAAGACCGGCCCGGGACGCTGTTCCTCTCCTTCTCCTCCGTGGACGGCTTCCTCGGCGGGTCGGAGGTCGGTGCGTACTCTGCCGCGAACACGTTTCTCGACGCGCTCGCCGCCCACCAGCGCCGCGAGGGCACAGTGGACGGACGCAGCCTGGCCTGGAGCATGTGGGACGAGCGAGGCATGAGCCGGGGGTACGGGACGCGAGAGCTGAACGCCGCCCGCGGCTACCGCATCTTGGGCGCCCGAGAAGCCCTGCGTTCCCTGGACGCGGCGCTGCGCCACGACACCCCGCACGTGCTCATTGGGCTGGACACCGACGCCGCCTGGGTGCGCGCCCACGTCCACGCACCAGCCTTTTCGCTGCGCGCCCTGATGTGTTATCTCGAGACCGCCGAGGTCGAGACCGCCCAGTGCGACACGGTGGGTACCCGGCCGGAGGGCCCGCTGCCGGACCGCTACGGCACACCCACCTGGTGCGAGCTGACCTGTGTCGACGAACTACCCAGAACCGCTGAGGGCGAGGTCGACCGAGAGCGGCTGACCCGCACGGGACCGGCCGAGGACCGCGGCACGGCCCGAGGCCCGGAGCCGGCCACCGACCTGGAGCGGGCGATCGCCGGGATCTGGCGCGAGACGCTGAAACGCGACCGGATCAGCGTCCGGGAGAACTTCTTCGAACTCGGCGGGCACTCCATCCTCGCCACCCAGCTGCTCGGCCGACTGCGGGATGCGCTCGGCGTCGAGCTGACCGTGGCCGCGCTGTTCGAGGACCCGACCATCGCGGGGCTGGCCACCCGGATCGAACACGGGTAGCGACCAGATACGTGTAATGGCGACATCGTCGCTGGTCATCCCTGAAGTCTCCATGTCCGTGGGTGCTTGGGCAGTTCGGACTTGACTGTGGCTGCGTGTGGGGTTCCAAAAATCGGTTTGCGCCTTTGACCTGGGGATCGGTGTACTCGGCGGTCAGGGCATGATCGGGGACCGTGTCGTTGCGTTTGCTCTACCTGATCTTCCTCCAGCTGGTGAACCTGCTGGTTGCTGGGTCGCTCGTCGGCATCCAAGGTGTGGGTGCCGAACTGGTCATCCATGGCGGTGACCTGCGGCATCGCTCGGTAGTGATCCTCGGGCATGATCACAGACCGTGGCCATGCGACTGATGTATCTCATCTTCCGCCAGCTCGTGGCATGGCTTGGACTGCTGGCCCGGAGCTCACGATCGAAGAACGCGGAGATCCTGGTGCTGCGGCACGAGGTCGCCGTGCTCCGTCGCCAGGTGAGCAGACCGCGGCTGTCCTGGGCAGACCGAGCCGTATTCGCAGCACTGACCCGATTGCTGTCCCAAGCTGGCCGACTGCATCGAATCGTCACCCCCGCCACGGGTGCTGCGCTGGCACAAAGACCCGGTGACCCGACGCTGGACCCGGCCCCGACGTCGCACCGGCGGCCGGTCCACGGCATCCGAGCTGCGCCAGCTGGTGCTGCGCCTGCTTCGGAGAACCCCACCTGGGGGTACCGGAGGATCCACGGCGAACTCGCCGGGCTCGGCTACCGGCTCGCGCCCAGCACAGTGTGGTTGATCCTGAAGCGAGCCGACATCGACCCCGCACCGCGCCGCAGCAGTCCCAGCTGGCGACAGTTCCTGACCGTCCAAGCCCGCAGCATTCTCGCCACCGACTTCTTCTGCGTCGATACGGTGCTGCTGAACCGGCTCTCTGTGCTGTTCGTCGTCGAATACGCCACCCGCCGCGTCCACCTCCTGGGCATCACGGCGAACCCCACCGGTGCCTGGGTCACTCAGCAGGCGCGCCATCTCTTGATGGACCTCGGCGACCGCGCGGCCCAGTTCATGTGTCGCGGTAGGGACCGCCCTCGCGGGCGGCCCCCCGCACGGATCCCGACGTGCGGAACTACCGCATCGGGCTCCTGCCTCAGGTTCTGGCTGCAAGGCGCACGTCTGGGTAAGGATGTACCGTCCGAACTTTGGGAAGCCATCGAGTCGCGTATCTATCCATTCGGTCCCAGTTGACCCGTCCGCGTTGGCTTCGTCGCCGTAGCGAGCGATGCCACAGCAGGGTGAGCTGGTAGCGGAAGGCCGATACCGCATCGGAGTTGCCCGGCACGGAGTAGTAGGCCATGTGCCCTCGCAGCACGTGGGTCAGCCACCGTCCCTGAACCGGGATGGGATCATGCCGGCGACACCGCAGTTGGTCTTTGATTTCTGCCAGTTTCGCCCGCATGCGTTTCTTGATCGTAATGCGCCTGACCCAGAACCGCCCGGCCGGCATCCTCGCGCAGATATGCGTAAAGCCGAGGAAGTCGAACGTCTGTGGCTTACCCAGACCCCGCTGCCGCCGATCGATGGCGGCACGCCGCCCAAACTCGATCAGCCGCGTCTTGTCCGGATGCAGCTCCAAGCCGAACTTCGCCAACCGCTCGCGTAGCTCGTCGAGGAACCGCCGCGCATCGTCTTCGTATTGAAACCCGACGGTGTAGTCGTCAGCGAAGCGCACGATAATCACCTCGCCGGTTGCCCGGTGACGACGCCACCAGTCGGCCCACAGGTCGAACACGTAGTGCAGGTACACGTTGGCAAGCAGCGGCGATGCCGATGCCCCTGGCGGTGAACCCTGCTCACATGCCGACCACTGCCCGTCCTCAATGACACCAGCGGCCAGCCACTTGCCGATCAGCCGCCAGATTCGCTTGTCCGCGATCCGATGCTCGATGAACTTCCGCAGCCACGAATGATCAATTCGGCCGAAGAAGTCGCGGATGTCCGCGTCAAGCACCCAGTTCACCGGCTTGCGCTCAAGCCCGACCGCCAGCGCGTCCAACGCATCATGCGGACCACGCCTGGGTCGGAACCCGTACGAGAAGCCCTTGAAGTCCACCTTGTAGACCGCGTTGAGTACCTCGACTACCGCCCGCTGAACGATCTTGTCCTCCAACGACGCGATCCCCAACGGCCGCAGCCGCCCATCGGTCTTCGGGATGTAGGCCCGCCTGCTCGGGGCCGCTCGATACCGCCCCGACTGCACCCGCTGATGCAGATCGGCCAGACGAGCCTCCAGATTCCTCCCGTAATCCATCCACGTCACCCCATCCACCCCGGGCGCCGCCTTCGGGCTAATCGCCCAGTACGCCGTCCGCAGTCGGCAGACGGTGACGTGGTGCAGCAACGCGGTAAACCGCGCACCCTTATATCGTCGTGCCACCTCACGCACACGACCCAGCGCACTCGACGCACCCTGCCGGCGCTGTGTCCGGGATGCGTTTTGCCGGCCGTGTTCCCCTTGGCTCGTCCCCTTTCCTCCCCCACCTCCGCAGCCGCAGCCTTGTTCGACAGGTTCGCAGGTACTACGGGGCGATCCGACTTCCCACGCTCGTGCATCTCAGGCGTACCACGTCGTGTTCCCTGAACGGCCCGCCCAGTGATCAGCTGGGCGGGCGAGCCTGGGATCTCCCGGTTCTCGCGCATGGAGGTTCCGTACATGCCATGGTTCTCAGACCGCGCGGGGTCCACCAGCGCCTCGCGATAACGCCACCAGTGATATTGCCTTCCGTTTCAAGAACAACGTGGGCGCCCCGAACTCTCGATTTCGCGGCTCAATAGCCCGGCCTGCACGTACCCCTGTCAACGCTTCGCCACGCCCTTACGGGACGTCGACGCATGACTCGGGGCCGCCGTGGGTCGCTAACCCTTCGACGTAGAGCTCTTCCATCCCCTCCTCCATGCCGGTTTATCCCGGCGCATTCTCTTGATCCGGGACCGCGACACCAAGTTCACCGGCGTCTTCGATGCCGTGTTCGCCAGCGAGACCATTCGCATCCTGCGCACACCGGTGCGTGCGCCTCGGGCGAACGCGATCGCCGAGCGCTGGATCGGCACCCTCCGCCGCGAGTTACTCGATCGGATACTGATCATCAACCACCGCCACCTTGAGACTGTGCTGGCCGAGTACGTGGCGCACTTCAACGACCATCGCCCCCACCGGGCATTGCATCAAGCAGCACCACTCAGACCACTCCCCCAGGCCGCATCACCACCCGACCTTCGTCTCCGACGCCGCGACCGGCTCGGCGGGCTGATCCACGAATATGCCCAGGTCGCATGACATAAATGACCTATTCGGCACAGAGTCAGCGGGCGGGGACGAGTTCGGCTGATGCTGGAGTGCTTCGTGAGTTGCGGCGGGAGAATCGTGAGTTGCGGCGGGCGACAAGGTTTTGAAGGCGGCGTCGGTTTTCTTCGCGAGGGAGCTCGACCCTCGACTGTCGCGCTCGTAGCGTTCATCACGGAGCATAAGAAACGGTTCGGAGTCGAGCCGATCTGCAGGGTGTTGACTGATTTCGGTATGCAGATCGCTCCGTCCACGTATTACGCCGCGATCACCCGACCGTCTTCGGTGCGGGCGGTGCGTGATGAGCAACTCAAGAAAGACATTACCCGGGTGTATGAGGAGAACTATTCGGTGTATGGGGCGGAGAAGGTGTGGTGGGCGTTGGGCTGGGAGGGGATTGCGGTGGGCCGGTGCCGAGTGAAGCGGCTGATGCGGAAATTAGGTTTGGTCGGTGCGGTGCGGGGGAAGAAGGTTCGTACGACGGTGCCCGACCCGGACGCTGCTCGTACCCCTGACCTAGTGAAACGCCAATTCCCGGCGGGCGCGCCGAACCGGTTGTGGGCGGCCGATTTCACGTACGTCTCGACCTGGGCCGGCACGGTGTGCACCGCGTTCACCATCGATGTGTTCTCCCGCGTTTCGTCGAGGAACGCGGCAGCATCTACACGCCCTCACTCGGCGTGGCGTTCGCGTCGATGACGGTCAGCCCGCGAACTGGCAGATTCAGTGCGCAGCGCCGGTTCGACTACGGCCGGTTGGTCAGCGTGTTCGACTCTTAGGTGAGTACCGGCCGGGTGGATCTCTCGTGCCGCAAACGCGGGGGCGGTGGCGCGCGTCGGGACTCGAGTGAGTTCACCGTGGGGGCTGCGGCGTGGGAGGCCGACATGGATGATCATGGTCTGGCGCCGGCCACTCGTGAGGCCTATGGTCGGGTATCTCGCGGCTACCTGGTGTTCCTGGAATCGCGCGGGCTCCGATGTCTGGATGACGCCGAGGGGGCAAGCGTGGTGGCGTTGGCGTCCTCGGACGAGGCGGTCGGGGTGGTGTGCGACGTGATCACCGATCGGCGGACCGGACCCTGGCAGGGCGCTGGGCAGGTGGGTGTGGAAGTGTCAGATCTGGTGGCCGCGGGCCAGCCCTACTGGGTGGGATCACGGAGGTCGAGCGTCCCACGGACGTGCGGTGTGCGGTGTTCGATCTGGGTAGTGGGTTGCGGGTGGACACCCCGAGGGTGGGCCGTCGGGAGGGCACGGTGGCGGCCTGGAGGCAGCCGTTGGCGCCGGGACTGTACCGGGTCGAGGTTGCTTGGTGGGGGTTCCTCCCCGGTGACCCAGATCCTGATGAGCACCCCCACCCCCGAACCCGGGCTCAGCGGGTGGTGACCGTGCCGATCTGGGGGATGGTGGGATGAGCCGATGAACTCGCTAGGGCAGCCAATCGGGAATGACCACCCGGTGGTGCAGGTGTTCCCGGTGGCGATCGGGTCCTACACCGATGCGGGGTTGCCTGATCTGGATGTGGATTCTCAGGTCGGCAGGCTGGTCGATTTGCTAGCGCCCTTTGGTGGCTGTCTGCACCCGTGGGCAGCGCCGGCCCGCGAGCGGGGGGCGGGTGCGGTGCAGGCCCGCCTACTAGAGTGGGCGGCGTCCACCGCCTCCGGCCCTGTGGGTTCGGTGTTGTACTGGGTAGGTCATGGCTGGTCCGATGGCAGCACGGCGGCGTTGGCCCACGCCGACAGCCCAACCCGGGTCGGTGCTGCGGGGGTAACGCCCGAACATCTCGCCGATGTCATCCGGATCCGCCAGGCCCCCACCAACGAGGACACCCCCACCGACGGCGGGCTGGGTGGGGGGTGGGTGCTGGTGGTGGTGGACACCTGCCAGTCCCGACGGTTTGTTGAGCTGCTGGTGTCAGCATTGAAGGCCTATGACCCGCCGCGTCAGGTGCTTTTACTGGGGGTGTCGGGGGAGGGCGCGACGGCGTTGGGTTGGTTCACTGACGCCTTGCACACAGCGTTGCACACCACCTACATGGCCAACGGGCGCATCGGGCTAACCGACCTAGGGGCGCAGTTTCTCCGGTTGTTACCTGGGTGTGAGGTGTGTGCGTTGGGGGATTTGACCGGCGCGGAGCTGGTGCCAGTGTTTCCGCCGGTGGCGTCGTGGATGTCGGCGCCGTTGGACACCGTGCGTCACCTCGAAGACGTCCTCGATGATCTCACCCCGGACGAGCGGCGGCATTTCCTGGTGAAGGCACAGGGCGCTGAGTACGGCGAGATGTCGTGGTTTTTCGAAGGCCGTCAGCACGAGCGCGCCCAGATCGTGGCCTGGCTGCGGGCTGACTGCTCGGGGATGTTGATTGTTTCTGGTCGGGCTGGGTCGGGTAAATCGGCGCTGTTGGGCAATGTGGTGGTGCATTCGCTGCCGGAGTTACGTGATGCGCTGGCCCGCCGTGGCCTGATCAGCACCCCCGGCCCCGCTGAGAGCCCTCCCGAGGGAGTGTTTGATGCGGCGATTCATCTCAGCGGTTTGACCCTCTCCCAGATCACCGGTCGCGTCGCCGCTGCGGCCGGGCTTGGTGCGCTGCCGTCCCGGACTGACCCCGCAGTGGGGATCGCCACCGACTTGGACTGGCTGGCCCAGCGCCTCACCGAGGCGACCACGCCCGCTACCAGGCTCGGTCGGCCATTCACGGTGCTAGTCGATGCGCTGGATGAGGCCATCGACCCGTTGGATACCGCCCGGTCGTTGCTGGCCCGCATCGCCGCGCTGCCGGGTGTCCGCGTGGTAGTGGGTACCCGGGCTTCCACCCACGAGACGCCGGATGGCCCGGCTGGCGATACCAACCTTCTCGATGCCCTGGCCACCAGCCCGTCGGCTCAGCCTGCTGGGGGCACGGGTGGGCGCGGGGAGACCGGCGGTGCGCGGGTGTGGGTGGCGCGCGATGCCGAGGCTATTGGCCGCTATGTCACGCGGCGGCTGCGCCAGGCCCGCGATCACGGCCGCCGCGGAGTCTCGGTCCCTGACCTGCGCCGGGTCAGCGATGCCGATATCGACCGGGTCGCCGCCATCGTGGTCGGTCCGGAGCGGGAATTTCTCTACGCCCGGCTGGCGGTCTATGAGCTCATCGAGGAACCCCGACTGCTCACCCAAGCGCGAGTCGCCTCGTTGCGCACTCTGCTGGAGGGGGATCACCAAGACCTGTTCGCCAAGGCCCTTGATCGGTTAGGGCGACTGGATGATCGCTATCCGGTTCTGCTGCGCGCTTTGGCTCTGGCCCGAGGCCGGGGCCTGCCCGAGGCCGATGGGATTTGGGCCAACCTCGCCACCGCCCTCACCCCCACCCTGTCCCCAGACACCACCGCCCCCACTGGCGCCGACGTCGGCGATTCGGCTGGGAAGGGTGCCGGGGTGGGGGCGGGCTGGGCGCAGGCCATCCACGAGCTGCTCTCGGCCGCGGCCGCCTATGTCATCGTCGACACCCCCAGCAGCGACACCCCCGACCCCCACAGTGGACGGCCTAGCCGGGAGGTGGCCAGGGCAGAGGCGACAGTGTACCGGCTGGCGCATCGCACGTTTGTGGAGTACTTCACCACCCGCGCCCGTGATGCCGGCACCCTTAGGCATGATCAGAGCCAGGCCGCCACCGCGCTGCTGAACGTCGCCGCGCAGGTTGCCGCCGGGGACCCGGCGGTCCTGCCGCCCTACTTGGTCCGGCATTTGTCCGGGCATGCCGCCGACGCCGAGTGCTGGGACGCACTGGCCGCTCACCCCCGGGTGCTGGATGGCCTGGACCCGTACGCGGTTACGGCTGATGCCGTGCGCACCCTGTTCGGTCGCCGGATGGTGCCTTCGTCGGTGGCTGGGGTCATCGGTGCCCGTGACGCCCTCGCCAGCGCGGCGCCCGCTGATCGGGCTGGTCTGCGGCAGCTGGCCACCACCACCCACGGCGCGCGACACGTCATCGATGAACCCACCACCAGCTGGGGTGTCGCCGCTGGCCAACTCGGGCGGGTCACCATGCACGTCCGGCTCACCGGCCACACCGCCGCAGTCAGCCAGGTCCGCTGTTTGACTCTGCCTGAGCGGGGCACGGTGCTGGCCTCGGCTAGTGAGGACGGCACCATCCGGCTCTGGGACCCCACCACCGCCACCCCCATCGGCACCCCCCTGACCGGGCACACCAGCACCGTGGAAGACCTCACCGTCTTCACCCACCCCGACGGACGCACCCTGCTGGCCTCCGCCGGGGGGGATGGGACGGTGCGGGTGTGGGATCCGGTCACCGGCCAGCCGGTGGGTGCGGCCCTGACCGGACACACCAGCGCTGTCTGGGGGGTGTGTGCGCTGGCGGGCTGGGATTCGGCGGGTCATCCCGACGGGCGCACCCTGCTGGCCTCCGCCGGGGTGGACGCGACGGTGCGGGTGTGGGACCCGGTCACCGGCCAGCCGATCGGCGACCCGCTCGCGGAGTCCCCTACCTGCATCAACGCCATTACCACACGCGGCGCCACCGGCACCGACTGTCTCGCCCTCGCCGGCGACGGAACGCTGCACCGCTGGAGCGCCTCGACCGCATCCCTGACCACAATCCCCTCCACCGGGCACCCCTGCGCACTCACCCTCCACACCAGCACCGACCGTGAGGTGCTGCTCACTGGGGACACCGCAGGACAGCTCCACACCACCGACCCTGCAACCCAGCTCCCACTACACCCCCCCATCCGCATCGACGACGGGGCAGTACTGGCCCTGTGCACCCTCCCCAACCAACCGGCCAGCCTCGCCGCCGCCGGCCGCAACGCCACCATCACCCTCCACCCCCTCAACAACCCCACCACCGAACCCACACACACGGCACCCCAGTTGCACGGGCACACCGGGCCGGTCCGCGCCCTGTGCCTCATCAACCACCCCGACCACCCACCACTGCTGGCCTCCGCCGGCAACGACGCCACCATCCGCCTCTGGGACCTGCACTCCGCAGCGCCCCACGGCACCCCGTTGACCGGCCACGATGGGTGGATCTGGGCGATCACCACCGTGCCCAGCCCACCCGGACAAGGCCCCCGCCTCGCCTCCGCCGGCGCCGATGCCACCATCCGCTTCTGGGACCTGCTCACCGGCCACCCAATCGGTCGGCCCCTGACCGGACACACTGATCAGGTGCGTGCCCTCACCAGCGTCACCACCGCCGACGGCGACAGCACCCTGCTGGTATCGGGCAGCCACGACGGCACCGTCCGCCTCTGGGACCCCACCACCGGCACCCCCCTCCACACCATCCCCCTCGCCACCCCCGTCCACGCCCTGCTCCACCACCCACCCGACCAACGCAGCCGCGAACGCACCCACCAGGGCGCCACCCTCACCGTCGGCCTGCGCACCGGAATCCTCACCCTCGACCTCCACCACCACCTCTTCCCACCCCCACCCGACCATGAATCGGGACTGTTCCAAGATCGGTGTTTCTGGGCCGACACGCCGGGCTGAGGTCCGGTGGGAGGGCGCTGCGAGTGATGACATCTGATCTTGTGCGTTCACGCGAGAGTGAGAAGGCGCAGCGCTAGCTGTCGAGGGAGCAGGCCGCTGCGGCGGCGATGGTCGTAGGCGCGGCAACGCGGCTGGAGTTGACACTGCCCTATGGAGGGGGCTGTTGCGTTAGCGGTGGGCAAGACGCGCTTGACGCCGGAGACAGCCCTGTTCAGATGGCTAGGGTGAGCTCGGCAAAGGCTGCGGGGAGCCGGTGCCTGGAGTTGATGTCCATGCCGAGTTCGTAGTGGCCTCGGCGAGATTCTGGACAAATGCATGGTGCGCCACGAGGCGTTCGTGCGCCGTGAGGCGCTCGGAGTTGAAGGAGGTGAAAGGCACTGTCGTACGGGTGGGACCGGAATACGGCAGAAAGGGGTCGTGAGCCGGTATCACCGCTGGTCGGGGCTGGTGGAGGGGTGATCAGTCGTCCTTGGCCGATGTCAGTTCGGCGGCCTGGTGGTGGTCGCGGAGCATGCGCAGGACGGTGGCCGGGGAAGGGTGCTGGCCCTTCTTTTTGCCCTTGGTGATGACAAGCCGGGCGGCGATGTCTCGCAGCCTGAGGTTTTGGTCTCGCACGTGGAGGGCCATACCGAGCATGGCGTCGTCGGTGACGGTGGCGCCACCGATGGTCTTGCCGCGGGTGCGGGCGGACTCGTGGCCTTCTAGGGTGCGGTCGCGGATGTATTCACGTTCCATCCCGACAGCGCGGCGAGCACGGTGAATACGATCCCGGACGGGTCGTGCGAGCCTTGGAGCTCGCCGGTGAGGAACTCCAGGCTGATGCCGGCGGCCTTGAGCTGCTCGGCCAGCGCCGCCAGTTCGATGCCACGGCCGAGCCGCTTGTGCTCGTGCACTACGAGAGTGACCCCGACGCCGGAGGCTCGCAGCTCCCGGGCCAGGTCAACTGCCTTGTCGAGTTGGGGACGGCTCGTGGCCCGCGTGGAGATCTTCTCGGAGAAGATCCGGGTAACGCCCGAGGCCTTGAGCGAGTCGAGCTGAGTGTCCAGGGACTGGCGGACGGTGGAGGCGCGGGCGTACCCGATCCGCACCTGCCCCGCTAGCTCGGCACCGGCCGTCGCGGGGCGGGGCAGCTCAACCCAGACCGAGCCCGGCTTGCGCAGCGCCGGGGTGGGGACGTTGAGGATCTTGGCCAAGGAGGGCGCGAGCCGGAACCGGGCTGTGTGGTACTGGACGGCCACTTTGCCCTTGCCGATCCGGCATGGCGACCCGGCCGGGGCGGCGCAGGAGGACATCGGGCAGTCGTTGGCTTCCACGCGCAGGAAGTCATCGCCGCTCACCCCGGAATCGTTTCATGTGAGTGTTTCACACGTCTAGTTGTGTGAAACGACCTATGGAACACGGTCCACCTTTGGCTGCCCACAGAAAGCATGGTGTTTCATAGGTCACCACCTACGAAACAGTAGCCTGGGGCCTTTGTAAAGCATGAAGCCCGGCGTTCCCGCCAGCAGCGGATAGCCCCGCTCAGCTCGTCAGGTAGCGCTGGTTCGGACCGCGGTGACCGCCACGGTGGTGTATTGCATCGTGAAGCTGCCCCCGATCGCGTCGACGGCAGTTCCGACACCGTCCAGCACCTCGGCGAGCTTGTCCGCCGATAGTTGGGTGAGGGTGCCTAATGTGGGTAGTTGGTCCAGCCACTCCTCGCGGGTGTAGGAGCGCTGCCAGTCGAATCGCCACTGCTCTGGCTCGGTGAATCCGCCCACTGCCCGCATCCCGTTGGCGGCCTCCGCTAACAGCGGCTGGACTGTATCCCGGGCGTGCCTCAAGGCCTCAGGGTCGAACGGCGAGTCGGGCAGGATGCGCCGGTAGACCTCGATGAATGCGGCGGTCACGGGGGCCGGCAGCTGGAACACGCGGTGGAAAGGCGCGAGCCGGCCGCCGGGCCGCAGCACCTGCGCTGCCTTGGCGGCGCCGGCGACCGGGTCCACCCAGTGCCAGGCTGTTCCGGCGATGACCGCGTCGAACACTCGGCCGGCCGGATCCCACGCCTCGAACGTCGCCACCTCGACCTTGACCCCGCTACGCCGCGCGACCTCGGCCATCCGCGCGTCGGGCTCGATGCCGAGCACCGTGCAGCCGGCCGCCTGGAACTGTCGGGCTTCGATGCCGGTGCCGGCTCCGACGTCGAGGACGTCGGGGCCGGGGCTTGCAGCGACGATCCGATCCACGAGGGCGTCGGGATAGAGCGGCCGAGTGCGGTCATAGCGTTCGGCGTGCGTGCCGAACGACTCCGCGACCTGTCGAAGGCTGGGTTCGGAGGTACGCGCTTGCTCCGGCGGCATAGTGGGCACACATTCACTCTAGCACTAGGATTGGTATTTCGCTCATGCCCCAAGTAATTCAGAATCGATGAAGACAATCCAGCTCAAGGTCTGTCAATAACTCGATCTCATTAACTTTCTCCCTAGCAACGGCCAGATCATTTCCCGTCGGGAATTATGTGTTGCCAGACCGGGTTGCGATCTTGATGTCAAGGGGTTCTTTGAGATCTTAAGCATGGCTTGGTTCATAAGGTGATTGGCCCATCACGGACATGTGACGGCTATTCCCCGGATCCTTCGGTGACATGAACAGGCAGTCGCTTCGCGGAGATCATCTGCCACGGATCTTCGAACTCGACCGAGCCGGTATAGTCCACCGCGATGTGCTGATAGCGATCCAGCAAGATGCCCAGGGCGATCTTGGCCTCCAGACGGGCCAGGGGCGCGCCAAGGCAGAAGTGCATGCCATGGCCGAAGACCAGGTGACCGGTGCTGCTGCGGTGGATGTCGAACCGATCGGGCTTGGGGAACCGCGCTGGGTCCCGGTTGGCGGCACCGATCCATGGGATCACCAGCTTGCCGGCCGGCACGGCGTGACCGCCGATCTCGGTGCCGGTCGTGGTGATCCGGGCCACCCGGGGGAACGGTGACCGGAAGCGCAGGACCTCCTCGATGGCGGCCGGCAACAGGTTGCGGTCCGCGCGCACCGCAGCTACTACCTCCGGATGGCGATCGAAGCAGAGCACGGCATTGCCCAGTAGGGCCATGGTGGTGGCATGTCCGGCAAACATCACCAGGCTTGCGAGGCCCACGATCTCCTTGTCGCCTAGTCGCCCGCCGTCGACCTCGGCGGCGGTGAGCTTGCCGATCAGGTCGCTGGCCGGCTGCTGGCGGCGCCGCCGGATGTGCGCTAGCAGGTATTCGTTCATCTCCCGCACGGCCGGCGCGATCTCGTTGACCAACTCCTCGGTGGGAACGGTCCTGGCGTCCGCGGCGGACAGTGCCTCGCCCCATACGCGGAAGCGGGGCTGGTCCTGCGCCGGTACCCCGAGCAGCTCCGAGATCACGGTGATTGGCAGGGGGTAAGCGAGAGTGTCGACCAGATCGAACCGGTCCGCACCATGCACTGTGTCGAGCAGCGAGGTGGTGATCTCCGTGATTCGCGGTGCCAGCTCGGCTACCACACGCGGGTTGAACACCTGGCTGACCAGCATGCGCAGCGTGCGGTGTCGCGGCGGGTCCTTTGTCACGAGATTGCCCAGGTCAAGTAGGTCAAGATCGGGCTGGGGAGGGTTGAACGCCCTAACGGTATCCGAGGAGTAAGTGACCGGGTCGGACAAGATCCGCGTGACGTCAGCGTAGTTGAACACCTGCCACGCCTGGTTGTCGTCCACATGTACCGGCTGGGTGTCGAGCATTATACGGAACCAGTCGAACATCGCGTCCGCCGGGTCTTTCGCGGCGGCGGCGGTAGTGGATGGTAGGGCCATGTCCCGAGACTAGGCGCAGCCCAGGGCGATCGGCAAAGTCGTGTCTGGGTGGATTCTTCCTGGTCATGCTGGTTGGCCGAGGATGGTGAGGGCTCGGGTGGGTTTGCGGGAGATCCATCGGAGGCTGGATGCGATGTTGGTGCGCCGGCGGTGCGCAGCGTGCCTATCGCGAGGTTACGCAGGCCGGCGAGTACTTGAGGGGTGGATCCTTTGCGGAGCTGGGATCGGTCTTCGTCGTAGGTGAGGTCGCGGATGTGGTGAAGTGCCTCGATCCCCCAGTGGTTCCTGACCAGGTGGGCGAGGCGTTCGGGTCCGGCTTGGGCGGCGGAGAGGGCGGTGATGCCCAGTGCGGCGATGGCGGAGGTGAGGGTCCCGCCCAGGTCGTGGACG